>CAZYFY010000001.1:0-197491 GCA_964647275.1 uncultured Brevundimonas sp.
TTCCGCGCCCTGTGGATCCAGCGCATCAACGCCGCCGCCCGCGAACACGGCATGACCTATTCGCAGTTCATCCACGGCCTGAACAAGGCCGGCATCGAGATGGACCGCAAGGTTCTGGCCGCCGCCGCTGCCGACAGCGCCGCCTTCAAGGCCATCGCCGACAAGGTCAACGCCGCGCTCAAGTAAGCGCCGCACGACCTGCGACAACAGACCGCCCGTTCCGGCTGCCGGACCGGGCGGTTTTCGTTTGCAGCCTGGGCTAGGGTTCCCGCCTCACCCCGGGAGAAACCATGCGCCTGTCCTGTCTTGTTGCGGTCGCCTTCATCCTGTTGGCCGGGCCGTCGTTCAGCCAGACCCGCAGCGTCGCGGTGACCTTTGACGACCTGCCGTTTCAGACCACGCCCGATGACCTTTGTGATCCGGCCAATGTCCGTCGGCTGACGACCGATTTCCTGACGATGCTGGCCCCGCTCGATACCCATGCGACCGCCTTCGTCAACGAGGGACGGATGTGTGACGAGATCCGTGAGCAGGCCTTGCCGGGCATCCTGACGCTCTGGCTCGACGCAGGCCTCGATCTGGGCAACCACACCTTCAGCCACATCAACATCCACCGCACCACGCCAGAGGCCTATCTGGCCGACGTGGATCGGGGCGATGACGTCACCCGACCGCTACTGGCGGCGCACGGACGCGATCTGATCTGGTTTCGCCACCCGTTCCTGTTTACCGGCGAGACCCCTGAGAAGCGGGGCGCTCTGGAGGCCGGGATCGCCGCGCGTGGCTATCGCGTCGCGCCGGTCACCATCGACAACGAGGACTGGCGGTTCGGCCAGGCCTATCGTCGCGCCGAGGCCGAGGGCGACACCGCCATGCAGCAGCGCCTGGGCCAGGCCTATGTCGACCACATGGCCGCCGTTCTGGATGTCGTGGAACCTTACTCAGCCCTTCTGGCGGGCGGTGACGAGCCGCCACAGGTGCTGTTGCTGCATGCCAACAGCCTGAATCAGGCCTGGTACCCGGCGATCCATGCGTTGTTCCTCGCGCGCGGCTATCGCTTCGTTGCCCTCGAACAGGCGGTGTCTCATCCCGTCTACGGTCACGCCGACGGGTGGACCCGGGCCAATGGCGTCTCCTGGCTGCACCGCTGGGCGCTGGCCGATGGGGTGCCCTTCCAGCCGGAACCCGACGCGCCTCAGTGGGTCGTCGACTACGCCGAGAACCGTCCGACCCCAGGATAATCGATCCTCTGGTTGATAAGGGCGCAACCGCAAGGCTACGCTTGCGTTGTCTTTCCACCCCCAACCGGAGAACCTCCATGAGCGTCGCCAAGGTCACTGAAGTCACCGCCTCTTCAACCGTCAGCTTCGAGGACGCGATCAAGCAGGGCATCGCCCGCGCCGACAAGACGCTGAACAATGTCGCGGGCGCCTGGATCCAGGAACAGAAGGTCGTCGTCTCGGGCGGAAAGATCAGCGAGTATCGGGTCAACATGAAGATCTCCTTCGTTCTGGAAGACTGAACCCGCCATTCTCGACCTGGGTGGGTGACGAAAGCGCTCTGGACCGCTAGAGGGTCCGGGCCATGACGGATCTCGCCCAGCTCGAAACTGACCTCATCAATGCCATCCACGCTGCGGGAACCACCGCCGCGCTCGAAGAGGTGCGCGTGGCCGCGCTGGGCAAGTCAGGCTCGGTCACGGCCCTGCTCAAGGGCATGGGTGCTCTATCGCCCGATGAGCGCCGCGTTCAGGGCCCCCGGATCAACGGCCTGCGTGATCGTCTGATGACGGCCCTGGCCGACCGCAAGGTGGCGCTGGAAGCCGCCGAGCTGGACGCGCGACTGGCTGCCGAAACCGTCGACCTCAGCCTGCCCGCGCCGCCGCGCCGCAAGGGGTCGGTTCATCCAACCATGCAGACCACGGACGAGATCGTCTCGATCTTTGCCGAGATGGGGTTTGCGGTGGCGGAAGGCCCGGACATCGAGGATGACTTCCACAATTTCACCGCCCTGAATTTCCCACCCGACCATCCGGCGCGCGAAATGCACGACACCTTCTTCCTCAAGCCTGACCCTGAGACGGGTGAGCGCAAGGTGCTGCGGACCCATACTTCGCCGGTCCAGATCCGCACCATGCATCGGACCAACGACAAACCCGGCGCGCCCTGGATTGCCACGGGTCAGGAACCGCCCATCCGCATCATTGCGCCGGGCCGGACCTTCCGTAAGGATTCAGACGCTACCCACACGCCGATGTTCCATCAGGTCGAAGGCCTGGTGATCGACCGTGACATCCACATGGGCCATCTGAAGTGGACCCTGGAAACCTTCGTCGCCCGCTTCTTTGAGCTGGACGGGGTCGACGCCCGGTTCCGCCCGCACCATTTCCCGTTCACCGAACCGTCCGCCGAGATGGACATCCGCTGTGACCGCTCGGGCGGCGAGCTCAAACTCAATGTCGGCGACAACTGGATGGAGATTCTGGGCTGCGGCATGGTGCACCCAAATGTCCTGAGTGCCGCCGGCCTGGATCCCAACGAATGGCAGGGCTTCGCCTTCGGCATGGGCGTGGACCGTCTGGCGATGCTGAAATACGGAATCCCCGACCTCCGCCCTATGTTCGACGCCGATGTGCGTTGGCTCTCTCATTTCGGATTCTCGGCCGTTCAGGCGCCCAGCGCCGCCGCCGGCCTAAGCTGAGACACACCCATGACCCAGACCAAGCGGTTCACGCCCCCCATCTGCCAGGACTACAACGTCGATCATTTCGACGGCGTGGCCCTGTCCCTGTTCGAAGTGTTCAGGGCCAATCTGGTGGCGACGCGCCAGCCGATCATTGAAAACAAGACCTTCACCGGCTGCCTGATTGAAGGGCCGGCGATTCTTCTGGCCCTGGCCGGTGTCAACTTTGACGGCTGCAATCTTGGCGTTCGCGGCGATGATCCGCGCAGCCTGCTGGTGATGCCCATGGCCAAGAACCGGGTGACCGGTGCCATCGGGGTTCGCAACTGTCTGTTCAAGGACTGTTCGTTCTTCGCCGTTGGCTACACGGGACCTGACGCCTTCATTGACCAGATGATCCAGGTCCTGGACGCCTCCGCCAAGATCCGAGACGCCGGCGAATGAAATTCACCCTATCCTGGCTCAAACGGCACCTGAGGACTGATCGAAGTATCGGCCAGATTGCCGACGCCATGACCATGGCCGGGCTGGAAGTCGAGGAGGTCATCGATCCGACCGAGCGGCTCAAGCCCTTCTCTGTGGCCCGCATCGTATCGGCGGCGCGCCATCCTGATGCCGACCGTCTTCAGGTCTGCCAGGTCGAGACGATCGACGGCATGAAGGAGATCGTCTGCGGGGCTCCCAACGCCCGCGCAGGGCTGGTGACCATCTATGCGCCGATTGGTGCCTATGTGCCCGGGCTGGGCGTGACGCTGGTCGAGAGGCCCGTGCGCGGGGTGGTTTCAAACGGCATGCTGTGTTCGGCTGCCGAGCTGGAGCTGGACGGCGAGTCAGACGGCATTCTGGACCTGGACAGCGACCTCAAGGTCGGCACACCCGCCGCAGACGTCTTCGGCCTTGAACCGGTCATCGATTTTGAAGTCACGCCGAACCGGCCCGACTGGCTGGGTGTCGCCGGCATCGCCCGTGATCTCGACGCCGCCGGACAGGGACAACTGATATCGCATGCGACCCCGTCCGTTCCCGGCGAGTACGCCTGCCCGATCCGCGTGGAGCTTCAGGCCCCCGAGCTTTGCCCGGTCTTTGCCGGTCGGTTGATCCGGGGCGTTCGCAATGGTCCCTCGCCCGACTGGCTCCAGGATCGCCTGAGGTCCATCGGGTTGCGACCGATCAACGCCCTGGTCGATGTGACAAACCTCATCTGTTACGATCAGGCGCGCCCCCTTCACGTCTATGACAAGGCCAAGCTGGTCGGCGATCAGATCGTCGTGCGCGGAGGCCAGGTCGCCGCCGATACGGGCGAGCCGGAGCGGCTGATCGCTCTGGACGGAAGGACCTATGCGCCCGGCCCTCGCATGTGCGTCATCGCCGACGCCGGCGGCGAACGCCCCACCGGCCTGGGCGGCGTCATGGGTGGCGAATCTACCGGATGTGACGAGACGACCACCGACGTCTTCATTGAGAGCGCCTGGTTCGACCCCATCGCAACAGCCCAGACTGGGCGTCAGCTTGGGATCACCACAGACGCCCAGTACCGGTTTTCCCGCGGGGTCGACACCCATTCCGCCGTTGCCGGCCTCGAACAGGCGACTGCCCTGATTCTGGAGCTATGCGGCGGCGAGGCGTCTGAGATCACCGTCGCCGGGGAGCCTCCCGCCGCGCCGGCCTCCCTCGCGTTTGATCCAGCCATCGTTGAGCGGCTGACCGGTCTGCGCCTGCCGACGGTGCGCATCCACACGATCCTGACCGCCCTCGGCTTCGAAGTCGAGAACAGCTCCACGCCCTGGACCGTGACGCCTCCGACCTGGCGGCGCGACGTCCACGGGCCGGCTGATCTGGTTGAAGAGGTCGCGCGGATCAACGGCTTCAACTGGCTGCCGTCCACGCCCCTGCCGGATCTGGGCGCGCCCACCGCTGGTGTTCTCAGTCCGCGTCAGTCACGCATCCGGGCCGCACGCCGCACCCTGGCCGGTCTCGGCTGGGCGGAAGCCGTCACCTGGTCGTTCACGCGGCAGGACATCGCCGAAGCCTTCGGCGGGGGCTCGGACACCCTGGTTCTGGACAATCCGATCGCTTCGGATCTGGACTGTATGCGTCCGTCGGTCCTTCCCAACCTGATCCAGGCGGCGGCCCGCAATGCGGATCGTGGCTTTGCCGATCTCGCCCTGTTCGAAATCGGGCCGATCTACCGGGGTGACCAGCCGGGCGATCAGCGGACGGTCATTGCCGGCCTGGTCGCGCCGCATGCCCCGCGCCGCTGGGACGGCGACAAGGGCGATGACCTGTTCAGCCTCAAGTCGGACCTGTTCGCCCTGCTTGAAACTCTCGGCGTCTCGACCAGCGCGCTCCAGCTCGTTCAGGGCCAGACATCGGCCTGGTGGCATCCCGGGCAATCGGCCCGCCTACAGCTTGGCCCCAAGACCGTGATTGCCGAGTTCGGGGCGATCCACCCCGGCGCGCTCAAGACCCTGGATGCCGACGGCCCGATGCTGGGCTTCGAGATCGACGTCGAAGCCCTGCCCCAATCCAAGGCGCGGGCAACCAAGGCGCGCTCGAAGCTCGACCTGTCCACGCTGATGCCGCTGTCGCGTGACTTCGCCTTTGTGGTCGATGCAGGCCTGGCGGCCGGCGACCTGACACGCGCGGTCACCGGAGCCGACAAGCAGCTGATCTCAGATGTTCGGGTGTTCGACGTCTATACCGGCAAAGGGGTGCCCGAAGGCCAGAAATCCCTGGCGATCGAGGTGACCATCCAGCCACGAAACGCCACCCTGACCGAGGCGGAGATTGAGGCTCTGTCAGATCGTATCGTCGCTGCCGCCGCCAAACTCGGTGCCAGCCTGAGGGGATAGACATGTCAAACAAGCCGCCGCTGGAAACCGCCTTCGAACGGGCCCTGTTCCGCTCGCGCTGGCTGATGGCTCCCTTCTATCTGGGCCTGGTCATCGCGCTGGCGTTGTTGCTGGTCATCTTCGTCAAGGAGCTGATCTATTACGCCCCGCAGATCCTGGCCTTTGACGGGGCCTCGATGTCCGCCAACGACGGCATCCTTGCGGTGCTGACGCTGGTGGATCTGTCTCTGGCGGGCAACCTGCTTCTCATCGTGATGTTCTCGGGCTATGAGAACTTCGTCTCCAAGCTCGATATCGACGAGAGCGAGACGGACCGCCCGCCGTGGATGGGAACGGTCGATTTTTCCGGCCTGAAAATGAAGTTGATCGCCTCGATCGTGGCGATCTCGGGCATCCAGCTGCTCAAGACCTTCATGAACATTGGACGTGCCGGCTACGAACTGAACCCGGATGAGGCCTTCTGGGGCGTGGTGATCCACCTGACCTTCGTTGTGTCGGGCGTTCTTCTGGCCCTGATGGACTGGCTCAGCGCCAGGACGGACAAGCACTGAGCCCTAACGGCCCCCAAGCAGTCGCAACAGATATTCGCCGTAGGCTCCGGAGCCGAGGTCGTGGGCCCGCTGGCTGAGGTCTTCGTCTGACAACCAGCCGTTTCGCCAGCCGATCTCTTCCAGGCAGGCAATCTTGAGGCCCTGGTTGTGCTCGATGGTCTGCACGAAATGGCTGGCCTCCAGCAGGCTGTCGTGGGTTCCGGCATCCAGCCAGGCAAACCCCCGTCCGAAGGTGACAACATCCAGCTTGCCGGCCTCCAGATAGGCCCGATTCACGTCGGTGATTTCGACCTCGCCCCGCCCGGACGGCTTGATCTCGCGCGCAATCCGGCAGGCGTCGCCATCGTAGAAATACAGGCCCGTCACCGCCAGGTTTGACTTGGGCTGGGCCGGCTTTTCTTCGATCGAAACCGGCCGCCCCGCGCGATCCAGCTCAACGATCCCGAAGCGCCGGGGCTCACGCACCTCATAGCCGAAGACGGTGGCACCATCCGTCTTCTCGGCGGCCTGGCGTAGCAGGCCCGTAAAGCCGCCGCCGTAGAAGAGGTTGTCGCCCAGCACCAGGCATACCTGCTGTTCGGCTATGAACGCTTCCCCGATCGTCAGGGCCTGGGCGATGCCCTTGGGTTCCGGCTGGCCGGCATAGGAGAAGTTCACGCCGAAGCGGGTGCCGTCGCCGAGCAGCGCCTGAAACGCGGCCTGGTCATCGGGCCGGGTCACCACCAGGATGTCGCGCACGCCCGCCAGCATCAGGGCCGACAGCGGATAGTAGATCAGCGGCTTGTCATAGACCGGCAGGAGCTGTTTCGAGACGGCAAGTGTCACGGGGCGGAGCCTCGTACCGTTGCCGCCCGCCAGGATAACGCCCTTGATGTCGCTCACGCCGCCCTCTCAAACCCGGTGCGGCATCTTAGCCTGAATGGAGCCGAAGCCCCAAACCCGCCCCAAACAGGCGAGACGTTGTGGCAAAGTCGTTCCAGACGTGATTCGCAAGACCCTCGGGAGCTCCACATGCATCGCCGTAACCTCATCCTTTCGGGGCTTGCCGCCGCCACCGCCACCGGATGCGCCTCGGCCCCTGCCGCCCAACAGCCGAGCCCTGGCTATCCGACCCAGCCGGGCATGGGCCCCGGCCCCAACGATGCGCCGCAACCGGCCTACACCCAGGAAGAGCTGGTCGCGGCAGGTTCCAACTTCCTCGGCGTCGCCGCCGAAGCCCTCGGCGGGGCGATCGAGCGCGTATTCCTCGATCAGGGGGATGCGCCGACCGGCTACATCGCCGGTGAGGAAGGTGCCGGTGCGCTCGCGATCGGGGCACGTTACGGCCAGGGCCTCCTGTACATGAAGGACCGGCCCACGCCCCAGGAAGTGTTCTGGCAGGGTCTTTCGATCGGCTGGGATTTCGGCGGCAACGTCGCGCGGGTCTTTACCCTGGTCTACAACCTGTACCATCCCGACATGCTGTATCGGCGCTACCCCGGTGTCGAAGGCTCCGCCTATCTGATCGGCGGGATGGGCGTGAACTATCAGCAGGCGGACGGCATCGTCCTGGCCCCCATCCGCGCCGGCGTCGGCCTTCGTATCGGAGCCAACGTCGGCACGATGAGCTATTCGCGCCAGCGCAACGTGCTGCCGGTCTAGGCTCAGCCGGCGCGCTGCGGCCGCTGCATGGCCTGATCGGGCCCGACGCCGGGTGAGGCCTCGCGGGTCGCGCCGGCGGTTTCACCCGGACGCATGAACTTGACCAGCACGCGCTGGCCGATCAGCAAGGTCGCATCATCCGCCGAGACGACCACCTCGACGACGCGCTCATCGGTCTGCTGACCGGGCGTATCCGAGGCGAGCTGGCGTGCGCCGAACATCGTGGCCCGACGCATCACACGCCCGACAAACACGCGCGTCGGGTCGTTCTCGGGCGTGATCTCAACCTGCTGGCCGATGGCGACGTTGGGCAGATCGCTCTCGACGATTTCGGCCCGCACGATGCGCTGGGTGTCCGGCTCCAGATCGAACATGGTCGAGACGTTCAGCGTTGAAGCCCCCGCGCCCGGCTGGGCGTAGCGGCGCGCGATCCGTCCCGACATCGGGGCCCGGATGATGGTCAGTTCAAGATTGTATTCCGCCTCGCGCTGGCGCGCCTGGGTGGTGGAAACCACCGCTTCCTGGTTGGTGATGGCCGCTTCGGCCGAGGCCACAGTGTCACGTGCCTGGTCGAGACGCTGCGCCGCCACGAAGTTCGACGGAGCCAGCCCTTCCAGACGCGCCAGCTCGCGGCGGGCGGCGTTCAGATTGACCCGCAGGCTTCCCAGCTGCGATTGCGACTGTGCGACCTCAGCCCGGGCCCGGTCCACTGCCAGGCGCGCTTCATCGTCCTCCTGACGCGCCAGGATCTGGCCGGAGACGACGCGGTCACCCTCCTGGACGTAGACCTCTCGGACCACGCCGCCGCGACGGGCTGCAATCTGGATAATCCCGCCCTCGACGTCGGCGCGGCCATTGGCGATGGCGGCGTAGGGGCTTTCGACCTCCTGGGCAGCCGCCGCTGCGACCTCAGCCTGGCGAGCCTTGTTGGCCTGCGTAAACATAAAGCCGCCGATCAGGATCAGCGCGACGACAACGATCGTGATCCAGAACCAGGGGCGCTTGAGAAAGCCGAACATCGAACAAGTCCTGAGGGTCAGTGCGCCAGCGGCGCCGGGTTGAGGTCGGGGACGCGCTTTTCGTCCGAAAGGATGTAGCCGTCTTCCATCTTGATCACGCGGTCGGCCCAGGCTTCGAGCCGGGGGTCGTGGGTCACGCAGATGACCGCCGCGCCATGCTCGACAGCGGCCCGGCGCAGTAGCCGGATCACCACCTGGCCGTTTTCACCGTCAAGGGCCGAGGTCGGTTCGTCCGCGAAGATGAGTTGAGGTGACTTGGCCAGGCAGCGAGCGATCGCCACCCGCTGTTTCTCACCGCCGGACAGTTCGGCGGGCCGCTGGTTCATCCGATGACCCAGGCCCACCTCGTCCAGCGCCACGCGCGCACGCCGGTCCTGCTCGGCCGGGCTCAGCCCCTGATATTTGAGGACGATCTTGACCTGCTGCAGGGCCGTCAACGCCGGAAACAGGTTGAAGCCCTGAAAGATGAAGCCGCAGTGGTCCAGACGGAAGCGGTCGATCCGGCCCGAGGGCTTCTTCCACAGATCGTCGACATCCAGAATGTCGACGCGCCCTTCATCAGGCTTGAGAAGGCCCGACAGGGCCGCGATCAGCGTCGACTTGCCCGAGCCGGACGGCCCCATCACCATGGTCAGATCGCCATGGGTGGCGTCGAAATTCATGCCCTTCAGCACCTCGATCCAGGTGCGACCGGTCTTGAACCGTTTGACCAGCCCTGTGGCCTCAATGGCCGGGGTGCCGTGTTTGCCGCTGGCGCTTGTGCTCATCGCAGGAGGTCCGCCGGTTGGCTCTGTTTCAGCATCCCGAGTGACAGGAAGCCCGACAACAGGGCGATGATCAGCAACAGGGCCGAGACGGCCAGACACATGGGCAGCGGAAAGGCCATCGGCAGGCCGAATATCCCGGCCAGCAGACTGATCAACCAGGTCAGAAGGAACGACGCCCCGATCCCGACAATGCCGACCCAGAAGCTGAGCTCGACGATGATGCGCCGCAGCGAACCCATGCCGACGCCCAGAGCCCGCAACGAGGCGAACTCCTTGATATTTGCCAGGATGGCTCCCCTCAGGGTCTGCCAGGTTATGGCAATGCCGATCAGCCCACCCAGAAACACCGAGAACCCGAGCATCACCACGATGATGCCCTCCTCGAACATGCTCGCCTCGTTTGCCGCCGAAAGCTCTTCACGGGTCCAGGCCCGGTACTGACCGTTCGCACTGGCGTTCAGCTGGGCCACGACGACCTCGGCGCGGGCCGGGTCACGCAGACGAACCATCAGCGGGCCGACACGCGACCCGTTGTAGGCCTCGCCATAGCGTCGCAGGGTATCACGCGACATCACCATGCCGGGCTGCATGAAGTTGGCATAGCCGCGCGTCACACCGACCACCCGCACCCGGTGCCCATTGTAGATCGCCTCATCTCCCAACTGGACACCCAGTCGCGTCAGCGCCGTCTCATCCAGCACCACGGCGTCGGGCTGACGCAGGGCCTCGACCAGCGCCTCCGAATAGTCGACCGGAATGGTCGGATTTCCCGGCTGGGTCACGATGGAGGTGACCATGACCGATTCCGACCGCTGACCTTGTGGTGGCGTTGCGCCGGGCGCGCGCAAGGCGGCCTGGTCCATCGATTCAAACCGACCGCCGGACAGGTCGATATAGTCGACCACCTCAACCTCGGGGTGCTGATAGATGATCGGAATCAGGCGGCGCGGCACGCCGGAGGGGCCGCCGAACAACTGGGTTGCCCCTGGTGCCAGGATCATCACATCGGCACCCGACCGGTCGATGGTGGCCGTAAACGACTTGCCCATGCCCATGAACATGCCGGCGAACGCCAGCACCAGCAGGCCCGAAAAGGCCAGCGCGACCACCGCCGCCATGTAGCGACGCCATTCATAGATCAGCGTTGAAAGCGCGAGCGACATGGACTCGAAACAGGCTCCCTTGAACCCCGCTCTTGCCGCGTCCGACCGGAACATTCCAAGTTAAATCGACGTTAGATGAGGTGTTTGCCCACGAGGGCCAGGGTGACGGTGATCGAACTTCTAGGTCTGAACCTTGCCGTGGTGGCAGGGCTGATGGTCGGCCTGTGGCTGGTGGCGCTGCGGCTGAGGGACGTCAGCTTCGTAGACGCCTTCTGGGCCTTCAACATGGGTATTGTGGCCGTCGTCGACTCCGTCGTCGCCAATGGCGACCCGGTCCGCAAGGCCCTGCTGACAGGCCTTTGCGTCGCCTGGGCCCTGCGGCTCGGCTCGCACCTGTTCGTGCGCTGGCAACGGCAGGGCGTCGACAAGCGGTACGAGAACCTTCTCGGTCGGTTGACCGCCCGCGGGATGTCCTGGCCAGTGGCCACCTTGATCTTTGTCTTCCTGCTGCAGGGCATTCTGCTGCTTCTGGTGTCTCTGCCGGTTCAGCTCGGACAGGCCCATGGCAACCCTCCCGTCGGCTGGCTTGGCTGGAGCGGCGCGGCGCTGGCGACCTTCGGCCTGGTCTTCGAGGGGATCGCCGATCATCAACTCAATCGCTTTCGCGCCGATCCGGCCAGCGCTGGACAGGTCATGGACCGGGGCCTGTGGCGCTATTCTCGCCACCCCAACTATTTTGGCGATGCCTGTGTCTGGTGGGGCCTGGGTCTGATGGCCTGTGAGGTGCCGTGGGGCTGGGTCTCGCTGGCCGGGCCCGCCTTCCTGACCTTCACTCTCCTGCGCTGGTCCGGTGCCCCTTTGCTGGAGCGCGGCCTGACGAGTTCGCGCGCGGGCTACTCAGACTATGTGCGGCGCACGAGTGCCTTCATCCCCTGGCCACCCAGGGCCGGATAGACGATCGACCTCTACAGGACAGCGGCATAGATGGCGCGCGCATCGGCCCGGGTCATGTCGCGCGGATTGTTCACCAACAGGCGGGTGATCTTCATGGCATCGTCCGACAACCGGTCCAGATCGTCTGGTCCTACACCCACGTCGCCGAGCCGCTGTTCCATCGGCAGGCCGGACACCAGCCGTTGGATCGCCGTGACGAAGCCGTCGCCGTTGTGGCATCGCTCGGTCAGGTCGTCGGGAAGGCACGCTGCGAGCTCCCCATAAGACTGGCTCGCCGCCGGCAGATTGAAGCCCGCCACCTCAGCAAACACCAGGGCGTTCGACAGGCCATGCGGGACATGGAACTGTCCGCCCAGCGGATAGGCCAGGGCGTGAACCGCCGCGACCGGAGCATTGGCAAAGGCCATGCCCGCCATCAGCGAACCTTCGAGCATGGCGCGCCGGGCGACCAGGTCCGATCCCGTTTCGACGACGCGCCGAATATTGGCCGACAATAGCCCCAATGCCCGCACCGCCAGGGCGTCGGAGATCGCATTCTTCCTGAGGCGGGAGGTGTAGGCTTCGACCGCATGGACCATGGCGTCCACCCCTGTCATCGCCGTCATTCGGGGTGGCAGGCCCAGGGTGAGCGTCGCATCCAGAATGGCCAGGTCCGGGTAGAGCCAGTCTGAGACCACACCCTTCTTCTGGCCGTCCCGCGTGGTGATAATCGAGATCGGCGTCGCCTCGGATCCCGTGCCGGCCGTTGTTGGAATCTGCACCAGCGGCAGCCTGGGTCCCCGGCTCTGATCCACCCCATAGACCTCGACCAACGCCTCGCCCGACGCCACCAGCAACGCCACCAGCTTGGCCGTGTCCATGGCACTGCCGCCGCCGAATCCGACCACCACATCGATGCCGGCACGGCCGGCGACATCGACCGCCGCCTGCACAGAGGCCTCCTGGGGGTCCGCCTCGACCCCGTCAAAGACGGTTGCCGCCACGCCCTGTCCGGCCAGGCCGGCGACCGACGCGTCAATCAGGCCGCAACCGGCCAGGAAGGGGTCCGTAACGACCAGGGCATGCCTCAGGCCACGGGCCGCCAACCGCTCGCCGAGGCGTTCGCTAGCCCCGTCTTCAACGATGATCTGTGGCGGGGCGCGGAACTGAAATGAACCCATCTGGTCGGCCTCTGCGCCGTTAACGCTTGAAGAGTCGCGGATTTGCCCACGAACCTCTATAATGGAGGCCCAAGTATAAAGGTGAAGACCGCTCCGTGCTTCAAGCGCTGTTCCCGAAAAAGCCCGGAACGGAACCCCTGGCGGAGGCCATCAAGGCCTGCCGGGCGCATCTGCTGTTCGCCTTCGGCTTCTCGGCCCTGGTCAATGTCCTTTACCTGGCTCCGACCCTCTACATGATGCAGGTCTATGATCGGGTGGTCCCGACCGGCGGCATCATGACGCTGCTGTTCGTTACGGTTGTCGTGGTTTTTGCCCTGGGAACCCTGGCGGCTCTGGATCACATCCGATCGCGCATTCTGGTCCGCGCAGGATTGCGCCTGGATCGTTTGTTGGCCGGCACCGTGTTGAACCGGGTCATCGGTTCGCGAGACTCCAGCACCAAGGTCGCCCAGGCCATGCGCGACTTCGATACCTTCCGCCAGGGCCTGAGCGGCCAGGGGGCGCTGGCCCTTTGCGACCTCCCCTGGACGCCGGTGTATCTGCTGGTCTGCTTCATGCTGCATTGGACGCTGGGCATGCTCACCCTGGTGGGCGGCATCCTGTTGTTTATCCTGGCGGTCCTGAACGAACGGTCCTCCAAGCCCCGGATCGAAGCGGCCACCCAGGCCTCGGCCAAGGCCTATATGGCCCAGGAAACCATCGCCGGTCAGTCCGAGGTCGTGCGGGCGTTGGGCATGCGTCAGGCCATGATCACCCGCCAGCTCAAGGAACGCGACGCAGCGGTATCGGCCCAGTCCGAGGCCCAGTTCATCGGCGGTCGCTACACAGGCGCGATCAAGTTCCTGCGCCTGGTGCTTCAGTCGCTGGCCCTGGGGGCAGGGGCCTGGCTGGCCGTTGAAGGTCAGATTTCTGCCGGTGCCATCATCGCCGCCTCGGTGCTTCTCAGCCGCGCCGTGCAACCCATCGAACAGGTTGTCGGGGCCTGGAACGGTATCGTTCAGGCCCGCGCCGCCTGGGCCAATCTAACCGAGCTGTTTGCGTCGACGGCCGATCAGGATCGGCCCCGGACCCTGTTGCCCAAGCCGGTCGGACTGTTGACCCTCGATGGCGTCGGCGTGCGGGCTCCGGCACGCGAACAGCCCCTGCTGCGACATGTGACCTTTACCCTTCAACCGGGAGAATCGCTGGGCATCATCGGGCCGTCCGGGGCTGGAAAGACCACCCTGGCGCGGTTGATCGCCGGAGCGACCGAACCGGACGCCGGCAAGGTCCGGCTGGACCAGGCCGACTATGCGACCTGGAATCCGGAACGGCTGGCCCTGCATATCGGGTATCTGCCGCAGGATTCGATCCTGTTTGCCGGAACCGTCAAGGACAACATCTCGCGTTTCGAGGGCACGCTCGACACCGCCGGCGAAGACGTCGATGCCCGGGCCATCCAGGCGGCCAAGGTCGCCGGATGCCACGAGATGATCCTCAAGTTGCCGCAGGGCTATGACACACCTCTGGGGCCGGGTGGGCGCGGACTGTCCGCCGGCCAGTCCCAGCGGGTCGCCCTGGCGCGCGCCCTTTATCGCGATCCCTGTCTGGTCATTCTCGACGAGCCGAACTCCCATCTCGATGGCGAGGGAGAGGTGGCTCTGGCCAGCGCGATCAAGGCCCTGAAGACGCGCGGCGCAACGGTCATTCTGATCGCCCACCGAACCGGTGTGCTCCAGTCGGTCGACAAGCTGCTGGTGTTGCGCGACGGCAGTATCGAGGGGCTCGGCCCGCGCGATGAGATCGCGGCTCGCCTCCAGGCCGGCCGCCAGCCCGCCCCCCGCGTCGTCTCAAGTGTGAACTGAGATGAGCGCCGAACCCGCCAAGCGCGTCGATGAGACGCCCCCTGAGACGGTGACGGAGCCCGGCACCGCCGGGGCTGCCGAATCGGTGGCCGGCACCCCGTCCGCCGAACGCCCGCCCGCGGGCACCCGACCGGCCGATTCCATGCGCCGCGAACTGCGCATCGGCGGGATCATTGCCGCCGCCTTCTTTGTGATCTTCCTCGGTTGGGCCGCGTTCGCACCGCTGGATGCCGGGGCCTATGCACCGGGCAAGATCGTGGTGTCGGGCAATCGGCAGGCGGTTCAGCACCGCGACGGCGGCGTTGTCTCGGCCCTGCACGTCCATGAAGGCCAGGAGGTCCGTCAGGGTCAGGTTCTGGTTGAAATTTCGGCCGGCGAGCTGCGCGCGGCCGAGCGCGGATTGACCGGACAGGTGCTGGCGCTGCTGGCGCAACGGTCCCGGCTCGTCGCCGAGCGCGACGGTCTGCGATCCGTGCCGACCCCGCCGGAATTTCAGGCTCTGACGGGTGACGATGTGGCCCTGGCCAACGAGGCCCTGGCCCTGCAACGCCAGCAGTTCACGGCCCGCGGCGGATCGCGCGGCAATGAGATCGGCGTGCTGTCCCAGCGCGTCCAGCAACTCAACCAACAGATCATCGGCCTGGATCGTCAGATCGCCTCCAATCGCGAGCAGCGCCGCCTGATTGGCGAGGAGCTGGAGGGCATGCAGAGCCTGGCTGATCGCGGTTTTGCCCCGCTGAATCGCGTCCGCGGGCTTGAACGCCAGGCGGCGGCTCTGGACGGAGAGGAAGGGGCCTTGCGGGCCCAGGTCGCCCGCACCCAGGAGGCTATCGGCGAGACACGGCTCCAGATGCTGGGCGTTGGATCCCAGACCGAAGAAGAGGTGGCTGACCTGTTGCGTCAGGTCCAGGTCCAGCTCGACGAACTCAATCCGCGCCTGACCGCCGCGCGCGAACAGCTGGCGCGTGCCCAGGTCCGTGCCCCGGCGTCCGGCCGCGTCGTCGGCCTGTCGGTCTTTACGATCGGAGGCGTCGTCCAGCCCGGTCAGATGCTCATGGAGGTCGTGCCCGAAGAGGCGGCTCTGATCGTCTCAGCCGAAGTCTCGCCCACCGATGCCGATGACCTGCGCGTGGGCCAGGACACGGAGGTCCGCTTCTCGGCCTTCCGCGAACGTGACCTGCCGATCCTGCATGGAACGGTGACCGACATATCCGCTGACAGCTTCACCGAGGAACGGACAGGCCGCAGCTTCTTCCGTGTCACGGTGGAGGTGCCGCCATCAGAACTGGCCAAGATCGAAGCCGTCCGCGGTGAAGATACCGGCCTGATCCCCGGCCTGCCCGTTGAGGTGGTGGTGCCGCTCAGGAAACGGACCGCCCTGCAGTATTTCTTCGAGCCCCTGACCCAGAGCGTGTGGCGGTCGTTCCGGGAGCACTAATTTCTGTACTCAATACCGCTCATCCCCGCGAACGCGGGGACCCAGTGTTTTGGGTTATGAGAGCTCGCCGGATGGATATCAGCCGATGCCCTGAAGCACCGACGCCACGCTGGACAGAGCTGGGTCCCCGCTTTCGCGGGGATGAGCGGTGGTAAGATATCGAAATGTCAGGACCGCAAATGAGTACAGACCCTAAGCCCGCATGGCCAGCAGGGCAAAGCTGGCCAGCCAGTGCTCACCCATATAGTCGCCCGTCACATGCGCCAGGCTGGCGGCCAGATGCCGGTCCGCCGCCGCCAGCGCCAGGGCCCTCGCGCTGTGGCCGTCCGGCAGGGCTCCGGCGATCCCGCGCCAGCACCAGGCCCGCGACAGGTTCAACCCGTCCAGGTGGGCGATCTTGCCGTCCGTCCGGTCGGTCGGTGTGACCGGCTCAAACAGAACGCCGGGCTCGCCCTTGGCGGCCTGCGGCAGGAACCCATCAAACCAGGCCGGGAAATCATCGCCCAGCACCCGCCGCATCAGTTCGGCCTCCATGAGGGCCGGTGATAGAAAGGCATCCTGATCCGGCTCCCAGGCCTGACAGTCGCGATCGCCGGCATGCCACTGCAGGGCCTTGTCTCGGATCAGGCGCTCCAGGCCGCGATCCTCAACGCCCTCGGCGTAGTCCAGCGCCAGCCTCAGAGCGAAGGCGGTCGAATAATGCGTTCCCGTCCGCACCGGATAGGCCGAAATCGGCAGGAAGCTCATGAACCGGTCAGCGAAGGCCTGGCTCAAGGGCTCCAGTTCGCGCGCCCAGCGGCGGCCTTCGGGTGTCGTGTGCCGGTTCAGCTCAGCCTGCAGCATCAAGAGCCACGCCCAGCCATAGGGCCGCTCAAAACCTCGCGATAGAGGGCGGTCCAGATAGGCACGCTCGGCCTCGACATGGGCCGGGCTGAAGGTCACCTCGGCGGCGGACAAGACGCGCTCTGCCTCGGGCATCTGCGGGAAAAGCCTCACCAGCGTCGCCAGCGTCCACCAGCCGTGAACACAGCTGTGCCAGTCAAAGCTGCCGTAGAAGATCGGATGGGCCTGGCGCGGGCTCAGGACATCCTGAGATCCGCCCATGACGTGATCCATCTTGTTGGGCCACTCGCGCGCCACATGTCCCAGAGCTGTTGAGGCGAAGCTGGAGGCGAGGGGCAGGTCGAGATCGGTCATGGCTTTCCTTCTTCGTCATCCTCGGGCTTGACCCGAGGATCGGACGCGCCGCCGATCAGCGCATCAAATTTCAAGCCCTGAATTGACCGTTCCTCTGATCCTCGGGTCAAGCCCGAGGATGACGGGTCTGTGGTCGTCAGAACCGGAAGGCGAGGAAGAACATCAGCAGGATATTGGCCACCAACATGACCAGGGCGGTCGGAATCTGGGCCCGGATGACACCGTTGAGCGGGGAATCGCGATCCGGGAGCTCCAATAGATTGGCGGGCACCACATTGAAGTTGGCCGCCATGGGCGTCATCAGCGTCCCGCAGAACCCGGCCAACATGCCGATCGCACAGACGATGGCGACATTGCCATCGAACTGATGGATCAGGATCGGCAAGCCGATCGCCGCCGTCATCACCGGAAAGGCCGCAAAAGCATTGCCCATGATGACGGTGAAGGCCGCCATGCCGATGCAATAGGCCGCCACCGCCACGAACGGTGTGGTCAACGGCACCGTCGACGAAATCAGCTCACCGACCACCCCGCCGACATCCGCCATCAGGAAGACCGCGCCCAAGGACGCCAGCATCTGCGGTAAAAGCACCGCCCAGCCGATGGAATCGACCAACCGTCGGCCTTCCTGGAACGGGGCGGTCGGCGGCGGCTTCGACCAGGCCCAGGCGACAGCCAGCGCAATAACGCAGCCCAGGCCCAGGGCGATCAGCGTGGTCTGCACATCCGAAATCAGCCAGGCCCCAAAGTCGGTGTACTTGGCCGCCAGCGTCCCGCCGACAGCCACCAGCGGCACGATCAGGGCCGGGACAAACAGCCAATTGCCATGCTGGATCGCGCGCGCCTCTCGCTCCACCGGCGTGGTGGTCGTCGGCTTGCCGACGCCCAGCTTTCGCACGCCCGCCAAAACCACCAGCCCCAGCACCAGCAGGCCGTTGCCCAGATCTCCGATCCAGGTACCAACCAGCATCGAGGCGGCGATCAGCCCCCAGAACAGGGCGCTCCGAATGCGCGTCGGGTGCGCTCGATCCAGCAGCGTCAGGACCGAGAAGGCCAGGAACATCAGTCCGACGACCAGATAGGCGTGATCCAGAGTGATCATTTCGAACCCTCCGTCTCTTCGGTCGCAGAAGATGATCGTTCGAGGGTCCGGTCAAACATCAGCAGCCGGGCCCCATGGACCATCAGGGCAATGATCGCGGTCGGAATGGCCCAGACTGACAACTGCAACGGCTCTACGATGATGCCGGCCTGCTGGAGGAAGCCGACCATCAGCACGATCGAGCCGATGGCGATGAAGATGTCCTCGCCGAAGAACAGGCCGATGTTGTCGGTGGCCGCTGCCATGCCCCGGATCCGGTACCGGGTGCTGTCGGAGATGGGGCCGTCGGCCTCCGCCGCGCCTTCGGCCATCGGCGCCAGTAGCGGCCTGACCATCTGCGGATGCCCGCCCAGCGACGTCAGCCCCAGGGCCGAGGTGGCCTGACGCAACACCAGATAGACCAGCATCAGCCGCCCGGCTGTTGCCGCCTTGGCCTTGGAGATGACGATCCGGGCTCGTTCCTGCAGGCCTTCCCGCTCCAGCAGGCCGATCAGCGGCAGGATCAGCCAGGTAATGTGGAAATAGCGGCTGTCATTGAAGGCCTTGCCGAAGGCTTCCAGGGTCGACACCGCCGCCGCCCAGAGTTCCGTCACCCCCACCCCGGGTGCCCAGGCTGCGGTCAGCCCCGTGACCAGGGCCGCGATAACGATCACCAGCAGAGGATTGAGCCGCAGCACGAAGCCCAGCACCAGAACCCCGACCCCCAACAGTACCCACATAGGCTGTGCGCTCCCGATTCCCGTGCAGCCTAGGACGTTTGCACCAATTGGATAAGGCCCCGGTATCCATGCATTGATCCCCTCTTGGCTTGCCAGCGCGGTCCACCTTCGCCAGATTGCGTCGCCTTGAAGACAGACGCCTCAAAGGGCGCGAAAGAGAGTATGGGCGACATCAATTCCGTAGGCGTCATCGGTGCCGGTCAGATGGGTTCGGGCATCGCCCATGTCTGTGCGCTGGGCGGGCGAGAGGTCAAACTGCATGACCAGAACGCCGAGCGGCTCAAGGCCGCACTTGCCGACATCGAAAAGAACATGGCCCGGCAAGTCGCCAAGGGTCTGATCACCGAGGCCGATGCCAAGGCGGCCCTGGCGCGCATCACCGCAACAGTCAATCTGGCCGAGATCGGCCAGGCCGATCTGGTCATCGAGGCGGCGACGGAAAATGAAGAGGTCAAGAAGGCCATCTTTCAGGCCCTGACGCCCAGCCTCAAGGCCACAACCCTGCTGGCGTCCAACACCTCGTCGATTTCGATCACCCGTCTGGCGGCTTCGACCGACCGACCCGACCGTTTTATCGGCCTCCATTTCATGAACCCGGCTCCGGTGATGAAGCTGGTCGAGATCATCCGTGGCATCGCCACGGCCCCGGCCACCTATGAAACCGTCAAGGTCTTTGCCGAAAGCCTGGGCAAGGTCACGACGGACGCCGAGGACTACCCAGCCTTCATCGTCAACCGCATCCTGGTGCCGATGATCAATGAGGCGATCTATGCCCTCTATGAAGGGGTCGGCGATGTCCGCTCCATCGACAACTCGCTCAAGCTGGGGGCGAACCATCCGATGGGCCCGCTCGAGCTGGGGGATTTCATGGGCCTGGACGTCGTCCTGGCCATCATGAATGTCCTGCACGACGGCATGAGCGACACCAAATACCGGCCCTGTCCGCTGCTGGTGAAATACGTTGAGGCCGGCTGGCTTGGTCGCAAGACCGGTCGCGGATTCTACGACTATTCAGGCCCGACGCCGGAGCCCACGCGATGAGGCCGCCTGACCTGGCAGAGACCGGTCGCAAACTGACCGAAACCCGCGCCATGAAGCCGCTTCGCGAATTGGCCGAAAGCGACAAACGTCTGCCGGGCACGGCCCTGATTCATTGGCGCGAAAGCCCCGTCGTATGGGCTCCCGTCGCCTGGCTGGCCAGCCTGGCCTGGCCACCGATCATCATCACCCTGCTGGCCTGGCCACCCCAGGCCTTCTCGTTCGGCCTGGACATGGACTGGCGCCTGCTCGGCCTGATCTGGGTCGCCGTGGGGACGGCTATCGGCCTGTGGTTGCTGCGGCGGGAATGGCGGCGTTCGCGCACACCGACGACGCGGCTGGGTGTCATCTGGCGCTTCACCCTGTTCGGGGCCGTCCTGGCCGTCGGAGCCCAGCTCCTGCTGGTGTTTATCCTGCTGATCGGCGGCTGGCTGCGGGTCACCGGCCCGGCTCAGGGTCTGGGCGTGGCCGAAACCACCTTCTTCATCTACGGCGTCGGCCTCTTGCCGATTACAGCCCTGGTCGGGGCGGCCTTCGCCAGCTGGGCCGGGCTGATGGTCAGCCTGATTGCCTTCACCCGCGTTCCTGAGCCCATGCGGACCCCCTATCACATCCTGAAGGGACAGCAGCAGGACACCGCTGGGGACGTCGGCTAGAAACGGGTTCAGGGGGGAACCATGACGCAGACAGAGGCACAAGCCGAAATCCTGGCACCCGTTCAGCGGGCCGATCGCGTCCTCAGCCTGGACGTGGTGCGCGGCCTGGCCGTGCTGGGCATCCTGGCGGTCAACGCCATGACCTTCTTCTGGCCGCACGAGATCGGAATGAACCCCGCGCTCCAGCCCGGCTGGAATGCCGACGCCCTGCTCGGCTGGCAGATTCAGGATGTCTTCTTCCGCGACAAGATGCGGACGCTGTTCTCGCTCCTGTTCGGGGTGTCGATCTTCCTTGTCGGCGGCCTGCGCACCGACCTGGATCGGGGTCGGCTGTTGAGGTCCCGCCTGTTCTGGCTGGCCGTCTTTGGCCTGATCCACGGGGCCGCCTTCTGGTACGGGGATATCCTGTTCCTCTATGCCCTGACCGGCTTCATCGTCCTGCTCGTCCGGTCCTGGAGCGCCCGTCGACTGTTGATCGTGGGCACGGCGCTCTATCTCATCCTGTGCGCCCTCTACGTCGGCATGATGTGGAGCATGACGCTCATGCCGCCGGATCAGCTCCAGGCGAGCATCACCCAACAGGGTGGACACATGACCTCAGAACAGCTGGCCGCGGCCATTCAGGCCATGACCGGCGACGCCTGGTCGGTGACGGTGCATCAGTTCCAACAGTGGCTGGCTGTCGTGCCGATTATCGCGGTGGCCATGATCCCCGTCACCGCCAGCCTGATGATGATCGGCATGGGTCTGTTCAAGGCCGGCTTCCTGGCCGGTCGGAGCCCAGCCTGGCTCTATGTCATCTCGATCCTTCTGGCGGCCGGGTGCCTCTATCTGATCTGGGGCGAGAGCGCGGCCATAGCGGCGAGCGACTTCGACTTCATCGAGGCCATGATCCGGCCCTATGCGACCTTCCTGGTGCCGCTGGTGTCGCTCGGTTACGCCAGCGTGCTGATCCTGATGGTGCGCTTCGGGATGAAGCTGATCCTGTATCCGCTGATTTCGGTCGGACGGATGGCCTTCACCAACTATCTGACCCAGACCTTGATCATGACGACCCTCGCCTACGGCGGGCGGGGCCTGGGCTGGTACGGCGAAATCGGCTGGCCGGAAATGTGGGGTATCATTGCCGTCGTCTGGATCCTCCAGCTGCTCTGGTCACCCATGTGGCTGACCTTCTTCCGCATGGGGCCAATCGAATGGATCTGGCGCTCGTTGACCTATGGCCGGTTGCTGCCCCTGCGCCGTGAAGTGGCGGCCTGATTGCGGTTCGGGCCGCGTCGGGGTAAGCGCGGCCCATGTCTGATCTTCCGGAAACACGTCCCGAGGCCCGCAAGGCCCGCGGCCTGGTCGACCGCCGCGGTCGCGACCTCATCACCGAGCGCCGCATCATCACGGCCGTCGCCGACATGTACGAACGCTGGGGCTTCGAACCCCTCGACACGCCGGCCTTCGAATATGCCGATGCCCTGGGCAAGTTCCTGCCGGATGCCGACCGTCCCAACGAAGGGGTCTTCGCCTTCCAGGATGACGACGAGCAATGGCTGGCGATGCGCTATGATATGACGGCACCGCTGGCACGCTTTGCCGCCGAGCACTGGCAGACCCTGGCCAAGCCCTATCGGCGCTATGCCTTCGGACCGGTCTGGCGCAACGAAAAGCCGGGGCCGGGACGTTTCCGCGAATTCCTTCAGTGTGATGCCGACACCGTCGGTTCGGATCGGCCCGAAGCCGATGCCGAGATCATTGCCATGGCCGTCGAGGGCCTGACGGCCGCCGGTGTCCCCCAAAGCGGGGCGGTCATCAAGATCAATACGCGCAAGCTGTTGAATGGCCTTCTCGATCGCTCAGGTGTCTCCGACGCCGGCCAGCGACTGTCGGTCCTGCGCGCCATCGACAAGCTCGACCGACTGGGGCCGGACGGCGTGCGCGACCTGCTCGGCAAGGGCCGCCTGGATGAGTCCGGGGCCTTCACCAAAGGGGCAGACCTCTCGGGCGAACAGATCGGAGCGGTGATGACCTTCCTCACCGCCTCCACAGCCGGGCGTCGCTCGGCCCTGGACGTCCTGGCCGAGGTCGTCGGCGGGTCCGCCGAGGGCGATCAGGGGCTCGAGGAGCTGGCCCGCATTGACGCCGCCCTCACCGGCCTGGGCGTGTCTGAGGATCAGGCGCTGTTTGACCCCTCGGTGGTCCGCGGACTGGAGTATTACACCGGGGCCGTATTCGAGGCCGAACTGATCCTGCGTGGGCCTGTCGAATCCCTGCGCCTGGGCTCGATCGGGGGCGGTGGTCGCTATGACGATCTGGTGGCCCGCTTCACCGGA
Organism: uncultured Brevundimonas sp.; assembly: GCA_964647275.1. GTDB lineage: Bacteria > Pseudomonadota > Alphaproteobacteria > Caulobacterales > Caulobacteraceae > Brevundimonas. The sequence continues at coordinate 23,045 of CAZYFY010000001.1, forward strand.
GAGCGGACACCGGCCACGGGCTTCTCCTTTGGCGTCAGCCGCCTCGCTGTTGCGCTTCAGGCCATGGACGCGGGCCTGACGGCGGTTCGCGGACCCGTCGTTGTCATCGCCTTCGACGAGGCGGCCATGCCCGAATACTTCGCCGTGGCGGCCCAGCTTCGACAGGCCGGCATCCCCGCCGAGGTCTATCTGGGACGATCCGGCCTCAAGGCTCAGATGAAGTATGCCGACCGGCGGATGAGCCCGGCTGCCATCCTGATCGGCGAGGATGAAATCAAGGCCGGAACCGTCACCATCAAGGATCTCGATCTGGGCCGGGAGCTGGCCGCGGGGACCGATCTGCAGACCTGGAAAGCCGAACGCCCGGGCCAGCAGACCGTGCCGCGCGACCAGATGGTTGAGGCCGTGCGCGCCATCGTGGCGGCCACCATCTAGGGTGCTCGCGCCCCGCGAAACTGATCATTGATCACTTGTTGTCTGGCGGGTTTGTGAACGCTTCCCCGCATTGACAGCCTGAATAAACTGGCGTTTCGTCCGGCCAGTGAGACGGTTCGCCGCCTCCGGCGTTTCGGGGAGGAAACGCCCGCTCCTGATGAAGAGCAGAGCCCGCCGCGTAATCCCCGCGGCGGGCTTCTTCATTTGAAGCTGTCATCCCGGCCCATGAGCGTAGCGAAGCCGAGCCGGGACCGCCGCAGATACTTGGCCGTCGCCGCCGCGTGCAACGCGGCGGTGGGGCGGGCTTCTCTTTGAAAGGCTGAGGAGGTGTCTCCTCTCCCATCGCGAAGGCGATGGGGAGGACGATCAGCCCGAAGGGGTGATCCGGAGGGGACTCTCTCCGCCGCACCGGCTCCTTTCAGTCGCCGGCCCCTCCACCGCTTCGCGGTCCCCCTCCCCATCCAAGATGGGGAGGAGACGAATGCCTCTAACGCGGTGCCAGACGGATCGCGCCGTCCAGGCGGATGCACTCGCCGTTGATGTAGACGTTGCGCGCCAGTTCCAGCGCCAGCGAGGCATAGTCCGCAGGCGTACCGAGGCGGCTGGGGAAGGGGATCATGGCGGCCAGGGCGTCCTGGATCTTCTGGTCCATGCCCGCCATCATCGGCGTCCACATGATGCCCGGCAGGATGGTGTTGATGCGCACGCCTTCCTGGGCCAGGTCGCGCGCGATCGGGAGGGTCATGGCATAGACCCCGCCCTTGGAGGCCGAATAGGCCGCCTGGCCGATCTGGCCGTCCTGGGCCGCGACTGAAGCCGTATTGATGATGACGCCGCGCTCGCCGTCGTCCAGACGATCCGCCGTCACCATGCCCGCCGCCGACTGCGACAGGACCCGCATTGTGCCGAACAGATTGACCCGCACGGTGCGCTCGAACTGGGCCATGTCGTGCGACTTGATCTCGCCGGTGTCCTTCTTGCGACTGACGGTCTTCATGCCGGTGGCGATCCCGGCACAGTTCACACAGATGCGCTCCTGGCCGTGGGCGACGCGGGCCTTTTCAAAACCGGCGGCGACCGAGGCGTCATCGGTCACGTCCACCTGACAGAAGATCCCGCCAATGTCGGCGGCGACGGCCTCACCCTTGTCGGCCTGCATGTCGAAGATGGCGACCTTGACGCCCTGGGCCGCCAGCGCCCGCGCCGTCCCCTCACCGAGGCCCGACGCGCCCCCGGTGACCACTGCCGAGATCGAACCATCGAGTTTCATGCGGAGTATCCCTATATTGGCCCCAAGGGCTGATTGATGAGCGCGAGGATGTAGCGGTCATGGCGAACAAGGCCAACACTGAAGGCATGACGGTCGAAGACACCCTCGACCCGAACAAGGCCCTGGTTCCCGCCGTTGTGCGGATGAATGAGACGCGTGTGCGTCACGGTTTCTGGCCGAAACTGGCCCGGACCGCCGCCCGCATTCCCTTTGCGCGAGATGTCGTGTCGGTCTGGTACTGCGCCCGTGACCCCGCCACGCCGACAGCGGCCAAGGGCATGATGCTGGCCGCCCTGGCCTATTTTGTCCTGCCGACTGACGCGATTCCCGATGTGCTGGCCGGCGTCGGCTTTACCGATGACGCAGCTGTCATTGCCGGGATCATGGCCCTGTTGCGGGTCAACCTCAAGGATCGCCACCGCGATCAGGCCCAGGCGGCGCTGGATCGGCTGGACGTCGACTAACCCATCAGCCAACCCGAAATCGCCAGACGTGGATGCGGCGCAAAGGGGGCGATCTGGGTCACCGCATGGCTTTGCGGTGTGCGAAACAGGTTCAGGCAGTTGAAGGCCGGCGTGAACCCGCGCGAGACGTGGCCCTGGTCATCATAGAACAGCAGCAAGCCGCCCCAGTCCGGATTCCAGGTCCGCGTCAGGTTGAAGACATGGGCCACCAGACGCTTGCCGCCACCATGATCCGTATGCTCGGTCAGGACCTGTCCGTTCACGAAACGCGAGGCCTGGCAGTAGATGCGCTGGGTATCGGCCGCCTGGGTGATGGTGCGCATCACCTCCAGCTGCGGCTCCTCGTTCAGCCAGTATTCGAAATCATCCAGCAGATCGCCGCGTGGCGGGTTGGGCACATGGCCCGAGCCCAGCGGTCGATTGTCATAGACGTACTGCATCTCGGGATCGCCGCCGTCGACGATGGCGTCGGCCAGCCACTTTCGGTGCGTCTCGGTCTGCGGCTCATTGCCCTTGAGCGGCACATGGAACGTCCCCGAGCGCATCGTCACCGACCGGATCCAGTCTGTTTCGGCGGCCAGGGCACCCTCCAGCAGATCGGCTGTTTCCAGCGTCAGGATATTGGGAACATGAAGACGCCCGCCCGCCTCCCAGCGCTGTGACAGCCCCTCCAGATCAAGGTCCGGGTTAAAAGCAAAACGGCTCACGAAATCTCCACGACGATCTTGCCCAGGGCAGATCGATCTCCCAGCGCCTGGATCGCCTCCGCTCCCCGGTCGAAGGGGAAGCGTTGTGAAATCCGTGGCCGGATCTTGCCCTCGGCATACATTGCCAGAAGCGCGGCCATGTTCGCTTGATGCAGATCAGGTTCGCGTTCGGCATGCGCGCCCCAGAAGACGCCGATGACCGACACCGACTTCAACAGGGTGAGATTGAGCGGAAACGACGGAATACCCGCCGGGAAGCCGACGACCAGGAAACGCCCGTTCCAGTCCATGGCCCGCAGAGCCGGCTCGGCATAGTCGCCACCGACCCCATCGAGCACGACATCCGCCCCGTCGCGCCCACAGGCCAGCTTGATCTCGCCCGACAGCTCCTTCTGGGCGGCTTTGTCCAGCGCCCCAGCCGGATAGATCAGGCCGTTGTCTGCGCCCAGTTCGAGCGCGAACTCGACCTTTTCATTGGTTGAGGCCGCCGCCACCACGCGCGCACCCATGGCCTTGCCCAGCTCCACCGCCGCTGAGCCGATCCCACCGGCAGCCCCCGGCACAAAGAGCGTCTCGCCGGCCTGCAGCTGGGCACGGTCCTTGAGGGCGTAATAGACGGTGCCATAGGTCATGATGAAGCCGGCGGCCTCATCAAATGGCATCTCTTTGGGAATCTTCAGGCACCGGCCGGCGTGGACCGCGACGCGCTCGGCCAGCCCGCCCCAGCCGACCATGGCCGCGACCCGATCCCCTCGCCGCAGAGACGTGACACCTTCCCCGACCGCTTCCACGACCCCGGCGATCTCGCCGCCGGGCGCGAACGGACGCGGCGGACGGAATTGATACCTGTCCTCGATGATGAGCGTGTCGGGGAAGTTGATGCCAACGGCCTTGACCTCAATGATCACCTCACCCTTGCCCGGCGTCGGGTCATCGACCTCTTCCAGGACCAGGGTTTCAGGACCACCAGCGGCCTTGGACAGGATGGCTTTCATGGGTAGTTCCCGAATTGTCGGCGCTGTTGGGATTATTTGACCGCTTGTTTCTCTTTCTAGCGCCATTCGTCTCTAAGCGGAGCGCCGGGATTCTGCCACGGCCCCACTTCCAGCCCAGCTTGTGCCCGGAGCTGGGCGTGGGCGTCCGCCGATGGCCAGAGTTGACGGATCGCGCTTTCGAAGCCGTTCGCGTACCGGTCTCGCTCTTGAGCGACGATCTCGTTCCATTGAGCCAAGGCAATTCCGACAGGACGCTCATTGCTCAGCGGCAGACGCGCTTCGTAGGCCAAAACCCGTTCCACCAGATCAAAGAACTGTTCCCTGTCGCTCTGAACCCACTGATTGATGAGCGGACCAAAGACTGAGTCGAGAGCGCCGCGAGCTTGGGCCACTTGGGAATCGGCCCGAGCCCAAGGGCGAGTACGCGCTTGCCACATGTAGTACCAGAACGCGGCCTGTGCCCGGTCGCCCCGATCCCACAGCTGTCTGACTGCGACGATGTAGACGATTGGATGATAGCTGGCCGGGTCTGCAAGAACGGCGTCCGCGTCGACATTGAGCATCTCACCTGCATCGGTTTGAGGCACCGAGCGCAAAACCGGGTCCGAAGAGCCTTCGGGCGAGGCCGCAGGGCCAATAACAAAAGGCGGCGGCGGTGTAGTAGTCACCAAAGCACAAGCAAGAGCAGCGGCAATCATCATGTGCCGCCTACGCCTGCGTTGGCGCGTTGGCTGTTGCTCGTCACCACACTCATTGCCGTTTTGCTCCACTCGCGTTTGAGACCTCGGCACGCTAAGCAGCCGCCAGGCCCCGGTAAAGGGGCGGCAAGCACGGGAAACGCCATGGACCGCTACGCACTCGTCCTCCACGGCGGCGCAGGAGCACGTCGTAGCCGCGACTACAGCCGCGAAGTCCCTCATATGCTCGAACTGGCTGAGAGGGCGCGCGACCGTCTGTCCGGCGGGGCCTCGGCTCTGGACGTGGCTGTCGAGACGGTCATGGCCCTGGAAGATTCCGGCCTCTACGTCGCTGGGCGCGGCGCTTCTCCCAACCTTGCGGGGGACTATGAGCTGGACGCCAGTCTGATGGACGGTGCCGGCCAGTCGGCAGGGGCCGTCGCGGCGCTCAAGGGCTTTCGCAATCCGGTCCTGGCCGCCCGGCGGGTCATGGAGGCGACGCCGCATGTGATGCTGGCCGGCGAAGGGGCCGAGGCCTTCTGCCGCGATCAGGACCTGGCCAGGATCGAGGATCCCGACGCCTGGTTCACCCGGGCCGGTCAGGGCGAGGACAATCACCCGCCTGGCACACTGGCCCACGGAACCGTCGGCTGCGTGGTTCTCGATCTCAATGGCCGTATGGCCTCCGCCACATCGACGGCTGGAGTCTTTGGCAAGATGCCCGGTCGCGTAGGCGACACACCGATCCCGGCGGCAGGCACCTGGGCAGACAGCCACGCCGCCGTCTCGGGAACCGGCCAGGGCGAGTACTTCATTCGCACCGCCGCCTGTGCCCAGACCTCCTGGCGCGTGGCTGCGGGCGCGACCCTGGACCAGGCCGCCCAGGCGGTCATCGACGAGATCGGGCGGCTCGGTGGAGACGGTGGCCTGATCGCGGTGGATCGCCAGGGCCGGATCGCCATGCCCTACAACAGCCAGGGCATGAAGCGCGCCTGGGCCACGTCGGCTGGCCAGATCGGATCGGCCGTTTTCGACGAAGGACCGACCCAGCTCTGATCAAATCTGACCCTCCCGATCTTCGACTTGCGGTATCGCCGTTTCGTGATAGTTTTTCATTGAAAACAGCTGCTTAGTTGAGAATTGGTCGCATTTGCACGGGAGGGTGCTGTGTCGGACGAAGATAATAAGCCCAAGAAAAAGCGTCTGAATCGGCGGTCCTTTATGGCCACCGTGCTTGGAGGTGCCGCCGCCGGTGGGGCCAGCGCCCTGATCGCGGGTGAAGCCCGCGCCCAGCAACGGCCGACGGGTCGTAGCGACGCCGATTCGGGCTCCTATGCCGACCGCGGCGGCTATGGCCGCACCGGCCTGACGGATTCCGACCCCTATGACCGCTCCGGCTACGGCGTCGGGCGCAGCGGTGGCACGTCGGGCTGTTCCGACAGTGATGGCGGAGCCTATGCCGATCCGGGTGGCAACGGTCGCCGCTGTGGCAGCGGTGGCGGCGGTGGAGCTTCGGGCCTGACGGACAGCGATCCGGTTGATCGTGGCGGCAACGGTCGCGGCAACGGCACGGGTCGGTCGGATTCCGATTCCGGCAGCAACTCCGATCCGGCAGGACGCGGCTATACCGGTATTACCGATTCCGATTCGGGATCGAACCGTGACCGGGCCGGTCACGGTCGGGGACGCCCCCGCGGTTAAGCCTCCATGAGTCAATCCAAAGGGGCCGGTCAGTCACCGGCCCGACCATGGGCAGCGGACGCCCTGAGCTGGTTGATCGGTCCGATCACCCATCAGGAATTCTTCGACCGCTATTATGAGCGTGAGGCGCTGATTGTTCCGCGCGACGAGCCGGATCGGTTTGCGCCCCTGTTGTCGATCGCGCATCTGGACAGCCTGATCGCCTCCGCCGATCTGCGCGCAAACACGATCGACCTGGCCGATGCCAGCCGCGAACTGGACCGCGAGGCCTGGGTCATGGACGGCGGCGCGGTCGATCGCGCGGTCATCGCTCATCAGCACGCCCTGGGCGCGACCATCATCCTGCAACAGCTGCATCAGTCTGACCCGGATCTGGCCGCCTTCTGCCGGGCCATGGAACAGACCTTCTCGTGTCATGTGCAGACCAACATCTACCTGACGCCTCCCTCGGCTCAGGGCTTCCACACCCACTACGACAACCACGACGTCTTCGTGCTCCAGGTCGAGGGCGAAAAGCGGTGGCGGCTCTACGGTACGCCGGTGACCACCCCGTATCGCGGCGAGGGCTTCGAGCGCGGCAAGTATGATCTGGGCGAAAAGACCAGCGAATTCGTGCTCAAGGCCGGTGACTGCGCCTATGTCCCGCGCGGCCTGGTCCACGACGCCTCAACGTCCGGCGATGGACCGTCGCTGCACATCACTTGCGGGTTGATCGTCAAGACCTGGGCCGAGGTCGTGCTTGAGGCTGTCTCTGAGGTCGCGCTGAGCGAGCCGGAGTTCCGCCGCAGCCTGCCGCCCGGTCACGCCCACAGGGATTTTGACCGGACCCAGGCCCAGGCCCTGTTCGACCGCCTGATGAAGATCCTTCCCGAACGCGCGCAGATGGACAGCGCCTTCGACCTGATGGTCGACGGCTTTATCCGGTCGCGGGATTCCGACATCGCCGGGGCGGTGATCTCGGGAGCCCTGCCGCTCGATCCGGCCCAGGCCTATGTGCTGAAGGCCACCATTCCCTGGCGTCTGGCCGAGGATGGCGACACCCTGGTGCTGATCGCGCCGGGCGGGGATCTGGACATCAAACAGGCCGAAGAAGCCGCCTATCGGCGTGCCCTGTCCGGCGAGCCCTTTGTCCTGGCAGACCTCGGGCTGGACGATGCCGACAAGATGCTGCGCCGCCTGATTGCCTTCGGCGTGATCGAGCCGGTCTGAGCCCTATTCCGGGTGGTGACAAACGGCCTCGACGTTGAATCCGTTCAGGTCCCGCACAAACGCACCATAATAGTCGGGATGATAGATCGGTCTGAGGCCAGGCGGCCCATTGTCCGAGGCACCGGCGGCGCGGGCGGCGGCATAGAAGGCGTCCACCTCGGCCCGGCTTTCCGCCACGAAGGCAATGTGGAAGCCCGCATCCGCCCCCTCGCCCTCCCCGATCCAGAAAGACGGCTTGCCGGCCTTGCCGAAGCCGCAGGCCCAGCCTGACGGATTCTGTTCGGGCGTCACCTCCATGATCAGGCCGATGCCCAGAGGGGCCAGCGCCTCGGTGTAGAAGGCCTTGGAAGCGGCGTAGTCGAGGACGGATACGCCCAGGTGATCAATCATGCTCATCTCCTTCAATTGCCCTTGAACGCGCCGGGCCGCTTTTCGATGACCGCCTGCACGCCTTCAAGGTGGTCGTCCGTCAGGTGTGCCAGCGCCTGGATCGCCGCCGACATTTCCAGCAGCTGATCGAAGTTGGCGTCTCGGCCCTGCCTCAGCAGAGCCTTCCCCATACGCAGGGCCTGAGGCGGCTGACCGGCAATCTGTTCGGCCAGCCGTACAGCCTCATCCATCAGGATAGCGGGGGCCACCACCCGATTGACCAGCCCCCAGGCCAGGGCCGTTTCGGCGTCGATACTGTTTCCGGTGAACAGCATTTCGGCGGCCCGCGCATAGCCGACATTTCGCGGCAGGAGCCAGGCCCCACCATCACCAGGGATCAATCCCAGCTTGATGAAAGGGACGCCGAAAACGGCGTCTGACGAGGCCAGACGGATATCCGCCAGGCCGGCAATGTCACAACCCAGCCCCATGGCCGGCCCGTTGACGGCAGCAATCAGGGGCACCTCGAGTCCATACAGGGATCGGACAATCCGATGCACAACGCGACGATAGCGTTCCCGGATTGCCGCGCCGGAGCCCGCGAACAGGGCAGAGCGCCCCGCCATCGCCTTGAGATCACCACCGGCGGAGAAGGCCCGCCCGGCTCCTGTCAGGATCGCGACACTGGTCTCTGAATCGCGGTTGATGGCTTCACAGGCCGCAGCGAAGGCGTCGCCGTCCTCCAGATCGGGCAAAGCGTTCAGCCGGTCCGGTCGATTCAGGGTCAGGATGACGACCCGGCCCCGGCGTTCGATCTCGATCAGACTCATCGGTGTCCTCCCATGTGAGGCAGGACTAGGCACCGACCGTGCCTGCGACAAGCAGAAAGCCCCGGCAGGTGCCGGGGCCTCCTCTTGTTTGGACCTAATAGCCTAGCTGCAGGCGGCGAGTTCACCAGCAGCGGCGGCCTGATCTGACCGTGCCCAGGACGCAGCATCGCGCCGCGCGCTGGAGGCCGCGCTGCGGATGTGATCCGCTCGACCGCGGCGTTGCTCGCGAAGCGTCTGTTCGAATCGGGCCGTGTCCGCACCGGTCCCGTCAGCCAGGCCGGCACAACGTGCTGTGGCGACAAAATCGGTGTCCGAGAGCCGAACCGTCTGGGCCTGGGCGGCCCCGGCCAGTGTGGCGGCAATGAGCGCGGTGGGTACGATAAGCATCTTCATGTCGGTATCTCCGTTCTTTTGCTGAGCGCCTGAACAACCCCGTGAAAGCGTCTCGCGAAGACCGCAAATCGACAAGTTAACTATAAGATATTGTTGGCTATAATTTTGCCCCAAGGATGACGGTGTCGTAATCTTCAGCGCGCAGGTCTATGACGCAGGTCATGTCCGCACCAATCACCACGCCCTGCGTCAAGGTCTGCATCGTCGATGGCGAGAGCGGCCTGTGCCTCGGCTGTTATCGCAAGCTGGAAGAGATCGCCGGCTGGATACGCCTGACGCCGGATCAGCGCGAAACCATCCTGTCCGAACTGCCGGGGCGTCGGAGCCAGATTGACCCCGCCAAGCTGGGCGAAGCCTGATTCACCGGATGCAAACCTGATCGCGCTAGGCTGATCCAAAGGCCGAGAAACGGCCAGTGTTTGGGGTGCGTAGGCGTGACGAAGCTCAATCCTATGGCGATCGTGGCCATAGCAGCCTGTGGCGCGCTCGGCGCGGCCGGCGGCGTGCTGGCCGTGGATCGGTCTGTCGGTCCCCCCGACGCCGTGCTTCCGGTCGCCGATGATGGGCATTTCTGGGCCGAGGGCGCGACCGAGGGTGGTCGCCTGCGCCTGTTGATCGATACCGGGGCGACGCGGGTTTCGCTGACCCGCGCGGATGCGGAACGTCTGGGGGTCATCCTGACGGACGACGCCTTTACCGACAGTGTGGCGACCGCCGGCGGCCCTTCACTTGTGGCAGTCATCACCCTGCCCTGGCTCTCCGTAGGGCCGACACGCCTAGAGAACGTCGAGGCCGTGGTCTTTCAGGATGGCCTGAGCCACTCCCTGCTCGGCATGAGCTTTCTGGGCCGTCTGGACGGCTATGGCGTGTCCGGCGGAGCCATGCGGCTCCAGAGCTAGAAGCGCCAGGTCAACCCGACCTGAACCACCGGATAGTAGCGTAGCTCGGCAGCCTCGGACTCCACGCGACCTTCCTCGCGACGAAGCTGGGTCTGCAGGTTCGGGTCATTCGACAATGTGCCCCCGACCGAATTCAGGTGAACATCCGGCTCGTCGCCGATGGCGACCCCGGCCAGGACCCGCCAGCCCAGACCGCGCACCCGGCTGAAGGTACTGTCCCATCCGGCCCCGAACGACAGGGCCCGGTCACCCAGGTCCACCTCGCCATCCAGCCGCCCGATCTGTGCCGGTGTGAAGGTCTGGTCACCGATGGTCACCGGCCCGGCCGGCTGGGCCGCCAGGCCGACGGCGCGTTCACCGAACAGACCACCCCCGCTGACGAAGAAGTTGGATTCCATCGGGTGCACCTGAACGAAGCCGCCGATCACCCCGGAATCCAGGCGTCCGGTATAGGTAATGTCGTCCACGTCCTGATCGCGTTCGAACTCTGCGAATTCGTAGGTCGCGCGCAGGCTGATGTAGGAGGTGACCCGGAACTGGCCCTCGACATACAGGCCGGTGGTCCCAATGCCGGCCCCGGCGGCGAAACGGGTCGGCTCGCGCGGCTCTGGCGATGTCTGGGCCTGGGCGGCACCCGCCGTCGCTATGGCAGACAGGGCGATCAGCGCGATGCGGGTCATGGGAGCCTCCTGTGGCGCAGGGGACCGTGGACCAACAGGGCTAATGAAGCCTGAACGGTGCTCAGAGCGCCTTGACCAGCACCGCCACCGCGGCCAGCGCCAGATAGACGGCGAAAGCGCGCCGCAGCACCGTCTTGTCGAGGCGATGCGCCAGTCGCGCACCGAACGGGGCCACGGCCGTCGTCAGCAGCCCAAGTGTGATGGCCGCCGGAACATTCACATAGCCCAGCGACAGGGGTGGCCGCCCCGGCGCATCCCAGCCGAACACAACAAACCCAAGCGTCGCCGCCAGGCCGATGGCGAAGCCGAATCCCGACGCCGTCGCTACCGCCTGATGGATGGGTCGCCCAAACAGGGTCATGGTCATGCCGCCCAGACTGCCGCCGCCGATACCCATCATGGCCGACAGGCCACCAATCGTCGTGGCGATGACGCGCCGGCCCCATCCCGTCGGCAGATCCCCGGCCAGCTTCCAGCCGTCAGGCGTCAGAGCCATCTGCGCCGCCACCAGGATCAGACAGACCCCATAGACCCAGCCCAGGTTCGCCATCGAGGTCATCCCCGCGATCCCGGCTCCGATCAGGGCTCCGAACGCCACCCACGGCGTCCACGTCCGCAGCACGGTTTCGTCCACCGCGCCGTGCGCCCGGTGCGCGCCCAGTGACCGCCAGCTGGTCGCCACGATGGTCAGGAGCGACGAACCGATCGCGACATGCAGATTGCTCTCGCCGCCGACACCCAACAGTTCGAACGCATAGAAGAGGGCCGGCACCATCACAGTGCCGCCCCCAACGCCGAACAGGCCCGCGATCAGCCCGCCGAACAGTCCCGCTCCAATCAGCGCCGCCGCCAGGGCGGCCCAGTCGGCGAAGGTCAGGGCCTCCACGCTCAGGCCGCCTCGCGCCGGGCTTCGGCCTCGCGCACGGCCGCAACGGCGCGATCAACGACCTCCAGCCCGGCCCCCGCCTGCCCGGCCTCAACCGTCAGAATGCGGCGATAGGTTCGCGCGCCGGGTCGCCCATGCATGGTCCCCAGCATGTGCCGCGTCATGGCCGACAGATGCACGCCCTCGTCCAGGCGCGCCGCCAGATAGGGGCGATAGGCCTCGATCGCCTCGAATGGCCCAACGTCCGCGACCGGCTCACCGAAGATCCGCCGGTCCGCCTGCCCCAGCAGAGCCGGCTCATGATAGGCGGCGCGCCCCAGCATGACGCCGTCCAGCGCCGGCCCATCTTCGGTCTCGACCAGGAACCCTTCAGCCTGATCGAGATCGGTGATCCCGCCATTGATCGAGATCGACAGCTCAGGCCGCTCAGCCTTCAGCCGTCGCACGACGCCATAGTCCAGCGGCGGCACATCCCGGTTTTCCTTGGGCGACAGCCCCTTCAGCCAGGCCTTGCGGGCATGGACGACAAAGGTATCGACCCCGGCATCCGCACAGGCCCGCACCAGGGCGAAAAGACCTTCATCGGTGGACTGATCATCGACGCCGATCCGGCATTTGACCGTCACCGGTACCGCGACCGCCGCCTGCATCGCCGCCATACATTCCGCGACCAGGTTCGGCTCGCGCATCAGGCACGCGCCAAAGCGGCCCGACTGCACCCGGTCAGACGGGCAGCCGACATTCAGATTGATCTCGGCATAGCCCTCGGCCTCGCCGATCCGCGACGCCTCGGCCAGATCTGCCGGCTCCGACCCGCCCAGTTGCAGGGCCACCGGCTGTTCCTTGGGATCAAAGCCAATCAGGCGCGCGCGATCCCCGTGGATCACCGCCCCCGTCGTCACCATCTCGGTATAGAGCAGGGCCCGCTTCGTGAACGCGCGATGGAACGCCCGGCAATGCCGGTCGGTCCAGTCCATCATCGGGGCCACCGACAGGCGGCGGGCAAGCGCCAGGTTCATGCCGCGCCCCATAGGCCAGGCAGGCCGCCGCTGCAAATCAGGGCCGGCCCGGGAACTGTCGGCTAGAAACCTGTGTCTCATCGACAACGGCGTCGAGGCCCGATGGTTTTCGCCTCTCGAGCGACCCGGCTTAGCCGCATTTCCGCCAAAGGTTGCACCGCCCAATCCCCACAGCAACGGGTGGAGGTCCAAGATGCAGTGGCTCAAGATCGGTCTGGTTTCTGTTTTATCATTGGCGACGGCCACATCAGGGGCCGTGGCGCAGTCGTTCACGCCACCCCCGCCCATGGGACCGACGCGGGCCCTGGACGGTGAGGCGACCCCCGCCGCCTGCACGCAATTTGGGTATCGGATCGGCGACCTTGAACGTGACGGTCGCGCGCGCGGCGCGCCCATGGTGTCCACCGCACCGATGACCCAGATGACGGGGCCTGTCCCCCCTCCACCCCCTCCTCCTCCTCCGCCGCCGCCACCGCCACCGCCCTTGGCCTATGCGCCGCAAACCGCTGACGCCGTCGTCGTCACCGGCAGCCGGGTGGCCCAGGAGGGTATCGTTTCAACCTCCCCTGTGAGCCCGGGCCCCCAGCCCGGCGACACCGAACGCTATCCCGACGCCGCGACCAATGCGGTCGTTGTCACCGCCGAGAATCCGGTGTCGACCCTGGCCATCGACGTCGATACCGCCAGCTATTCCAACGTTCGGCGCTTTCTGAACGACGGCTCCCTGCCGCCACGCGATGCCGTGCGGGTCGAGGAGCTGATCAACTATTTCGACTATGGCTACGCGCGGCCGCGCAGCCGCACCCAGCCGTTCACCGTCTTCACCGAGGTCAGCGCCAGCCCATGGGCCGAGGGGCGTCAAATCCTGCACGTCGGCCTGCAAGGCTATGAGCTGCAAAGCCGTGAGCGTCCGGCCCTCAATCTGGTCTTTCTGGTGGATGTGTCGGGGTCGATGTGGTCACCGGACAAGCTGCCGCTCGCGCAACAGGCGCTGAACACTCTGATCGACCAGCTGCGCCCGCAGGACCGGGTCGGCATTGTCGTCTATGCCGGCGCGGCGGGTGCCGTCCTTGAGCCGACGCCCGGCGATCAGCGTCTGCGGATGCGTTGCGCGGTCAACGCCCTGCGCGCCGGCGGATCGACCGCCGGAGGTCAGGGCCTGGCCCTGGCCTATCGGATGGCCGAGGCCAATTTTGATCGCGATCGGGTCAACCGCGTCGTCCTGCTGACCGATGGCGATTTCAATGTCGGCGTCACCTCCAACCAGCGGCTCGAAGACTTCGTCGCCGAGCGGCGCGAGAGCGGCGTCTATCTGTCGGTCTATGGCTTCGGGCGCGGCAACTACAACGACAGCCTGATGCAAACCATCTCCCAGGCCGGGAACGGCACGGCGGGCTATATCGACACCGTCAATGAGGCCAACCGCCTGTTTCGGGATGATTTCTCCGGCTCGATCTTTCCCATCGCCGACGATGTGAAGGTCCAGATCGAGTTCAATCCGGCCCAGGTCGCCGAATGGCGTCTGATCGGCTACGAGACGCGCCTGTTGAACCGCGAGGACTTCAACAACGACGAGGTCGATGCCGGGGATGCCGGTTCGGGGGCAACCGTTACCGCCATCTATGAGATCACGCCTCCAGGCGGCCCGACCCAGGTGGACCCGCTGCGCTATGCCGTTCCGTCCACCAATAGCCGGGATGGCGAACTGGCCTTCGTTCGGGTTCGCTACAAGCTGCCCGGCCAAGACGATTCCCGCCTGATGGAACAGGTGGTTCAGGCCGGCACTGTTCGCCCGTCGGAATCCACCCGCTGGGCCCTGTCGGTCGCGGCCTTCGGCCAGCGCCTGCGCGGCGATCCCTGGCTGTCGGACGATTTCGGCTGGGACGACATCCGCAGCCTGGCTGCCGGATCCATCGGCCGCGATCAGGACGGTATGCGGCGCGAGTTCCTCGGCCTGGTCGACCGCGCCAGTGAACTTCAGCGGACCACGCCGTAAGCACGACTTGTCTCCTCCCCATGTCATGGGGAGGGGGACCGCGAAGCGGTGGAGGGGACTTTCTCGGCTTGGTCCGAAGCAGCGGAAAGAGTCCCCTCCGCCTCTCCGCCTCGCGTCACGCCACCTCCCCACCGCTTTCGCGATGGGAGAGGAGACGCTCAGACCACCCGCGCCAGGATCCCGCTCGCTGCGCCGGACACCTCGCCCCAGGTGATGTCGAAGTCCTCGTCGTCGCCATAGTAGGGGTCCGCCACCGACTGCCCCTCGCGGCCCGGCACATGGTCGAGCAACAGGCTCAAGGTCGCCGTCGCATCCGGCGGCGCGATCTCCCGCAGATCCCGCAGATTGGACCGATCCAGGGCGATGATGTGGTCAAACCGGTGGAAGTCGTCCGGCATCACCTTGCGCGCCCTCAGACCTGAAATATCCACGCCGTGCCGCCGCGCCGCCGCAATGGCTCTCGGGTCCGGCGACTGTCCTTCATGCCAGCCGCCCGTGCCTGCCGAATCGACCGTGAGGGTCAGGCCCCGCCGCTGCACCTCATCGCGCAACGCCCCCTCCGCCAGCGGCGAGCGACAGATGTTGCCGAGGCAGACGAAGAGGATGGAGGTCATCGCCGCCCGAACAACCGCTCAATATCCGCCAGCTTCAGCTCCACATAGGTCGGGCGGCCGTGGTTGCATTGGCCGGAGTGGGCCGTGGCCTCCATCTGGCGCAGGAGGGCGTTCATTTCGTCGGCGTTGAGGCGGCGGCCGGCGCGGATCGAGCCGTGGCAGGCCATGGTCGAACAGACCTCGGCCAGACGTTCGCGCAGGGCCAGGGTCTGGCCTGTTTCGGCCAGGTCGTCGGCGATGTCACGGATCAGGCCCTCGACATCGGTGTCGCCCAACAGGGCCGGCGTCTCGCGCACCAGCACCGCCCCGGCTCCGAAGCCCTCAATGACCAGACCCAGCTCAGCCAGATCGTCGGCCACGGCGACTACCCGCTCGGCCTCGGGCGGTTCCAACTGGACCACAGCAGGCACCAGCAGCGCCTGGCGCGCCACGCCGCCCGCTGACATCTGGGCCTTCATCCGTTCATAGACGAGCCGCTCGTGGGCGGCGTGCTGGTCGACCACCACCATGCCGTCGCGGGTCTGGGCGACGATATAGGTTCCGTGCAGCTGCGCCCGCGCGGCGCCCAGAGGCCGGTCGATCAGGTCGGGGGTCTGGGGTGAGGGGTGTGGGGTTTCGGGGTCGAGCCCCAGCTCGACCCGGGCCGAGACCTCGGCGAGGCCCGGAATGACCGGTGCGCGCGCGGTGAAGGGGCTGGTCCAGGCCCCGGGACTGTAGGCCGGGTCGAATGGCCGCCCGGCCGCCACACCCCACACCCCACGCCCGACACCCTCTCGTCCCTGAAACGCCGACAGGGCCTGATCCGCCACCGTGGTCGAGGCCCGGTGCCCGGCCCCCGCCAACGCATGTTTCAGCGCCCCGACGATCAGGCCCCGCGCCAGGGCCGGGTCGCGGAACCGCACCTCTGCCTTGGCCGGGTGGACGTTCACATCCACCTGCGTCGGCTCCAGATCGATGAACAACACGGCTGCGGGGTGGCGGTCCCGCGCCAGGAAATCGGCATAGGCCCCGCGCAAGGCGCCCTGCAGCAGGCGGTCGCGCACCGGTCGTCCGTTCACGAACAGATACTGATGCGCCCCATTGCCGCGCGAATAGGTCGGCAGGCCCGCATAGCCCGACAGTCGGTGCCCGTCGCGGCTCTGGTCGATCAGCAGGGCATTCTCGCCAAAGGCCTCGCCCAGAATCGCCGCCAGACGCCGCAGCCGCCCTTCATCGCCCGCGTGTTCGGCCTCCAGCCGCAAAACGGGCCGCCCATCCAGCGTCAGGACGAAGGCCACATCCTCATGCGCCATGGCCTGACGCTTGATTTCTTCGGAGATGGCCATGGCCTCGGCCCGCTCCGACTTCATGAACTTCAGCCGCGCCGGGGTGGCGAAGAACAGGTCGCGCACTTCGACGCGCGCGCCATGATCGCCCGCAAAAGCCGCCGGTCGGACCGGCGAAACCGCCCCACCCTGGACATCGATGGCATGGGCATCGCCACCGATTGTCCGTGAACTGATGGTCAGGCGCGCGACCGACCCGATCGACGGAAGGGCCTCGCCCCGAAACCCCAGCATATGGATGTTCAGAAGATCGACATCACCGGCATCATCAACCTCCAGCTTGGAGGTGGCATGGCGTTCAACGGCCAGCGGCAGCTCGTCCGGCCCCATCCCGCGACCGTCATCGACAACCAGGATTCGCGACAACCCGCCCCCGTCCGCCTGGATCTCGATCCGGCGCGCGCCGGCATCGATGGCGTTTTCCACCAACTCCTTGATGGCACTGGACGGGCGCTCGACCACCTCGCCGGCGGCGATGCGGTTGACGACCTCACTCGGCAGACGGCGGATGGGCATGAGTCGCATCATAACGACTTCGCCCGCAACGCACAGCGTCACGGGCGAGCCGAAAAACCAACATTGAGATGGCGGTAGCCTAGAGGCCCGGCAGCTTGAAGCCCGAGTCGGACCGCTGAATGACAATGGCCTGACCACCGGTCAGCGCCTGCAGACGCTCCTGCTCGCGGGCCGGGTCGATGACCAGATTGCCGGCGGTCGTTGTCGCGGTCTGGCTGGTCGCGTCGTCGCTACGCCAGAACATCAGGCGTTGCGCCCAGCTCTCGTCCTTATGGGCGAGGTCACCGAACTCATCGTCGATGACGAAACGGGCCAGGGGATCAGCCTGATCGCCACCCGCCGCATTGACCAGAGCCTGTTCGGCCGGCGAACGCACGGCCCCTTCGCGGGCACCCAGCAGAATATCACGGGCGGTCGAGGTCGGGTCCAGCTCCTGGGGACGCGGCTCACCGGGCGTCGGCGGACGCAGGGCGTAATCCGGCGGAACGGTCAGCGGCGCGATCGACACGACCCGGAATTCATCCGGTGTGACCCGGTTCATTCCCGCAGCGCCGCGCAGGGTATTGCAGGCCGACAGGCCGACCAGGGCCGTGCCGGCCAGGATGAGAACAGCGACGCGTGAACCACGCATGGACAACTCCGGTCGTATCGCCCGGTGCCGGGCGGGTATCTGGAAGAGACGGTTACTCTGTTTGCGTCTCGGAGCCAACAGGCTCAGTCCGACGCTCGCTCAGGAAACTGTCGAGAATAAGGAGGCCGACACCCACCGAGATGGCGGAATCGGCGATATTGAAGATCCACGGAAAGCCCAGCCCCGAGAAATCCAGAAAATCGACAACCGCCCCGATCTGGATGCGGTCGATCACATTGCCGAGCGCGCCCCCGATAATCAGGCCCAAGGCCACCGCGAACAACCGCCGGGGCGCTCGCAAGGCCCACCAGATCATTATGCCGGCCACAACCAATGAGAAACCGGTCAGAACCCAGCGCGCTTCGCCGCCGGAGAACATGCCGAAGCTCACCCCCGTATTCAGGGTGAAGGTCAGATCAAAGATGGGGCTGATCTCGATGGTCTGACCCAACTGCATGTTCAGTACATGCAGCACCATCCATTTGGTCAGCTGGTCCAGGACAATCGCCGCCAGGGCCACACCATAGGCCAGCCAGGTCAGCTTCTTGAGGGAAAACGGAGGCATTCGATCTCTGCAGAATTGGGCGAGCCAGCCGGTTAAGGCCAAACGCGACGAAAGGCAAAGGGTTGGCACCGTTCCGACGAACACGGTAAGCCCGGCCCATGAGTGGGCCCCTGTTCGATCTTTCCGGCCGTATCGCCTTGGTCACCGGCGCGGGCCGTGGTCTGGGCAAGGAAATCGCCCTGGCCCTGGCGGCGGCCGGAGCCGATGTCCGGCTCGGTGGTCGCACCGTCGCGCCGCTGGAGCTCGCCGCTGCTGAGATCATCTCGGCGGGCGGAACCGCCCAGCCCTGGCCGTTCGATCTGGCCGATGAGGACGCGACGCGCGCCGCCGTTCAGCGACTGGAGCGCCTGGATATTCTGGTCAATGCGGTCGGGATGCGGGATCGTCGCCCCCTGGCCGAGTTCGACATGGCCTCGGTGCGCAAGATGATCGAGGTCAATCTGATTTCGGCCTTCCTGATCAGCCGCGAGGCCGCCGCCCGCATGGGGCCGGGTGGCCGCGTCATCAATCTGACCTCCATCGCCGGACCCATCGCGCGTTCAGGCGATGCCGCCTACACCATGGCCAAGGGCGGGCTGGATGCCCTGACGCGTGGGCTGGCGGCTGAGCTGGGCCCCAGGGGCGTATCGGTCAATGCCATTGCGCCCGGCTATTTCCGCACCGAGGCCAATGCAGACTATGCGTCCGACCCTGAGGTCGCCGCCTGGCTGGCACGGCGCACCGCCATGGGCCGCTGGGGCGAGCCGTCCGAAATTGCCGGCGCGGCTGTGTTCCTGGCCTCAGATGCCGCCAGCTATGTCACCGGCCATGTGCTGGTCGTCGACGGCGGCTATCTCAGCCACTTCTGACGCGCCTCGCCCAGCAACAGATTGTCGATCAGCCGCGTCTTGCCGATGCGCACCGCCAGGGATGCCACCGCGCCGCGCTCATCCACCGTGTCCAGTTCGGCCAGGCTGTCAGGGTCAGCGATCGACACATAGTCGGGCCGCGCCATCGGTTCGGCGTCCAGCTCGGCCCGCATCAGCCCCCGCAACTGCTCTGCCGACCGGTGGCCGGCGTCGAATCCCGCCTCC
This sequence comes from uncultured Brevundimonas sp., assembly GCA_964647275.1. Classification (GTDB taxonomy): domain Bacteria; phylum Pseudomonadota; class Alphaproteobacteria; order Caulobacterales; family Caulobacteraceae; genus Brevundimonas. The sequence goes on from CAZYFY010000001.1 coordinate 42,299, forward strand.
GCGGCCCGAAGCGCCCGGATCAGACACAGGGCCGCGATCCGTTCATCCGGGGCCAGGTAGACATTGCGGCTGGACATGGCCAGGCCGTCCGGCTCTCGCACCGTCTCGGCCACCACGATCTCAACCGGCAGGTTCAGGTCGCGCGCCATCCGTCGGATCACCGCGCACTGCTGGGCATCCTTCTGGCCGAACCAGGCGGCGTCGGGCTGGACCATGTTGAACAGCTTGGTCACCACCGTCGCCACGCCCGAAAAATGTCCGGGTCGCACCGCCCCTTCGAGCGGGGCCGTCACCCCCTCGACCTCGATGCGGGTGGAGAAGCCGTCGGGGTAAACCTCTTGCGGCGTGGGCGTGAACACCAGATCACAGCCGGCCTCACGGAGCAGCGTCAGGTCCCGCTCCAGATCGCGCGGATAGCGTGCCAGATCCTCGGTCGGCGCAAACTGGGTCGGGTTGACGAAGATCGAGACGGCCACCGCCCCCATGCGTGCCTTGGCGGCGCGCACCAGGGTCAGATGTCCCTCATGCAGAAAGCCCATGGTCGGCACGAAGCCGAGACGGGGATAGTCACCGCGCGCCGCGCGCAGATCGGCAACCGTCGAAACGACCCGCATCAGGCCCCCTTGCCGTAGATGGCGCCAAGCGCCTCATCCAGCGCACCGTCCTCCATCTTGCGCGAGGACTGGGCGTCGGTCGGAAAGGCCCCGTCTGTCACCTCTGCCACATAGGCCGCAACCGCCTCGCGCATGGCCTGACCGATCTCGGCATAGCGTTTCGCATGGCGGGGCGAGCGACCGTCAAACAGGCCCAGCAGATCGTGCCAGACCTGGACCTGGGCGTCGCAGTCCGGCCCCGCCCCGATGCCGATGACCGGGATGGTCAGCCGCCGCGCTACCTCTGCCGCCAGTTGCGCCGGAACCAGTTCCAGCACCAGGGCGAACGCCCCCGCCGCCTGAAGCGCCTCCGCGTCCGCGATCAGGGCACGCGCGCCTTCGGCGTCCTTGGCCTGAACCTTCAGGCCGATGGTGCCCGCCGACTGGGGCGTGAAGCCCAGATGTGCCATGACTGGAATGCCCAGATCCACCAGACGGCGCACGATGGGCACGACGGCCCCGCCGCCTTCCATCTTGACGGCTCCCGCCCCGCCCTCGCTCATCATGCGCCCGGCATTGGCGACGGCGGTCGCCTCGTCACGGAACGACAGGAACGGCATGTCGGCGACAACCAGGGCCGTCTGGGTGCCGCGCACCACCGACTGGGTGGCCCGTACGATGTCGTCCACCGTCACCGACAGGGTGTCGCCACGCCCGTGAACGACATTGCCCATCGAATCCCCGACCAGCAGGACGGGAACGCCCGCCGCCTCTGCAATCAAGGCGGAGGCATAGTCATAGGCCGTCAGCATGGGGAAACGACGCCCCTCGGCCTTCAGCTTCGCAAGATCGAAAACGGTTGTACGCACAGGCCATCCTCCGGGGGAGCGGGGTGTCCTCCTATATGGCACGGTCCAACCTCGTTCGCACCTGCACAAGAAATCAGGGGACGTCAGGGGTGATTTCGGCTAGGAAGCGGCCCCTCCCGTTCCCATATCCCTTCCCGACATGAGCAAGATCCGCGTCCTTCGCGCCAAACTCCACGGCATGACCGTGACCGGTGCCGACCTTCACTATCAGGGCTCGATTACCCTGGACCCCCTGCTGTGCCAGGAGGCGGGCATCTACCCGCTCGAATTCGTCGAGATCTGGAACAAGAACTCCGGCGCGCGGATCGAAACCTATGTCATCCACGGCGAGCCGGGGTCCGGATGCTGCGTGCTGAACGGCGCGGCGGCCCGAACCTGTCAAAAGGGTGACGAGGTCATCATCGCCGCCTCGACCTACGCTGAACCGGGCGACCTGTATCAGCTCAAGCCCAAGGTCCTGGTCTTTGGCCCCGGCAACACCGTGCGCCAGAAGATCACCTACGAAGTCGGCCAGACGCCGGATCTCGATTTCGAATTCCGCATGCGCGACACCGACACCGGCGAGCGGATCGTTCCGGGAAGCTGATCGTCGATTTCATCCCCGCCCTTCCGGCTCGAGTTAAACTGTCCGTCGTGAAAATAGTGCACTCCAGGGTAGTGCCTCAGCTTGAAATCGATGACGCTCGGCTTTTTGCACGGCAGCGGCTACTCTCATTCAATGAGCAAGAAGCCTTCAAGCCCGCGCGAGGCCAATCAACTGGCGAGGTTGGTGACGGAGATCGGCACCGGCAAGGTTGTGGAGCCAGACGAAGCTGTTACACCATCCCCTATGTCTACGCTCAGGTGTTCGGGGGGCTTGAAGGGTGGACGGGCCAGGTCAGATTCACTTACCCCCGAAAGGCGAGCGAAAATCGCTATGAAGGTAGCCACTGCGCGGTGGGGGGAACAAGCTTGAGTGAAGCAACGGACGTTACCGTCTCCAACAGCTACATCGACAGCGAGCTCGTTGAGCGCCTTAGGAAAGTTGAGGAGGAATTCAATGCGGATGTGATCACGTGCATCCATCCGATCATGGAGCCGTTCGATGACATCATCCGCCAGCGAATGGATGATCTGGAAGACAAGAAAGACAATCTGCTCGTCATTCTGGAAACGCCAGGCGGCTCGATCGAGACGACTGAGCGGATCGTTACGGTTCTCAGGCATCATTATCCGAATGGTGAGGTGACATTCCTCATCCCGAACCACGCCATGTCGGCTGGTACCATCCTGGTCATGTCTGGCGACCGCATTCTGATGGACTATTATTCGGTTCTAGGACCGATTGACCCTCAGATCCAAAACACCAAGGGTGAATGGGTTCCCGGCCTTGGATACCTCGAAAAGTACAAAGAGCTGATCGAGAAATCGACCAAAGGTAACCTGTCCCAGGCAGAGCTGGCTTTCCTCATCGATAAGTTTGACCCCGCCCATCTCCATTGGTTAGAGCAAGCCAGAGAACATGGCGTTGACCTGCTGAAGAAGTGGCTTGTTCAGTATAAATTCAAGAACTGGGCGAGGACGCAGACAAAGAATAAGGTCGTGACCCAGAAAATGAAGGGCGATCGAGCGGCAAGTGTCGCTAAAAAGCTTAATGATACGAAGCTGTGGCGATCACACGGTCGCGGCCTGTCCATTGAAGTCGTTCGTCAGACTTTGAAACTTGAAGTCGAAGACTTCGGAACTGACGCCAGGCACGAAGAGTTGAATAAGCGAGTTTGTGCCTATTATCGGCTCCTTAAAGACTATATGGGACGACGCGCGTGGAACTTTGCGGTTCAAACGCGTGAAGGTCGGTTCGTTTTCTGAGAGGGTTTACCATGGCAGAGCTTGACGAAATTCTCCGCCTGAACCCGGTAGCGGCAGCCGGGCTCGAGGGCATTCGAGAGGTTCTTGAAGACGTAAAGCGGCTTCGAGAGGCTGGCATTGCGACCGGCCCGAAACTTCCTGATCCAAGAGGACCGAGAACGCTTGGAGAACTGAAGGCTCTCAAGGCATCACGCAGCTTATTTCAGAAAAATCTCTCTACTTGACGGTCAAGCACAAGGTTCATTTCAGGCGCACCGGCGGCTAGATCACCCCGGCCCTGAGCAGGTCATGGACGTGCAGGATACCGACCGGTCGGCTCTCCCTGACCGCAAACAGGACGGTGATCCGGGCCTCGTTCATCAGCTTCAGGGCCTCGGCCGCCAGGGTTGTCGGCTCAACCGTGCGCGGACCCGAGGTCATAACCTCACCTGCCGAATGGCCCATGAGGCCATCCATGTGCCGCCTCAGGTCGCCATCGGTGATCAGGCCGACCAGGCTGCCGCCCGCATCAACGACCCCGACGGCCCCGAAGCGTTTCTCGCTCATCACCAGAAGCGCCTGATCCATGGGCTGATCGACGCCGACCAGCGGCAGCTCATCGGCCCCGTGCATCAGGTCCCCAACCGTGCGCAGCATGGCTCCCAGCTTGCCGCCCGGATGGAACACCCGGAAATCCTGGGCCGTGAACCCGGCCCGTTCCAGCAGGGCCACCGCCAGGGCGTCACCGAGCGCGATCTGCAGCGTGGTGGAGGTCGTCGGCGCATCGACCTGGCCGGTCGCTTCGGGGGCATCGGGCAACAGCAGCAGGATGTCCGACTGGCTGCCCAGGGCGCTGTCCGCCCGCGCCGTCATGCCGATCAGGGGGGCTCCGAACCGCTTGGCATAGGCGATCACATCGGCCAGCTCCCGCGTCTCGCCGGATTTCGACAGGGCCAGGACAGCATCGTCCGGCCCGATCATGCCCAGGTCCCCGTGGCTGGCTTCGGTCGCATGGACGAACATGGCCGGGCGACCGGTCGAGGCCAGGGTGGCGGCAATCTTGCGGGCCACATGGCCAGACTTGCCGACGCCGGTACAGATGACCCGGCCCGGCAGATTGGCCAGGGTTTCGACCGCGCGGGAAAACGGCTCTCCAAGCCCCGAGGCCATGATCGACAAGGCCTCAGCCTCGGTTCGCAGGACGCGCTGACCGACTTCGACGGCCGCGCTCATGGCTGGGCCTCCGCCACCGCGCCGAGATTTCCCGGTGTGCGGCCGGGCCGCTGCGGCCACATCACCGCCGTGGCAATCAGGGCGACCGCCACCAGGGCCGCCAGTGCATAGAAGAGCCGATCCGACATGGCTCGCGCTATAGCGCGCCCGCGCGCCCGCGTCCAAGCCGACGCTTGACGCGCCGCAACATGGGGCCTAGCCCGGCGCAAACTGTCACAACACGGAGCCGGGATGCCCATCCTGATCCTACTTCGCCACGGCCAGAGCCAGTGGAACCTCGAGAACCGCTTCACCGGCTGGGTCGATGTCGACCTGACCGAAACGGGTGAAGCCCAGGCCCGCAAGGGCGGCGAGCTGATCGCAGCCGAGGGGCTGGAGATCGACGAAGCCTTCACCTCGGTCCAGACGCGGGCAATCCGCACCAACAACCTGGCCCTGGACGCTGCCGGCCAGAGCTGGGTGCCGGTGACCAAGGCCTGGCGTCTGAACGAGCGCCACTACGGCGGCCTGACCGGTCTGGACAAGGCCGAGACGGTGGCCAAACACGGTGAGGACCAGGTCAAGATCTGGCGTCGCAGCTATGATGTCCCGCCGCCGCCGCTGGCGGCTGGGTCGGCCTATGACCTGTCGGGGGACCGCCGCTATCGCTCGGTCGAGGTTCCGGCCACGGAAAGCCTCAAGATCACGCTCGAGCGGGTCCTGCCCTATTGGAGCGAAGCCATCGCGCCGCGCCTGTCCGACGGCAAGAACGTCCTGATCTCCGCCCATGGCAATTCGCTCAGGGCGATCGTCAAACACCTGTTCCAGGTGTCCGAAGACGAGATCGTCAATGTCGAGATTCCGACCGGCAATCCGTTGGTGGTCGTTCTGGACGACCAACTTCGGCCCGTATCCGCCAAGTATCTCGACGAGGAGCGGGCCCAGGGCCTGCCGGCGATCCCATGAGCGACGACAGCAAATTCATGGCCCGCGCGATTGCGCTGGCCACCGACCAACTCGGCAAGACCGCGCCCAATCCGCCCGTCGGCTGTGTGCTGGTCAAGGACGGTCAGGTTCTGGCCGAGGGAGCCACGGCCAATGGCGGACGCCCGCACGCTGAAGAGCAGGCGCTGCCCCTGGCCGGCGACGCCGCCGAAGGGGCCACCGCCTATGTCACCATGGAGCCGTGCGGCGCGCGCTCGTCGGGCCGGGCCTCGTGTGCACAGCGCCTGATCGATGCCGGAATCCGCCGCGTCGTCATCGCGTCGGAAGACCCGTCACCCTTTGCCGCCGGGCGTGGGGTCGAGCGCCTCAAGGCTGCCGGCCTGGATGTCGAGATCGGCCTGTTGGCCCCCGAGGCAGCGGTCCTGGCCGAAGGCTATCTCAACCGGCTCAAGACGGGGCGGCCGATGGTGCGGATCAGCGAGGACGGCGTGGGCTTCGACGCCCGCTTCGCGGCCTCTCCCACCACCGACCTGGAAGCCGAACTGCGCCGTCTGGGTGAAGCCGGCTACATGCGGGTCTGGGTGCCCGCCGGCCCCCTGGCGGACGCCTTGGCCGAACAGGGCCTGCTCGCCGTCAATTAAGCCCGGAAGCGAGGGTTCCTTAACCGCTCTGTCCTAGGGTGGTCGGAATGCAGACCCGCGCTATCCAGGAAGTTCCCCAGCGCCTGTCCCAGGCCGAAGCGGACGCCATCTGCGCCCGGCACGAACGGCTATGGCGCGCCCGGCCCGGTGGCGCGCGCGGCGTCTTTGCCTGGATGGACCTGACCGGCCTGGATTTTTCGGGCCGCAATCTGACCGATACGGACTTCTCGGGCGCGATCGCCGTCGGCTGCAACCTGTCCGGGGCCAAGCTGGACAACGCCAATCTGTTCGGGGCCGACCTACGCGAGGCGGACCTTTCTAACGCCAGCCTGCGGCGAGCAGACCTGCGCGGGGCCTGTCTGCGCGGGGCCAATCTGTCAGGGGCCGATCTGTTCGAGGCCGATCTGCGCGAGGGGGCGCTGGCCACGGCTGACGCCAGGACGGGCTATCGCGTCCTCAAGCCGGACGGTCGTCCTTCGGACGCCCAAGGCGTGTCCCTGGTCGGGGCCAACCTCGAACGGTCGCGGCTGACCGGGATCATCGCTGTGCGGGCCGACTTCACCGACGCGGTCATGCGGGACTGCAAGCTGGTACGCGCCAATCTCAAACAGGCCACGTTCAACGGGGCGGATCTGGCGGGATCGGATCTGTCGGGAGCCGACCTTTCGGGGGCCGATCTGACCGACGCCGTTCTGGTCGGGGTCAAGACCGAGGCCTGGCGCACCGACGGGGCAGACCTGTCCGGTGCCTTGACCGATGCCGGCTCCGGCCATCCGAATGTCTCGCCCCAGATGGCAGCAGAACGCCTTGGAGCCCACGCTCGCTGGTGTGAGTCCTCCGGCGCGGAAGGCCAGCCCTCGGTTTTCGATGACCTCGACCTGCGTCTGCTGGAATCGGTGCGCGGCTTCAATCTGACCGCCCTCTCGGCCCGGCGCGCGGTCTTCTATGGCCTCGACATGCAGGGCGTGAAGCTCCAGGGGGCCCATCTTGAGGGGGCTGATCTGCGGACCTGCAATCTGCGCGGCGCGGATTTGCGGGGTGCCCGACTGGCCGGGGCCAGGCTCAATGATGCCGATCTGCGTCAGGCTCACCTGGGACCTCTCCTGATCGGACAGGACCGGCTTCTGCCGGCGGACCTGACCGGGGCGGTTCTGCGCGGTGCGGACCTGTCCGGCGCTGATCTTCGCCATGCGTGTCTGGCAGGGGCCGACCTGCGGCGGGCGCGCCTCGGCGGAGCCCAGACAAAACTTGCCGATTTCACCCTGGCTCAGCTCGTCGGCGCGAGCGGCCTGGACCATCCCCCCAAGGAAACACCCCAATGAGCACCGGCCATCGACGTTTGAGCCAGGGCGACCTGGAAATGATTCTGGTGTCGCACGAACGCTACGTTTCGGGCCGCAGCGGTGGCCGCCGCGCCATGCTCAAATTCGTTGACCTTTCGGGGCTGGATCTGGCCGGGCGGCGCCTGGACGACGCCGATTTCACCGGCTGTGTCTTTGACCACGCCCGCCTCATCCGCACCCAGCTTGAGCGGGCCGTCCTGTTCGGCTGTGACCTGCGCAAGGCTGATCTGAGAGGGGCCAACCTGCGCCGCGCCGACATCCGGGGGGCCTGTCTGCGCGGAGCCAATCTGTCGCTTGCCGACCTGACCCAGGCCGACTTCCGCGAAGGCAAGATCGGCATTCCGCACCCGGAAAAGGGGCTGACAGCCCTTCGCCACGAGGTCCGCTCGGGCGAGGCCGACGAGGTCAACTTCTCAGGGGCCACCCTGGATCAGTCGAACTTCAACGGCGTGTCCGCCTTCGCGGCGGATTTCTCCGACTGTTCGATGCGGGGGGCCAAGCTGACCGGTGCCAATCTCAAGGACGCCAATCTGGCCGGTGCCCTGCTCGAAGGGGCCGATGTGGTCGGAGCCAACCTGGAGGGTGCCCGCTTCAACGGCGCGGTCCTCGCCGGCTGTGACATCGACAAGGCCAAGATCGACAAGGCCGACATGACCGGATGCCTCCGCTCGCCGGTGGCCGATGGCTCCAGTCTGCAAACCCTGGGTCAGGCCGTCGCCGAGGCGGAAGCCTGGGCCCGCTCGGGCGGCAAGGACGGGACGCCGGCGCTGATGGATCGGCTGGATCTTCGCCCGTTGCTGGATGGCCTAAAAGGGCGTCGCCTTCCGGCCATGAGTGCGCGTGGGGCCTGTATGGTCGGCATGGACCTGTCCGGCGTCGAGCTTCAGGGGGCCAATCTCGAGAATGCCGACCTGCGCGGGGCGATTCTTCGCGGCGCCGATCTACGTGGCGCGCGGCTGGGTGGTGCCAATCTGGTCAAGGCTGACCTGCGCGGGGCCCAGCTGGGGCCTCTGCCGATCGGCGCAAACCGGACCCTGCCCGCCGATCTGACCAGCGCCCGGCTTCGCTATACCCAGCTGCAGCAAGCCGATCTGACCCAGGCGGGCCTCAAACAGGCCGACCTGCGCGGCGCGGATCTCACCGGGGCGGTTCTGGTCGGTGCCATGCTCGCCGGCGCCGAGCTGGGCGAGGTCGAGGGCCTCAACCTGGCGGCGTGACGCAAAAAAAGGGCGGCCCCCTGGGGACCGCCCTCTTTCGGCTCGGTTCAATCCGAACTTAGGCCGACTTGGACTTGCGCGCCGGCTTGGCCTCAATGACCTCTTCGCTCGAGGCCGAGATCGGGATGGTGCGGGGCTTCAGCGCCTCAGGCAGCTGACGCTCCAGGCCGATCTGAAGCAGCCCGTTTTCGAGCTTGGCCTGGGTGACCACCACATAGTCTGCCAACTGGAAACGGCGCTCAAAGTCGCGCTCCGCCAGCCCGCGATGCAGGAAACGGCGCTCGTCACTGCCGTCGTTGGCCGCCTTGCGACCGGTCACGATCAGCACATTCTCCTTGGCCTCAATGTTGAGCTCTTCGGGCTTGAAGCCGGCCACCGCCAGCTCAATCCGGTACTGGTTCTCGCTCAGGCCTTCGATGTTGTACGGGGGGTAGCCCTGGCCCTCGGTCTTAGAGGCCGCTTCCAGCATCGTGAACAGTCGGTCGAAACCAACGGCCGAGCGGGTCAGTGGGGCAAAATCATAGGTGCGCATTTCAAGTCCTCCTGAAATCAGCAAGGTGAACCGCCCCGCGCCTGCCCGGGACGATCTGGGATCAGATGGTGTCGGCCCCTACATGGGCACCGGCGTCATCCGCGAAGACCCGACCATCGGCGCCTTCGTTCAGACAGATGGGATACCCGAGCACCCGTGCAAGGGGTGCGCGGGTGACCCTGCGGCCTGATGTGTCTAATAATCCATGGAATCGATCTGGAGTTTGTGATGCGCCCTGCCCTCGCCGCCCTTGTTTCCCTTGCCCTTCTGTCCCCGAGCGTGGCTCTGGCCCAGACATTCCCGATCGAGCGGGGCCAGGCGGCGCGACCCGATTTTTCCGAGGACGACACGCTCCAGGCGGTGATCGAGTCTCCGCTGCGGACGGCCGAGGCACGCGCCCGCGATGCGTTTCGTCATCCCTTCGAGAGCCTGACCTTCTGGGGTCTGCGCCCGGGTATGACGGTGGTGGAGATCGAACCGGGTGCGGGGGCCTGGTGGACCGATATTCTCGCGCCCTACACCGCCGGCACCGGCGGTCGCTATATCGCCGCCTGGGTCGATACGGCCAATCCGCAAACATCCCAGGGCGCGCGCGATGCCCGAGCCGCGCTTCAGGCCCGGTTTGATGCCGATCCCTCAACCTTTGGCCCGGCCACGGTGGTCGATTTCGGCCCGCAATCAGGTGTCGGCCTGCCGGATCAAAGCGCCGACATGGTCCTGGTGGCGCGGGCCTTCCACAACTGGGCCAGGGCCGAAGGTCGAACGGATCGCTACATGGCCGAGTTCTTCCGCGTCCTGAAGCCAGGCGGCTATCTGGTCGTCGAACAGCACCGGGCTGCAGACGGCACCGACGTTCAGGCCACAGCCCCGACCGGCTATGTGCCCGAAGCCTATGTGATCGAGGCGGCTCAGCGCGCCGGATTCGTTCTGGAGGCGCGCAGCGACCTCAATGCCAATCCGATGGACGGACGCGACCATCCATTCGGGGTCTGGACGCTTCCGCCGGTCCGGCGCTCAAGCCAGGATGGGCGGACCTTGACGGCGGCCGAGCGCGACCATTTCGACGCCATTGGCGAATCCGACCGCATGACCCTTCGCTTCGTGCGACCGGCATCGGCGGACGATTGAGGGCAGCCCGCGGGTCGGGATCGCTTTGACGCCCTTCGCGGCGCAGTTTAAGCCGTTCGCCAGCCTGTTTTCCGCTTGAAGAAGTCGATCGTTCTTGGCCCGAGTATCTGCGAACAATCTCAATGGATTGAGCCGCCGCCATCTGCTGCTGGCGGCCAGTGGTCTGGCCCTGGTGGGCTGCGGGCGAGGTCAGGGCGAGCCTGAGAGCGACGAACCGGTCGATCCGAATGCGCCGCCGGTCGGGAGCCTGGCCTGGGCGGTTGCGGGAAACTGGCGGGCCGACGGCCGGCCGCGCGACGCCTGGCGTCATCCGGTTGAGACGCTGGAGTTCTTCGAAATCGCGCCGGATCAGACGGTCATCGATATGTGGCCGGGTGCCGGCTACTGGACCGAGATTCTGGCCCCCTATCTCGCGCGTGGCGGCGGTCGTCTGTACTGCGCCAACTTCCAGGTCGAGCGTCCCGAACCCGGTCAGGACCTCAGCAACGGGGCCAATCTGGCGACCGCCCAGCTGGTCGCGCGGTTCCGGGAGCGATTTGAGGGCAACCGGCGCCTCTATGGCGAAGTGGCCATGACCGAGTTTGGTCCGACCAGCGGGCCGGTCGCCCCCGCTGCCTCGGCTGATCTGGTTCTCTTCATGTCCCAGTTGCACAACTGGATGGCCGCCGGCATCGCCGAGAAGGCCTTCGAAGACGCCTATGCCGCCCTCAAGCCCGGCGGGACGCTCGGTATCGAGCAGCACCGCGCCCCGGTCGGTTCGATCCAGGACCCGGCGGCGGCTGACGGCTATGTCCAGGAAGCCTTTGTCAAACAGCTCGCCGCCGAGGCCGGCTTCGCCTTTGTCGCGGCCAGCGAGATCAACGCCAATGCGGCCGATACCCGCGATCATCCGTTCGGCGTCTGGACCTTGCCGCCCGAAAGACGCTCCGCCCCACGTGGCGAGGCTCCTAACCCTTCGTTTGATCATTCTCCCTATGATGCCATTGGGGAATCTGATCGCATGACACTCAAATTCAGGAAGCCGACCGCGTGAATCGCGCCCAAGCCTATGCTGCGAACGCGCCCTTGATGGGTGTACCGGGAGCCATGCCGCCGCCGGGCGGTGAGGGCGAATGGTATCGTGGTGCCGGGGGATTGCGCCTGCGCGCTGCCTTCTGGACGCCGGCATCACCGCCGCGCGGAACGGTCATCTTCTCGGCCGGTCGCACCGAACCGATTGAAAAATACTACGAACTCTATGCCGACCTCCTGGCGCGCGGGTTCTGCGTTCTGGCCCATGACTGGCGCGGCCAGGGCCTGTCGGCGCGGCTCCTGCCGGACCGCATGCGCGGCCACGCCCGGGCAGTTGAAGAGTTCCTCGACGACTATGGCCGGCTCCTCGATCATTTCCAGGACCGCATGCCCAAGCCCTGGATCGCGGTGGCCCATTCGATGGGGGCCGCCTTCAATCTTCTGACGCTGGAGCAGGGTGAGCCCCGTATCGACGGAGCGGTGCTGTCCAGCCCCATGCTGCGCATCACCACCGGCAAACGTTCCATGTGGTCGGCCAAGCTGGCGGTCCGATGGAACCTGCGCCATGGCCGCTCGGCGGACTACGTGCTGGACAATATGGACGACCCGTTCGAGCACACCTTCGAGGACAATGCCCTGACGCGGGACGCCCACCGCTACGAGCTGTTCCGACAGCAACTCTATGCCTGTCCGCACCTGGCGATCGGTGGGCCGACCTGGGGCTGGCTGGCGACGGCCTTTGACGCCGGCGAACGGGCGCTCAAGCCGCGGGCGCTCAAGTCGGTCAAAATCCCCGTGTCGATCATACAGGGGGGGGACGACACCCGGGTCTGGAAACAGACCAATCGCTGGGCGGCCAAACGCCTGGGGCGCGGCCGCTATGTCGAGATCAAGGGCGCCGAACACGAGATCCTGGCAGAGTTGGACGAGGCGCGCGAAGCGTTCCTGACCGAGTTCGATGCCATGGCGGACTATCTGACATCACGCGGACAAGCCGCAGCCTAGAGCCTGATCGGTTGAGGTGGAATCGCTTCGCGATTTCATCTCAGGCGTGAATCAGGCTCCAGATGAAAGCGCGAGCATGATTCAGCTTCTTGTTGGAACCGCAGGGCGGTTCCAACAAAAACCATCATGCTCTAGTTGCCCAGCAGCCCGCGCATAGTCTGGGCCAGGCCGGGATCACCCACCGCCAGCAGACTGGACTCACCGCTGGGCTCAGCTCCGGCCCAGTCGGTCACCGTCCCGCCCGCGCTGCGAACCAGAGCCGTCGGTGCCGCCCAGTCCCAGGGCTTGAGGTCCGTCTCGGCGACGGCATCCATTCGCCCAGCGGCCACCATCGCATAGGCATAGCCATCGCACCCCAGCCGTGCCAGGCGCGTCGCGGTGCGCAAGGCATCCCAGCCGCGTTTCTGCTGTGCGTCGAACAGGATCGGATCGGTCGTTGAGATCACGGCGGTCGACAGGTCAGGACAGGCGCGCGTGCGGATGGGCGTCGAGACACCGTCCGCAACCCGACGCGCGCCCAACGGGCCTCCCACAAAGACCTCTCCCAGAGCCGGGGCAGCCACGGCCCCCATCACCAGCTCACCGGCCTGACGCAGGCCAATCAGAGTGGTCCACAGCGGCAGGCCGGAAATGAACGCCCGCGTTCCATCGACAGGATCGACGATCCAGACAAACTCGGCGTCGGGCCGGTCGGTCCCATATTCTTCGCCGATGACGCCATGATCGGGAAAGCGGGCGCTTATCAGCTGGCGGATCGCAGCCTCGGCCCCTCGGTCGGCTTCGGTGACGGGATCGAAGCCCCCGACATCACCCTTGTCCTCATGCGCGCAGCCGGCGCGAAAGATCGGGACCGCGACATCCGCCGCAGCCCCGCAAAGTTCCAAGGAGAATTCTTCAAGTCGTGTCAGATCGGTCATGGCCGGCGCGGCATGGCACAGAGCCGCGCGCCGGTCACGAGCCAAACCACATCAGGCGGGATCGCCACCTTCAGCATGGAGCGACTTGGCCAGATCCAGAAGACGACGACGAGGGCGCTCTTCCAGCTGATAATAGGCCTGGATGAGGTCCAGGGTTTCCTTGCGCGAGAACATGTCGGAACGTTCCGGGCGCGACACCTGTTGCTCCAGGGCCTCGGCCAGGCCGTCGTAGAAATAGCTCACCGGCGTTTCCAGGGCTTCGGACAGCTGCCACAGGCGCGCTGCCGAAATGCGATTGGCACCGCATTCGTACTTCTGGATCTGCTGGAAGCGAATCCCGACCTGCATGGCCAGTTGTTGTTGCGTAAGACCCAGCAAGCGGCGGCGGCGGCGCAGGCGCTTGCCCAGGTGAAGATCAATGTCGGTCGCCATTGGTCCGTTTTCCTCGATAGCGACCGTCCCATTCTTGGACGGCTCGCCTGACACGCGGCAAGGCTCGTGCCGCACACGAAATCCCCCCGTCTTGTTCCCCGTATGGCAGGTGCCGCCCCTTGGCGGCGCGGCTCCAAGGGGCTAGGACCGCCCGGCTCCCAACTCCCAGGACTGGCATGATCGCGGAAATCGGGCATCTCGCCCTCATCCTGGCATTTCTTCTGGCCCTGGTTCAGGCCGCCACCGGCCTGAGTGGCGGCGCGCGCCGTGATGGTCGCCTGATGGCGGGTGCCCGCGCCTCGGCCCTGTTCCAGCTCTTGTTTGTGGCCATGGCGTTTGTTGCCCTGGCGATCTGCTATCTGATCCCAGACTTCTCGGTGGCCCTGGTTCAGCAACACAGCCACTCGACCCAGCCCTGGCCCTATCGGCTGGCCGCGACCTGGGGCAGCCACGAGGGCTCCCTGCTGCTGTGGGTGCTGATCCTGGCCATCTATGGTGCCGCGGCGGCCCTGTTCGGGCGGCGACTGCGTCCGACCCTGGTGTCGCGCATGCTGGGGGTCCAGGCCTTGATCGCAGCAGCCTTCCTGGGATTTGCCCTGTTCACCTCCAACCCGTTCCTGCGACTGGACCCGGCTCCGCTGGATGGGGCTGAACTCAATCCCCTGCTGCAGGACCCCGGCCTGGTCCTGCATCCACCGCTGCTTTACCTCGGCTACGTCGGCTTCTCGGCGGCGTTCTCTTTGGCGGCAGCGGCCCTGATCGAAGGGCGGGCCGACATGGCCTTCGCCCGCTGGCTGCGTCCCTGGATCATTGCGGCCTGGTCGGCCCTGACCCTGGGCATCGCCCTGGGGTCCTGGTGGGCCTATTACGAGCTGGGCTGGGGCGGCTGGTGGTTCTGGGACCCGGTCGAGAACGCTTCGCTCATGCCATGGCTGGCCGGCACGGCCCTGCTCCATTCCGCCATTGTCCTGGAGAAGCGCGGGGCGTTGATCAGCTGGACCCTCCTGCTGTCGATCCTGACCTTCTCGCTGAGCCTGCTGGGCACCTTCCTGGTGCGCTCAGGCGTTCTGACCAGTGTGCATGCCTTTGCCGTCGATCCTGCGCGAGGCACCGCGATTTTGGGCTTTACGGTTCTGGCGACAGGCGCAGCCCTGGCCCTCTACGGCTGGCGAGCTCCGTCGATGCAGACCGGCGCGGTCTTTTCCCCCGTCTCTCGCGAGGCCGGCCTGGCCCTGAACAACCTGTTCCTGATGGCGGCCACAGCGACGGTGTTTCTGGGCACCTTCTATCCGGTCTTTGTCGAGGTGCTGTCGCAGGGTCAGGACCGTATCTCGGTCGGACCGCCCTATTACGCCATCACCTTTGTCCCGCTGGTTTTGCCGCTCCTGGCCATCGTCGCCTATGGCCCGATGCTGAACTGGAAGCGCGACAGCCTTAAGGCGGTCACCGGGCGGCTGAAATGGCCGCTGCTGATCGCCGCCGTCGCCCTGGTTGTGGCCATCTTCACTCTCGGCCCGGCCCACGTCCTTCAGAGTCTCGGCGCGACACTTGGGGTCTGGCTTATCGCCGGGTCGGCCTGGGTGCTCGTTCGCCGCTGGACGGCGGCCGGTCGTGACGAGATCGGCTGGCGTATCCGCAAAACACCGCCGGCGGTCTGGGCCTTGTGCCTGGCGCATGCCGGCCTCGGCATGACGGCGCTGGGCATCGCCTCGGTGACGGCCCTGGAAACGGAAACCGTCGCGACCCTGACGCCGGGCCAGTCGGTCGACTTCTCCGGACGCCGCATGACCCTGACCGGGGCGGAAATCGTCGACGGACCGAACTATCGGGCCGAGCGGGTAATCCTGCACACCACAGGCCCCGGCGTGAACCGCGAGATCACCTCGGAGCGTCGCTTCTATCCGGTGACCGGCACCTGGACGACCGAGGCGGGCATCGATCTGACACCCCTGGGTGCCTACTATGTCTCGGTGGGCGAGCGCCGGGGTGACGGCGTCGTCATCCGGGCCTGGAGCCATCCCATGGTCGGCTGGATCTGGTGGGGCGGCCTGGTCATGGCCTTCGGCGGTGCCCTCAGCCTGGCGGACCGACGCCTGCGTCTGGCCGCGCCCGAGCCGCGCGCGCGCACGAAGACCCCGGAGGTCGCCCCATGATCCGGCGGCTTCTGTTCTTTGTACCCGTCGTGGCCCTGGCCGTTTTGGCAGGACTTCTCTGGCTGGGTCTGGGGCGCGACCCCGAGGCCCTGCCCTCCACCCTGATCGACCGCCCCCTTCCGGCCTTCGAACTGGCCCCGGTTCGGACCGGCGACGACCATGGCCTGGCCACAGCCGATTTTACGGCCCGTCCGATGCTGCTGAACGTCTTTGCCAGCTGGTGTGTCGGCTGTCGGGTTGAGCATCCGTTCCTCATGGACCTGGCTGCGCGTGGCGTGGTCATCCAGGGCCTCGACTGGAAGGATCCACCGGGGGCCGGTGCCGCCTGGCTGACAGAACACGGCGACCCCTACGCGCACGTCGGCGATGATCCCGACGGACGAACCGGGATTGATCTGGGCGTGTCCGGCGCGCCCGAAACCTTTATCGTCGACGCCCGTGGGCGGGTCCGGCACCGGCATGTCGGCCCGATCACCCCCGAGGTCTGGGAGACGGAACTCCGCCCGATCCTCCAGCGACTGGAGGCCGAAGGATGAAGCGGTTTGCCCTGATCGTGACGGCCCTGATGCTGATGGCCTCAGCCCCGCCGCCGCCGGCCCCCATCGAGGATCGGCCACTGGCGGACGCCGCGCAGGAGGCCCGTGCCCAGGCCATCCACGAATCCCTCAGATGTGTCGTTTGCCAGAACGAATCCATCGCTGAATCCGGGGCCGTCCTCGCCGCCGACCTGCGCCAGGTCGTGCGCGAGCGCGTCGCCGCCGGCGACACCGACGAAGAGGTCCGGGCCTTCATGGTCGAGCGGTACGGCGACTTCGTCCTGCTCAAACCGCCCTTTGAGGCGGCAACCTGGCTGCTCTGGCTCGGCCCGTTCGCCGTTGTCCTGATCGGGGCCGGCGCGGTGTTTGCCTATCTGCGCCGGCGGCGAAGCGCCGGGGAAGCTACGCCGCTGACGCGCGAGGAACAGGCGCGCCTGGATGCTCTTCTGGCTGAGGAGGACGAGGCATGATCTGGCTTGTCCTGATCCCCATGGCCGCCCTGGCTGCGATGGCGGTACTCCTGCCGTTCATTCGACCTGACCGGACCGAACCCTTGCCCGAGCCCGCCCAACCGTTGGCCCTGAAGGATCGGCTGGCCGAGATCGACAGACAGGCCACCGACGGCGACCTCAATGAAGCCGAGGCCAGTGCCCTGCGGCTGGAGGCGCATCGCCGGATCCTCGCGGAGGCTCGCACGGCGAGCGGCACGACCCATCCCTTGACCCTGGGCGCGCGCCGGATCGTCGGCATCGGCGCGGCGCTTCTCGTCTTTGTCGGTGGGCTGGGGCTGTATGCGCTTCTGGGTCGGCCCGATCTGGCTCGCCCGGACACCACGGTTTCTGTACCGGCCGACAGCTCGCTGGAGCGGATGATCGCGGCCCTGGAGGCACGCGTTCAGGAGACGCCCGACGATGCCGAGATGTGGCGTATCCTGGGTCAGGCCTATTCCCAGGCCGGTCGGTTTGAGCCGGCCGCCGGGGCCTATGCGCGCGCCGCCCTGTTGATGCCCGACGATGCGCGCCTGCATTCGGCGCTGGGGGAAGCCCTGGTTCAGGTCGGCGACGGCGTGGTCACCGAGGACGCGCTCGTCGCCTTCCGAGCCGCGGTGGCCCGTGACCCGAACGACCCGCGTGCCCGCTACTTCCTGGCCCTGCACAAGGACCAGACCGGAGACCGCGACGGGGCCATGGAAGACTGGATCGCCCTGTTGAACAGCGCACCTGCTGATGCCTCCTGGGCCCCCCAGGTCCGCGCTCTGGTCGATCAGGTCGCGGCCGAGCGTGGCATCGACATCTCGGGGCGGATCACAGGATCGGGCGTGACCGGATCACCAGGTTCCTGATTTCGGTCATGTCTTCCATGGCGAAGCGCACGCCTTCGCGGCCGAGGCCGGAATCCTTGACCCCGCCATAGGGCATGTTGTCGACCCGGTAGGACGGCACGTCCCCGATAACGACGCCGCCGACCTCCAAACGATCCCAGGCCATCAGAGCCTTGTTGAGATCATGGGTGATGATCCCGGCCTGCAAGCCAAAGCGGCTGTCGTTCACCTCAGCCAGGGCCGCCTCGAAATCCGAATAGCTCTGGAGCGTCGCCACGGGCCCAAAGGCTTCTTCACGATTCAGGCGGGTCTCCTTGCCGACGGTCTCGACCAGGGTTGCCTGGACCATCGCCCCGTCGCGTCCGCCGCCACAGAGGACCTTGGCACCGCCGGCCACGGCCTCGGCAATCCAGTCCTCGATCCGCCTGGCCTCGCCCTCATCGATCATCGGCCCGATGAAGGTGGCCTCATCCTTGGGATCGCCACAGACCAGCGACCGGGTCCTGGTCACCAGCCGGTCACGCAACTCCTCATAGATGTCGGCATGGATCAGAATCCGCTGCACCCCGATGCAGGACTGGCCGGACTGATAGAAGGCCCCGAACACGATCCGCTCGACCGCATCGTCCAGATCGGCGTCCCGGTCGACGATGACGGCGGCATTGCCGCCCAGCTCCAGCACCACCTTCTTGCGCCCCGCCCTGGCCTTCAGCGCCCAGCCGACGTCCGGCGATCCCGTGAACGACAACAGCTTCAGCCGGTCGTCAGTCGTGAACAGATCCGCTCCATCCCGCGTCGCCGGCAGAATGGAGAAGGCCCCCTTGGGCAGGTCCGTCTCGGCCAGCACCTCGCCGATGATCAGCGCCCCCAGCGGCGTCTTGGAGGCCGGCTTCAAGACGAACGGACAGCCCACCGCCAGCGCCGGTGCCACCTTGTGCGCCGCCAGGTTCAGCGGAAAATTGAACGGAGAAATGAAAGAACACGGCCCGATCGGCACCCGCTTCCAGATGCCCTGATAGCCCGTCGCCCGTGCCGATATGTCCAGCGGCTGATGCTCACCTGTGATGCGAACGCTCTCCTCCGCCGCCACGCGGAAGGTGTCGATGAGGCGGGTCACCTCGCCGCGTGAATCCCGGATCGGCTTGCCGGCCTCCACGCACAGCGACCAGGCCAGCTCCTCGGCGCGTTCGGTAAAGCGGGCGACGCAGTGCATCAGCACCGCCTGGCGCTCATAGGCCGCCATGTCGCGCATCGGCTCAGCGGCCTTCACCGCCCAGCCGATGGCCTCGTTGATGATCTCTGGGCTGGCCATCGCCACGCGCGTCGCCACCTGGCCGGAATATTTGTCGGTGACCTCCAGGTCGGCGTTCGGCTGCACCGGCTCATTGGCGAGGTAGAGGGGGTAGGTGTCCTTGAGCAGGAACATGGCGCGGCTCCCTGTGCTGGGTCAGCGGTATGGGACTGGAGCCCACGGGGCAAGCCGCCTAAACAGGCGACATGACTGATATCCCCGAGATCGAAGGTGCTGCACCAGGCAAGGCACTGAGCCCCGAGGCCAGGCGCGCCCTCGAAGAGGCCGCCGCACGGCGGGCTGCGACGCACGCCACAGACCTGCCTCCTGAAGCCGGCGGCCGTGGCGGCGAGGAACCGACCCGCTATGGGGATTGGGAAAAGAAGGGCCTGACCGTCGACTTCTAGAGCCTGATCGGTTGAGGTGGAATCGCTTCGCGATTTCATCTCGGGCGTGAATCAGGCTCCAGACAAAAGCGCGAGCATGATTCAGCTTTTTGTTGGAACCGCCCTGCGGTTCCAACAAAAACCATCATGCTCTAGCGCGCGACGGGAATCTTAAGGTTAAACCGCCGTTTACTCGGTGTTTGGGTTTGAAGGCTTGCACCCTTTGGCGCTGACTGGTGCCATGAGACAGCTCCTGCCCGCACTTGCGCTCTTCGCCGTCGCGGCCTTCCCGGTCGCGGCCCATGCTGAACTCTCCGGCTTTAACGGCGGTGATCGCGGAGGCGGTGGCAGCTACGGCGGTGGCCACGGCGGCGGCGGCGGCGGCGGTTGCAATACCGGCTGCGGCGGCGGCGGAGGGGGCCACGGCGGCGGATATGGTGGTGGTGGCCATGGCGGAGGCCATGGGGGTGGCCACGGCGGCGGTCGCGGCGGCGGCGACGTCAACATCGACATCAATGTCTCCAGCCGGTCCTCGGCCAGCGCCGACGCCTATGCGGCCGCCTCATCGCGGGCCTATGGCTATGCCGCCCAGTCGGATTTCTACGGCGGATCGCAGTCCCAGAGCATCGCCTATGGCTCAGCCTTCGCCGGCGGCGGGGGCTACGGCTACGGTGCGGCCTGCGCCTCTCCCTGCAGCGTCACACCCGTCGGCTATACGGTTGCGCCCTATGGCCCCGGCGGGCCCTTTGTCACCTATACGGTCGTCGACAGCCGGTCCTATCGCCGGGAATACACGCGCGAAGAGGTTTCGCACCGCTATTCGGATTCCTACGGACGTCGTTCCGAAGGCGGGCATCGCTACGAATGCAGCTATGACAGCCGCTACGATCGCGAGGCGGATTGCGATCAAGGGGCCCGCGAGGACCGTGGGCGCGGCGACTATGTCCAGGCCTTCCACGACGGCTATCAGACGGGCTACAGCGACGGCTACTACAGTCGGGACTGTGACTGCTACGTCCAGCCGGAGCCCCCCGCTCCGCCGCCCCCGCCGGTCCGGCAAGAGCCCGATCCGTACTACGTCCCGACTGAGCCGGATCGCGGTTGCTATCGGGGTGGTTCGGGCGAGTGCGGGTAGGCTAACCCGCAGCTGATACCAGGGCCACGACCAGAGCCGCCAAGGCGACGACGAATCCGACGGCACCCCAGTCGTCGTCCCGGCGCGCCTCGATGATCACCGGCGGCTGTGGCGGTGTCTCGACCAGACGGATCAACCCGCGCACCGCACGACGCAGCTCCTCAAGGCCGTCCTTGATCTGGCCACGCGGGCCCAGTTCTTCGCGAATCCACCGCTCGACCACGGGTCGCGCCGCCGCCCATAGATCGTGATCCGGGTTCAGCCGCCGCGCCACGCCCTCGACCGATACCATGGTCTTCTGCAACAGGATCAGCTCGGGCCGCAGCCGCATGTCGAACAGGGCCGTGATCTCGAAGAGCTGACCGAGCAGCCGCCCCATCGACACCTGACTGGCCTGTTTGCCGATCACCGGCTCACCGACCGCGCGCAGCGCCTGGGCGAAGGTCTCTACCGAGTGCTGAGCAGGCACGTAGCCGGCCTCGAAATGCACCCGCGCAATCCGGTCATAGTCCCGGGAAATGAAGCCCCAGAGGATTTCGGCCAGATAGCGCCGCTCGGACGGCCCCAGCCGCCCGACAATGCCGAAATCAATCGCCGTCAGCTTGTCCGGAGCCTCGGCGAACAGATTGCCCTCATGCAGGTCGGCATGGAACACCCCGTGATCCAGCGCCTGACTGAGGAAGGCCCGAACCACCTTGTCGGCGAGCTCATTCTGATGAAAGGCCGGATCGGCGACGATCTCCGGGTCGGTCATCGGAATACCGGGGGCCCAGGTCAGGGTCAGGACCCGCTTGCCGACCCCCTCCCAGATCACGGACGGTGCCGACATATAGCCGTCCTTGGCCATGACCTCGGCCAGCTCGGACGCCGCCGCCGCTTCCAGCCGCATATCCAGTTCCAGGTCCAGCGCCCTCGCAATGGTCTCGACGAAGGCCGACGGTTCCAGCCGTCGCGCAATGGGGATCAGCCGCCAGACGATCCGCGCGCCCAGCCGCATCGAATCCAGACCCTTTTCGACCTGACGTTCGACACCGGGGCGCAGCACCTTGACCGCCACCTTCGTCCCGTCGACCAGACGCGCCGGATGCGCCTGAGCCAGTGACGCAGCGGCCACCGCCGGTTCAAAGTCCACGAACAGAGCCTCGACCGGTCGGCCCAGCGACCGTTCCACCTCACGCCGTGCCTGTTCGACCGGGAAGGGCGGCAGGGCGTCCTTCAGCCGCCCCAGATCGCGCGCGAACTCCAGGCCGAAAATGTCCGCCCGCGTCGCCAGTACCTGGCCCAGCTTGATCGCCACCGGGCCGAGTTGTTCGAAGGCCTTGCCCAGCCTCTGACCGGGTCGCCCCTGTTTGCCTTCACGACCCGAGAACAGTTGAACGGTCCAGGCAAATGGCCTCGCCCAGGCCGGCAACACCGGATTGACCTCGCGCGGCACCAGGGCGTCGTAGCGCGCCAGCACCCACAGCCAGCCCCATAGGCGAAAAAAGGCCGTGACCGGGTTCCTGACCGGATGGTCAGCCGGCGGCGGCGGCGGATCGCGATAGACCGGCCCGCTCAGATCGCCCACCCATGGTGAAGGGCCGCAACCCCGGCGGAATAGTCGGTCCAGCCGACCCGCCCGAAACCGGCGTCCTCGATCATTTTTGCGAACGTCTTCTGGTCCGGGAACCGGCGGATGGATTCGACCAGATACTGATAGCTGTCGCGGTCGCCCGTCACGGCCTTGCCGATGGCCGGGATCGCGTTGAATGACCAGGCGTCATAGGCGGCACGCACCGCCGAGGCCTTGGGCCGCGAAAACTCCAGACACAGGAACCGCCCGCCGGGTTTCAGAACGCGTCGCGCCTCCGCAAGCGCCGTCGGCACATGGGCGACATTGCGGATGCCGAAAGAAATCACATAGGCGTCTGCCACCGCGTCCGGGATCGGCAGGTTCATGGCGTCGCCGACGTTCCAGGTCATCTCCGGCTCGCCGCCCTTCTTGCGCCCGGCGGCGATCATCTCGGCGTTATAGTCAATGACCATGACCGTCGCATCCGGCCCGCCGCGCCGCTGCTGGACCTTGCGGGCCATCTTCGAAAAGCGCCGCGCCATGTCGCCGGTTCCGCCGGCCAGATCGAGGATCAGCTCGCCCGGCTGGGGGTTGAGGCGGTTGGCCACCATGTCCTTCCACAGGCGATGGACGCCCCCGGACATCAGGTCATTCATCACATCGTAGCGGTCCGCCACACTGTCGAAGACGCCGCGCACCAGGCGCACCTTCTCGCGCGCATCGACGTCGCGGAAACCGAAGCTGGAAGTGGACGGGGCCTCGCTCATGCGCGGGGCTTTAGCGCCTTATCGCGCCTGGGTCACGCCACCACGATCCGTAACATCACCGACGCGGCGGGGTTGGCCGGCGAACTCGGCGGAAAACGCCGGATCAATCAGGCTGCGAAAGGCGCTCTGAGGCACCACGATCTGATACGATCCCTCGGCGTAGGGACCCACCAGATACGGGCCGATCAGGAACTCCAGGCCACCAACCCGGCCGCTGGTCGTCGAGGCCGCCAGGACAAAGGGCGTCTGGGTTGCGCGCGGGCAGGACCAGTTACCGCTGGCACCCACCGCCAGTTGGGACGGTTCGCCGGTGGCGGCGGTCCGGGCCGTGTTGATGGCATCACACAGGGCCTGATCCAGGGCCGATAAATCCGCCCCGCGCCGGAACAGCGAGGCGGGTAACAGCCGACGATCCGCTGTCTTGTCCCAAAGCACCGCGCCAAAGGACGAATTGGGATGCGCCCCACCGGTGTACTCGTAATTCGTCTCGGTCAGGCTCAGCAGGCGCGCACTCTGACCGGCCACCTCATAGGTGACGCTGCGCTCATAGGGCGGCAACTCCCCACCGCCGTATTCGGTGTGATCGCCCTGCGACTGTTCGAGGAACTGGCGCAGATCCCGCACTTCCTCGCCGTAGACGAAGGCGTGCAGGTCCGGGTAGGCGCTGATCGCCTGGGGCAGGGTCAGTTCGACATCGGCATAGGCGGTTTCGCGCGAATAGGTCAGGGGCGCGGCCTGCTCGGCCTCGGTCACCTGCGGATCGGCCTGGGGTTGCGCTGGCGGCGCTTCGGCCACCGTGCGGGTCGCCTCGTCTTCAGCGCCGCGCTGACAGGCCGCGACCAGGACAAGGGCCGCGAGGGCGAAATGGACCGGCTTCATCGTCAACTCCACAACAGACCGCCCGACACTATCGCGACCAGAAGGATGAGTCCCGCCTCGCGGTTGGACTTGAACAGTTTCAGCGCCAGAACAGGATCACCGGCACGAAGTGACCGGACCTGCCAGGCCAGATGCCCCGCATAGACCAGCATCCCGATGGCGAAAATCGGACCGAGCCCGGCCTGAGAGCCCGCCACGGCAGCACACAACACCGCCAGGGCATAAAAGAGCGCCACGCCGGTTCGTACCCGTCCACCCAGCCGCCGGGCCGAGGATTTCACCCCGACCATGGCGTCGTCCTCGATGTCCTGCAGCGCATAGATGGTGTCGTAGCCGAGCGTCCAGAACACGCCACCGAGGTAGAGCCACAGCGCCGGCAGATAGGTCTGCCAGGCCAGCGCCGTCCCATACGCGCTGCCTGAAGCCGCGCTCCACCAGAAGGGCCGGAACTCCGCGGCAATCTCACCCGGCAACAGCGTCGCCGCCGCCAGCGGCAAGGCCGCCGCAAATCCCATCAACGCGCCCCAGTTGAACGTCAGCCCCAGCCAAGCCTGCGGCCACCAGGTGATCCGCTTCATGAACGGATAGGCCGCCACCAGCGCCAGCGACCCCACCCCCAGCCAGATCGCCGCCACCGGCAGGGTCAAAAGGATCCCAAGGCTGATCAGACAACACACCGCAATGAGCGCCAGCGCCTGTTTGACGCTGATCCGACCGGACGCCACGGGTCGGTCCGCGGTCCTCGCCACCTGCCGGTCGATGTCGCGGTCCACCACATCGTTGAAGGCGCATCCCGCCGCCCGCATCAACACGGCACCCAGCGCAAACCCCACGACCAACCAAAGGTCATACAGGTCCGGCATCTTTCGATATTGCGTCAGCGCCAGGGCGATCCCCTGCCAGCACGGGATCAGCAACAACCAGATGCCGATCGGGCGATCAAACCGCCCCAGCTTCAGCCACGGCTTCAGGCCCTCCGGCGCCGACCGGTCGACCCAGTTGGTCCGATGTGCGTCGGGGAGGCGCTCGCTCATGGCCCCTTCTCCCCCCGCGGGAGAAGGTGGCAGCCCGAAGGACTGACGGATGAGGCGTCGCGCTGATCTATCCGAGTTGGCGTCCGGGGCGACCAGAACTTGCCGGAGAGAATCTTCCACCCCTCATCCGACCTCGCTGCGCTCGCCCACCTTCTCCCGCAAGGGGAGAAGGAAAACTCTTGCTGCCTCACCGCGCCATCCGCCCATCCGTCAGGGCCGAGGCCTCGAACGGGAAACACACATCGGCATCCACCGCCTTGACCTTCACGCTCAGGTCTGGGGCCCCGATCTGACGCACCAGATGCCGCATGACGTTCAGCCGCGCCTTTTTCTTCTTGTCGGTGGCCACGATGGTCCAGGGCGCATGGGCCGAATGGCCCTTGGCCAGCATCACGTCGCGCGCCTCGGTATAGGCGTCCCAGCGCACCTGCGCCTCCGCATCCAGCGACGACACCTTGAACCGCTTCAGCGGATCATCGATCCGCGCCTCCAGCCGCTCGGCCTGTTCAGCTTTGGAGATATCCAGCCAGAACTTGATGATCTGGACCCCGCCCTCTGTGAGCGAATGCTCAAACCCGGGCACATCGCGGATGAAGTCGGCCTGTTGTTCGGGCGTGGAAAAACCCATCACCACCTCGACCCCGGCCCGGTTGTACCAGGAGCGGTCAAACAGCACGATTTCTCCCGCCGCCGGCAGGTGGGCGACATAGCGCTGGAAATACCACTGGCTGGCCTCGCGGTCCGAGGGCTTGGGCAGGGAAACCACCCGCGTCTGGCGCGGCGCCATATGTTCGATCACCCGCTTGATCGCGCCGCCCTTGCCGGCCGCATCGCGCCCTTCAAAGACAACGAGGATCTTGCGCCCCTGCTCCATCGCCCACGCCTGGCTCTCGACCAGGGCGATCTGCAGCTGTTCAAGTTCGGCCTCATAGGCCTCGGTGGCTTTCTTGCTCATGTTCGAAGCCTAGCAGCCTTCGCCCGGTCAGTCCTTCAAGAAGAACAGCGTCTCCACCGTCGTCCCCAACGCCCGCGCCAGATCGAGCGCCAGCAGGGTGGAGGGTATGAACACGCCATTCTCGACCGTGTTGATCGTCTTGCGCGACACCCCGATCCGATCCGCCAGCTCCGCCTGGGTCAGCCCCGCCTCCGTTCGGAGTTCCTTGAGGCGCGACCCCAATCGGGGGTCACCCATCGCCGAGGCTCGCCTGCCGGTCCAGCCAGGCGAACCGGACGCCCGCCACCGACCCGCCCAGCGTCAGGGCCCCCACGACAGACGGGACTGTCCATTCCGGTCGCCAGATGCAGATCGCCAGAATGACCGTCGCCATCGCCATCAGGACAACAAAGGCCAGACCCAGCGCCTGCGCCCGGAAAGCGCGACTGAGTTCGTCATCGAGGTATTTGCGCTCGCGTCGCGAGGTGACGTCCCAGCCCATGACCACGGCGATGACAATCCAGGCATAGAGGACCGGCAATCCCAGGCGCATATAGTCGAAGAAGCTGGTCTCACCCGCCTGAATATCGCGCCATGCCTCCCCCGCCACGAACAGCATAAGGACGGCGGTGAAGGGGACTGCCCAAAGCTGCCGTGTTCGCGCTGCCTGCACACGCTCGCGGCGGGTTTGCTTCGCCAAGGTTCACCTCAAGGAACGGGCGGCTTCATGTCACCCTTGGGTTACATATCACCTTAAGGTTACACGCTGTCAAGCGGCGACTTGATGCGCGACCATCAGACCAGCGCCTCCCGCAACGTCTCCGCCATTGCCCCGCCGCCCTTCACCTCAACGCCCGACAGCCCCATCCACGCCGCCATATCCTGCAACCGCACCGCCAGGTCCGGAGCCACCTCTCCCGGCTCGGCGTGGTCTTCCCGATGCACCGCCTGCACCCGCAGCACCCCCGCCTGACGATCAGCCTTGAGGTCGCACCGCGCCGTCAGCCGCTCGCCCTGCAGGAACGGCAGGACGTAATAGCCGTGCACCCGCTTGTGCGCCGGCACATAGATTTCAATGCGATAGTGAAAGCCGAAAATCCGCTCGGCCCGCTCGCGCCGCCAGATCAGATTGTCGAACGGCGACAACAGGGCCGTCGCCTCGACCTTGCGCGGCCGGGGCGCATCGCGGTGCAGCCACGCCGGCTTGGTCCAGCCCTTGACCTGAACCGGGACCAGAACCCTCTCTTCGGTCAGCTCGGCGATCCGCGCCCGCGTCTCGCCCGGCGCCATGCGGAAATAGTCGCGCAGGTCCGTCTCGGTCGCCACGCCCATGGCCCGCGCCGCAATCTCGATCAGGCCCCTCTGCGCCTCCTCCACCGACGGCGTCGGCGTATCCAGCACGGCCTGCGGCAACACCCGCTCCGGCAGGTCATACAGCCGCTCGAACCCACGCCGCGTCGCCGTCGTCACCAGCCCGGCCCAGAACAGCCATTCGACCGCCCGCTTGCCGTCCGACCAGCCCCACCAGCCGCCGGCCCCCTTGCCCGCCTGTTCCAGCTCGCCCGCCGACAGCGGCCCGCGCCGCCGAACCTCGTCCAGCACCCCTTCGATATAGGTCCGCTTCTCGCGCCCGAACCGGGCCAGACCCGAATAGGTCCCCACCCCGGCTTCCGCCCGCGCCATGCGCCAGCGCAACAGCGGCTGACAGGCCATCGGGATCAGCGACGCCTCATGACCCCAGTATTCAAACAGGGCCTTGCGCTTGCCCCAGGCCAGGGCGTCCAGGTCCGCGTGATCGTAGGCCCCCAGCCGCGCAAACGGCGGCAGATAGTGCGACCGGCTCAACACATTCACCGAATCGATCTGGATCAGCCCAACCCGGTCGAACACCCGCTTCAAATGCGCCTTGCCGGGCTTGGCCGGTCGTCGATCCCCAAACCCCTGCGCCAGCAGCGCGATGCGGCGGGCCTGGAGGGCGGAGAGGGATTCGGTCGCGGTCATGCGATGTTCTTAGTGTGTTCTCCCGTCCACGTCTCCTTTCCCATCGCGAAGGCGATGGGGAGGTGGCTCGAAGCGAAGCAGAGAGACGGAGGGGACTCTCTCTGCCGCACCGGCGTCCTGCGGCCGCCGGCCCCTCCACCCCTTCGGGGTCCCCCTCCCCATTTCGCTGCGCTCCTGGGGAGGAAACGTATTCCCTACCCCCGCCGCCAGGGCCGATCTCGCGTCGGGAAAAGCTGAGCGATCAAGCGGACCACCGTACACCCGCAGCAGAAATGTCCAGGATCTCCTCACGGCAAATCTCTCGCCACGAGGTTTGGGTGATGTCGTACTGAACCAACTCGTAGGTTCGCCCACAGGTACGCCACCCGATGCAAGGTGCACAATTGGGGGCTTGATCCCATGGAATGGCCGCCAATCTTTGAAGCTCGGCCTCGGCCGCTGCCCGATCCTCGAAGCGACCAATCGGATCGGCGTGTCGTTCATCCTCGATAACAAAGATCCGGCTGGTCACCTCTGTCGCCCCTACCCCCGCCGCCAGGTCGCGCCGGTCGGTCCGTCCATGACCACGACATTCAATGCCGTCAGCTCATCGCGAATCCGGTCCGCCTCGCCCCAGTCCTTGGCCGCTCGTGCGGCGGCTCGCGCCTCCAGCAGGGCCTCGACCTGGGCTTTGAAGCCGTCATCTGCCCCGCCCTCGAACCAGGCGTCGGGATCTTGCAGGAGCAGGCCCATCAGCGCCCCGCCCGCCAGAAGCTCTCCGGCCCGTGCCGCCGCCGTCTCGACTTCGCCGTCGTTCAGCGCCCGCTCGACCGCCCCCGCGGCATCGAACAGGACAGCCATCGCCGCCGGTGAGTTCAGATCATCCGACAGGGCCTCCAGCAGGGCTTGTGGCGGCGCGCTGTCAGAAATCCCGCCTGCGGCCCGCGCGCGTTTGAGCGCCCCATACAGCCGATCCAGGTTCTTGCGCGCCTGATCCACCAGCTGATCGGTCCAGTCCAGCGGCCCGCGATAGTGCGCGCTCAGCAAGGCCCAGCGCAGAACCTCCCCCGGCTGCCGCTCCAGAAGTTCGGTGATCAGGCTCACATTGCCCAGACTCTTGGACATCTTCTCGGCGTCCATGGTCAGAAAGCCGTTGTGCATCCAGTAGCGGGCAAAGTCCGTATTGGCCGCCAGCCCGTGCGCCGCGCACGACTGGGCGATCTCATTGGTGTGGTGCGGAAAGATCAGGTCCAGCCCGCCGCCGTGAATATCGAACGGCAGCCCCAGTACCTTCTCCGACATGGCCGAGCATTCGATATGCCAGCCGGGGCGCCCCGGCAGGGGCTGGCCGTTCGCCGGGTCGCGAGGCCCGTCCCAGACCGGCTCAGCCGGCTTGGACGGCTTCCACAGCACAAAGTCCGCCGCGTGGCGCTTGTTGTCCGCCACCTCGACGCGGGCCCCGGCCACCATATCGCTCAGCGACCGGTTCGACAGCGCCCCATAGCGCCCCGTTCCGGCATCGTAGCCCTCCACGTCGAACAGCACTTCGCCATCCGCGACATAGGCCGTGCCGTCCGCCAGCATGGCTTCGATCAGGGCGATCATCTCGGCCATATGGGCCGTCGCGCGCGGCTCGACGGTGGGTCGCAGGCACCCCAGGGCGTCCAGGTCGCTGTGGTAGATGTCGGTATAGCGTTCGGTGATGACGCCGATCTCGACACCCTCGTCGGCAGCCTTGGCGTTTATCTTGTCATCGACGTCGGTGATGTTGCGGGCATAGAAGACCTCCCGCTCGGGGTATAGCCGCTGCAACAGGCGGAACAGCACATCGAACACCACCGCCGGACGCGCATTGCCGATATGGGCGTGGTTATAGACGGTGGGGCCACAGACATACATCGTCACCCGGTCGGCCTGGGCCGGTTCGAACACGCGTTTTTCGCGGCTCAGGGTGTCGTGCAGCTTCAGAGGCATTCAGGCGTTCCTTGGCGGGAGCGGGATTTTTCCCCATATAGCCCAACCTCAAGCCCGGCCAACGCCAACGATAGTGATTTCGAGAGTTATGGACGCCTTCAAACCCAAGCTGGTCGGCAACGATGACCGTGCCCGCCCGACACGAGATCAGGCGATGGAGGCGGTGCGGACCCTGATCGCCTGGGCTGGTGACGATCCCCAACGCCCAGGCCTGGTCGATACCCCACGCCGGGTTGTCGATGCCTATGGCGAGTGGTTCGAAGGCTATGATCAGGACGCCGGCCGCGAACTGGCACGTATTTTTGAGGATGTGACCGGCTATGACGACATGGTCGTGCTGCGCCATGTCGAGGTCGAGAGCCACTGTGAGCACCACATGGCCCCGTTCATCGGCCAGGCGACGGTGGCCTATATTCCGGGCGAAAAGGTTGTCGGCATTTCCAAGCTGGCCCGGGTCGTTGAAATCTTCTCGCGCCGGCTGCAAAGCCAGGAAACCCTGACCAATCAAATCGTCGAGGCCATCGAATCGGCGCTTCAGCCCCGGGGTGTGGCCGTCCTCATTGAGGCTGAACATCAGTGTATGACGACCCGCGGCGTGAATCATCGGCACGTCTCGACCATCACCAATCGCTTCACCGGGGCCTTCAAGGATGACGCCAATCTGGCGGATCGCTTCCTGAATCTCGCCCGACAGGCGTAATTTGGCCTTCTCTTCGCGCTAAGCCGCAGTCCGCGCTTTACAAGGCGGCTTCGGCCCGCCAAGAAACCCGCGACAGGTCCGCCGAGTGCGGGCCCCCAAGGAGGTTGGTTACGCATGGGTGCGAAACTCTCAGGTCCGTCCGGCAAGGGTGGCCCCGTTTCCCAGAACGCCGACATCAACGTGACGCCCTTCGTGGACGTCATGCTGGTGCTTCTGATCATCTTCATGGTGTCCGCGCCGCTGGCCACCGTGTCGATCCGTCTTGACCTGCCGCCGCCGGTCGATCCGCCGCCCGGCTCGCCGCCGCCGCCGCCGCCGACCTTCATCTCGATTGCCGAGGGTGGACGCCTGTTCGTTCTGACCGGTGAAGGTGCGCCGACCGAAGTGACCCTGCCGGGCCTCGACGGTGAGCTGATGAGCCGTCTGGGTGACCGCGAAGAACGCGTGATGATCCGCGCCGACGCCGATGTGCCCTACAACGACTTCATGACGGTCATGAACGATCTCCAGTCCAAGGGCTGGCTCCAGGTCGGTCTGATCAACGAAGATATCGAATAGGCCTTATCGCCCGTTCAAATCCCGATAGCCGCCCCGGTGTCCACGCCGGGGCGGTTTTCTTTTGGGCTAAAGCCTGTCCAGCGGCCCGGCCCCAACCGTGGCTGCCGTCACCGAAAACCCGGCGCGCTCCTCGACGGTGAAGCGCGGCTCCATGATGGTGGAAAGGCCCATCATCCGGCACTCGACCCGTTCCGGCGTCAGGCTGAGGACGAAAAACCCGCGCGGCTCGAACTCACACCACTCCAGGTCATCACTGGCGGCCACCAGCATCTCGGCCATCGGGGCTCCGGGCAGGGCCCGGGAATAGGACGGCTGGGGGCTGGACACCGCCGTCGCACAGAACTCGACCCCGACGCGACCCTCTGCATCGTGCAGGTTGGACGCCCAGGCCGCATGACTGTCGCCGCTGAGGACGATCAGCCGGGCCTCGGCCGCGCGCGCCTTGGCATACAGACGGTCGCGCTCCGCGGGATAGCCGTCCCAGGCATCGAGATTGAGCGGAGCCTCAACGGCACCCAGCGCCGCCATCTCTCGCAACCGGCGTTGTTGATAGCCTTGCAGGTCTGGCATGGCCGCCTCGATGGCCGCCTCCCCGACAACCGTGACCAGATCGGGCACGACCAGTTTCGCCATCAGAACCTGATTGCCCAGCACCTGCCAGGCGGCCGCATTGGTCATGGACTGGCCCAGCCAGTCCAGCTGATCCTGTCCCATCAGCCGTCGATCCGGGTCATTCAGACGATCCCGGTCGAGGGTGCCGTCGGGCCGAGTGATGTCCTCATACTCAAACTGGAGCGCCCGCGCCGACAGGCGCGTCTCGATCATGTGCAGGGCCGCGGTCTGGCCGAACCGGAAACTGCGCCGCACCGCCTCATGCAGCGGTTGGCCCGGAGCCGGCTCGCGGATCGGATTCCATTCGAGATAGGCTCTGAGCGCATTGGCCTTGCGACTGGCCCAGTCCCCTTCGCCCTCATTGTGGTTCTGAGCCCCTCCCTCCCACGGATCGTTGGTCACCTCATGGTCGTCAAAGGTCATAATCCAGGCCGCGCGGGCATGAGCCGCTTGGGCCTGCGGGTCCGACTTGTACTGGGCGTGTCGCCGCCGATAGTCGTCCAGGGTGACAATCTCGTGCGCCGGATCGGGGATCCGGTTCAGCTCCAGCCCCGTGCGCATCCCATAGTCGCGCTCACCGGCCCCATACTCATAGATGTAGTCGCCCAGGTGCAGGACCGCATCGACCCGCTCCAGCCCGGCAATGGCCTCATAGGCGTTGAAATAGCCCCCCGGATGCAGGGAACAGGAGGCAACCGCCAGCACGACCTCGTCGGTCGAATCTTCGACAGGCAAGGTTCGGAAGCGACCGACAGGCGACGGCACGCCCCCTGGAATGCTAAATCGGTACCAGTACTCACGCCCGGGCGTCAGGCCGCTGACAACCGCCTTGAAGGTCCAGTCGGCCTGCAACAGGCACATCCCTAACCCCTGTTGAATGGTGTGTTCGAAGGACGGATTCTCGGCAACCTCGTAGTTCAGCCAGACGTGTCGCAGATGCGGTGGGCCCGGGTTCTCGAAGGTTAAACGGGTCCAGAGCACAATGCTGTCGCGTCCAGGATCGCCTGAGGCCACACCATGTCGAAAGACGCTGTCGGTGCCCGTCAACGGCTCGACAGCAGCGCAGGCCGGCGTCGCCACGCCCGCGCCCAGCAGCCCCAGCGCCTGTCTGCGGTCGATCCTCATAGGCCAGGCTCCTCGTGCGTCACCCCACGTCGTGCCATAGAGCACAGATCAAGACAGGAGAGCGAACTTGCCGCCCATCGACGGCCCAGACCTGACCGACGACGAGCCGGATTTCATCGAGGCCCTGATCGTCGATCTCGGCCCCGAGGCCGTCGGCCAGCGGCTCGACAAGGCGCTCGCCCTGGCCGCCCCGGATCTGTCGCGCGCCCGTATTCAGGCGCTGATGGCGGAAGGTCGCGTCACCTATGCCGACGAGGTGATGACCGATGGATCGTCCAAGGCGCGCGAGGGCTTCTACCTCATCGCTGTCCCCGAACCTCTCCCAGCCGAGCCGCAGCCTGAGGACATTCCGCTCGAAGTCCTGTTCGAGGACGAACACCTGATCGTCGTCAACAAGCCGGCGGGCATGACGGTGCATCCCGCGCCCGGCAACCAGACCGGCACCCTGGTCAACGCCCTGTTGTTTCACTGTGGCGACAGCCTGTCGGGCATCGGCGGGGTCCTGCGGCCCGGCATCGTCCACCGGCTCGACAAGGACACATCCGGCGTCATGGTCGCGGCCAAGTCCGACGTCGCCCATCAGGGCCTGTCCGCCCTGTTCGCCGCCCACGACCTGGAACGCCAGTACATCGCCCTCACCCGGGGGCAGCCCAGGCCCGCGTCCGGTCGGGTCGAGAACCGGATTGGTCGCTCCAATAGCGACCGCAAGAAGATGGCCGTCCTCAAGACATCAGGACGGCTGGCGATCACGGACTACCGGACCACAACGACCTTCGGCCCTCAGGATCGCCCGCTGGCGTCGCGCGTCGTGTGTCGGCTGCAGACCGGTCGAACCCACCAGATACGGGTTCACATGGCCTCCCTCGGCGCACCGGTCTTGGGTGATCCGGTCTATGGCTCCGGCCCGCCCGCGCCTTCGGTCCGTCAAGCCATCCAGACCACCGGCCTGAACCGACAGGCCCTGCACGCGGCCGTTCTGGGCTTTGTTCATCCCGTCACCGGGGCCAAGCTCCGGTTTGAAACGCCGCTTCCTGCCGACATGTCGGCCCTTGAACAGCAATTGGCGGAGCTCTGAGGCCGTTCGGCGCTTGCACAGGTCGCCCGGCGAAGCCAAGGTTCTGGTCGAACGGAGTCCTTTCATGATCAGACGTCTTGGCCTGGCCGTTGTCCTCCTCGCCCTGCCCCTGGCTGCCTGCGGCAATGGCGGCACAGAGGAAGACCGTACCCTGCACACGCCCGACGGGACGATCCGCACCCAGACCGAGGGCGAAACGTCCACCTCGACCTATCGCGACAACGACGGTCGCGAAGTGGTTGTCGCCACAGGACCGGATGTCGCGGCCAGCGGCCCGGCCTACACCCGCCCCTACCCCGACTCCCGGGTGCTGTCGTCCGTCACCTCACCGACCGATAACGCCGGCTTGTTGACCTTCCAGACCGAGGCGGAGCCCGGCACCATCATCGCCTATTATCGCCAGCGCGCTGAAGAAGCCGGCCTGACCGCACGGGCGGAAATGACCATGGGCGACACCCAGCAGTTCGGGGCGGACACAGCCTCGGGCGGCGAGCTCAATGTCGTGGTCACCCCCCAGGACGGCCAGTCGACGGTGACGGTCACCTGGGAAGGCATGCCCGGATGAAACATCCCCTGGCGACCGCCGGCCTCCTTCTGGTGACCGCCGCCTGCGCGCCCGTCGGCGCGCGTGTTGCCCCGGTCGCAACGCAAACCGCCCAGGCCGAGCGCCCGGTTGCCTATCTGGACGCCGAAACCCATCAACGCCTCGGTCAGGCGACCCCTCTGCCGCCCGAACCCGGCTCAGCGGCTGAGCGCGCGGATCAGGCGGCCACCCGCGCTGGCTGGGTTACGCCAGGCTCTCCGCGCTGGACCCTGGCCCAGAACCATGCCGAGATCTCACCGGCCCTTGCGCTTGGACATTTCGACTGCCCCCTGGGAACACGCCTGTCCGAGGCCCCGCCGCCGGCCCTTGTTCGGCTGTTCAGCCGGGCCCTGGAGGACATTTCGGCCTCGGCCCGCGTCGCCAAGGCGCGCATCTTTCGGCCGCGCCCCTTCGTCGATGATCCATCGGTCGCCACCTGTATTCGCGTCGACGATAGCTATCGCACCAACTCGTCCGCCCCCTCCAGCCACGCCACGGCGGGTATCGTCTTTGGCCTGATCATGGCCGATGCCGCACCGGATCAGGCCGACGCCCTGACCTATCGGGGGCGCGCCATCGGTGAGAGCCGCCTCGTCTGTGGTCTTCACTATGCCGCCGACGTCACAGCCGGTCAGCAGCTCGGCTATGATCTGTTTGAAGCCATCGTGGCCACACCGGCCTACCAGGCCGATATCGCCCAGGCCCGCACAGAACTGGCCGCCGCCCGGCGGCTGGGTCACACCAATCCGACCTGTGCGGCGGAACGCCTGGCGCTTGATCTGAATTAGAGCATGATGGTTTTGTTGGAACCGCCCTGCGGTCCCAACAAATAGCTGAATCATGCTCGCGCTATTGTCTGGAGCCTGATTCCATCTCAACCGATCAGGCTCTAGCCGCGGGGCGGTCCCAGCAGCGGGCCGTACAGGTCCGTGCGTCGATCCCGGAAAAAGCCCCATGCGGCCCGGTGCCGATCCAGAAAATCCAGGTCGAAGGTGTGCACCAGCACGCCCTCGTCGTCGCGCCCGAACCTCTCGACCAGATCACCGCGATGGTCGGCAATGAAGCTGTGGCCATAGAAGGTCTGACCGGCCTCGGTCACCTGCTCGTGGCCGATCCGGTTGGCCCCGACAACGGGCACCACGTTCGACACCGCATGGCCCTGCATGGCGCGCCGCCACGGCTCAGCCGTATCCAGGCTGTCGTCATGCGGCTCGGTGCCGATAGCGGTCGGATACATGAGGATTTCGGCCCCCATCAGCATCATCGCCCGCGCCGTCTCAGGGTACCACTGGTCCCAGCAGATGCCGACACCGACCCGGCCATGGCGCGTGTTCCAGACCTTGAAGCCCGTATCGCCGGGGCGGAAATAGTATTTCTCCTGATAGCCCGGACCATCAGGAATATGGCTCTTGCGATAGACGCCCAGGGCCTCGCCATCGGCATCCAGCATGACCAGAGAATTGTAATACTGGGGTCCATCGCGCTCGAAGATCGAGACAGGGATGGCCACCCCCAGCTCGCGGGCCACCGGTGCCAGCTGGACCACGCACGGATGTTCGCGCCACGGGTGGGCGTGGGCAAACCAGTGCTCCTCCTGACTGACGCAGAAATAGGGGCCCTGAAACAGCTCCGACGGCAGGACGACCTGGGCCCCGCGATCCGCCGCCTCGCGGACGAAGTCGATCGTCTTGTCGATATTGGCCTGGAGGTCATCGCCGTATGAGGTCTGGATGGCGGCGACGGTGATCTCGCGAGTGGCGAGTGGCGAGTGGCGAGTGGCGAGTGTCATGGGCGGCGCGCTTCCAGTTTGCCGATCAGCGAAGCCAGCATTCGGCTAATTTCGTCGGAAGATTGCAACAGAGGCTCAACAGCTTCTGTCGAAAGATAGGACAGTTGTTCGGCGAGGAGCATTTGAGTCTCCACCTCGGCGAGCGAGCCCCTGGCAATCGAAAGGAACCGGACGAAGTCGCCGGTTGCTCTGCGGGCGCACCCCTCAGCGATGTTCGACGGGACAGAGACAGCGGCGCGGCGGACCTGACTGACTAGCCCAAATCGCTCATCCGTCGGCCAGTCGCTGCTGGCCTGATAGACGCCGCGCACCAAAGCCATGGCCTTCTGCCAAACCAGAAGATCGCGGTAGTGGCGAATCTCGCCACTCGCCACTCGCCACTCGCCACTCATTCTGGCTCCTGCTGGCTGATACAGTGGAACGACCCACCCCCGGTCAGGATGGCATTGGACGTTAGGGCGATGATCTCGCGGTCCGGGAAGACGCCGGCCAGGGCCTCACAGGCCAGCCGCGCGGCGACGGCATTGCCATAGGTCGGCACGATGACGGCCCCATTGGCGATCAGGAAGTTCATATGGCTGGCCGGAATGACCTGCCCATCCTCATCAACCAGGCGGCCCGGCGACGGAAGACGCACGACCTCGAACCCGGCTTCGGCCAGGTCCTGAGCGCAGGCGTCATAGACCGCCGCATTCGGATCATCGACCCCAACGGCAATCGGACAGGCCACCAGCCCCGGACCAACGAAGCGGGCCAGATTGTCGACGTGCCCGTCGGTATGGTCGTTCAAAAGACCGTCGCCCAACCACACGACCCGGCGTGCGGCCAGAGCATCGACCAGGGCCGCCTCGGCAATCGTCTCGTCCCACCCGGGATTTCGGTTCGGGTTCAGCACGCACTGGCGCGTGGTCAGGATTGTTCCGTCGCCGCCATGGTCCAGCGCCCCGCCTTCCAGGATGAAGTCGTGCCGGTCGAGAGGGACGTCAGCCGCCTGGCCGATCTGGGTGGCGACCGTGTCGTCATACGCCAGCTCGTATTTTCGGCCCCATCCGTTGAAGCGGAAGGCGGCCGCCCGGCGGGAGCCTGGTCCAAAGATGGGGCCGGTATCCCTCAGCCAGATATCCCCGAACCGCCCGGCCACGACCTCGACGCCCGGCACATCAGCAAAGCGGCTTATCGCGGCGGCCAGGGCTTCCGGCTTGCCGACCAGTAGACGCACCCGCTCGCGCCCGGCTCCGGCCAGGGCGCGGACCAGCGCCTCGACCTCGTCTTGCGCCGGCGTGAGGTTGTCTTCCCACAGCTCTTCATGGCTGGGCCAGCCGACCCACATCGCCCGGTGTGGCGACCATTCAGCGGGGATGATCCCGGTCATCTCAGGCAGGTCCTCTCAGGCGTACCAAGGCGCGACCAGATAGGGGGCCGGGAGCCGTCCCGCAAGCCGAACAAACGAAAGGGGCGGAGCCTTGCGGCCCCGCCCCCTCGAGAGTTTGACTGTGCGTCGACCTTAGAAGGCGATGCGCAGCGAGGCCGAAACCGAGCGCGGGGCACCGCGGTCGGCGGTGCGGTTGCCCGCTTCAGCCGTCGAGATATTGCCCAGGTAACGCTCGTTGAAGAGGTTCTGGACGTTCACCTGCAGGTAGGTGCGGTCGTTGATGAAGCCCAGGTCCACGCGGCCATCCAGATCGACAACCGTGTAGGACGGCGTCGATTCGTCGTTGACCAGGTTGGTCCAACGCTCACCGACGTAGCGAGCCTGGGCACCCAGGGTGATCGGGCCACGCGAATATTCGCCGCGCAGGGCCCACTGGAACTGCGGCACCTCGGACAACTCGTTGCCGGTGGTGTTGTAGAAGCCACCCGAGGTGTTCGGGATGTCGTTCTGCAGCTCGGTCTGGATCCACGAGGCCGAGGTGTAGACCGAGAAGCTGTCGGTCACCTGATAGCCCAGCGAGCCGTCGAAGCCCCAGCGATCGATGTCACCGGCGTTGATCGAATAGGCGATCGTCGACAGGTCCGGCAGGACTTCGAAGCCGCGAACGATGAAGTTCTCGAACTGCGAGTAGTAGGCCGAGGTCGAGACGATCAGGTCGCCGTTGCCGTAGCGATAGCCGATTTCATAGTTGCGGCTGCGCTCGGGGTCCGGGTTGGCCGGGACGCGGTCGTACAGGTCGTCCGTACGCGGAGCCGACAGGTTTTCCGAATAGCTGACGTAGGTGGTGTGGTTCGGAGCGAACTCCCACGACGCACCGACGTTCGGCAGCAGGGCGTCATAGTCGCGCTCGAACGACACCGGCGCACCGGCCGTGGCCGAAACACCGGCGGTGACCAGCGGCGGAACCGGGCGCTGTTGCGTACACCAGGCGTTGAAGGTGTCCGTCTGCCAGCAGTAGTTGTTGAGCTCGCGATTGAAGTATGGCGCGCGCAGACCCAGGTTCACGCGAACCGTGTCGTTCAGGAAGCGGCCGTTATATTCGACGGCGAACTGGTTCAGAACGGCGATCGACTGGCGGTTACGCTCCTGGAAGATGTTGCCATCGAGGGTCAGGACCTGGCGGCCATGGCCGTCCTTGCCACCAAACCAGCTGTCCCAGTCGCCCGCCAGATCAAGATAGCCGAACTCTGACGTCTGACGGTGGTTGCCGTAATCCCAGGTGTAGGCGAAACGAACGCGGTGGTCGTCGTTCAGATCCCAGATCAGCGAGGCGTTGACGCTGTAGCGACGGGTGTTGGTGTTGGAGGGCGAATACAGCTTGATCCGGTCCAGAATATCGCCGTCACCGTTCAGATCGACGCCGACAGTGGTCGGAGCTAGCGGATTGAAGAAGGTTCCGGCCAGGCGTTGGTCGTACTCGTTGACGTTCGTGATGCCACCGCCGTTGGCCAGGACGTACTGGAAGGTCGGGTCGATCGTCAGGGTCAGGCTGTCGCTCAGGGTAAAACGCGACTGACCGCGGATGCTGCCCGTGTTCGAGGGGTTGACGCTGAACTGGTAGTAGTTGCCGCAACCCGGGTTCAGGGCATTGTTGCCCTGGTCCTGACGGCTGCCGTTGACACCGGCCAGCAGGGTACAGCTGGTGGAGTTGGGTGTGGCCGAGAATGTGCCGTTCAGGTTGAAGGTATCAACGCTGTCACGTGTCTGCGGGAAGTGGTTGCGGTTCTCATTGTAGTGGAAGGCCACAGCCATAAAGTCGCCATTCTGGCCGATCGGCTGCCAGATGCGGGCATTGTACTGGTCCTTCTGAACGCCGCCAACGCCGGCGAAGTGGTCATATTCGGTGTGCGAATAGGCGGCCCACATGCGGGTGCCCCACGGGCCGATCTCGCCGGTTTCGCCCATCAGGAAAATGCGGCGATAGTCGAACGAACCGACCGACGGCTGGACAATGAAGCCCATGTCCGTGCCGGGACGGCGGGTGACCATGTTGATCGAACCCCCGGTGGCCGAGGCCGTCGGGCTGTCGACGTCGGTCGAACCCTGGTTGACGCCGACGCGTTCAATCAGTTCCGGGTCCAGCTGCTGGTTCGAATAGATGGCGTAGTTGCCGGTGTCGTTCAGCTGAATACCGTCCAGGTTCAGCGAGATGCGGTTGGAGTCAAAACCGCGCACCGTGATGTCACCGCCCGAAGCGCCGTAGGAGTCGCTGTTCGAGAAGGTCACGCCCGGCAGGATCGCGATCGAGGCCAGGACGGACTGACCCGGTTGCTGGCTTTCCAGATACTCGCCCGTGAGGGTCGAGCGGGCACGGGTCACCGTCTCTTCGACCGCCAGGCCGTCGA
This sequence comes from uncultured Brevundimonas sp., assembly GCA_964647275.1. Lineage (GTDB taxonomy): Bacteria > Pseudomonadota > Alphaproteobacteria > Caulobacterales > Caulobacteraceae > Brevundimonas. The sequence continues at coordinate 82,132 of CAZYFY010000001.1, forward strand.
CGTTGGCCGGGCCGCGGGCACCGGTGACGATGACTTCGGCGACGGTATCTTCTTCGAAGGTTTCCGAGCCGGTGGACTGGGCGGAGGCAGCCGTAGCCGCCAGAACACCGCCGACAAGGGCCGTCGTGGCCCAGATAGCGCGCTTGAGGTTCGTCATTCTTGAGATCCCTTGGGGTGAGATAGCCGATGGCAGAATTAAGGCCGTCCCGGACGACCCGTTGTATGCGGCGCGTTTAGGAGCGAGTCTATAAAGGATGGCGACAGGTCTGTGACAGAGGCGTGACAGTCGCCAAGCGTGGCTTGGAGGTGACACCTTTCGCCTGGTTGGTGTACAGGCCCGCCAATGGCCCCCTCCGCCGCCACCTCTTCCGACGCCGGTTCGCAAGAATCCCACAGATTCTGGCGCTTGTTCCTGTGGCTGACGCTGGGGATCACCGTCATCCGGCTGGTGGCGCTGTTCGTGACGCCGCTGGAACTCTACCCCGACGAGGCCCAGTACTGGCTTTGGTCGCGCGACCTGGCCTTCGGCTATTTCTCCAAGCCGCCCATGCTGGCCTGGCTCATCGCCCTGACGACAGGGATCGGTGGCGACAGCGAGCCGTTTGTCCGGCTGTCATCGTCCCTGCTGCATGCGGCGACGGGACTGATTCTCTTTCGCGTGGGCACCCGGCTCTATGATGAGCGGACCGGCTTCTGGGGTGGCATCCTCTATCTGCTGATGCCCGGCATCCAGTTGTCGGTCGGGATCGCCTCGACCGATGCGCCTCTGCTGTTCTTCGCGGCCCTGGCTCTCTGGGCCTATGTGGCCTTCCAGTCCCGCCCTTCGGCGCGCACGGCGCTTTTTGCCGGACTGGCCCTCGGCGGGGCCTTTCTCAGCAAATATGCGTCGCTCTATCTCCTCCTCGGCGTCGCCCTGCATCTAGTCAGCACGCCGTCGGCCCGCTCAGGCTGGACGCCGATACGGGTTCTGGCGGCTGCGACGGGGCTGGCTGTCGTCGCAGCCCCGAACCTGATCTGGAACGCCCTGCACGACTTCTCGACGGTCAGCCACACCGCCGCCAACGCCAACTGGAACGTCGCCGACCTGTTCCATCCCGGAGAGGCCCTGGAGTTCCTGGTGTCGCAAACCATGGTCCTGGGGCCGGTGCCGTTTGTTGCCATCCTGATCGGGGCGGGCCTGGCGGCGGCACGGCGGTTTGACCTCTCGTCATCGGATCGGTTGTTGCTGGCCTTCGTTCTGCCGCCGCTGATCCTGGTCTTCATCCAGGCGTTGCTGTCGCGCGCCAATGCCAACTGGGCCGCCGTGGCCTATGCCCCCGCCGTCATCCTGGCTGCGGCCTGGCTGTTGCGCTGGCACGCCTATCGCTGGTTCCTGGGCGGATTGGCTTTCCAGATCGTCGTAGCGGTCATGGTTCTGGCGTTCGGGGCCTGGCCCCACCTGGCGGATCGGGCCGGCCTGGGCAGCTCCTTCAAGCGCGTGCGTGGCTGGGAGGTCGGCACCACGCGCATCCTGGACGCGGCTGAAGCCCTGGGGCCCGGAACCGTGATCGCGGCAGATGACCGCTTCCTTTACAACTCCCTGGCCTACTATGGGCGCGACCGCCTGTCTGGCCCGAACGCGCCCGAGCTGACCATGTGGGTCCGCGAAGCCCACCCCCAGAACCAGGCCGAGGCTGAAGACCCCCTGACCGTGGATCAGGGGCGCCGTGTCCTGATGGCGTCCATTGAAGGCCGGTTCCGCCATGAGTTCGAGGCGGATTTCGCGCGTTTCAACGGCTGGACGGACGCCACGGTCCGTCTTGATCCAGAACGAACGCGGGATCTGGCCATTGGCGTCGGCGAGGGCTTTGCCCCCCAACCCCGTGATCCCGAAACCGGCCTGCCGGTTCCCGTCAGCCCCACACGGCCCTGAGCCGCGCCGCCCGGCGGCACCCGGTGGCATAGGCCTGATAGTTGGCGGGGTGCCGGCGGGCATAGTCCTGATGATAGGATTCGGCTCGCCAGAATCGTTGCGCGTCCAAGACCGGCGTGCGGAAACGGGACTGGCCCAGAACCGCCACCGCCGCACGGCGGGACGCCTCCGCGACCGGTCGCTGCGCCGGCGTCGCATACACACCGGACACATAGGATGGGCCCCGGTCACAGAACTGACCGTCCGGGTCGGTCGGGTCGATCATGCGCCAGAACCGGTCCACCAGCTGCCGATAGGTCACCCGGCCAGAATCATAGGTGACACGGACGGCCTCGACATGGCCGGTCCCGCCCGCCACCACCTGCCGATAGGACGGATTGACCACCTGCCCGCCGGTGAACCCGGATTCGGCCTCTATGACGCCCGGGATCTGCTCAAAGCCGTGCTCGATCGACCAGAAACATCCCCCGGCGAAGATCGCGGTGCGCTGTTCCCCCCTCAATGGAGGCACCTCGCGGCGCGTCTGGGCTTGGCTGTCGGCACAGGCTGCAAAGGCAAACGCCGCCATGACGACAGCGACACTTCGGGCAATCAGGCGGGTATGGGTCATGGGGGTTATACGTCTGAACCCCGACCCTGGATGCATCGCTTGCGTTTGCGCAAAGCCCGCATTAGAGATCGCGCCCTCGCTCGCCCGACCTCAGGTCGGAGCCCCCAAAATGGAGAGGTGGCAGAGTGGTTGAATGTACCGCACTCGAAATGCGGCGTGGGTGCAAGCTCACCGTGGGTTCGAATCCCACCCTCTCCGCCAGGCTCTGAGCGAGCCAACGAATCCACATTAACGCAAGACTCGCGCGGCCGAGGCCGCGCGTGAGGTTCAAAGTCCCACCCTCTCCGCCATTATTTGACAGCCAAATCAACACGTCTCGGGTCGGACACCAGCCGGGACCAGAGCGTCGAACCGCGCGTTTATCCTCGTCGAGGATGGCGGCGTCATACTCATGCGAATCGTCATGGATGCTGCGGACTGATTTTGCACCAGTTGCACGATTTGCACTGTGTTTTCACAGTGCAGAATCCGGTCATCCTGCGCTGCGTCTTTTGCTGGACCCCTCGGTCTGCAAGCCCTAGCTAGGTGTTTTGGGAGTGCCTCTTGAAAATTCTCGGCGTCCTCGGTGGCATGGGTCCGGCTGCCACCATCGATTTCCTGGCCAAGCTTCAGTACGAGACGCCGGCCGAGCGTGACGAGGACCACATCCGCGTGGTCATGGACCTCAATCCGCGCGTGCCCAACCGCCATCTTGAAACGGACGCCGCGGCTGCCGAGCTGGCCCGGATGGCGGTCGCCCTCAAGACGGTCGGGGCTCAGATCCTGGCCATGCCCTGCAACACCGCCCATGTGAACCGCACCGCCATCGAGGCGGCCTGCGGGCTTGAGTTGGTCGATATGCTCGACGCCGCCGTCCATGAGGCGCGTGATTTCGGGGCCGAGCGGATCGGCGTCCTGTCGACGCCCCTGGCGCGGGGCCTGTTCATTGAGCGAATCCGCACCGCCGGTCTGCAGACCATTGCCCTGTCCCCGTTGGGCCAGGAGGCGCTGATGGAGGCGATCTTTGCGGTCAAGGCCGGTGACCTGTCCGAACAGGTCGAGGACGTCATGGCCGCCGCCGCCGCAGAACTGGCCAACGGCGGTGCCGACATCATCATCGCCGGCTGTTCCGAAGTCCCCCTTGCGCTGGACCCCGACCGCGTCGCCGTGCCGGTGATCGATGCGACCGAGGCTCTTGCGCGGGCCTGTGTGGAGGCGTGTCTTTAACGGCTACTTCCCGAACAATCCCGCCTGTCCCGCCCCCGGCGGCGGCGTCTCCAGTCCGAGATGCGCATAGGCCTTCGCGCAGGCCACCCGCCCGCGCGGCGTCCGCTGGATGAAGCCCTGTTGCAGCAGATACGGCTCGATCACGTCCTCGACCGCATCGCGCGCCTCGGCGATCGCCGCCGCCAACGTGTCCATGCCGACCGGCCCGCCGCCATAGTTCTCGATCAGGGCCTTGAGAAAGCTGCGATCCAGCCGGTCGAGCCCCGCCTCATCGACCTCCAGCCGCGACAGCGCCCGCGCCGCCACGATCCGGTCGATGGCCGTCGCGCCCTCGGCATCCGCAAAGTCCCGCACCCGCCGCATCAGACGCCCGGCCACGCGCGGCGTCCCGCGCGCCCGCGCCGCGATCTCGGTCGCGCCCTCGACGGTCAGGTTCACCCCCATGCGCCGCGCTCCGTGCTGAAGCACGCCCAGCAGCTCTTCCGGCGAATAGAACTCCAGCCGGATCGGAATGCCGAACCGGTCCCGAAGCGGCGTCGCCAACAGGCCCGCCCGCGTCGTCGCCCCGATCAGGGTGAAGGGGGCCAGATCAATCCTGACCGACCGCGCCGACGGCCCCTCGCCGATGATCAGGTCCAGCACATGGTCCTCCATGGCCGGGTAGAGCACCTCCTCCACCGCCGGATTGAGCCGGTGGATTTCGTCGATGAACAGGACGTCGCGCGGCTCAAGATTGGTCAGGATCGCCGCCAGATCCCCCGCCTTGGCCAGGATCGGCCCGGACGTCGCCCGGTAGCCGACGCCCAGCTCCTTGGCCACAATCTGGGCCAGCGTCGTCTTGCCCAGGCCGGGCGGCCCGAACAGCAGCACATGGTCCATCGCCTCGGACCGCGCCCGCGCCGCCTCGACAAAGACCTTGAGATTGGCCTTGGCCTGCGGCTGGCCGACGAATTCCGCCAGCGTTTGAGGGCGCAGAGCGCGGTCGGAGGGGTCGCCTCCTGTCGCTTGCGTCGAGATGATGCGATCATCGGTCATGCCCTTCTCCCCTCGGGGGAGAAGGTGGGCCGCGAAGCGGCTCGGATGAGGGGGCTAGCAGACACGGACTCCCTTTCGCCGATTAGGCCGGTGGAAGGAATCCCCTCAACCGTCAGGCTCCGCCTGCCACCTTCTCCCCCGAGGGGAGAAGGAATCACCGCCCCAACTCCTGCAGCGCCGCCTTGATGACCGCCGAGACCTCTGCCTCATCGCCCAGCCGCGTGATCGCCTGTTCCACCGCCCGGCGCGCATTCATCTCCGGCATACCCAGACCCAGCAGGGCCGACACCGCCTCACCCGCAACAGACGGCACTGCATGAACTGCCGGTGCGCTCGGCAGGCCCGACGGGGTGAAGCTGACCTCGCCCAGGGTCTTGCCCTTCAGCTCGGTCACGATCCGTTGCGCCAGCTTCGGCCCCACGCCGTTGGCCCGACCGACCGCCGCCTTGTCCTCGCGCGCCACCGCCGACACCAGCTCGCCCGGCGGCAGGACATCCAGTACGCCCAACGCCGCCTTCGGCCCGACCCCCTGAATAGCGATCAGGGTGGTGAAGGCCTTGCGCTCATCCTTGACCAGAAAGCCATAGAGGCGCGGCCCGTTCTCCTGGCTCCACTGGCTCTCGACCATCAGGGTCAGCTCCTCGCCCGCCGCCGGCAGACGACCGAGCGTGCGGGATCCACACGTCACCACATAGCCGACGCCGCCGACGTCGATCACGAGGTCGCTCTCGCCGGTCTCGACCAGCATTCCCCTGAGGCGACCGATCACGGTTTGATCCTCCCCCAGAGCGGAGCGAAAGGGGGAGGGGGACCGGCGAAGCCGGTGGAGGGGGCAAGACCGGGTTCGGTGCGAGCCGCCGCCCCCTCCGGCCCTTCGTGCCACCTCCCCCGTGAACGGGGGAGGATCAGGAACGCACACTCGATCACGCCGCGATCCCCTTCATCCGCCGTAGTTGGGCGTGCGTCAGGGCCACCGCCAGGGCATCGGCGGCGTCTGCTGACACCTCGCCCGCCGCCGGCAGCAGGCGGCGCACCATGAAGGCGACCTGGCCCTTGTCGGCATGCCCGGCTCCGACCACGGCCTTCTTGATCAGGTTCGGCGCATATTCGGCGACCGGCAGTCCATGACCTGCCGGCCCCAGGATCACCGCCCCGCGCGCCTGGCCCAGCTTTAGCGTCGAAGCGGGATTGGCATTGACGAAGACTTCCTCGATCGCGGCCTCGTCACATGAATAGGCCGCGCACAGGTCTCGCACCGACGTCATCAGATGCAGCAGACGCGCGGCGAACGGAGCCTTGTCATCGGGTGTCACGACGCCATGTGCGACCCAGCTCAGGCGCGAACCGGCAACCGAAATCACGCCCCAGCCGGTGCGCCTCAGGCCGGGGTCCAGCCCCAGGATTCGAGTCGGTTCGTTCGCCATCCGTTCCGTTCATGCCCCAAAGAAGGTTGATGGACAATGACCGGCACGAAAGAGCCACTCTGATCGGGCTGACGCGTGGGCGACGAGGCCGCACGCGCCACCGGCGTGATTCCTAGAGCCTGATCGGTCGAGATGGAATCGCTTCGCGATTTCATCTCAGGCGTGAATCAGGCTCCAGTTAAAAGCGCGAGCCTGATTCAGCTTCTTGTTGGCACCGCGAGGCGGTTCCAACAAAAACCATCATGCTCTAGCCGTTGGCCGCGCTGGGCGATTCGTTTGAACGATTGCGTCGCGAGGCCTCGAGTGCAGCCGCCGTCATCGCCTGCTCAGCCTCAGCCTCCTGCATGCGCGCCCTGAGAGCATCCATCTGCTCGCTCAGGCCGCGCGCCTTGGCTTCATTCTGGGCGCGCAGGGCCTCGATCGTCTCCTGTAGCTTGGAGGCCCGTTGTTCGCTGCGCGCCAGCCCCCGCTCGGCAGCCGCCGCCGACTTGGAAAGCTGGTCGGCCCGTTCCACGGCGGCCTGGCGGGCCGCATCGGTCGCCGCATGGCGTTGGCGGCTTTCTTCCAGAAGGCTCTCAAGCTCCTTGGTCTTGTCCTGGGAGCGGGTCAGGTCGATCTGAAGATTGCCCGAGCGCCGTTCACTGGTTTGGCCGGCATTCTGTGACTCGTTCAGACGCGCTGTGAGTTCCGCATTGAGGCGGTCCAGCCGGTCCGCCCGGGCGGACAAGGTCTCGTGTTTGGTCTCCAGGCCCGCCAGTTCCGCCCGCGTTGCCTCGACCTGACCTTCCAGTGACTGGATCGATCGCGTTGCGTCGGACTTTTCGGATTGGGCACGCGCGCGCTCGGAAGTGAGTTGGCCATCAAGTGTCGCCTCGGCCCGTGCCAGCCGCGAGATTTCGGCCTGGGCCTCATCGAGCCGGCGCTTGAGGGCCGCATTCTCTTCGGCAACCAGGGCATGCCCACGCTCGGCGACAGCGCGCCCCTCCGATGCCTCGGCTCGTCCGGTGTCAGCCTCTCTCAGCTGGGATCCGAGATGCTCCAGGTCCTGCTCGAGCCGCCGAATCTTCTCGACCGAAATGCGGTCCGCCTCGGTCTGAGCCAGCAGCGTAGCCTCGAGCTCAGCTTTGGCGACTCTAAGAATCTCCGCCTGGCCGAGATGTTCCTGAGCGGTCGCGGTCTGTTCCGCCAGCCGCTGACGCGTCTCCTCCAGCCGCTCTTCAATGGCATCACGCGTCGCAACGAGCGTCCGCACTTCAGTACTGGCCGATTCGAGTGCGGCCGATGTCTCGGCATGCGCCGAACGAAGATTCACCAGCTCGATATAGTCGGCCCGTCGTGCCGCGTATTCGGCCTGAAGTGGCTGACGCATTTCCTTGAGCGCGGGCTCGAAGGCGCGAAGCTGGTCGAGCATGGCCGACAGTTTGTCGAGCCCGACATTCATCGTCTCGTAGCGTTCGCCGATGGCACCAGCGACATCCACCGTCTGTCGGCGAACGCCGGATCCGCCGGCGACCCTGAGGCCTTCCTTGTCGTCATCTTTCCTGGCGGACAACACGCGGTCAAAAGGCGATAGCAGTTTCATCTGTTCTCTCAATCAATTACCAGACCGGACCCCAACGCAGGGAACTTCGGCTTGCAGCAAGTATAGGACGCAAGAACGTCGATATTCGACTCGAATCTCGCCTGAACGATTGAGTTTGTGCCCCCATCCATTTAATTGCATATGCAATGGAATCTCGTGAACCCTGCCTTTGTGGGCGCCTGCGGCGCGCCACACGCACGCTCAGCCGCCTCTATGACGAGGCGCTGGAACCCTCCGGCCTGACCATCACCCAGTTTTCAATCATGCGGACCCTGACCCGCCTGGACCATCCGACCCTTGGGGAACTGGCCGATGAGACGTCGCACGAGAAGAGCGGCCTTTGGCGAACGCTTCAGCCCATGATCCGCGAGGGCCTGATCGAAACCGGGGCCGATGGTCGGGTTCAGCGGGTAAAACTGTCAGATCAGGGGCTGATGGCTCTTGTGCGCGCCATGCCGATGTGGCGAGAGGCGCAGGGTCGCGTGGATCGCGTCCTCGGCCCGCGCGGTCGTGCCTTGATTGACCTGCTTTCGGATGTCGAAGCCCGTGTCTGACGCCAACGCTCCTGGAATGTCCAACCGTGCCTGGATCATGGTGGTGGCGGGCGCGCTGGTGGTGACCCTGTCGATGGGCGTGCGTCAGACCTTTGGGCTGTTTCTGACCCCGCTGGGGCTGGAGATGAACATCAGCCGCGAGGCCTTCGGCCTGGCCATCGCCATCCAGAACCTGCTGTTCGGTTTGGCCCAACCCTTCGTGGGGGCCTGGGCTGACCGGCATGGAGCCGGAAGGGTCGCCGCTGTCGGGGCTGCGGCCTATCTGGCCGGTCTGGTCCTCGCCTCCACCGCCGCCGGCCTGTTCGGAATCACGCTGGGCCTGGGCGTGCTGGTCGGCCTGGCCATGGCGGGCTGCACCTTCACTGTCGTCCTGGGTGCCGTCGGCAAGGCGGTGCCCGAAGGACAGCGGACCTTGGCTTTCGGCATCGTCACGGCGGGGGGCTCGCTGGGCCAGTTCCTGCTGGTCCCGGCGACCCAGGGTCTGGTTGACGCGCTGGGCTGGCGCGACACCCTTCTCATCCTTGGTGGCCTGATCGCCCTGATCCTGCCGCTGGCCATGGGCGTCGCCGGAAAGCCCGCGACATCGGCGGCCGACGACGGCCCGGACCTGAAGGCGGCCCTGAGCGAAGCCGCGGCCCACCCGTCCTTCTGGATGCTGAACATGGGCTTCTTCGTCTGCGGGTTTCATATCGCTTTCGTCGGCACCCACCTGCCCGCCTATCTGCGCGACCAGGGACTGACGCCCGGTGTTGGAGCCATGGCCCTGGCCCTGATCGGCCTGTTCAATATTCTGGGTTCTGCCGCCTGGGGAGCCTGGGGATCAAAGCATTCCAAGAAACGACTGCTGGTGATGGTCTATGCCCTGCGCGGCGTGGCCATCGCGCTGTTCCTGGTGGCTCCCATCAGCGCCGCCTCGGCCCTTGTCTTTGCCGCCACCTTTGGCTTCCTGTGGCTCGGAACCGTACCCCTGACCAATGGGCTGATCGCCCTGATCTATGGCGTTCGCAACCTGTCGGCGCTGGGTGGCATCGTCTTTCTCAGCCACCAGGTCGGGGCCTTCCTGGGGGCCTGGCTGGGCGGAATGGCCTTCTCGGTCCTCGGTTCCTATGACGCCATCTGGATAGCCTCGATCATCCTGGCCTTCCTCGCCGCCCTGGCCAATGCCCCCATCCGAGAAGTCTCGCTGCGGACCCGTCAGGTCCCGGCATGAGCCGCTGGATCGCCCTCATCGGCGGCTTCGTCGTCCTCACACTTCTGGGGGTCTGGTTGTGGTTCCGCGAGGGGGCTGAGGTCTGGATCGACGCCGTCATCGCCTTCTGCACTTAAGGTTACGGCTTGTAATAACCTTGAAGCTGGTGTTCCTATCCGCGCCTCAAGGGGGCGGGAAAGTCGCGCGGCCGCGCGCTCCGCCGTGGAGTAGGGACGTCCATGAATATCGTTATTTTGCTAGGCGTTCTGGTCACGCTCGTGACCGGACTGCCGGTTCTGATGCAGATGCTGAAGAACCATCCGAAGGGTCTGATCATCCTGTTTTTTGCCGAGATGTGGGAGCGTTTCTCCTACTACGGCATGCGCGGTCTGCTGATCTTCTACCTGACCCAGCACTTCCTGTTTGATGACGCCCAGGCGTCCGAAACCTACGGCTCCTACACCTCGCTTGTGTATCTGCTGCCGCTTCTGGGCGGCATTATCGCCGACCGCTGGCTGGGCACGCGCAAGGCCATTGCCTTCGGCGCGCTGCTGCTGGTCGCCGGCCACGGCCTGATGGCCTACGAGGGCCGCCCCGCCACCGAAACCCTGACCTATCAGGGCCAGACCTATGAGATCGCCGCCGAAGGGCGTGCGGATCTGCGTGAGGTCGGCATCGTCGTCAACGGCCAGACCTATTCCTTCGGCCCGGCTGAGGGCGGTGGCATCGCCATTGAGGGCCTGCCGGCTGGATCACCCCTGCCGTCGGTTCTGGGTGAAGACAGCTATGTCATGCAACAGGATCAGGACCAGAACGGTCTCAATTCCTTCTATCTGGCCGTCTCGCTGATCATCATGGGCGTGGCCTTCCTCAAGCCGAACATCTCCTCGATTGTCGGACAGCTGTATCCGCAGGGCGATCCGCGCCGGGATTCGGGCTTCACCCTCTACTATTACGGCATCAACCTGGGGGCCTTCTGGGCCGCCGTACTCTGCGGCTATCTGGGCCAGACCGTCGGCTGGTGGGCCGGCTTCGGCCTGGCCGGCATCGGCATGGCGCTTGGCTGGATCGTCTTCGTGCTCGGCAAGCCGCTGCTGCAAGGCAATGGCGAACCGCCGCATCCCGAGCGCCTTGCTCAACCGTTTGTCGGCCCGATCAATCGGGAATGGCTGATCTACGGCCTGGGCATCCTGGCGGTGCCGGTGGTCTGGATCATGGTTCAGCGCAACGCCCTGGTCGGAACAGTGTTGGGCTTTGCCACCATCGCTTCGCTGATCGCCATCGTCCTGATCATCCTGCTGGGTGCCAAGACCTGGATGCAGCGCAAGCACATGATCCTGGCCACCGTCCTGATTGGCGGGGCCGTGGTCTTCTGGACCCTGTTCGAACAGGCCGGCACTTCGCTGAACCTGTTCACGGACCGGAACGTCGATCTGAACCTGACGGCTGCCGCAACCCAGTTCATGGGCATGTGGTGGGGCACGCCGGCTCAGCTGGCCGAGGCCGGCGTCACGCCGTCCGGCCTGTGGATCGACACCACCCTGACGGCGGCGCAAACCCAGTCGTTCAACGCCGGCTACATCCTGATCTTCGCGCCGATCTTCGCGGCCCTGTGGACCAATCTCGGTCGTCAGGGACGCGATCCCAACCCGCTGCTCAAGTTCGCCCTGGGTCTGCTTCAGGCAGGCCTCGGCTTTCTGGTGGTGGTCTGGGGCGTCGAAGCGGGTTGGGTCAACGAAGCCTTCCGGGCACCGCTGTTCCTGCTGGCGGCTCTGTATCTGCTGCACACGACCGGTGAGCTCTGCCTGTCGCCCGTGGGCCTGTCGCAGATCACCAAGCTCAGCCTGCCCTCCGTCGTGAGCTTCATGATGGCGGTGTGGTTCCTGGCCTCGTCCATCGCCCAGTTCGTCGGCGGCAAGATCGCTGCCGCGCTCGGGACCGAGACGGTCGGCGGTCAGGTTCTGGACCCGGCGGGTGCTCTGGCAACGTCCATCGGTGGCTTCCAGCAGATGGGCTATGCCGGTCTGATCTGTGGGGCCGTCTTCCTGGTGCTCAGCTTCATCATGGGCAAGTGGGGCGAAGGTTCCGACGACGCCGGCACGCCGGCACCGGATCCGCGCATCGAAGACAGCGCGGCCGATATCGACGAGGCCACGGGCGAACGCACCGCCTGACCGACCTTCGGATCGAAAAAGAAGGAGGCGGCGGAGCGATCCGTCGCCTCTTTTTTCGCCCTTTTTTCGCAACGGGGGATAGTGTGCCGGGAACAACCGTATTGGGAGTCGCCCCTGTGAACCGCCGTCACCTTCTCATGTCGTCCCTCGCCTTGTCCGGGGCACTGGTGGTCACCGGCTGCGCCTCAATGGGCGCGTCCGCACCGGTACCGTTTGCCTCAGACCGCATTGCCGTCTCGGTTGAGGGGACCGGACCTGACGTCATCCTTATTCCCGGCCTAACCTCGCACCCTTCTATCTGGGACGCGACGGCGGCGCACCTGACAGCGACCGGCCACCGTGTCCACCGGGTCTGGGTCTCAGGTTTTGCGGGCCGCCCTGCCGGGGCCAACGCCACGGGCGACACGGTCGGCCAACCGGTCGCCGAAGAGATCGCTCGCTACATTCAGGATCAAGGTCTCAACCATCCGGCCGTCATCGGCCATTCCATGGGCGGCTGGATGGGTATGGTGCTGGCCGCGCGTCACCCCGACCGGGTCGGTCGGCTGATGGTCGTGGATATGCTGCCCTTTCTGGGGGCCATGTTCGGGCCGCCTGGAGCGACACCAGATCAGGTCCGCCCCGTCGCGGAGCAGATCCGTAACAACCTGCGGACTATTCCAGTTGGACAACGCCGCGCCAGAGCCGAGGCCTCGATCAGCGGCATGGTCCTTACCGAGGCCCTACGGGAAGGACCGACGCAGCATATCGTCGATAGCGACTATGACGTGGCCGCCCGCTCCTTCCATGAGCTGATCGTTACGGATTTGCGGCCCGAACTGCCGGCCATTGTGGCACCGATGGTGGTCCTCTACGCGCCGCCCGCCGGTGTACCAATGACGGACGCCCAACTCGATGCCCTCTATTCCGCTTCTTTCGTCAACCGACCGCAGACGCGGCTGGTTCGAATTCCCGACGCCGCCCATTTCATCATGTTTGACAATCCCGACCGATTTTTTGCCGAGGTGGACGCCTTTCTTTCGACCGAATAGCCTTTCACGTTTCCGTGAGGGGCGTGCGGACTTGTTGTGTCAGAAATCGTCTGGCAAGCCCCTCAGAGGCAGTTCGCTAGGTTAGTCCAGCAGGAAACGGAATCCCGATGAGCCACGGCCATCAGTCAGGCGGCGGAACTTCCAGGCGGTCGCCTATGGGCAGGCTCGTCTATTGGGGCGGGGTCCTGGCCATCTGGGGCCTGATCTTCCTCTTGGTCTTTTTCGCGGTCTTCGCGCGCGGCCTGCCCGACACCTCATCGCTGGACGCCATCGAGCGGGTGCCGGGCGTCACCTATCTGGATCGCAACGGCGTCCTGATCGCCGCACGCGGCTCGGAACAGTCGCCGCCGATCGAGCTGGATACGCTGCCGGACTATGTGCCGGCAGCCTTCATCGCCGTGGAGGACCGACGCTTCTACCACCATCCGGGCTTCGACCCGATCGGCATGGTGCGTGCCATGGTCGCCAATATGCGCGCCGGACGCGTGGTTCAGGGCGGGTCGACCCTGACCCAGCAGCTGGTCAAGAACCTGTTCCTTACACCGGACCAGACCATGCGCCGCAAGGTCCAGGAAATCATGCTGGCAGTGTGGCTGGAGTTGCGCTTCTCCAAGGATGAGATCCTCGAACTCTATCTGAACCGGGTCTATTTCGGAGCCGGGGCCTATGGCATCGAGGCGGCGGCTCAACGCTATTTCGACAAGTCCGCCCACGAGTTGACCATCGGTGAAGCGGCCCTGCTGGCCGGATTGCTCAAGGCTCCGTCCCGCTATTCACCTCTGTCCGAGACGGAACGCGCAGCCGGGCGCGCCACCGTCGTCCTGAACGAGATGGAAGAGGCCGGCGTCATCACCACCGCCCAACGCGAGGCTGCGGTTCTGGAGCCGGTGAGAGTTTCGCGCACCCTGGCGACCCAGCACGCCCAGTATTTTGTCGACTGGCTGGATCAGGAGGTTCAGGCCCTGATTGGTGAAAGCAGCGCCGATCTGGTCGTCGAGACGACGCTGGACCTGACGCTTCAGGCCCAGGCCGAACGTGCCGTGCGTGCGATCATCGCCCGCGACGGCGAACGCGGCGTCGAACAGGCCGCCCTGGTCGCGGTCGATGGCGAAGGCCGTGTGCGTGCGATGATCGGTGGGGCGTCATATGCCGACAGCCAGTTCAACCGCGCCGTCGATGCCCGGCGTCAGGCCGGCTCGGCCTTCAAGCCCTTCGTCTATCTGGCGGCCATGGAGGCCGGCTATACGCCCGATACGCCCGTTGAGGATCAGGCCGTCACCATCGGCAACTGGTCGCCCAGGAACTATGACGGCACCTTCCGTGGCCGCATGACCATGGCCCAGGCGGTCGCCCAGTCGACCAATACCGTCGCGGCCTATGTGGCGGACCGGGTCGGGCGGGACCGTGTCGCTTCGGCGGCGCGCCGCCTGGGCATCACCTCGCCGATCAACACCCAGCCGGCCATGGCTCTGGGCGCGGTGGAGGTCAGCCCTCTGGAAATGGCACAGGCCTACGCGGCCTTCTCCAACGGGGGACGGCGGGCCCGTGCTCACGGCATCACGCGCATCCGCACCCGCGATGGCCAGACCCTGTACGAACGCCGTGAAGGCGAGGCCGGGGCCCAGCAGCAGGTGATCAACAATCCACCGCTCTACTACATGAACCAGATGCTGCGCGGCGTTCTGACCGAAGGCACGGCCCGTGCCGCCGCCATCCAGGGCTACGACCTGGCGGGCAAGACGGGCACCACCTCGGACTACAAGGACGCCTGGTTCGTCGGCTACACGGGTGGCTTCGTCACCGCCGTGTGGGTGGGACGTGACGATAATACGCCCATGCGTCGGGTGACCGGTGGCGGCGCTCCGGCGGCGATCTGGCGTCAGTTCATGGCGGCGGCCCTGCCGCGTCTGGATGTTCAGCGCATTCCCGATGGCCCGGCCATGCCCGAGGGCTGGCAGGATGGTCTTCAGGCTCCGGGTCAGGACCCGATCGGCGACATTCTCGACGGCATCGGCGGTCTGTTCGGCGGCGAGGGAACGCCCGCTCAGCCGCAACCCCAGCCTGAGCCCGTGCCGGTGCAGGAACCGGTTCGGCCTCAGCCGCAGCAGCCCCAGCCTCGCCCTGCGCCCGCAACGCCACCGCCCGGTACGCCATCCCCCCAACCGTCTGAACAACGGGACGAGGGACGCGAGCCCATCTATTTCTGACGGGCGAGAATGGACAGCATCTTCAGCTTCTTTGCCGACCTCTGGGCTCCGATCAGCGCCTTCTTCAACGGCCTCGGCGATTTCATTCGCGAGAACTCAGCCTGGGCAGGGCCGATCCTCGGCCTGATCACCTTCGGTGAATCGATGGTGCTCATCGGGGCGTTCTTCCCGGCGACCGCCTTGATGCTCATTGCCGGCGGTCTGGCGGCGGAGGGCTCGGTCAGCATCATTGAGGTGCTCCTGTGGTGCGTCGCCGGGGCCTTTCTGGGGGATGCCGTTTCCTACTGGCTTGGCCGCAAGCTCGGGCCCGCCGCCTGGCGCAGCCGCCTGCTTCAGAACCAGCGCCGGCTAGCCGCGCGCTCACGCCTGTTCTTCCGGCGCTGGGGCGTGCTGTCGATCTATCTGTGCCGCTTCATGGGGCCTGTGCGCGCCTTCGTGCCGCTCATCGCCGGGATCACCGGCATGCCGCATCTGAAGTTCCAGCTGGCCAATTTCGGCTCAGCCGCCGTCTGGGTGCCGATCATGCTGGCCCCCGGCTATCTCGGAGGCCTCGGACTTCAGTGGCTGAACCAGTATGAGCACGGCGTCGAGTACGGCATGGCAGCCCTGGCCGTTCTGATCGTGCTGTTCCTGGTTGTTCGCGGGGCCCTGAAGGGTCGAGCCGAACGGGCGCTGGGCCTGGACGAATCCTGAACTTAAAAGGCGAACATGGCCTTGAAGGCCACATAGCCAGCAACCAGCAGGATTAGACTGGCGAAAAGCCGTCGGCCCAATACGGCATTGGCTCCAAGCTGGCGCGAGATCGGCAGGCCGGCTACGGTCCCGATTGCGCCACCGACAGCCATCGATAACACTAGGGGGCCGGCAACAAGCCCTGAGAGACTGTAGTTGACCGCCGTTGTCGCGCCGAAGGCCGCAACACTGACCAGCGACGAAGCTTGGGCCGTCACCAACGCCATGCCGGTTGCGGCCATCAAACCCGGGACGATCAGGAAGCCGCCGCCGATACCGAAGAAGCCCGAAGCCGCACCGACCGTCAGCCCAGCACCTCCGAGGCGCAGCATGAGGCCCTCCGAGAATGGACGCTGCTTACCCTTGTCATTCTGAAGAGGTCTCAACATGGCGAGGCCAACGGCGCCCATGGCGACGGCAAACGCCAGCAGCAATGCCTGGCCGTCAATCGCCTTGGCCAGCGACGAACCGGCCCAGGCTCCTACAACGCCGAAGCCGGCAAACACCAACGCAGGAGCCCAGCTCACGCGACCGGCCCGAGCCTGACCGGCCAGAGCCGTCAGGGCGTTCAAGGATACCCCTGCGGCAGAGACACCAATGGCAACGTGCGGCTCTGTTACCCCGACCACATAGAGTAAAAGAGGAACCGCCAGGACGGATCCGCCGCCCCCGAAAACGGTCAGGAACAGGGCGACGATCCCGCCGCTCAACGCGGCGAGGGCCAGCGTTCCAGGCTCCATCGGGTCAGGCTCGAGCCGGTCGGTTCCAAGGCATAACGGCCAGGACCCTGGCCATGCCGCAGAAGCCCGTCACACCTGCTGTCAGCAGCCCGGCACCTACAAAAGCCGAAAGCGCCCAGAAACCGGGATGCACCCAAGTACCTAGGGCGCCGCCGATCAGGATCAAGGATCCGGCACCGATCTGGACCTGTCGCATCATTTCCAGCGGTGCCCTGCGATCGATCCGGGTCTCAAGGCCCGCCGCCTTCCACGCATCCAGGCCGCCCTCCAGTACAAAGACCTCGCCCTGAACCCGGTTGGCCAGTCGTTGGCAATTGGCACCGGTGCGGTTGCCGGTCCGGCACATGAAGATGACATCACGGCCCGGCGTGATGTTCAAATCCGCCGCTTCAAAGGTCGACAACGGCGCGCGCGACGCACCGGCGATGTGTTCGCGCGCCACCTCATCGGCCTCGCGAATATCGACCAGATGCGCCTGGCCAGCCTTCAGTCGGATCGAAACCTCGGCGGGTGACAACGGGATCAGTACGGCGGTCATGGGTAGGTCCTTCAGGGGTTTGGCGGACAGTAGATCTCGGCCAGAACGCCGATGACCCGCAAAGCCGCCGGATTGGCGATACGATAGAAAACGGCGACACCCTCGCGACGCGTAGCGACCAGACCCTCCTCGCGCAGACGCGCCAAGTGCTGGGACAGGGCCGACTGCGACAGACCCGAGGCGGTTTGCAACTGGCTAACCTGCATCTCGCCTGCCTCCAGCTGACAGAGCACCAGCAACCGGTGCGGATTGGCCAGGGCCTTGAGCAGGTCCGCTGCCTCCCCGGCGCTAGCCTGTAGACGTTCCAAATCGACGGCGTGAATGTCGGTCATGGTGCCTATATATTTTATATTGCTAATTTAGCAAGTCCTAATATATTGGTTGCGAAGGAGCCTTCCCATGCCCCCATCTTCCGCACCTGCTTCACCGGATGTCGTCGGCGTCTTTGACCCGGCAACCCACACCGTCAGCTATCTGGTGTCCGATCCCGCAACGGGCGCGGCGCTCCTGATCGACCCCGTGCTCGACTACGACCCGGCCTCGGCGCGAACCTCGACCGCGTCGATCGAGCGCCTGCTGGACATGGTCCGCGAGCGCGGCCTGACGCTTGAGCGTGTGCTCGAAACCCACGCCCACGCCGATCACCTGACGGGCGCTCAGGCGATCCGCGAACGCACCGGCGCACCCATCGGCATCGGACGCCACATCGCCGCCGTTCAGAGGACTTTCGCGTCCCTGTTCGAGGCTAGCGATGTCTCGCCCGACGGCGGGGCCTTCGATGCCCTATATGTCGACGGCGACAGCTTCGGGATAGGCCAGTTTGAGGTCGAGGTCATCCACACGCCCGGCCACACTCCGGCCTGCGTCAGCTATCGTATCGGTGATGCGGTCTTCGTCGGTGACACCCTGTTCATGCCAGATTACGGCACCGCCCGCTGTGACTTCCCCGGCGGGGATGCGCGTACCCTGTACCGGTCGATCCAGCGGATCCTCGACCTGCCGGACAACACCCGTGTCTTCGTCGGCCACGACTACCTGCCCGAGGGACGAACAGACTTTGCGTGGGAAACCACCGTCGCCGCCCAGAAGGCGGGCAACATCCACGTCGGAGCAAACAGGTCAGAAGACGACTTTGTCGCCCTGCGCGAAGCCCGCGACGCCACGCTCAAACCGCCGCAACTCATCTTGCCGGCGCTACAGGTCAACATCCGTGCAGGCGAGCTTCCGCCGGCGGAAGCCTCCGGCCAGCGGTTTATCCGACTGCCGCTGAACGCGATCTAGCAAACGACAACCACATCGCCCCAACCACACAGGCCCCGAACAGTAGGCCCTCCAGCCCGCTGGTAACGGTGCGGCTCACGACCCCGAACTCCGCCTCACCAAGCAGATGCGCCACACCGTCGAGGCTCAACCGGGACTCCTCGAACTGGCGCGCCAACAGGTCGAGGCTGCCGCCGAAGAGACGCCCTCCCAACAGGCCGATGGCGACGCCCGCGGCCGCACCGGCCAGACCTGCATAGGCCATCGCGCGTCTGAGCGACGGCGTTCCGCGCACGGCCAGCCAGGCCCCGATCCCGACCCCGGTGCCCAGCAACAGCCCGCCCCCGCCGCCGGTGATGCCGCCCGGTGCCTCGCCCAGCAGCAGCGAAAAGGCGTCCAGCCCCAGCACCTTGACCACCGCGCCGACGATCATCCCGCCCAGCGCCCCGCCGACGACCCGCCACGGGCCGGGCCGCCGCGCCAGCAGGTCCGCCGCAGCGATGCCGAGCGACACCCCCGCCGCACCGGTCACCGCCACCAGAATGGTCACGCAGGTCAGCACCAGCACAATCGAGCCGGACCCCAGCCCCGGCTGAAGCGGATCGCCGGCCCCGATAAATCCATAGATCAGGCCACCGATGGTGCCCGCGACGGCACCGCCGGCGACACCCGCCACGACCAGCCGCAGGGCCTGGCCCCACCGGTCCGCCGGCGCAGCCGCCACAGCTACCGGCGCGACCGCCTCTGCTGGAACCGGCCCACCCTGCCTTACTTCGGCAATGAACCGATAGCCGTGTTTCGGCTCCGTCTCGATGAACCTCGGCCGCCCCGCCTCGTCGCCCAGCGCCTTGCGCAGCGAGCGGATACACTGGGTCAGGGCTTCGTCCGTCACCGGCACGCCCTTCCAGACCTCATCGAGGAAACGATCCTTGGACACCAGCCGACCGGCCTCGGACACCAGCAACACCAGGGCATCGAGATACCGGCTCGACAACTCGACCGGCGCGCCCGCGCACGTCAGACGCCGATCTGCAGCATCCAGCTCGTACTCTCCGAAACGATACCGGTCCGACGTCAATTTCAGCGTTTCCTCACACCGTGCTCATGCCACTCAGGGCGCTCTGATCCAGGTTGGCGACCTCACCCAGACATGGAGCAAACCGCATGACCCGACCAGACCCAATCGCCAACCGCCGCCTCGACACCATCCTCCGCCTGCTGATGTGGAGCGGCCTGCTGGGCCTGTGGCTCCTCCCCCTCATCGCCAAGCAGTTCACCGACGAGGTCCAGTGGTCGACCATGGATCACGTCTTCTGGTTCTTCATGCTGGCCATTCCCGGTGCTGTCGTTGAGATCGTGTCCCGTCTGACCTCGAACTGGGCCTATCGCGGCGGCGTCGTGATCGCCCTGGCGACCAGCTTTGTGATTACCTGGGCCAATCTGGCGGTCGGCATCGTCGGCAATGAGGACAACCCGATCAATCTGGTCTTCTTCGGCGTGGTGGCCATCGCCATCTTTGGGTCGATCCTGGTGGGCTTCAAGGCCAGCCGCATGCGCTGGGTGTTTCTGGCCACCGCAGCCGCCCAGGCGCTGAGCGCCCTGGTCGCTCTGCAGGCTGAACCGTTTGTCTGGGTTTTCTGCGGCATCACCACCGCCCTGTGGCTGACGGCTTCGACCCTGTTTGGCCGTGCGGCACAGGCCCAGGCGGTGGCCGGGACGGCTCCGGCCTGACGGTTAGCCCAGCTCCTCCAGGGCACTTTGAATGGCCAGGGCCTGAACCGTCGGGCGGACGTCATGGACTCTCACGATAGCCGCGCCCTGGCGAGCGGCCTCCAGAGCCAGGGCGACAGATCCCCCCAACCGATCCATCGGATCAACCGCGGTCGGGTCCAGGGCCTGGATCATCCGTTTGCGACTGGCCCCATAGAGAACCGGGTAGCCACGCTCGACCAGAGCCCCCAGGCCGACGGTCAGGGCCAGATTGTGCTGAAGCGTCTTGCCGAAGCCGATGCCGGGGTCCAGCCAGATTCGGTCACGAACGACGCCCGCGGCTTCGGAGGCCAAAGCCCGCTCGGCCAGCCAGCCTGACACTTCGGCCACCACATCGTCATAGGCGGGATTGTCCTGCATCGTCCGGGGCTCGCCCTGCATATGCATGAGCACGACCCCGCATCCAAGATCGGCCGCCGTCGCCGGGCTGTCCTCTGACCAGGTCAAGGCCGTGACGTCATTCCAGATGGTCGCGCCGGCCGCGACTGCCGCCCTGGCGACCGTGGGTTTCATGGTGTCGATGGAGATGGGGCCGTCCCAGCGCGCCCGGATGGCCCGGATCAGGGGAACCGTCCGCGCTACCTCAGCATCGGCATCGACGGGCTGGGCCCCCGGGCGGGTGCTTTCTCCCCCGATGTCGAGAATGTCGGCACCGTCCTCGATGAGCGCCAGCGCATGGTTCAGGGCCGCCTCAGTCGCAGCATAGCGACCGCCATCCGAAAAGCTGTCCGCCGTCACATTGACGATGCCCATGACCTGGGGCCGGCTCACCCTCTGCCCCCGATCAGGCCGCCCAGGGCCTCCAGATAGGCCGCGAACGCCTTGCGCCCCGCCTTGGTGATGGTCACGCGGGTCAGCGGCTTGTTGTCCTTGAAGCTCTTGTCGATGGCGACGTAGCCAGCCTCTTCCAGCTTTTTCAGGTGGACCGAGAGATTGCCCTGGGTCGCCTCCAGCGCCGATTTGAGCTCGGTGAAGTCGGCCGTTTCGGCGTCCGCCAGATAGACCATGACCCCTAACCGAATACGGCCGTGGATCACCTCATCGATCTTGCCCAGGTCGGACAGGCTCATGGATCAGTCCGCCTTCAGCCCGGCGCGCGCATCGCGGAACATGATCCATCCCGGCAGGGCGAACAGCAGGAACAGGGCGGCTGTACAGACGACCAGATACCAGAATGGCTCGCGCACCAGCACGCCGAGCGCCACCGCCGTCGCCCAACCGCCCAGCGCGGTCGCGAGCATCCAACCCTTTCGACGAAGGGTCCAGGCGACGTACCAGGCCGCGGCCTGCAACGCGAAGACGATGGCGGCATAGTAGAGCCAGATAGCGAAATCACCGTCACGGACGGCCCCGACGCCAAAGATGATGATGACCGCCGCGTTGGTCATGCCGGTGGCGCTGAAGGCCGCATTCAGTGTGCGAGCCCCGGTCGGGCCGCGATTGGCAACTCCGGTCTTGCGATCCGTCAGGATCGCCCAGGTCAGGATGGCCAGAAAGGCGACGGTGATGCTGACGACAAAGATCAGGCTGACCAGACCCGGCCAACGGATCAGGCCGAGGATCTGACCGATGTGAAACAGGCACTGGAATCCATAGAGCAGGCCGCCGGCCAGATAGCAGATGGCCAGGGTCATCGGCGGCCGGCGGTCCCCTTCAACAATGGATCGAAGGAAGGCCAGATCGGCTTCGGCAGACTGGCGCTTGGGTGTGTCAGGCATTCTGGGGGCTCCGTGGACCGGCACGTTTGGGAGTGAACGCACCGGCCCGGCTTGGCAAGCTATTCGGCAGGAACGGCTGCGGGTTGCGGGGGCGAACGACGCCACGGGATACGGCGACCGTTCAACCAGCGGCCCATGAATGTATGGCGGATCAGAAGTTCATAGCTGATCAGACAGGCCGCCATCACGCCCACCGACACACCGGCCAGCTTCAGCCACCAGGGACCGGCCCAGTCCTGGATCCAGACCTGGGCCAGCATGACCAGCGGCAGATGCAGGATGTAGACCCAGTAGGACGAGTCCGCGAGATAACGTCTGACCGGGCTGTGGCCTGACAGGAAGCGAATGCACAGGCCCATCGCGGCCAGGGCCGAGGCGTGAACGGCCAGGGCCATGACTCCGGCGGCGACGGCCTTGTCCATCGTTGGTTCGACCATCGGCTCCAGGTTCGGGCCACCTGCCAGGCTGTAGCCGGCAACGCCCGCCGTCACGGCCACACCAAGGAAGACGGGGGACCACTGTGCAATGCGGTTGAGGAGGTCACGCCGCCGGTCCAGCAGGAAGCCGTAGCCGAAGGCGAGGCCAAAGGCGATCAGGGCCGCCGTGTCCGGCACGATCCCCTCATCCGGCGTCGGGACGGCAAAGAAGGCAACCCAGGCCGGGTCCTGCCAGAAGCCCCAGGCGGTCGGGATGGCAAGCAGAACCGGCGTCCATGGGCCCGTCAGGGCACCGGTCAGCCTGTCCGTAACACGACCCCAGGCCCCCGAACGGTCCAGCATGGCGAACGGTAAGCGCAGGATCAGCGCCACCACATAGAAGATCAGCAGGACATACAGGAACCACAGATGGGTCAGGGGGAAGTTGGTCCAGTCGTAGGTCGGTGGCGGCGGCGGTTCCGCACCGGGCGTGACCCAGCCCTGGATGTGAGCATTCCAGACCAGGGCGGTGATGATTCCGGCCATCACCGGCGTCCAGAAGGTCGCGAGCGGGCCGCCGATGCGGATCACACGGTCCTTGAGGAAGCCGAACCAACCGCGGCGGCTCAACATCATGTGGGCGAACAGGCCGGCGATCAGAAAGAAGGCCGTCATGCGGAAGATGTGAATGGCAAAGAACAGCCACGCCGCGCCGATCGAGGTGCTGTCGTCGCCGACGATCCAGATCTGGGTCGGGAAGAAGGAAAGGCTGGCGTGCAGAACCACGCCGAGCAACAGGGCACCGCCCCTCAGGGCGTCGAGCCCATGCAGGCGGTCAGGGGTGGTCTGGGTGGTCGGCATGACGATGTCTCCGTGGCGCGGAGGAGCGTTTGCCACAGACTAGTCTGTTTTGCAAACTTGTTCGTCGTGATTCGAGCTCGCCTGCCTCCGCAACGACAAACGGGCGGCTCATGGAGCCGCCCGCCTGCCTGTCCTGGATGTTTGGTTCTAGTGGACGGTCGGGGTCGTGTCCGCCTCAACCGGATCGCCGGCGGGCGTCACCGGGACTGCCAGGGATGACCCGACCGCCACGTCTCCCGATTCCTCTCGGTCCGGCAGCTTGCCGTCCTTGAGCAGGGCCATGATTTCCTCGCCCGACAGGGTTTCATACTCAAGCAGCGCCTGGGCGAGCTTTTCGTGGTCGCCCTTCTTCTTCTTGAGAATCTTGCGTGCTTCGTCCCAGCCGGACGTCACCAGGCGCTTGACCTCGGCGTCGATGGTCCGGGCCGTCTCTTCCGAGACGTTCTGGCTGCGCGCGACGGAGTGGCCCAGGAAGACCTCCTCCTGGTTCTCGCCGTAGGCGACGGTGCCGAGCACGTCCGAGAAGCCCCAGCGCGTCACCATGGCACGCGCCAGCTTGGTCGCCTGTTCGATGTCAGACGACGCCCCCGAGGTAATGTTGTCCTTACCGAAGATCAGTTCTTCGGCCACGCGGCCCCCCGCCATGATGGCGATCCGGTCGACCATCTGCTGATACTTCATGGAATAGCGGTCGCCTTCCGGCAGCTGCATGACCATGCCGAGCGCGCGCCCACGCGGGACGATGGTGGCCTTGTGCACCGGGTCGGCCATCTTGACGTTCATGGCGACGATGGCGTGACCGGCCTCGTGATAGGCCGTCAGGCGCTTCTCTTCCTCGTTCATGGCCAGCGACTTGCGCTCAGCGCCCATCATGACCTTGTCCTTGGCGTCTTCGAAGTCGCGATGGGTGACCATCTTGCGGTTCTTGCGCGCGGCGACCAGGGCGGCCTCATTGACCAGATTGGCCAGGTCGGCCCCTGAGAATCCGGGCGTGCCGCGGGCCAGGGTCTTCACGTTCACATCGGCAGCCAGCGGCACGTCCTTCATGTGGACACGCAGAATCCGCTCGCGACCCGAGACATCGGGATTGGGAACCACGACCTGGCGGTCAAAACGGCCGGGACGCAGCAGCGCCGGGTCCAGCACGTCCGGGCGGTTGGTTGCGGCGATCAGGATGATGTTCTCGGACGCCTCAAAGCCGTCCATCTCGACCAGCAGCTGGTTGAGGGTCTGCTCGCGTTCGTCGTTGCCGCCGCCCAGGCCTGCGCCGCGATGACGTCCAACGGCGTCGATCTCATCGATGAAGATGATGCACGGCGCATTCTTCTTGGCCTGCTCGAACATGTCACGAACCCGGCTGGCCCCGACGCCGACGAACATTTCGACAAAGTCCGAGCCGGAAATCGAGAAGAAGGGCACGCCTGCCTCGCCCGCCACGGCGCGCGCCAGCAGCGTCTTGCCGGTACCCGGAGGGCCGACCAGCAGGGCACCCTTGGGGATCTTGCCACCCAGACGCTGGAACTTGCCCGGGTCCTTGAGGAAGTCGACGACCTCCTGAAGTTCTTCCTTGGCTTCATCCACACCGGCGACATCGTCAAAGGTCTTGCGGTTCTTGTGCTCGGTCAGCAGGCGCGCCTTGGACTTGCCAAAACCCATGGCTCCGCGCGCGCCGCCCTGCATCCGGTTCATGAACCAGAACCAGACGACAATGAGCAGCAGGAACGGCGCGATCCCGATCAGAAGGGTCAGCCAGAGCGACTGTTGACCGGTTACGGCTGTGATCTCGACATCGGCGGCGTTCAGCCGCTCCTGAAGGTCCGTACTGGGCAGCAGGGTCACCGACCGGAAGCCGGCCCCACTTTCATAGATGCCGTCGACGCGATCTCCCCGAATGCTGACTTCGCGAACCTCACCGGCATCGACGCGGCGCAGAAGTTCGGAATAGGAAATCTCGGTAGGGCGGTTGGCCTTGGTCTGGGTTTGCGGCCCCATGAAGCTGTAGGCGGTCAGCAGAGCCAAGGCGATGGCACCCCAGATGGCCAGATTGCGCAGGTTCATTCCTGTCCTCAACGTCTCTTGATGAGCGCGTCACCGCGCTGTTCGACCCTAGATAGGATGACGAGTCGGGCGACGCCATGGCCGCTCACAGATCGTCTTCCATTTTCGCCTGCCCCGTCGCCAGTCGTAGCCGATCCACAACGAGGCAGGACGCCCTCACAGTCGGGTGTGCAAGAACCGGGCAAGGATCATCGTCCCGAAACAGCACCGGGTGATACGGCCGAGCCGGTGCCGGCAGCTGGCTGAGCCAGATCCGATCCTGACGTGACAATCTCGCGCGCTGACCGCTGGCCGGACCGACTGACCAGCCCGGCCCATCGGCTTCAAACGCGAAACGCCCATCCCAAACCTGGACACTTCCCGCGACAAGCGATTGCGTCGGCGAGCCCTCGCGGCCCCGCTCGCGTGTGATGATCAGTCTGCCGGCCTGGGCCTGAACCCTCGCCCCGTTCAACACCCCCGCCGTGGCCCCGGTGAGGAGGCGATGCCGAAGTCGCTCGACCGCCGACGATGACGGAATGCCGGTCTGACCCGCCGCGCTGGCCAGGGCCTGGCCCAGCCAGGGCGTTGTGATCGGCCCCCGAATGACACCCGTTTCGGTATCGACGTCCAGATCAAGGCTCGGGCGGGGGCGATCCGTCATGGTCGTCGCAGGCGGCTCGGCGGCGCGAGCGCGGCTTCGGTGAAAGCGCAGGTCGGTGTTGGCCGGGTCTTCGATCCAGCCAATCCTCTCGGCCTGTAGCCAGGCCCTCAAGGCGTCGCGCCTGACATCCAGCATCGGCCGCAGCAGCATCAGCCCCCGGCCCTCGGGCCAGGCCGGTGACGGGGACCAGACCTGCATCTGTCCCAGGGGCGTTCCCCTGGCCCGCATCCAGTCGGCCTCGGCCAGATCATCCAGGGTGTGGCCCAGCAGAATGACCTTGGCCCCCCGCTCGCTCGCGGCCTCGGCCAGCAGGGCATGTCGGGCCTGCCGCGCAGCCTGGGCCAGGCCGCTCTGGGGTTTTGCCCCCGCCCAGTTCAGGCCGAGCCAGTCCAGACCCAGGGCCGCTGCCGCGTGAGCGACCCGGGCATTCCAGTCGGCCCCCAGGGCAGACAGGCCGTGATCCACGCTGAGAACAACCAGGCGCCGCCGGCGTCGGTGCGCCCAGTCGGCGGCCACATGCATCAGCGCCATGGAATCGCCGCCGCCCGAAACCCCGAGGGCCACGGGCGCGCGGGCATGGGGCGACAGATAGTGGTCCAGTCGTTGCTGGACTCGTTCAGCCCAATCGGGCCTCAGCCGCACTCGGCCTGGCTGTTGATCTGGGTGGCGCGGGCGCGCAGCGCCGGACTAGCCCGCTCGGCATAGCGCCGACCGAACTCCCCCAGAGCCTGACAGGATTGTTCGTTCCGGTCGCTGGCCGCCAGGGCCGACGCCAGTTTGACGGTCGCATCGGGTGCCCAGGCGGTGCTGGGCCATCCCCGCAGGGCGCGCGCAAAGTCCTGAACGGCACCGGTGGCGTCGTTTCCGGCCAGGCGAAGGTCGCCCAGGCGATAATGGGCCTCCGACACACGGCCACTATCCGGCCAGGTGACGATGAACAGCTCGAACGCTTCAGCGGCATCGGCGGCCTGACCGTCCCGGACCAGACGCATGGCGGCATCGAAATCACCGCCCTCGGAGCC
Source organism: uncultured Brevundimonas sp. (assembly GCA_964647275.1). GTDB lineage: Bacteria > Pseudomonadota > Alphaproteobacteria > Caulobacterales > Caulobacteraceae > Brevundimonas. The sequence continues at coordinate 108,814 of CAZYFY010000001.1, forward strand.
ACTGGGAGAGCGCGGGGCCAGGGTATCACCGCCCTCAGCTGTCGTCTCGGCAGCCGCGGACTCAAGCTGGGCAACTTGACGCGTCAGAGCGTCGATACGCCCCGCCAGGTCGCGCCGCGTCCGCTCGCCGCTTTCCAGCTCGATCGTCAGGCGCTCGTTCTCGCCGTTGATCCGAACCAGGGTCGCCTCAAGATCGGACAGCCGCTGATCCATCAGATCGACCCGCCCCATCAGGGCCACGACCTCGGGATCGGCCTCGATGATGACCGGGTCACCCGCCGCATTGCGCTGGGTCAGTGCCCGCTCCAGCCGCCGCACATTGCGATCAAGTCGCTCCAGACGCCGGGCGTCCCAGGCAATCGCCGGAGGCTCCTGGGTCTGGGCCACGACGACCCCACCGGTCACGACCAGGGCCCCCGCAGCGGCTCCCAGGGTGACCGCCAGGGCCGGAACGAGGCTGAGGGTTCCGAGGCGGAAGGGGGACTTCGACTTGAGGATCATGGCCTGGCCAAACGGACTGGCGTGAGGGGCGCGCACCGAGGCACGCGCCCCGTCACAGGTTACTGAGGCGCGCCGCCCGTGATCGTGGTGTGGGCGTTGCGGTTCTGGGCCCAGGCCTGCTCGTTCGAGCCGAAGGCAATCGGACGCTCCTTGCCGTAGGAGATCGTGTCGATCCGGCTGGCCGGGATGCCGTTGGCAATCAGGAAACTCCGCACGGCCTCGGCGCGGCGGGCCCCGAGGGCCAGGTTGTATTCACGGGTGCCGCGCTCGTCGGCATTGCCTTCGATACGGATCTGGACCTGCGGATAGCGCGACAGCCACGCGGCCTGGGCCGCCAGAATGCGCGAGGCATCCGACCGGATCGAATAGGAATCGAAGTCGAAATAGACCCGGTCGCCGACATTGATGGTGAAGTCGCGCACCGAACCCGGGATGATCGCGCCGGTCACGGGACCAGTCGGAACCGACGGGCCGGTCGGCGTGGTGGGCTGGCTCGGCGTGCCCGGATCGACCGGGGTCGGCGGCGGCGTGCGGCGGGTACAACCGGCGGCCGCGATCATCGCGACGGCGGCGACGACAATCGCCGTGGTCTTGAAAGGTGACGTGGTCATCGATTTATGTCCTCTCGACTGTTCCGCTTTTTCAACGGTGTAGCTTATCCAAAAGTCCTAGGCCGATGTTGGGATTTCCACCATCGCGATAACGGCAAGTTGACCTTTACCCCCCAGCGGCGAGGCAGCTTCCGCCGCTCGCACCGACAGCCCCGCCGAAGTCGGCGGCGGGAGGATCCAGCAGCGGCGACCAGGCCGGGTCCGAGGCGGCCCCTCCATAGGGGGCCGGGCGCAGAATACGCCCGGTGACGTCGGTGATCCACAGGTGCGGGCTCTCGCCCGCCTCGCCCCGGAAGAACATCAGATAGCGGCCATTCGGAGCCCAGGTCGGGCCTTCCTGATAATAGCTCGACGACAGGATGCGCTCACCCCCACCGCCGGCACTCATCACCCCGATGTGGAAGCGTCCACCCTGTTGTTTGGTAAAGGCAATCATGTCGCCGCACGGACTCCACACCGGCGTGTGGTAGTTGCCCGAGCCCGACGAGATCGGGCGCTGGCCCGAGCCATCGGCGTTCATGACATACAGGCGCGGTCGCCCGCCCCGATCCGAGTTGAAGACGATCCGCGATCCATCGGGCGAGAAGGACGGCGAGGTATCGATACCCGGGTCCGACGTCAGTCGGGTCAACTGGCGACCCTGGAGGGTCATCACATAGATGTCCGAATTGCCGCCCCGCTCGAGCGAAAAAGCGATCCGGCGCCCATCGGGCGAGAACCGCGGGGCGAAAACGACGCCCTCAAACTCGCCCAGGCTTTCCTGGCGCCCGGTTTCCAGATCCAGCAGATAGATGCGGGTATAGTCCTCGCCCAGCGCCATATAGGTCACGCGCTGGTGGGTCGACGAGAAGCGCGGCGTCATCACGATGGCGTCGGTCGCGGGCAGATAGGAGGGGTTGAAACCGTCCTGATCCATGACGCCCAGGCGCGTGGTGCGATTGGGGCCACGCCCGTCTTCGGCGACAAAGACGATCCGGGTATCGAAATAGCCGAGCTCGCCGGTCAGGCGTTGATAGACGGCGTCGGAAATCTTGTGCGCCACCCGCCGCCAGTTCTCCGGCGTCGAGGTGAACTGAAAGCCCAGAAGCTGGGTCTGCTGGACCGTGTCCCAGAGCCGGAAATTGACCCGCAGGCGACCATCGCCATCGACATTGACCTGTCCGACCAGGAGGGTCTGGGCATTGATCTGGGTCCATTGGGCGAACTGGGGTTCGACGTCGACGCCGGGATTCTGCTGGATGAAGGCCGCCGGGTCGATGGGGTCAAAAAAGCCGGATCGCTCCAGATTGGCGGAAATGACCTGGGCAATCTCCTGTCCGCGCGGGCCCTGGAACGGGGCGATGGCAATCGGGAGGTCGCGAAGGACGCCTTCGGAAATCACCACTTCGTCCGTAGGCGGCTGCTGAGCGGCAGCCGGGACCGCGACGGCCAGAGCGGCGAGGGCGGGGGCGATCAGGGCGGCTATCAGACGCATGGGCGCTCCAGAAGCATCTTAGAGGGGGCTCAGCCAAATAGCCGTATATACCCTTCATGAGAGGTGAACGGCCAATGCGGCAAGGATACGGCGAAACCTGATCCTATCGAACCTCACGAAGACTGACCGTCATCGGTTGCAAGCGTCCGCCGTATCGAAACGGAACGGCACTGATCGGGTCTCAAACCCATCCGGCACATCGAAGGGGGCCGCTGCCCTGACCGCGCGAAGAGCGCTTTCCGAGGCCGCTCGGTAGACCGAACCGGACTGTGGATTGGTCACAGTTGGCCCCTCGATGATGCGACCACGATTATCGATGGTAAGTGTCATGCGAATGGTAAGGTCGTCGCCGCCTGCCATCTCGCAGAAGGTCAGATTCCAGTGCGGAATTACCTGCCGGCCGAATAGAGCGATCTGGGGGCCTGTCGCGGCCGGAGCGTCGCCGGCTCCGGATTCGGTCGCCGGGCGGCCGGGACGCTGAGGCCGGTTCGGCTGGCGCTGCCCGCCCCCCGTCAGATCATCAAGGTTCAGCGATTCCGTTTCCCGGCGCGGCGGGGTCGGACGGTCCGGGCGCGGCTGAGGGGGTTGCGGACGTGGCGTCGGCGTCGGGGTCGGCGTCGGACGCGGCGGGGTCGGGCGCTGCGGCTGGGGTCGGGGTGGCGTCGGTGTCGGATCAGGGGCCGGTTCAGGTGCCTCGGGTTCGGGCGTCTCGACGGCGTCCGGTGTCACCTCATCGAAAACCTCTTCAGCCGGTGCCGGTGTCGGGGCCGCCTGTCGCTGAATCTCGGACACAACCGTCACAGGCACCGAGCCGATAACGATCTCCGGCCGCTCAGGCTGACGGAGCAGCATCACCAGGGCAAGCGCCAGCACGCCCACATGCAGGATGATCGATCCAACAATGGCGAGCGCCCGACGCAGCATCTCAGGGAACCTCTGCGGTCCCTTCGGCCGTCTCAGTGGCCGGTGCCGGGGTCGCCTGCGGGCCGGCGCTGTCGGTGACCAGATTCAGGCGCGTGAAGCCCGTGGCGGACAGACGACCCATGACCTGGGCGACCACCCCATAGGGGGCCTGGCCATCTCCGCGAACAAAGATGGGGCGCTCCAGATTGTTGCCGGCCATGGCCGAGATGCGCGGGCCGAGCTGCTCCAGCGTTGCGGGGTCTTCCTGCACATAGATCGACCCGTCGCGTTGAATCGAGACGGTGATCGGCTCCTCGATCTGTTCGACCGATCCGGCGTCAGTCTTGGGCAGTTCCAGCGGCACCGCCACCGTCAGCAGCGGTGCGGCCACCATGAAGATGATGAGCAGCACCAGCATGACGTCGACCAGCGGGGTAACATTGATTTCGGACAGGGGTCGACGGCGAGCGCGGCGTCGGCCGCGCCCGGCCCCTCCGGAGCCTCCGGCAGACAGGGCCATGTCAGAGCGTCTCCGAACGGGTCTGGACCGGCTGGAAACCAGCCGCCGGATGCGGCGGCGGTGCCGACCGCTCGCCCAGGCGCTTGGCGATAGCCGCCTGCAGGTCGTCGGCAAATGTCTCCAGGCGACCGGCAAACTTGCCCGCGTCAATCGAGAACTTGTTGTAGGCAATATAGGCCGGGATCGCGGCCGCCAGACCGATTCCGGTGGCGAACAGCGCCTCGGCAATCGCCGGGGCCACTGTCGTCAGATTGGTGTTGCCCTGGGCGGCGATCTCACCAAAGGCGTGCATGATCCCGTAGACGGTACCGAACAGCCCGATGAAGGGTGAGGAGGTCGCCACCACCGACAGAACCCCCAGGCCCTCTTCGGCCGACTGGCTCTCGCGGGCGATGATGGCGTCCAGCGTGCGGTCAAGGCGCGCGATCAGAAAACCCGCCTGGGCATCCGAAAGGGGGCCGCCGGCTCGCGTCTCACGCCAGTCGCGGATCGCAGCGACCAGCATCCGGGGCAAGGGCTGGCGCGGATTGGGACCGGCCTGCTGGGCCAGATCCTCCAGCGACCGACCGCTGGATAGGGCCTCTTCAAAGGCATTGGCCTGACGGTTCAGGGTGATGAAGCGCGCGGCGCGGTCAATGATCACCGCCCACGACCACAGGGACGCCAGGGCCAGACCGATAATCACCCCCTTGATCACCCAGTCGGCGTGGATGAACAGGTTAATGACGTTGAGCGCCTCGGCGGCGGTCGCACTGATCGGCATAAAAGTCTCCGGTTCCCGAATCGATCACCCTTCCGCTTGCAGGAACGGTGCCGCTCACACAAGCGGCCAGACGTGACGTTTCTAAGGCAGCAACCAGGAGGCCAGAGCGTTGCGTAGCGCATCCGGGGGACGGCGCGGGCGGCCATTCAGATCAATACAGGCCGCCTCGACCTCGGCCTGGGTCAGGATCTGGTCGCCGCGGGTGATGGTCTGGCGGATAATCAGGCGCGGGCCCTGGATGGCGTCATACAGGGTCCTGACGATCAGGGCGTCGTCAATCCGGGCCGCCGCCCGAAAGCGTGTGTCCATCCGCGTAACGACAAAGGCGATGGGATCGGCCTGATCCAGCAGTTCGGCATGGCCAATCGAGATCAGACGCAGGAAATCGGACCGCCCGCGCTCGAAATAGCGCAGATAGTTGGCGTGATAGACCAGGCCGGTGAAGTCGGTGTCCTCATAATAGACCCGGATCGGCAACAGATGGGTGCGGCCGTCGAACGCGCCGGCGGTCGGTTCAGGCAAGTCGGTCATGGAACGGGTGCGGGCGGATTCGGGAACATGCCGCGACAATAGCGCGTCTGAGCCGCCTGAAGGGCCGGATTTTCAATCCGTCCGATGATCACATTGCGAGGGGTCGAGACGAAATAGGCCTCGTGCGACCCGCCCCCCTGTCGCGGAACAACAGCCTGGCCACAGACGACCTGTGGGTCGTGGGCCGAGGCTCTGAGGAACCGCACCTCGGTCGGCCGAATGCTGGCATCCTCAAGCTGGCGCATGGCGCGGGCTTCGGGGGCCTGTGGCCTGCGGACAGGATCCACCAGCACAATCACGGCCAATCCCACGAGGATTGCCAGGCCGACGCCAAAGATCCAGGCCCGGTTCACACCGCGCCTCCGCCTCTATTTCGCCCGGCCCGAGCTACCGCCAGAACCGAAGGTGTCACACTGGGCCGGATCGCCGGACTGAAGACCGCGACGCAGCCATTCGACCCGCTGTTCCGAGGACCCGTGCGTGAAGCTCTCCGGGCTGGCCCGGCCACCGGACAGAACGTCGTCGCCGATGCGCGAGGCTGCGTTCAGGCCTTCTTCGATATCGCCCGGCTCCAGCGTCACCTGACCGCCCGAGGCCTGACCGACCCGCGCCGCCCACACACCGGCATAGCAGTCCGCCTGAAGTTCCATGGCCACCTGCCAGCGATTGGCCTCGGCCTGGCTGCGCGCCTGGGACTGGGCCTGACGCACGCGGTCGGCCGTGCCTTCCAGGGTCTGGACGTGGTGGCCGACCTCGTGGGCGATGACATAGGCCTGGGCGAAATCACCGGACGCGCCCAGTTGCTGGGACATGGTGTTCCAGAAACCGAGGTCCAGATAGACCTGACGATCCATCGGACAATAGAACGGGCCCATGGCCGCCTGACCGAGGCCGCAGGCCGTGCCGGTTCCACCCTCGTAGATAACGACGCGCGGCTCTTCATAGCCGTTTATCAGACCCGACCAGACATCGGTGGTGCTGGCCTGGATGACCTCGACGAACTGACCTGCCGGATCGTCGGGCGAACCGATTTGCCCCTCGGTGCTGGCCCCCTGTCCCATGCCGAGCTGGGTCGCGACCTGGGTGGTCACCTGCGGGTCAATGCCGAACAGGAAATATCCGGCCAGGGCCAGGACGGCGACCCCCAGGCCTCCGCCAATGATGCCGCCGCCGCCCATGCCGCGGCGATCATCGACTCCGCCCCCGCGCCGTCCACCTTCCCAACGCATACGAAATCCCTCCCAAGGACCTTTGAGCGCAACCTAGGCCGAAAACCGCGACGCTCGCAATCGCTGGATCAGTCAGGCCGGGTCTGGTTCAACCAGCTCCGCAGAGCGTCCAGACCCTGTTCGAGATCTTCCTGTGACGATCGCCTTGGGCCGGGGTCAGGCGTAACAAGCGCCGGCTCGACCGGGCCCACGCCGGTCGGGTCGAGGGGGACCACGACCACCGCAGGGCCGCGGCGCGCCTGAATATCGCGAACGACGGCGTCGGTCCGCAGCTGGTCCAACCGGGATTCGAGCAGACGAAGGTCCTGTTCAGCGCGCCAGCGTTCCCGCTGAAGGCGAAGCTGCTCCGCCTGCCAGACCGGATCGTCAGGCCGAGGTGGCCCGATCCAGACCTGGGCCGCAGCGCCAACAGGTGCTGCAAGCGTCATCAGCACCGCGAGGCTGAAAAGAACCCGTCTCATACCGGCAGCATGACATTGCCTCCGTCACGATCCAAGCGGAGCCATGTCGAATGGCCGTCCCGTCAGCGATGGCCAATCGCCAGCTGGATCCGGTCTTCGCCCTCATAGGTGTAAAGGCCCCTGAACGGCGGCTCGAACTGCACCTGTTGCACCGTACAGATACGGCCATTGTCCTTCATCAGCTGCTCGATCATGCCGGCGAATATCTGGGCTTCCACGTCGTTGCCGGGGACCAGGATTTCCAGCGGGCGTGACACCGTCAGCTCAAGCAGCTCTGTCTTGAGCGCCTCGGAACCAGGGTGATCGAGGCGGCGGCCGCGAATATCAGGGGGCGGAATGTTGGGATCAGCGGGGGCGTCATCGGTCATATCCACGCCCTAGCAGGCTCGACCGCGAACGCCAAAGCCTTGTCCGGATGAGGCTCCATCGTGTCAACACAACCGAACAAAAAGTCATGTTGACCGACGTATATGTACTTCACACACCCAACAAGTCAGCCAATCGAGTTGGTGACGCACTCAGGATGAGCCGCCGGGAAGTGGGAGCGCGTTGACCACCACAGGCCGACCATCACTACTGCGGCGAGGACGAGAACAGCAGCGACCCAGACGCTGCGGTGTATCCGCTTCATTCCTCAGACTCCGGCTTAGGCATGGCTGTCTGAACGATCAGGCCGTCTCAATCGCGATCCTCGGGACACAAGATCGGCGTTGCGAACGCCATGCCTTCAGCGATAACCGCTAGGTCATCTGTCGCCTCTCCGAAGGGAAATCGGTCTGAGTCCTCACCGGCTCGCGACAGCAGCGCCTGAAATTCGATGTTTCGGTTGTAGAGAATTGCACAGGCGGCAGCGCGTCGCACTTCGGGCGATACCTGAATTTCCTCGTCGTCGTTGTCGGGCCGGAGTGGGTTACAGGACCGACCCAACGCATCGCGGCCATCTGCACAGATATCGGTAGGCTCATACTGTTCGGGCTGAGCCTGTATGGCCATCGCCATCGCCATGGACAGTACTATCATCGGTCGCCCTCAGGCTCCGGCGGTGTGACAGCAATCCGCCTCACCGCTTCCTCAAAAGCAGCTTCGTCTTCATCGCACTCTAGCTCTTTGGCCATCTCGCGGAATTTCACCGCTTGATCATTCGTGCCCGCTTTGTTCTGTTTCACGCGAACTCCTACAGGTCGGCGGTGGCTGAGCATTTCATCATCTTCTGCGACGAGTCCGCAGAGAGAGGCACCTACTACTCCCACTTCTACGGGGGCGCGCTGGTGCGCGCCTCTGACCGCGAAGCGATTGAGAAAGTTATAGCCGACAAGAAGGCTGAGCTGAACATCAAGGGCGAGATCAAGTGGACGAAGATCACGGCCAACTACCGGGACAAATACATCGAGCTCGTCGATACGTTTTTTGACCTGATCGAGGCGGGCCTGGTGAAGGTCCGCATCATGTTCACTCAGAACATCAACGTGCTCCCAGAGATGGACGAGGAGCGCGTCGATAACGAGTATTTCATGCTCTACTACCAGTTCGTCAAACACGCCTTCGGCTTGCGATACTGGAACACCGGCAACCCCCACGGCGTGGCGAATGTGTCGGTCTATCTGGACGACCCGCCTCAGAATCCCGGCAAGTTCCGCAACTTCAAAACCTACATGGCGTCGTTGTCAGACTACCCGATATTCAGCAGCGCCCGCGTTCGCATCGCTCACGCCGATATCACGGGCGTAAGGTCACATGACCACGGCATCATGCAGTGCTTGGATATCGTTCTAGGCGGCGTTCAGTCCCGCCTAAACGAGGTGCATACAAAGCCGGCGAAGGGCGAGCGTCGGCGCGGCAAACGCGCTAGGGCGAAGGCGGACGTTTACGCCCGCATCAAGGACCGGATTTGGAAGATCTACCCGCGCTTCAATGTAGGCACGAGCACGGGTCAGGATGCGCCGACGGATAAATGGAATCACCCATACCGGCACTGGTGCTTCGTGCCGCGCGAAAGCACGATGGACCGCTCTAGGGGGAAAAAGAAGTAAGGCCCCACCAACGCTACTACTACCCCCAGTGGAACTAAGGGCTTCACGCCAGCAGGGCCCCTTGACAAGATAGCGATTCGGCGCCTGACGCGCTAGAGTCAGGCCACAAATATCTGTCGTTGAGTCGTTAATATTTGCTAGTGCGCCACCGCTGATTTTTGGGGGCCTTTTTCAGTCGCTCACGCGGGCCGGAAGTTAGGCCCCTTATAGGTGAGACGCTTGCCGATGATGCCCGCGACCGCACGAGCCATACGGTCCTGATCTTCGCAGCCAAGAGCGGAGCGGTTGCTGTAGCGGAAATCAAACTCCGCGACGTAGCGGTGCAGGTGCTTCTTGGAGCAGTGCTGATAGATGCCGCGCATGCCGCGCTTGAAGATGCTGTAGAAGCCCTCAACGGTGTTCGTGTGGATGGCCGGAGCGCCAGCGCGGACATACTCATCCTTGCCGTGATTGACGCGCTCGTGACCGGCGAAGGCTTCGGCGGGCTTGCGGTAGTGGTGAGCCTCATCCGTCATCAGGACGGCTTCGCGGGCGAGGTTCGCAGTCAGGATTTCGGCGACCGTCTCGGCCTTGAAATCGTCCACGACGAACGAGCGAGCACGGCCCGTGTCGCGGTCGATCAGGCTCAGCACCTTGTTCTTGTGACGCCAGCCCGCGCGGCCTTGCTCGGCTCCCGGCTCACGACCGATGAAAGTCTCGTCGGCCTCGACCATGCCGCCCTCAGAGCCGAAGGGGGTTAGGTCGCCGGAACGCATGGCCTCGCGGATGCGATGGGCCAGGAACCACGCGGTCTTGTACTGGACCTCAAGAGTGCGTTGCAGCTGTTTGGCGCTAACGCCCTTCTTGGAGGCGCACATCAAATAGATCGCTTGGAGCCACTTGTGCAGTTCAAGGTGGCTTTCCTCGAAGATGGTGCCCGCGCGAACGGTGAACTGCTTACGGCAAGCGCCGCACTTTTTCAGGCCATGGCGAACCACGCCTTCCGGGTTCTTCTTGGAGGGCTTGGTGCGGACGTTCTTCAGCGCATAGGCGCGACCAATCACGCCGCAGTGCGGGCAGATCGGCTCTGCTCCCCAGACGATACCCTCGACGAAAGCGAAGGCGGCGGCTTCATCATGGAAGTAGGGGCGGGACAGAACGGACACGGCGGGTTTCTCCTTACCCGCTCACCATAGCAAAGCTTATGGGTTTGTCAAATGCATATACGCCTGTTGACCTGACATCATGGCTATGTCATGTTGTCCTTACATTATGTCACGTGGAGCTGACATGTTGAGCATCTGGAAAAATGGAACACCGGCGCATCGACGATATGTCCTGCGGACCTGGGCCTTCATGGCCCCCTATGTCGCCATCTGCGTGGCGATGATGTTTGGCGCGTTTGACGACATCGAGGGCCGACCGGCCGCCTGGATTCTCGCCGCCGCCCTGTCGGCGCCCGTCATCGGGCAACTCTGGGCAACGCTCAGCCTGATGCGCGAAAGCGATGAGTTCGTCCGCGCCCTGACCGCGCGCCAGTTCATCGTGGCGACCGGTCTGACCTTTGCGGTGGCAGTCTTCTGGGGCTTCGGCGAGACACTGGCGGGGGCACCGCACATCCCGGCCTGGCTGATCTACCCGCTGTTCTGGGCCTTCTACGGCGTTTCTGCGCCTTTCATCCGGACGACCCGGCCATGAAGAATCGTCTGCGCGTGCTCCGCGCCGAAAAGGGCTGGACCCAGGAGGACCTCGGCAAGGCCCTGGGCGTGAGCCGTCAAGCGGTCAACGCCATCGAGACGGAAAAGCACGACCCGTCGCTCGATCTCGCCTTTCGGATTTCGACCCTGTTCGAGCAACCGGTCGAAGACATTTTTGAGAACCCGCACGGCTGACGGTCGCGCGAACCACCACAAGGAGTTTCCCATGTTTCGCTTCCGCAAGCTGGAAGGCCTGCGCCTGCGCGCCTTCATGCTCGCCCTCGCCCTGTTGCTGGCCGGCGTCGCGGTCAGCGCCGCCAACGCTCAGCCGGCCCCCGATGCTCAAGCCATGCCGCCTGCCTTCACGTCGGACCGCCTGTCGGTCGAGGTCATCGGGGCGGGCCCGGACGTCATCTTGATCCCCGGCTATGCATCCTCTCGCGAGGTGTGGCGGGCCGAGGCAGAGCGCCTGTCTGCCACGCATCGTGTGCATTTGGTCAAGCTGGCGGGGTTCGCAGGTGAGCCGTGGAGCCATGACGATGGACCGTTCCTGCAGCCGGCGCTGGATGAGTTGGCGCGCTATGTCGAAGAGGCTGGCCTTCATCAGCCTGCGGTGATCGGTCATTCGATGGGCGGACTGTCGGCGCTGATGCTGGCGCAACAGCATCCTGACCGCATCGGCCGGGTCATGAGCGTCGACAGCCTGCCGTTCTTTTCGGCCCTCTATGGACCGACGGCGACGCCGGAATCGGCCCGCCCGTTCGCTGAACAGGCAGCCCAACTCATGCTGACCTTGCCCGACGGCGCTTTCCGCTCCGGCCAGACCCGTCAGGCCGCGGCCTTCACGCGTGACCCAGAAACCCAGGCCGCCATCGTCGAGTGGTCGGCAAGCTCGGACCGCCACGCCCTCGCCTCGGCCATTCGCGACGTGATGCTGACCGATGCCCGGCCCGGTCTGGGCACCATGTCGACACCGGTCTGGGCCGTCTATGCCGCAGATGCAGACGGCGGACCCGACGCGGCCACGGTCGAGGCCCTGTGGACGCATGAGTATGCCGACCTGCCGGGCGTCCGGTTGATACGGATCGACGGCTCGCGTCATTTCATCATGGCCGATCAACCCCAGCGGCTGGCCGAACAGATCGACCTGTTTCTGGCGGACTGATGTGACCGATGGGCGCAACCCGGCCCAAAGGGGTTGCGCCCATCCTTTATGCGAGTCATTCTCATTCGCGGAGGATGACTCGCATGGTTTTACGAATGCTCGGCCCGCGCTCCCTGTCCCGACTTATGGCGGTTGATGACCGACGAGACGCCGATCTTTCGTGGCTGTTGTTCGGACCCACGGACCCGGACGTGGTCGAGCCCGCCGCCAACGACGACCTGCCGCTGGCGGCGGAGTAGGCCTGCGCTTAAACTCGCCGGATGAGCGTTGCCTTTACCCGCGAAGAAGATCTCGAAGCGACCGCAGCCGATCTGCCGGACCGGCCGATTTCGCCGCACCCCAATCTGGTCACGCCAGAGGGTCTGGCCCAGATCGAAGAGGCATTGGCAGAAGCTCGCGCCTCCTATGCTGCGGCCCAGGCTCACGGATCAATCGAGGCGGATCGCACGGCCATGGCCCGCGCGACCCGTGGCCTGCGCTACTGGTCGGCCCGCCGGTCCAGCGCCCAGCTCATCGAAACCCAGCCGGAAGGACGGGCGCGCTTCGGCGGCTCGGTCACCATCGCGCGCGAGGACGGACGGACCCAGACCTGGCGGATCGTGGGGGAAGACGAGGCAGACCCGGCCAAAGGCTCGGTCAGCCACGTTTCACCTCTGGCGCGCGCCCTGTTGGGCAAACAGCCCGGTGATGTGACGACCGTCAACGGCCAGGAGGTCGAGGTCGTCGCGGTCGACTAGATCCGGCCTCGGAGCATCAGGGGCCACTATTCGCGCCATCCCGCTCGGCCACCAGCGCCGACACATTCACATCGGAGCCGACGACACAGGTGTCGGCATTCAGCGGGCAGATGCCGAGCGTTCGTTCGACCTCACGGAGCCGCACGACTTCCGGGTTGGAGCGGATCGACTCGGCCAACAGGCGGTTGGCTTCAGCCTGACCGCGGGCCTGCGCAATCCGGGCCTCGGCATTAGCCCGTTCGAGATTGACGCGCTCAAGCGCCGCGCGCGTGTTCTGTTCGGCGGTGGTGCGGGCCTGGATCGCGGCCAGAACACTCTCGGGATATCGGATCGACCCGACCCACTCCATGCGGATGATCTCCAGCCCCTGCGGTCCCCATTCCCGTTGCAGGGCCCGCATGGCGGCCTGAAGCGCAACCTGACGGCCGGGGCCGATCAACTGGCCGGGGCAGGTCGGATCCTCGGCGTCGAGGGCCGGCGCGGCGGGATCTGCACCCTCGACCGCGACGGGCGGCGCGACAGGGGCATCGGTCGAGAGTTGGGCGTTGCAGGCCACCGGCAGCTTCTCGGTTTCACGCGCGATCGCGGCCCGCACGGACGTCCGAAGCGGCCCATCAATGAAGGCGTCGAACTCCTGTCGCCAGGTGGCGAACAGGTCGGCGGCCCGGTCTTCGCGCACCCGGAACGTCAGGGCGACGTCGGCCGACATCGGCAGGCCGAGATTGTCCGAGAAGGTAATCTCTTCGTTCTCACTGCCGTACTCGTTCGGCTCACGGGTATAGCTGTAGGTGCGCTGGAGCGTCGGATAGGTGCGGATCTTTTCGCCGATCCCTTCCCAGTGAAACCCAGGGCCGAGCTCCTCGCGCTGAACGCCGGGGTTGGCACCAAAGCGCGTGGTCTTGATGCCCATGTAGCCGCTCTCCACCGTGACGCTGCACGACGAGATCGTCACCGCCGAGGCGATCAACAGGCCCACGATGGCTAACCCCATCATCAGGGTGCGGCCTATCGACGGACGCCCGCCCGACGGCAGCCGGGGGCCTTTCCAGACGCGTGGCGTGTCGGTCATCGAAGGCTCCTATCGGCCCAGGGCGCGGCGCGCCCAGCGGAATATCTGAAACGCCACCCAGGCCAGGCCCAGCACACCGACGACCCCGACCAGGGTCGCCACCGGCATGGCTCCGTCAAACCGGGCCGAGAGGATCATCGGCACCAGCCAGCGCACAATGACCACGGCGGCCGCCAGCCAGCCGGCGGCCAGGGCAACCAGTACGATGGCGATGCGGGCTTCCCGGTCCATGGCGTCTCCTCAAGCCTGATCTAGGATCAGGCGAAGGCGCTTGGCAACCGCAAGTCGTCAGGCCAGCTCAACCGCCATGGCCACGGCTTCGCCGCCACCGATGCACAGGGACGCGACGCCCCTCTTGCCGCCACGGGTCTGAAGCGCCCCCAGGAGGGTGGCCATGACCCGGGCGCCGGAGGCCCCGATGGGGTGGCCGAGCGCGCAGGCACCGCCGTTGACGTTCACCTTGGCGTGGTCGAGGCCCATCTCCTGCATGGCAATCATGGGGACGACGGCAAAGGCCTCGTTGATTTCCCACAGATCGACGTCGTCGACGGTCCAGCCGGCCTTGTCCAAAGCCTTTTGCATGGCCGGGACGGGGGCGGTGGTGAACAGGGCCGGCTCGTGGGCGTGGGCGGCATGGCTGACGACGCGGGCGACGATGGGCAGGCCGAGTTCCTTCGCCGTCGATTCACGCGTCATGACCAGGGCGGCGGCACCGTCCGAGATCGACGAGGCGTTGGCGGCGGTGATGGTGCCGTCCTTGGCAAAGGCCGGACGCAGGGTCGGGATCTTGTCGGGGCGGGCCTTGCCGGGCTGTTCGTCGGTGTCGACGGTTTCGGTTCCGGCGCGGGTCTTGATCTCGACGGGTGCGATTTCGGCGGCGAAGGCGCCCGAGGCGATGGCGGCGTTGGCGCGAGACAGGCTCTCGATGGCGTAGGCGTCCTGCTGTTCGCGGGTGAACTGATACTGGCCGGCGGAATCCTCGGCGAAGGCGCCCATCAGCTTGCCGGGGGTGTAGGCGTCTTCCAGCCCGTCGAGGTACATGGTGTCGGAGATCACATCGTGGCCGATGCGGGCGCCGCCGCGATGCTTGGCCATGACGTAAGGGGCGCCGGTCATGCTCTCCATGCCGCCCGCGACAATGACGTCGGCGGTTCCGGCTTTCAGGGCGTCATGGGCCATGGCGGCCGCCTGAAGGCCCGAGCCGCACATCTTGTTGACCGTCGTGGCCTCGACGTTCTGACCCAGACCGGCCCCCAGCGCCGCCTGCCGAGCCGGGGCCTGACCGAGGCCCGCGGGCAGGACGCAGCCCATGAAAATCTGGTCGACCTTGGCCGGATCGACCTTGGCGCGCTCGACGGCGGCCTTGACGGCCTGGGCACCGAGGTCGGTCGCCTTGACGCCCGACAGGGCCCCCTGGAAGCCGCCCATCGGGGTGCGCGCGAAGGAGACGATGACGACGGGATCGTTGGCTTGGGTCATGGGGAGATGTCCTGAAGCGAAAGGGTCGGCGGGGGATATAGGCGTTTGAGTGCGCGAGGTCACGCCGGAGGCTAGAGCACCCGGCGTCTTTGCCGCGCCACAGCCAGCGGTGTACCGTCGGCGGCGACGCAGACGACGTCATCGACGGTCCAGCCGAGGCCGAGGTCCAGCATTCGAAACTCGAAAAAGGCCCAACCGTCCGGACAGTTCTCCGCGGTCGGATCGGTGAGGAAATCGTAGCGCAGGTCCACCGAGGTCATCGGCAGGGGTGCCGGCAGCACCGTCCAGGCCGGCGGGTAGATGGCGTCCAGCAGAAAGGCCAGACGTTCAGCGTTCAGGAGCGGGAGGTCCTTGGTCCGCATCCAGACCCGCTCGACGGCCTCGCCGCCGATCCGACCGCCGAGGATATTGGGGCCGTCGTCATAGACATAGTCGACGTGGGCGGTGAAACGCGGGGCCATCGGGCCGCCGAGCTGTTTCGAGGTGTCCAGGCTTTCGCGCGACGGCGGCGACGCGGTCAGGGGTGCCATGGCCACCGTTGGCGCATCGCGCCCCCACGTCGCCAGGGCCGAAAGGGCCAGCCGCTCCCCCTGTCCGGCCTCGAGCGCAGAATAGGCGACGTTGCGACCGCGACGAAGAAATCGGGGCCGGAACTCCACATCCTTGCCGAAACGGGCCGCCGCCAGAAACTGGACCGTCAGGGTGCGAAGCGGTTGGTCGATCTCAAGCCCCTGACGCATGGCCCGAGCCGCCAACGCCGCCATATAGCCGCCAAACGGAAAGCCGGCCTCCGGAGCCTGGGACAGAGGGCCATTG
Organism: uncultured Brevundimonas sp.; assembly: GCA_964647275.1. Classification (GTDB taxonomy): domain Bacteria; phylum Pseudomonadota; class Alphaproteobacteria; order Caulobacterales; family Caulobacteraceae; genus Brevundimonas. The sequence goes on from CAZYFY010000001.1 coordinate 124,779, forward strand.
GAAAATCCGCCCGGCATCGGGGCGATCAGCCCGCCTGCTGACGGGGCCAGGCCCAGGGCTTGCTCGAGGGTGGGGTCGGTCATCAGGCGCGCATGTCGAAAGGTGGGCGGAAGCGCAAGCGCTCCCGCCCAAGGGTGCAGGTTGGCGACGAGTTGGGGCAAGACATCCCGGCATCGTTGCGTTTAAAAACCTACAGACGGTAGTTCTTTTTCGCAACCCACTTGCCAAAACCCTGACGGAAGGTCACTTTCGCGCCCATGGGACGTACAGCCGATTATTCTGATCAAAGCTGCTCCATCGCCGCGACCCTGGAGGTCATCGGCGATCCATGGACGCTGCTTGTCATCCGCGACGCCTTCAAGGGCATCAGCCGTTTCGAGCAATGGCAGGAGCGGCTGGGCGTTGCGCGCAATGTCCTGGCCTCACGCCTGAAGACGCTGGTGGCCCACGGCGTCCTTGAGCCGCGCCAGTATTCGGCCCGCCCGCCGCGCAACGAATATGTCCTGACCCAAAAGGGCAAGGATCTGGCCGATGTGCTGGTGACCATGCACGCCTGGGGCTCCAAGCACCTGTACGGGGAAATGGAAGCCGGGGTCGTATTCAAACACATCCCGTGCGGTGAGCAGCTCAAGCCTCGGGTCGCCTGCGATTGTTGCGGCGAGATCGTCAAGCGCAGCGATATTGAAATGATCGTGCTGCAGGACCGCCCGACGGTCGGGGAAATCCTGTCTCGGGACGAGGCCGCCTGAACCTAGACAGCAAAACGGCGGCGTTGCCGGGCTAGTTGCCCGACCGGCTGGCTTCCAGGGTCGCCGATGTCGTGTTCATCGCACCGTTGAAGATGCTGGTGCCGTTGCCGGCAAACAGGCTGAAGGCCGCAAAGATCGTCAGGGCGATGCCGGCGATGATGAGGCCATATTCAATGGCCGTCGCACCCCGGCGGTCCTTCGCCAGTTGGCGGAACAAACGTTTCAAGCTCCGCCTCCTTTCGTCCTAGAGCAGGTCGCAGAGGTGCGCGACCAGGGGCAGGTCCGCCGGCGGCATGGTATATTCGGCCATTCGATTGGGCCGAACCCACGCCAGGGCCGCGTGATGGCGATTGACTACCACCCCGTCCCAGCGCCGACACAGCCACAATGGCATGAGAAGGTGAAAGGTTTCATAAGCGTGGCTGGCAAAGACGAAGGGGGCCAGACAAGACTCCTTCACCTGGATCCCAAGCTCCTCATCCAGCTCGCGGATCAGGGCCTGTTCCGGCCTTTCGCCCGGCTCGACCTTTCCCCCCGGAAACTCCCACAACCCGGCCAACTGCTTGCCCTCGGGCCGTTGGGCGATCAGCACCCGGCCCTCGTCATCAACGAGCGCGGCGGCGGCCACGAGAACGATGGGCAGGGTCACGAGCGGTAGTCCCCGTTGATCTCGATGTAGCCCTTGGTCAGGTCGCAGGTCCAAACCGCCGCATGGCCGCGCCCGACCCCGACATCGACCGAGATCTCCAATTCGGGTCGTTTCATATAGGCGCTCATCTTCGCCTCATCGTAATTCGGAGCGGGAGCCCCATCGATGGCGGCCTGATGCGGCCCGAACTTGATGGCCAGACGGTCCCGCGACACGGGTTCTTCGGTCTTGCCCACGGCCATGACGATACGGCCCCAGTTGGCGTCTTCTCCCGCAATGGCGGTCTTCACCAGCGGGCTTTCAGCAATCGACTTGGCGATCCGGCGCGCCGAAGCGGGGCTGGCCGCCCCTGCAACCTGGACCTTGACGAACTTTGTCGCTCCCTCGCCATCGCGCACCAGCTGGTGGGCCAGGCTCAACAGCACCTTTTCCAGCTTCGCCGAAAAGTCCGCCAGGCGACGGTCACCGACCCGACCGATGCGCGGCGCGCCGGACTGGCCGGTGGCAATCAGCAAACAGGTGTCGTTCGTCGAGGTATCCCCGTCGACCGTCACCGAGTTGAACGTCGACCTCACATGCAGGGACAACAACGAGCGAAGGACGCCGGGCGACAGGGCGGCATCGGTGAAGACGAATCCCAGCATGGTTGCCATGTCCGGCGCGATCATGCCCGACCCCTTGGCGATGCCGGCAATGCGAACCTTGACCCCCTCGATCTCGGCCTCGGCATAGGCCCCCTTGGGGAAGGTATCCGTCGTCATGATGGCGCGCGCCGCCTCATCCCAATGGCCGGGCTTGAGCGCCTTTTCGATGTCCGGCATGCGGGCGGCAATCTTCTTGTCGTCCAGGACGACGCCGATCACCCCGGTCGAGGCCAACAGCACATCCCGCTGACGACAGTCGAACCGCTTGGCGACCTCAGAGGCCGTGCGCCGGGCGGCATCCGCCCCCGGACGACCAGTGAAGGCATTGGCGCAGCCGGCATTCACCACCAGGGCGCGCACCTCGTCTCCACCGGTTCCTTCCAGGTGGCGCTTGCACCAGTCGACCGGGGCCGATCCGATCTTGTGGCGGGTAAAGACGCCCGCCGCGGTCGTCCCTTCGGCGAAGCGGAACACGACCAGGTCCGGCCGATCGTGCTTGTAGAAGCCCGCCCGGGCCACCGCCATCTCCACGCCGGGAATGGCCTTCATGCGCGGCAGGGGTACGGCCAGAGGCGAGATCGCCAGCCCTGGCTTGCCCGGCGTGGCGGAAACCGCCGCGGTTGCAGGTTTCTGGCCCGACGCCTTCTTGATGGCCGAGGCCAAGGGGTCCAGCGCCCGCTCCAGCGTCTGGCCGACGGCCTTGGCGCTGTCGCCCAACCCGCCCGACTTGCCCGAAGAGCGGCTCATTGCGCGGCTCCCGCCGCCGGCGACGGGGCCGAAGGTGCGGTCGGGGAGGCGGCGCTCCGCCGCGCGGGAGGTGCCGAGGCCGGCTCTTCCGGGGCCCCCGGAACCGCCATCGGGTCGTCGCGAAGCAGGATCTCGATTTCCGCCCGGCCCCTCAGGCGTTCAAGCAGCTGACGGACCTGATCATAGGTGAGAAAACGCAGGATCTGCGGGCGCGCCTGCTCCAGGGTCAGGGGTTGCTCCTGGCGACGATCCTCGACGCGCAACACCGCCCACCCGCTTTCCGCCTGGAAGGGGCCGACGGTGTCGCCGGCGCGCGCATTGGTCAGGGCCTGCCCAAAGGCCGGCGGCATGGTGTCGGCGGTGAAATAGTCCAGATCCCCACCGTTGAAGCGGGTGGATTCGTCGATGGACCGCTCGGCCGCCAGGGCCTCGAACGATGCGCCATTGGCCAGCAGCGACATGACCGCATCGGCCTCTTCGCGCGTGCGTACGAGGATCATGCGTGCCCGAAACTCTTCGGACTGCTCGGTCAGACGGCGTTGCTCCTGATACAGCTCCTCGACCGCGCGGCCGGTGATGGCATCGTCCACCACCGTCTCGACCAGCATGTCGCCGAGAATACGCTTGCGCGCCGCCTCAAGGCGCTGGCGCGCCAGCGGCGTATCGTCCAGCCCCTGGCGTTCGGCTTCCCGCGCCAGAAGCTCCTGGTCGATCACCTCGTCCAGAACGCGCCGAAACAGAACCGTGGCCGGGTCGAGGGGCTCGCCCTCCCCGATCAGGCCCTGGGCGACCGCTTCACGTTTCACATCCGACGCCCAGATCGGATCGCCGGACACCCGCGCCACCACAATATCGCCGGGCTGTGGCGGGCGCTCATCGGACGGCGTCCGATTACAGGCCGTTGCGCCCAGGACGACAACAAGACTGAGGGCCGTCAGAATCCGCTGAACCGAAAGGACGCTCATAAGCCAGGCCTCGCCAAACGCAGACAATGATGATGGGCCCGTATCGTTGACAGGGCTAGGGGGGCTGCTTAAGTCTCACGCGCGCCCAAGTCGAGGGGATTGAACCCGCTCGAAACGCCTGGCCGCGGCGCATCCCGCCCCGCTGTCAAGCTCCTTGTCTTCCTCCCAAGCGGCGGCGCACCGCGCCTGTCTGACCGGTACTCCATGCTCGGCATCGCCAAGAAACTCTTCGGTTCCTCAAACGACCGCAAGGTCAAGGACATGCTGGCGCGTGTCCAGAAAATCAACGCGCTGGAGGCCCGCTACGAGGCCCTGTCCGACGACGAACTGCGGATGATGACCCAGACGTTCCGCGACCGCCTGGAGGCGGGCGAAACCCTGGACCAGATCCTCAACGAGGCCTTCGCCGTTGTGCGCGAAGCGGCCAAACGCACCCTGGGCCAACGCCACTACGACGTTCAGCTCGTCGGCGGCATGATCATCCATCAGGGCGGCATTGCCGAAATGCGGACCGGTGAGGGCAAGACCCTGGTGGCCACCGCCCCGACCTATCTCAATGCCTTGAGCGGCAAGGGCGTTCACCTGATTACGGTCAATGACTATCTGGCGCGGCGCGACGCCGACTGGATGGGTCGGATCTATCGCTTCCTCGGCCTTGAAGTCGGGGTTGTGGTCAACGGCCTGTCCCAGGCCCAGCGGACCGCCGCCTATCAGGCCGACATCACCTACGGCACCAACAACGAATTCGGCTTCGACTATCTGCGTGACAATCTGGTCTATGACGTGCGCGAGATGGTCCAGCGCGGCCACAACTTCGCAATCGTCGACGAGGTCGATTCCATCCTGATCGATGAGGCGCGCACGCCTCTCATCATCTCAGGCCCGACCGAGGACCGCTCTGACTTCTACCTCGTCGTCGATGAGATCGTCCGTGAGCTGATCAAGGATGAGGCCACCTACGACCTCGACGAAAAACAGCGTCAGGTTCTGCTCAGCGAGATCGGGTCCGAAAAGGTCGAGGATCTCCTGGCCGAGGCCGGCCACCTGGCCGAGGATTCCGCCGGTCTGTACGACCCGGCCAACATCTCGGTGGTTCACCACGTCAACCAGGCCTTGCGCGCCAACATGCTGTACACGCGCGACAAGGACTACATCATCCGCGCCGGCGAGATCATCCTGATCGACGAATTCACGGGTCGGATGATGCAGGGCCGCCGCCTGTCCGAAGGCCTGCATCAGGCCATTGAAGCCAAGGAAAAGGTCAAGGTTCAGCCGGAAAACCAGACCCTGGCTTCGGTGACAATCCAGAACTATTTCCGCCTCTACGACAAGCTGTCGGGCATGACCGGCACCGCGGCCACCGAGGCCAGCGAATTCCACGACATCTACAAGATGGATGTGGTCGAGATCCCGACCAATCGTCCGATCCAGCGGATCGACGAGGACGACGAGGTCTATCGGACCATGGCCGAGAAGAACCAGGCCATCTGTTCGCTGATCGCCGAGCGTCACGTCCTGGGCCAGCCGGTCCTGGTCGGCACCGTCTCGATTGAACGTTCCGAACAGCTTTCCAAGATGCTGGCCGAGTACGCGTTCGAAGTTGAGGTCTGGCGCGTCAAGAACGACCAGGTGGATCGCCTCATGGAGGCCACCGGCGGCAAGTCGATCAAGCTGATCTGGTCGCGCCGCGAGCTCGAAACCGACAAGACCGGCAAGAAGCTGCGCGAAAAGCTCGGCGACGACGCCTTCGAGGTCCAGACCCGCAAGGGTGTCGGCGTGCCGCACAACGTCCTGAACGCGCGTCACCACGAACAGGAAGCCCTCATCGTCGCCGATGCCGGCCTTCCGGGCGCCGTCACCATCGCCACCAACATGGCCGGTCGAGGCACCGACATTCAGTTGGGCGGTAACCTGGACATGCACATGCTGCGCTGGGAAGCCGACCTGCGCGATGCCGGCCAGGAACCCGACCCTGCCGCCGAACTGGTCGAGCGTGAGCGCGTCGCCGCCGAGATCGTTGGACGCCGCGATGAGGCGCTCAAGGCCGGCGGGCTGTTCGTTCTGGGCACCGAACGTCACGAAAGCCGCCGCATCGACAACCAGCTCCGCGGCCGGACCGGCCGTCAGGGCGACCCCGGCTTCTCGAAGTTCTACCTGTCGTGTGAAGACGATCTGCTGCGCATCTTTGCCGGAGATCGCCTGGATTCGATCATGCGCAACTTCGGCGTCGCCGAAGGCGAGGCCATCAGCCACAAGTGGCTGAACTCAGCCATCGAGACGGCCCAGAAGCGGGTCGAGCAGCGCAACTTCGAGATCCGCAAGAACCTGCTCAAGTATGACGACGTCATCAACGAGCAGCGCAAGGCCATCTTCGAGCAGCGCCAGGAGTTCCTGCAGTCCGACGATCTGTCCGAACTGGTCGATGAGTTCCGTCAGGATTCCGTGGCCGAAATGGTCGAGCGGTTCCTGCCCGAGAAGGCCTATGCCGAGCAATGGGACGTCGAAGGCCTGGACGAGCGCGTCCGCTCGACCCTGGGCCTTGAGCTGCCGATCGCCGAATGGGCTGCCGAAGAAGGCGTCTCCAACGAAGAGATGGAAGAGCGCATTCAGGCCGCTTCCGAAGCCCGCGCCGCCGAACGCCTGGGCCTGATCGGGGCCGACCAGATGCGTGGCCTGGAGAAGAACTTCCTGCTTCAGATGATCGACATGCAATGGCGTGAGCATCTGGTGCATCTGGACCACCTGCGGGCCGTCATCGGCCTGCGCGGCTATGCCCAGCGCGATCCGCTGAATGAGTTCAAGACCGAGGCCTATTCCCTGTTCGAGGGCCTTCTGTCGAACCTGCGCCAGAACGTCACCCGCTGGCTGATGACGGTGGAATTCCAGTTCCGTCCGCCGCCGCCGCCGCTCGACATTCAGGAGGTTCACCTGAACCCCCAGACCGGTGAGAACGAGATGGCCAACCCGGCGGCCCAGCTTCCCGAAGGGCTCGGCTCGGCTGATCAACGCTCCAAGCTGCCGGTGTCAATGCTGCCGGAAGGCTGGGAACGCACCAGCCGCAACGCCGCCTGCCCGTGCGGCTCAGGCCGCAAGTTCAAGCACTGCCACGGGGCGTTGGTTTAGGCCGCACCGGACACAGCCGGTCCGTCAGCGACGGATCGGCTGCTGTCGATGGTCCAGCACCTCATAGTGGGCGGCTGTCCGGTCGAACCGTATCAGCAGGCCCAGGGCCTCTTCCGGCACATAGGCCAGGTCATGGCCTTGCGGCAGGAAGGCCTTCACCGCCTCGATCGATGAGAACCACATCAGGGTGGAGAACTCCGTCTCCGCGCCCTCCGGCCCGTCGATGTCGCGCCGCATCAGGTCGATGAGCTGGAAACCCTCCAGGCAAAGGCCCTCTATGTCCGGGATCACCTGATGATGGATGACGGCCTGATAGGCCTCCGCATCTTCTCGTCGCGTCCAGCCGCGCCAGACCCGACAGATCATGCGTCGCCTCGCGGACGTGCGGTGATCTTGCCAAAGGCACCCGGGTCGCGATCACCGATGCGACGAACGCTGACCTCGATCTGGATGGCGTTGCCGTCATCGCTCCAAAGGTAGTTGCGCTCGACCTCCACCTCTTCGCCGGCGGGGGTCAGGCCCGTGTAGCTGTCGCCCCAGGGGGTGACGCGTTTGAGCTCTTCCCAGCTCAGCGCCTGGGCCTGATCGAGCTCCTCCTCGACCATGGCGGCCAGATCGTCGCCGTTCACAGCCATCGACGCACACGCTCCTTGTAGTCGAGGTAGGGCTGGCCGAACTTGGCGGCCAGATAGCGTTCTTCACGCTGGATCACGCCCCAGCTCATCAGGGCCAGACAGGGCAGCAGCAGAATCATCGCCGAGGGGCTCTGTAACCCCAGGGCCAGACCCAGATAGACCAGGGTAAAGCCGACATACATCGGGTTGCGGCTGAAGCGGTACGGCCCCGTCGCGACCAGAGCCATCGACGGCGACCAGGGCACCACATTGGTCCCGGCCGTCTTGAACACGCCGCCTGCCCACATCTCCAGGCCCAGGCCGGCCACGATGAGGACCACCGCGACCACCTTGACCGGGAGCGTCAGCTCGAACGGCATCGACAGATGCAGGACGTAGGTATCCAGCACCCAGCCCAGCAGGAGGAAGCCGAAATAGATCAGCGGGGGCGGGGCAATGACGCCGGCATGGGCGTCCGGCGCGGGGGGCGGGGTCTGGGTCATAGGGCTGTCTTACAATGACCCGTGCGGTGGCGTCACCACGCGATCAGACGCCCGGTTGCGCCAGGGCAATCGCCAGGACCAGTCCGCCGATAACCGCGAAATTGATCAGAAAGCCATTCAGGGACGCCGAGCGGGCCTCGCCGTCCTGATTCCAGAAATCCAGCAACAGCAGATTGGCCAGGGCCACGAACAGGATCAGGCCTCCGGCCGCCCAGACCGTATAGAAGCCGGAGGCCAGGACGGCCCCGGCCGCCGCCTCCCACAAGGACGCAAAAACCAGGATCGTCCCCGGCAACGGCCAGCCGCGCTCTGCCAGCATGGCGCGGACCTCGCGGAAGATGCGGAAATGATTGAGCCCGCCCCAGACGAAATACAGCCCGATCAGGGCTAGGCCGAGGTGTTCGACGAGGACCAGCGGGTGCATGGTCTAGCTTGTAGCGCCCCCGGTGGCGCGCGTCATCTGCGCTCAACCCACACGCGGATACGCCCCGGAGATCTCTCTCCGGGGCGTCTGCCAGAAATGGCTGTCCGTCTTACTGGAACATGCTGGCGATAACCGCGACGACCAGGCCGGTGGTCACGGCGGCCAGGACCACGTCATTGCCGCTGCGGACATATTCATAGCCGTGCGGCGGTGCGTAGAGGCCATACCGTCCATAGTCGCGGATCACATACTGATTGGTCCGGTACTGGTACGGCATACGCTGGCCATAGGCCCAGGCACGGGTCTGGTAGCCACGCGGCGCATAGTAGCGACCGGCGTTGTAGCGGCGCTGGGCGCGCTGCCACCGCTCATAGCGGCGCTGTTCGGCGCGGTCATGGCGGTCGCCACGGCGTTCCCAGCGGTCATCGCGACGATCGTCGCGGCGGTCATAGCGGTCGTGCTGGCGCTCGTAGCGATCATGGTCGCGGTCGGAACCGCGTCCGTAGGATTGGGCCGAGGCCATACCAGCGGTGCCGAGGGTGCCGACGGCCATAAGACCCGCCAGAGCCAGGCTCAGGGACTTTTTCATGGATCATCTCCGTTTTCGGCCGTTGCGGCGGGAGCCGCCTTTGCCGTCCATGGAGAGGGTTATGACGTCTGCGTCCTGACCTCGCGCTGAACAGCACGGGTCATCCTAGGTTCATCCTGGCAGACGCTCAGGCGGCCTGGCGAAGGGCCTCTCGCCCCGCGACGGAACGTTCCAGAACCTGACCCAGGGCCCGGAAGTCGATCGGCTTGTTGAGATAGGCGTCCGCACCGGCCGCAAGACCGGCCTCGTGGTCCTCGGTCCGGGCCGAGGCTGACAGAACCACCAGCGGGACGTCCTGGTTCGGCCCCGGGGCCTGGCGCAGGATCCGCGTGGCCGACAGCCCGTCCATCACCGGCATGTTCACGTCCATCAGGATCAGGTCAAAGGCCTCGACGGCACAGATATCCAGGGCCAGCTGGCCATTTTCGGCCGTCACCGTGCTGTGGCCGGCGCTCGACATCCAGGCCTCGAGAATCATCCGGTTGACCGGATGGTCTTCCACGACCAGCACCTTGAGGGGGCGCTCGCACGCCACATCGTCATCGGTCGCCTCGACATCCTGGGCCACATGCCAGTCCACGACGTCCGCCTCGACGGAAAAGGTGAAGGTCGAGCCGACGCCCAGGCGTGTGTCCACCGTGATCGTACCGCCCATGATCTCGGCCAGACGGCGCGAGATGGTCAGGCCCAGGCCCGTGCCGCCGTGTCGACGCGTCGAAGAGCCATCCAGCTGGGTGAAGGGTTCGAACAGCCGCTGGAGGTCCGTTCCGGCAATCCCCGGCCCGGTATCGGACACTGCAAAGTCGAGCTTCACACGATCATCGGCCAGACGCTCGGCCTTCACCCGGAAGACGATCTCGCCATCGTGGGTGAACTTGATCGCATTGGACAACAGGTTCTGGAGAATCTGACCGACACGGACCGGGTCACCGCGCACGACCGACGGGATCTGATCGCTCGTTTCCAGCCGATAGACCAGCTGCTTGGCCTGAGCCTGCGCCGAGGCCACGCCGGATACGCGCTCGAGCAGTTCGGCGAAATCAACGTCGGCGTTGTCGAACTCCATGCGCCCGGCCTCGATCTTGGTCATGTCGAGGATGTCGTTGAGCAGGGTCAGCAGGCTGTCGCCCGAGTTGCGCACGATGGACACATAGTCATGCTGGGTCTTGTCCAGCTGCGTTGCCGACAGCAGCTGGGCGGCCCCCAGGACGCCGTTCATTGGCGTCCTCAGCTCGTGCGAGATCACGCCCAGGAAGGCGGACTTGGCCTGATTGGCTGCGTCGGCCCGGTCCCGCGCCGTCTCCAGTTCGGCAATCAGGTGCGCCTGGTGGTCCTGGAAGGCCTTGATGCGGGCCTCCTTCACCATGGTCATCACCACATGGACAAAGAAGCCGGCGGCGATAAAGGGGATCGAGGCCACGAAGGGCCAGAAGTCAGGCGTACCCCACAGACTGGCCAGGCAGATCAGCGCCGCCACACCATAGGGCGACGAAATCACGGCGGCCTGGCGGGGGCTCGAGCGCAGCTGGGTGAAGACCAGCAGATAGCCCGACACCAAAAAGATCATCGCCAGGGGGCGCCCGAAGGACGCACCGGAGAACCAGGCGATCAACGGGGCCAGCGCCCAGGCGCAGGTCGTCAGCGTCGCCACCGTCGGGAACAGCAGGCCATATCCCGACCCGACCCGGGCCGCGACGCGACGCTCGATCCAGCCCCGGTAGGTCCCGGCCGCCAGGGTCAGGACCAGCCAGCCCAGGCCCAGACGAAGCCCGACCGTCGCGGTCAGTCCCAAGGCCCAGGACAGGATCACGCCATAACGAAGGTAGTGGGTCTGCAGGATCGCCGTCAGCGCCTGTGCAGCTTCGGACTGGGGCACCTGCTGAGCCGCCGTCGACGCGGCCATGGCCGACGCTGGCTGCGGTTCCGTAACCCCCATGGTTCGCCTCCGACCCCGAAATCAGCGACCAGCCTAGCTGCCGACTTCTAAGATCAAATGAACGTCAGTCTTCTCCGGGCGCGCGGGCCTGAACCGACAGGGCGTGGACGGGTCCGGCCAATTCGTCTTGCAAACAGGCATTGACCGCCCGTTGGCGGGCCACACGGTTCATTCCGGCAAAGGCCGCCGACACCAGACGCACATTGAAATGGCTTTCTCCGCCCGCTTGTCCGTCAACACCGCCTTCGTGGTGATGGCCGGCGTGGCGCGCGGAATCGTCCTCAATCACCAGCAAGGTCGGCGCGAAGGCCGCTTCCAGCTTGGCACGAATGCCACGCGCGACGGGCCCTTCAGTGTTCATCATCGTCCTTTCCTTGAAGACGCCGGAATCAACCCTACACTTGGGGGTGATGGACGATGCGTTTCAATACCGACCGCGCTTTACCGATATTCGGGTCAAGCCACCCAAGCCCGAGGAGGACGAGGCCCAGGCGCTCGGCCTCAAGCCGGGAGAGGTTCAGTGTGACTGGCCGACCTGTCGCAAGGCCGCGTCTGCGCGTGCGCCCAAATCCCGGGAAACCCGAGACTTCTACGACTTCTGTCAGCCCCATGCGGCCGAGTACAACAAGAACTGGAACTTCTTTGCCGGGATGAGCGAAGGCGAGGTCCGCGCCCATCGCGAGGACGAACTGACGACCGGGGGTCGCCCCACCTGGAAAATGCAGGCCGGTCGCGCCAGCCGCGAAGCCGCCGCCTTCGCCGCCAAGTTCGGGGCCGGCAAGAACGCGGGCACCGGCTCCTGGCGCGATACGTTCGAAATGTTCGGCGGGGCGCGACGTGCGCCTGAGCCAGAGGCCGATCCGGCGGCACGCCTGGGCAAGCTGGAACGCAAGGCCCTGGCCGATCTGGATCTGGAATATGGTGTCGACGCGGCCCAGATCCGCATGCGCTACCACGACCTGCTCAAACGCTGTCACCCCGACATGAACGGCGGCGACCGCGGGGCCGAAGACAAGCTCCAGCGCGTGCTGATGGCCTTCCGCACCCTGAAGAAGGCCGGCATGGCCTGATTCCGGTTTCGCGCGTTTAGACAGCGTCAAACCATGAAACGGGAGATGTCTGATGGACGTCATCTATACTGCTCACGCGACCGCATCTGGCGGCGGGCGTGACGAAGGCCGAACGGCATCCGATGACGGCCGGGTCGATCTGCGCCTGTCCGTGCCGCCGGCCATGGGGGGCAAGGGCGGCGACGGCACCAACCCCGAACAGCTGTTCGCCGCCGGCTACGCCGCCTGTTATCTCAGCGCCTTGAGGCTCGTTTCCGGGCGCGCGGGAACGCCGGTCGGGCCTGACACAAAGGTCACCGCCGACGTCGGCATCGGCAAGAACACCCGCGGAGAAGGCTTTAACCTGGACATCGCCCTGACCGTCTCGGATCACGGCCTGGATCGCGCGGTCATCGACGATCTGATTGCGACGGCGCATCAGACCTGCCCCTATTCCAATGCCACGCGCGGCAATGTGGATGTGCGTCTGACCGCGACCTGAATCGGCGCGGGGGTCGGCCGCGATCCAGCCTTCATCAACCGCCCTGTTGAGCCGGCTCGCATCGCGCTCTATGTCACGGTCATGTCTGCGATCCTCGAAAACGGCCCCGATCCCCTGCTGACCATGGAGCCCGAACGCTGGGCGACCGTGCGCGAGATGCTCGGCGTCGACAGCGACATGCAGGTGCCGGTCTTTGCGCCGGGCGATTCCCATGTGCCGGAGCTGGATACCGCCTATCGGTTCGATCCCCAGACCACCCTGTCGATCTGTGCCGGTTTCGCTTTTGACCGCCGGGTGATGGTTCAGGGCTATCACGGCACCGGCAAGTCGACCCACATCGAACAGGTGGCCGCGCGGCTGAACTGGCCGATGGTGCGGGTCAACCTCGACGCCCACGTCTGCCGCATCGACCTGATCGGCAAGGACGCCATCGTCCTGAAGGGCGGCAAACAGGTCACCGAGTTCCGCGAGGGCATCCTGCCCTGGGCGCTCCAGCGCAACATCGCCCTGGTCTTCGACGAATACGATGCCGGCCGCCCGGACGTGATGTTCGTCATCCAGCGCGTTCTGGAGGCGCAAGGCCGCCTGACCCTGCTCGACCAGAACCGGGTCATCCGCCCGAACCCCTGGTTCCGCCTGTTCGCCACCTCCAACACCGTCGGCCTGGGCGACACCACCGGCCTCTATCACGGCGCCCAACAGATCAATCAGGCCCAGCTCGACCGCTGGTCCATCGTCACCACCCTCAACTACCTCGACCACACCGTCGAAGCCGAGATCGTCCTGGCCAAGGTCCCCGAGTGGAACAACGCCGACGGCAAACGTCGCATCGCCGCCATGGTCAAAGTCGCCGACCTGACCCGCAACGCCTTCATGAACGGCGACATCTCCACCGTCATGTCGCCCCGCACCGTCATCACCTGGGCCCAGAACGCCATCATCTTCGGCGGCGACCTCGGCCTGGCCTTCCGCCTGACCTTCCTGAACAAGTGCGACGAACTGGAACGCCCGACCATCGCCGAATTCTACCAGCGGGCGTTTGGGGAGGACCTCCCGGAAGCTGCAACGCGGGTGAAGGTGAGTTGAGGGCCGAGTGGCCACCTTATTTCTTCCTTCTTTACTGATCCGAAATTCCGGTGGCGTCCACAATCGGGAGCCACATACCCGTATGATCTAGCCGCTTGACTCCCTCTCGGCGGCGGCGGACCTTTGCCGGATGGGCGTCGATATGCCAGCGGTCGAGCCGCAGGAATTTGAATCATGGGTCAGGCCGCAAGATTTGTTGGCGAGGCTGTCGGCGCTGCCTAGAGACGCCGTCAAAGACGGGATAGCGCACCGGATTCAGGATGGGCGCATCAGGACTGCCGCCCGGCAAGGGACTACACCCAGGCGCGGCAGTTTCGACCTTGAGCAAGTTCATGTGAGCATCTGGAAGCAATGGGCCTTCAGCGCCGATCATGCTTTTTGGTCAATCGGAGATTCAGTCCTCTACTATCAGGGCGGTCGCGCGGCCCGCCTTTACGGGGTCCGTCTCCACCCCGGCGATATTGAAGAGTCACTTCAGGACATGATGGTCAGTCCGGCTTCTGCCGAGAAAGGCGTGGTCTCGGAAGGACCGGCAACCGCAAGGCCAGCCGTCTCGCAGGCCGATCTTGACCGATGGGCGAAGCTGTTCGTGCAACTCTATGACGGCCAGATAACAGAGGCGCGTGCTATCCTGTCGGCTCGATCAATGTTTCCTGGCCACGCGATTTCACGGGACCGAGTCCGCGCATTATTGCCAGCCAGGCCTGTTGGTAGGCCAGCAACTCGCGAAAAAGGCGGCAAATAACACCGCGAGTTTCACCGCGAGCTATGCGGCGAGTTTCTAGGGTGCCAACATCCTCTCATACCAGAGGAGTCGCCCATGTGAGCCTACCCCCGAATAGCAAAACGCCCCCGCGAGAGGCGGAGGCATCTGCTAGCCAGCCGGAGCCGGGAGATCGTCTTGAACGCTCGGATTCTCCCACGCTCCGGCCATTCCTGCAATGGCAAATTGGAGCAATCCCATGCCGCCCATCGAACGTGTGAGGGTGCGTTCGCACCGCTGCATCCGGTTCGGTCGGATTGAACGGGTTAAGGCGCGTGTGCGCCCCCGCCCGCATCCGCGCCGCTAGTCGGTTCCGGTGTCGTCAGGCCCAATTCCAGGTTTTCGCTTGGGGCTGGGCCTGGCGGCCTTCCTCTTCAGTCCCGCCGCAGGCTTGACTTCTACCGGTTTCATGGAATCCGAGACACAACTCATTTCGCGATGGCCCGCCCCACTTCCCGTTTCCCCATGCTGGAAGAGAAGCGCCGCGAAGCGGGTCGGATGAGGGGTGGAAGACTGTTTCCGATAGGACGCGCCACGCCCCTCTAATCCCCTGATTTGTCATCCCGGCCGAAGCCGCGTCGCGGCGCAGAGCCGGGACAAGCGCGCCGCTCGCTGCGCCGTCTGAGCTTGATCCACCCCTTGTCCCGGCTCGCCCCCGCTGTCGCGAGGACGTCCGGGATGACAAGACAGGCACCACACTGGCGACCCCTCTCCCGTCCACCGTCCACCAATCCTCGACCACTTTCGCCGTGTCATCCCGCCCATCTCGATACCGAGCGAGCGACTCCCGGCGCGCCGTCATCCCCGGCGGCGGCAGCACGTCTATGATCCCTGAAGGGAAAGGCGGACCTGAGCGCGCGCCCTTGTGGTCTTTGACAGTCCTGCTCCGTGCACACGGCGTCCCAGCCGTGAGCGACTGCCGCATCGAACGACCGGCAATCCCCATATCCGCACCTGGGTGCGGATGTTATTTCGTCCACCGTGGAATGTCGCCTCTAGCCGGCCAGCCGGGCGGGGTCTTCGACCCGGCCCATTGCCCGCTGGATCACCGCCTTGATCGTTCCGCCCTGCACCAGCACCGAGAACAGCACCACCATATAGGTGGCGGCGACCAGCACGTCCTTGACCGGGCTGGCCGGCAGCGACAGGGCCAGGGCAATCGAGATCCCGCCTCTCAGGCCGCCCCAGGTCATGATCGGAAAGGTCAGCCGGAACGGAAACTGCTTGCGCCACGCGAACAGCGGCACGCCCACCGACGCCGCCCGTGCCGCCAGGACCAGTGGAATGGTCAGAACACCCAGTCCGATCAGGCCCCACCTCTGGGCCACGACGATGGCCTCCAGCCCGATCAACAGGAACAGCACTGCATTCAGCACCTCGTCGATCAGGGTCCAGAACTTGAGCAGATAGTCCCTGGTGCGATCGCTCATGGCCTCCGCGACGCCGCGGTTGCCGATCAGAAGCCCCGCCACCGCCATGGCCACCGGCCCGGAAATGTGCAGCGCCGAGGCCAGGGAATAGCCGCCCATCACCACTGCCAGGGAGATCATCACCTCCACCGAATAGTCGTCGATGGATTTCATGGCGCGATAGCCGATCCATCCGACGACAAGACCCAGAACGGCCCCGCCGACCGCCTCGACCAGAAACAGCTCTCCCGCCCCGATCAGCGAGAAGGACTGACCGCTGACCGCCGTGGCCAGAAGGATCGAAAAGATGACCACCCCGACGCCATCGTTGAACAGGCTTTCTCCGGCAATCGTCGCCTGCAGGCCCGATGGGACCCGGGCGGTCTTCATCACGGCCATCACGGCCACCGGGTCGGTCGGACTGATCAGGGCTCCGAAGACCAGACACCAGATCAGCGGCACCTCAACCCCCAGCGATCGGGTCAAGGCCCAGAACCCCAGACCCACCAGGGCCGTCGAGGTGATCACCCCCAGGGTGGCGAGGATGGCGATCTGACGGCGTCCCTTGCGAAGCTGGTCGATGTCGACGTGCAGGGCCCCTGCAAACAGCAGGAACGACAACATTCCGTCCATCAGGGTGGCGTGAAAATCGACCCCGCTGAGGAAGCGGCGGACCGTCCCCGACAGGTCGCTGCCGGGCAGGGCCTGGTCGATCAGAACCACGATGATCGACGCGATCGCCCCCATCATGGTCAGGGCCACCGTCCCGGGCAGCCGCAGGAACCGTTGATTGAACCAGCCCAGGATCGCCGACAGCACAATCAGGATCGCCGCAGCGTCGAAGGCGGACAGAGCCTGATTCATGCGACCTTCCTCCAGACCACGGGATCCAGCCCCACCGAAAGGCCAACCAATGTTCGTTGAAGGTCCGAATTTGTGCAAGTGCGAAAGAACCCGCGGCGCACTGGCGCGTTGAGACTACAGACCCAGAGAGTCGCCACACCCGGAGACAGCCGATGGATGCTATGACCCTGTCCGATCCCGATCCGCGGATCCGCCCCGGCGAGCGGGTGCGGGCCTTTCGCGCGGTCGAAGCCGTGCTCAGGTTACAGCGGATCATCAGGGACTATTTTCCCGATGAGGACATGGAGTCCGTAATCGTGTTGCTGACCGTCGCGGCGGGCAGCATCTCTGTCGTCGACCGCAGCGAGGAGGCGCACGAAATCCTGACCCGTCAGCCGCTACCTGCCGAATGGTTCAGGCCCATCAGTGGTCGCGCGGTCGCCGCGTCGTGCAGCCTGCCACGCGAAACCGTGCGCCGGCGGCTGGATCACCTGGTCGAGGTCGACCGGATCGAGAAGGTGGAAGGGGGCTATACCCTCAGCGAGAACATCCTGGCCCACGGTGACAATCTGGCGTTCGTGCGGGCTCTGGTGCGCGAGTTCGAGACAGTGGCCCGCCTGGTCGACAAGTGCGACCTGCCCTAGAATATGATGGTTTTGTTGGAACCGCCTCGCGGTTCCAACAAAAAGCTGAACCATGCCCGCGCTTTCACCTGGAGCCTGATTCACGCCCGAGATGAAATCGCGTAGCGATTCCATCTCAACCGACCAGGCTCTAGAACGGCTTGCGGCACCCGGGACCGCAACACGCTGACGGACCGGGCCGTGGCCGTCTGGTGGACTTGATCTGCGACAAAGCGACACCATCTAAACGTGTCCGGCGAACTAGAACGCCCATCAGGCGTTCTAGTGCCCCGTTGATACGACCTGGCTCTCCAGACCATTTTCCGTGCCCCCCTCCAATCCAGACCAGGACGTCCAGTCGACCGACCGGATAAAGGGACTGCGGGGCGTTGAAGCGACCCTGCGAATCCAGCGCCTCATTGTCGATCATTTTCCAGGCGTCGATCTCGAAGCCGCTGCTGTCTTCCTGACTGTCGTGGCCAGCAACCTCGCCCCAGCCGCTCGTAGCGGCGAAGCGTTGCAGATGATGGAGGTCAAGCCTCTCCCCGCCGACTGGCTTCGCCCCATCAGCGGCCGCGCTGTGGCGGCGTCTTGCGGGCTTCCCAGGGAGACTGTCCGACGCAGACTGGAATCCCTTGAACGACTAGGGGAAATTGAGCGCGTACCGGGCGGCTACCGGATGACCGGTGATCTGTTCGCCAGAAACCAGAACCTCTCCTTTGCCCGCAGCCTGGTGCATGAATTCGAAACAGCCTCACGGGCCTTCGAGCAGATCGACCAAGCCAGAGATGATGATCCGACTTCCGCTCCCGACCTCGCGAACCGTCAAGGATCGTACCGCACACCTGCGAACCCCCGACGCGGTCGTCGCACCAACTCCATAGACAGCGATTATGACCGATAGAGCAGCAAACCGCTATGAACCGGATGCCCCCCTTCAAGGGGTCTGATCACAGCGTTGTCAGGCCGCCTTGGATTCATCCAGTACGTCGGCAATCAGATCTGCCAGATAGCTGCCCGCACGATTGGCGGCCTCACGGCCTTCGCCGTCAAAGGTCGGCAAGTCCTGAGCCAATCGCCCCGTCTCTTCCGCCAGAGCCTGGACAAGCTCGGTCATTGCCGCAGCCGACCGTCGCCCGTGAACACGCATCAGAGCCCGGACGGCGGCCCGCAACGCCAGAACTTCGATGTTTATGGAGTCGATTGTCGGCTTACTTTGCATGTTAAACAGGCACTCAGGAGAGCCGGACTGCCTAGGCCGTCCTTAAACATCGGTCCAGAGCATCGCGCCCCGGATCGGGTCAGAAAGCCATTTCTATGAACGGTTTATATAAAAATAGTCCATTCTATAGCCGGCCCAAGTGTACATCTCACATGAAACCTAGACGGAATACTTGGCGGCGTCTTCCTCTGAAATATCCTCGTTGGAATAGACCTGCTGGACGTCATCCTCGGCATCCAGAGCGTCGAGCAGTTTGAACAGGGTGCCCACAGCGTCCCCGCTCAGCGGCACTTCCGACTGGGGCTTCCAGACGATGGCCGTCGATTTGGGATCGCCCAGGGACTGGGACATGGCCTCAGCCACCTCGTTCAAATCCTCGAACGCCGTCCAGATGGTGTGGCCCGGCGCGTCCTCATAGATATCCGGCTTGACGAGGTCGCTCTCCACGTCCTGGGCACCGGCCTCGATGGCGGCTTCCATGACAGCATCCTCGCTGCCGGCTTCGGCCGGATAGATAATCTTGCCGACGCGGTCCCACATGAAGGTGACCGAGCCCGTTTCGCCCAACTGCCCGCCGTACTTGGTAAAGGCCGCCCGCACGCCCGAGGCCGCCCGGTTGCGGTTGTCGGTCAGGACCTCGACCACGAACTGGACGCCGCCGGGGCCACGGCCCTCGTAGCGGATCTCTTCCATGGCATCGACTTCACCGCCGGACGCCTTCTTGATGGCGCGTTCGATATTGTCCTTGGGCATGGACTCGGCCTTGGCGTTGTTCACAGCCAGGCGCAGGCGCGGATTCATTGCCGGATCTGGCATGCCCGACTTGGCCGCCACAGTGATTTCGCGCGACAGACGGCTGAAGAGCTTGGAGCGCACGGCATCGGCGCGTCCCTTGCGGTGCATGATGTTCTTGAATTTGGAATGGCCGGCCATGGAGTCCGTTCAGGCTTTGATCGACGGGAGAGGCGGCGATTTAGCCCATGCCGCGGCGGCTGTCATCCAGGGCGGTTTTGGGCAGACACATCGCGCCGTGACGCCTAGGTTGCCCGCGAGCAATTCAATGAGATGCGCATGACCATCCCCGACGACATCTTCACCGAGCCTGAGTCGTCGCCCGACACCCTGGCCCACCTCGGCCCGCTGGCGCGCCTGGCCGGCGTCTGGGAAGGCACGAAAGGCGTCGACGTCAATCCAAAGGCCGACGGCCCCGAGCGCCGTACCTTCAACGAACGCTATACGCTGCAACCCATCGACCCCCAGACCAACGGCCCCCAGCTCTTCTACGGCCTACGCTACCACACGCACATCACGACAGATGAAGAACTGATCACCTTCCACGACCAGGTCGGTTACTGGCTCTATGAACCGGCCACCGGCCTGATCCTCCAGACGCTGGCCATTCCGCGCGGCCAGATCGCCATGGCCTCGGGCCATGCCAAGCCCGGCGATGACCGGATCATCGTCAGCGCCGAACGGGGCCGGACCGACTACGGCATCTGTTCAACGACCTTCCTGGAGGAAGCCTTCCGAACCGAGAGCTACAAGCTGACGGTCACCTTCAATGCCGATGGAAGCTGGAGTTATGTCGCTGAGACAGCCCTGGCGGTCCACGGCCAGCCCGGTATCTTCAACCACCGCGACCAGAACACCCTGACCCGGATAGCCGGGCCGGACCCGACGCCCTGGCAAAGCCGCCTGGCTGCCGGGGATGGAACTTCCTGATCCCTGGTGGATTGACGCTGCACCGAACAGGAGCTGACAGCCATGCCCGAGTTTGACGAAGACGACGTCTTCCTGATTGACGAAGACGAGGCTGGCGAGATCGTCCACTGGCAAAGGCCTGAGGTTCGGCTGTCTCCGGTTCAGGCCACCGGCGCGACCCTGGGTGCCTTCGGCCTCGGCATGCTTGTCGCGGTCGGAGCCCTCGCGCTTCTGGGAAGAATTCGTCCCTGACGCCTTTATCCGGGCGCCAAGCCGGTCTAGAGGGCGCGCCTCTCAGACTTTGGAGTTCTCATGCGCCTGGATGCCATCCCCGTCGGAGCCAATCCGCCCCACGACGTCAATGTCGTGATCGAGGTGCCGATCGGCGGCGAGCCGATCAAATATGAGATGGACAAGGCCTCGGGAGCCCTGGTGGTGGACCGCTTCCTCTACACGCCCATGCGCTACCCGGGGAACTACGGCTTCATTCCCGGCACCCTGTCCGGTGACGGTGATCCCTGCGACGTGCTGATTGCCAACACCCGCGCGATCGTTCCGGGCGCCATCATGTCGGTCAAGCCCATCGGCGTGCTGGTCATGGAAGACAACGCCGGCGAGGACGAAAAGATCATTGCCGTGCCGTCCGCCAAGATTACCGCCCGCTATGCCGGCGTCGAAGAAATATCGGACATGCCCGAGATCACCATCCAGCAGATCGAGCACTTCTTTTCGCACTACAAGGATCTGGAACCCGGCAAATGGGTCAAGATCAAGCGCTGGGGCGACAAGGCCGAGGCCCACAAGATGATCCTCGACGGCATCGCCCGGGCCGCTCGCGAGGGCTGATCCGCCGTTTCGACAGTTGACCTGCACCGCTGCCCCGGCGAACAGTGGCGGCGGAGACGCCATGCTGTTGAACCGTAGACGCTTTCTATTCAGTGCTGCTGTTGCTGCGACGACGGTTGCGGCGGGGCACCGCGTCCGGGCCCAGGACTTGTCGACGGGTCCGCGTGCGCGGATCGATCCGGTGACCGACACCTATTTCGGCCAGACGGTGACGGACCCCTACCGCTGGATGGAAGATCCAGGCGACCCGGACTGGTTGCCCTGGCTCCAAGCCAATGATGCCCACGCGCGGACCTACCTGGACGCCCTGACGTCGCGCGAAGCCGTCCGGACCCGGCTCCAGCAACTGGGCGGAGGCTACACCCGCGTTTCCCTGCCTTACGAATTTGGACGACGCCTCCTCTATCTCAGCCAGCCGCCCCAGTCGGACTGGCCCGTGGTGATGGTGCGCGACAACGGGACGGATCGCGTCTTCTTCGATCCGGTCGTGACCGTGCCCCCGGGTACCGACGTCTCCCTGGAGTTCTGGGTCGCTTCGCCGGACGGCCGATATCTGATCCTGGGGCTCGGATCAGGCGGGACCGAAGAAGCCGTCATTCACATTCTTGACCTGCAGACCGGCGAGCTGTTGCCGGATCGAATTCCGCGGACGACGGCTCCCGCTCCCTACTGGCTCCAGGACGGCTCAGGGTTCTTCTACACCCAGCTCGGGGTGGGGGTTCTGGGAACGCTAAACTACCGGGCCGATATGCGCTCCCGCCTGCACCGCCTTGGCGACGCACCCGCCTCCGACCCCGTTGTGCTGGCGACCGGCCTTTACCCCTCCGTTCAGGTCGATCCGCACGACACGCCCGTGATCAAGACCTTTGCGGGGAGCCGTTGGGTCCTGGCGGAAACCAGCACCCTTGTGACCAAGGGTCTGTGGTGTGCCGAACTGGACGGCCTTTTGGCCGGTCACCCGCAATGGCGGACGATCTTTGCACCGGAACGCGGTGCCCCGGACCACTATCTCGATGGCGACGACCTGTGGATCTGGGGGGCCATCAACGATGACGAAAGCCTGGTCTCCAAGCTGGACCTGACGTCCGGGCCACCGTTTGTCGAAACAACTCTGGCCACGATTCGCGACGGCACGATCCAGCACACCAGTTTTGCCGATAACGGGCTTTATCTGTCGGTGGACCGGGGCACGACGTCTCAGCTGTTCTTTGTGGGTAGGGACACCGACGGCTACGAGGTTCCTCTTCCCATACAGGGGGCCATCAACGACCTGGCTTTCGGCGATCGCCGCAAGTCGGTCATGGTGCATCTGTCCAGCTGGCTGGAACCGGCCTCGACCTGGCAGTTCAAGGCCTCCAGCGGGTTTCGGCGCCTTGACCTGATTCCCGATCCCATCATCGATACCTCGGCCTATGAGGTCATCAGCGACACCGTCACGGCCCGCGACGGAGCGGAGGTGCCCGTCACCATCCTGGCCCGCAAGGGGTTGAGGCGCGACGGATCAGCGCCGTGTCGGGTTTTGGCCTATGGGGCCTATGGACAGTCCCTGACCGCGGATTTTGACCCCATGGGCCTGGCGCTCATGGAGCAGGGCGGCATCCAGGTCATCGCCCACGTCCGCGGCGGAGGTGAAAATGGCCGGCACTGGTGGATGGCCGGGATGGGCGCGACCAAGCCCAATACCTGGCGCGACCTGATTGACGTCTGCGAGCATCTCATCGCCGAGCGGTGGACCTCGACGCCCCGCCTCGCCATCGTTGGCGGCTCTGCGGGCGGCATCGCCGTGGGCCGCGCCCTGACTGAGCGGCCTGACCTGTTCGGACTGGTCGCGTCTCAGGTCGGTGTCCTGAACCCTCTGCGATTTGAGTTCGAGGCCAATGGCCTGGCCAACCGGCCCGAGTTCGGCAGCCTGGAAACCGAAGCCGGGTTCGAGGGCCTGCGCGCCATGGATACGCTGCACAGTATCGTCGACGGGACGCGCTATCCGACCGTGCTGTTGAGCCATGGCGTCAACGACCCGCGCGTCGCGATCTGGCATTCCGCCAAGGTCGCCGCCCGTCTCAGGGCCGCCGGATCGGATGACAGCGGTCCGGTCCTGTTTCGGGTCAATTTCGGCCGGGGGCATCTGGTCGATTCCGTTCAGGACGAGATCGACTCCAAGCTGGACGTCTTTGCCTGGCTCCTTAGCCCCGTGTGAATTCTATCAGACCGCCGGGACACTCCGGCGCAGGCGTCCGCCTACCCGGATGGGCTCGACCCGCGTGGCCAGGCCAGTCCGGTCGTCTGTCTCGACATAGACGCCACAGACGGTCGCCGGGCCGGAAGCCGGCGCATAGCGCCCACCGGACAGACGCGTGGTGAACCGCCTGAGCGGTTCTTCCTTGTCGTTGCCGATGACCGAATCATAGTCGCAGCAGCCACCCGCATCCGTCTGATAGGCGGTTCCGCCGCTCAGGATCTGAGCATCGGCAGTCGGGACATGGGTGTGGGTGCCCACAACCAGACTGGCGCGCCCATCACAGAAATGGCCCATGGCCATCTTCTCCGAGGTCGCCTCGGCATGGACATCGACGATCACCGCATCGGCCACCACGCCCAGCGGTGCCGCGTTCAGCTCGCGCTCCACGGCTGAAAACGGATCGTCCATCGGGTCCATGTGCACCCGGCCCAGGACGGAAATCACCAGCACCCGGCGCCCATCATCCAGGGTGAACACATCCGCCCCGCGGCCCGGCGCATCCATCAGGTGCGGATAGTTGGCCGGTCGCAGCAGGCGCGGCTCGCGCACAATATAGGTCAGGGCCTCGCGCTGGTCCCACGAATGGTTGCCCAGCGTGAGACAGTCTGCGCCGGCGTCAAACAGCTGGCGCGCCGAGTTCTCGGTGATGCCGAAACCGCCCGCAGCGTTCTCGGCATTGACCACCACGAAGTCGAGCTTCAGGTCCCGCCGCAGGCCCGGCAGGTGGTCAGAAATCCCGTCGCGGCCCGATTTCCCGACCACATCTCCAAAAAAGGCGAGACGCATCCTTTATCCCTTTCGGGCGGGGGTATAGCCGGTCTCGGTCAGAACGCCATGCAGCGGTATATCGTGCGGCTCTACCGGCACGCGCTCGATCCGCTGTCCAGCATAGGCGACGCCGATGCGGATGGCATCCGGCAAGGCCGCAAAGGTCCGATCATAATAGCCGCCGCCCTGACCTAGCCGTCCACCAAAGGCGTCGAAAGCCAGCAGCGGAGTCAGGATCACATCCGGCGTCATTTCTCGTGCCGCTCCCAGCGGTGCCGCTATCCCGGCCAGATCGGGTGTCAGGGCCTCGCCAGGTGTCCATTCGCGAAAGCTGAGCGGCGCATTCAGCGCCGTCACCACCGGCAAACACAGATCGTGGCCAGCCCGCGCCAGTTGTGACGCCAGCGGTCCGACATCCATCTCCGCGCCCATGGGCAGATAGAGCGCATGCGCCACCCCGTCCGGCAGACCGCCGGCGAACGCCGCCAACCGCACACCCGCGTCCGGCGTCTCGCGTGCCAGCCGTTTCCTCAGCGCCCGCATACGGGCGCGCATCTCGTCCTTGGACGTCAACCTATCCTCGTCGCGGCACGAACACTATCGCGATCCCAATGGTACAGACCATACACTTGCCCCCCCCGAAAAAGCTGATACTGATACACAACTCATAGGAGTGATTAAGATGCTTGAACTTATAGCGGCGATTACGATCCTCAATCTTGGGGGCGGAGCAGTTGAGTCGATCTCCCAACCTCCCGGCGAGGTCATAGAAATTAGCGACGATCAGGATTACGATTTTTCAGGCCTCGAGAATCTCACGTTTGTTGATGCCCCCGACGAACCTGAAGTGCCGCTCGGAACCGTCCATCCCTCAATTCCGAGGCAAACCACACGTCTTGCCGGAGGAAATGCCCGGGTCAGATTTAACGCGCCGATTAGGGTCGTCGTCCGCCCCAGAGTCCTTGGTCGCCGGCTGTCAGTCCGTCGCGCCTCCCTTCCGGCGGGAGCCGAATTCGAGGGTCCCGACAATGATAACAACGGGATGCCTGACGATCTCGAACGCCCTGACGTTCAGGTCCTCCCGGGATAACCGACTATGCCACCGCAGGTACAACGCCGGATCGTAGGTTCGCTCCTTGTTACAATGGGCCTGTTAGCTGGTGTTCGTTTGCTGCTCTGGTGTCGAAACGATCAAGTCGCCTTTATCGATCCCACATTCAGGCTCGTTTTTCTTGGGACCCTGGCTTTCGCAGTGGCATCCATTTTGGGCGGGGTCCTGCTCATTTGGAGTCGGGCGGCACGCGGAAAAGGCTAGCAATCAATCGCTATACCTAGTTCTGGCGATTGTAGAGCAAGGGTGGCGACGCCGCGAGGACCGGTCGGGACGGTCAACCCCCTCGACCTGGATAACCAGGTGGGCACCGTGTGCCTGGGCCCTCGAGCCCTGACAGGGACAGCTCCCTTCGAGACGATTAAGGTCGCTGGAGTTTGTTAGCCCTCTCGGGAACCGCAGCGCCGCCGTTGGGCAATATAGGCGTGTCAGGCCCCGGTCGCCATAGACTTGAGCCAGGCGGCAACTTCGAGACACTTCGGATTGTTGGTGACTGTGCGTGACACCTCCGCCCAGCCCTCGGCGACCCCGTCGTACTGTTCATCGCGGGCTCCGATGTCTGCACCCGCCTCGACCAGCAACCTGACCATGTCCAGATCGCCGTTCCAGGCCGCGGAATGAAGCGCCGTGTGCCGGGACTGGGCCTCCGTGCGAACGTTCACGCTCGCGCCCTGATCGATCAGCCACCGCACCAGTCCGTGGTGGCCGAAATCAACCGCCGCCATCATCACAGCCGGCTGCTTGGCAATGTCGGCGTCGCCGGACACTAGCTGTTCAAGTGCCGGTCTGTCGTTCAGCCGGGCGAGCGCCGCCGCATCGACCACATAGCCCCTCGCCATCATGTGGCGGACCAGGTCCCGTCCCTCCGGCCCCGACCGGCTCATCGCCTCGACCGGTGTGGCACCCCAGCGGTCCTTCTGGCTGGCGTCGGCACCCAGGGCCAGCAGCCGGTCGATCGCCAACGGCGTGCGGGCAAAGGCCAGGATCGAACCCTGATTGGGCCCTCGCGTCGGCAGCCCTTCGCTCGCCAGCAGGGCCTCGGTCCTGTCGTCGTCCTTCAGCAGGAGGGCCTCGGTCAGGCCGACGCGGGCACCACGCGCCAGAAGCTCGGCCTGCATACCGTCGCGCCCACGGTTGATGGCCAACATCAGTGGCGACCAGTCGTCATAGGCATCATTGGTGCCGTCCACATCTGCGCCGGCCCGCAACAACAGGTCGAACAGATCCCGACGCCCCGCCTCGATGCTCAGGTGAAGCGCCTGGGGTCGCCCACCCCAGAACGGATGCGGCCCGACCGCGTGGACCAGGCGCGGATCGGCCCGGATCGCCGCCGCCACGGCCTCAGTCTCCCCTTCGCCGACGAGGAGCAGAAAAGCCGCGACCTGAACGTCATCAAGCGGATCAGCCATGTCCTAGCGTCGCGCCTCCCGAGACTGTCGGCAAGCCCGGCCTCGAAATTGTTCGGGTTTCGCACTAAATGCCCGCCATGGACCTGTCGCAGACCTCCTGCCCGATCCCGGACATCACCCCGCTCGCCGATGGCGATCTGGACGGGGCGATTGCGGCTGCGCGCGCGGCGGTGGGGCTGCCGGTCGGATCGCGGGTGGTTGCGGCCATGTCCGGCGGGGTGGATTCCACCGTGGTCGCGGCCCTGTTGCACAAGGCCGGCTACGACGTCGTCGGCGTCACGCTTCAGCTCTATGACCATGGCCAGGCTCTGGCCAAGAAAGGGGCCTGCTGCGCTGGCCAGGACATTCACGACGCCCGCCTGGCCGCCGAGACGCTCGGCATCCCCCACTATGTGCTCGACTACGAAAGCCGCTTTCGCGACGCGGTGATTGACCAGTTCGCCGACAGCTATCTGATGGGCCGCACGCCGGTGCCGTGCATCCGCTGCAATCAGACCGTCAAGTTCCGCGACCTCCTGGACGTCGCCCGCGACCTCGGTGCCGAGGCCATGGCCACGGGCCACTATGTCCGCCGGGCTGTCGTTGATGACCGGGTGCAGATGCGCAAGGCGATCGATCCCTCGCGCGACCAGTCCTATTTCCTGTTCGCCACGACGCGCGCACAGCTCGACTATCTGCGCTTCCCCCTGGCTGATCTGGAGAAGCCCCAGGTGCGCGGCGTCGCCGCTGAACTGGGCCTGCGCATCGCCGCCAAGCCGGACAGCCAGGACATCTGTTTTGTGCCCAACGGCGACTATCGCACCCTGATCGACAAGCTGCGTCCACAAGGCCGCGATCCCGGCCAGATCGTCCATATGGACGGGCGGGTACTGGGTGAGCACGCCGGCATCACCGGCTACACCATCGGCCAAAGGCGCGGCCTCAATGTCGCGGTCGGGGAGCCTCTGTTCGTCGTCCGGCTGGACCCCGAGGCGCGTCAGGTCATCGTCGGCCCGCGTGAGGCCCTGCTGACCGGCACCCTGACGCTGGAAGAAACCAACTGGCTCGGCGACGAGGCCACCATCACAGACGCCGCGCGCGCAGGTGCCGCGGTGCTGGCGCGCGTGCGCTCGACTCGTCCGCCGTCCGCGGCCCGTCTGGCGCTCGAAGGTGACGCCGTTTCCGTCGTCTTCGCCGAGGGCGAGGAAGGTGTCGCGCCGGGTCAGGCCTGTGCACTGTACGACCCCGGCGATCCCGACCGGCTGCTCGGCGGCGGCTTCATCGCCACGACCACGGCTCTGGTCGAATGACCGACGGCGTGCGCGTTACCGTCCTGGCCAGCCAGTTGCTGAACAGCGCGGCAGATTTCTTCGAAGCTGTGGCCGATCAGAACCCCGATCTCGACAGCATGATGCGCGACAATGCCGCCGTCTATCGTCAGGTGGCCGAGGCGCTCGACGCCGATCCGTCCGCCACGCTTGAGGCGGCGGGCATGGACCCGGCACCGACGGTTTGCGATCTGGCGGTGCGGCTCCTGACAGATGCCGGCGAGTTCTTCGAGAACGTCTTTCAGCAGAATCCCGTCACCGGCGACAATCTGCCGGAAACGGCTGAGGCCTATCGTGCCCTGGCCGAGCTGATGGCCGCAGACCCCGACGCCCGCCTGCCCACAGACGCCTGACTTGGCCGCAAGCGCAAATCAGTCCTAGCTAGACGGTTCGTCTGGCTACGGAGCGTGTCGTGTTCGATCCCAATCTTGTCTGGCCATTTGTCTGGCCGATTGCCGCCGCCATGATTACCGGCGGGCTCATCGGGGCCGAGCGCACGTACAACGGCCATCCTGCGGGGTTCCGCACCCACATTCTGGTCGCCCTGGCTTCCTGCATCCTGATGCTGGCGGCCATGCATCAGAACAGCTGGGCCTTCCTGGCCCTGCCGGGGCAAACCATCGTTATTGACCCCACGCGCATGTCGCACGGCATTCTGACCGGCATCGGTTTCCTCTGTGCGGGGGTGATCTTCCGCAAGGGCTTTTCGGTTCATGGCCTGACGACCGCGGCATCCCTATGGATCACCTCGGCGATCGGCGTCCTGTTCGGGGTCGGCATGCTGGAACTGGCCCTGATTGCGGCCGCCGCGACCCTGGCCGTCCTGGCCATCCTTCGCCTGGTCGACGCCCGCCTGCCGCAGGTGGCCACCGTCGACATCGACATGCGCTGGGTCGGAAAGGCCGCCCCGGACGAGCCGGCCCTGCGTGCCCTGTTTGCCGAATTCGGGCTCAAGACCCTGCGCATCGGCCACGAAGTCTCGGACGGTGATCGCTGGCATGACCTGACCGTCAAGGTTCGCGGCCAGGCTCCGCTGAAGATCGGCCCGCTGCTGGAGCGGCTGAAGGGTGACCGGAACCTGCACGGGTTCTCGATCACCCCTCACGATGACTGAGGCCTATCGAACGCCCGCCATCATCCGCTTGAGGATCGGCGAGCCCAGGAGCAGGACCACGCCCACACCAACGGCGATCCAGCCCCAGAGGTTATAGACGTCCCCATAGGTCGCCAGGGCCTGGGCCGGGTTGGTCACGCTGCCGCCGACAGTCTCGGTGGCCGTCATTCCGGCGACGATGCCGCCCAGAGCATGGGCCAGCGACGATGACAGGAACCAGACCCCCATCATCAGGCCAATGACCCGCGGGGCCGACAGCTTGGTGATCATCGACAGGCCGATGGGCGAAATCATCAGTTCCGCGACCGTATGCAGCACATAGGTCAGGCCCAGCCACAGGAAGGCGATCTTGAACAGATCATCGGCCTGGGTCCGCGTCGCCCAGGCCAGCATCACGAAGCTGAGCCCCATGATGACCAAGGCCAGAGCGAACTTCAGCGGCGTCGACGGCTCGGCGTTGCGCGCCGCCAGCGTCTGCCAAAGGATGGCGAACACCGGACCCAGCAACACGATCATCAAGGGATTGACCAGGTTCGACTGAGCCGCATTCAGGAAGCCCGGCATATGCACCGAGTTCTGGGCCATCAGCGTCAGGGACGAACCCGCCTGTTCAAACAGCATCCAGAACAGCACCGAGAAGATGCACAGGACCAGAGCTGCCCACATTCGCGAGCGCACCTCCCCCTTCAGGGCAAACGTCGTCCACACCAGCATCCCGAGGAAGATCATCGGGCCCAGCCAGCTGAGGCCAATCTCGACGATCTCGTGTCGTTGCAGCAGCAGCCAGACAGGGATGATGGCGACGATGCCGCCAATCCACAGGGCGGCTTCCATCGGGATGCCGAGGAACTTGGCCCCCGCGGCCTCGGGCGGCGGTCCCGCCTTGCCTTCCAGCCAGGGCTGGCCGATCTGAAAGACGATCAGGCCCAGGAGCATCCCGATGCCGGCCAGACCGAACCCATAGGCCCAGCCGTAGGTCAGGCCGATCCAGCCACAGAGGATCTTGGCCAGGAGCGAGCCCAGATTGATGCCGACATAGAACCAGGTGAAGCCGGCATCGCGTCGCTGATCGCCTTTTTCGTACAGGGCACCGACGACGTTGGAAATATTGGCCTTGAGGAAGCCGACGCCGACCACAATCAGGGCCATGGCGAACAGGACCGTGCTCTCGCCGGTGATGTCGCGCACCACCCGTTGCTCGATCTGGTCGTGCGGGGTCAGGGCCGGCAGGGTCGAGCCCGGCTCGGGCGTCGCCACCAGCCCCTGGGCGGTGAACTCGATCGGCACACGCACCCCGTCATGGATGGCGAACTGCTGACGGTGTTCGTCACGGCCAACCGTCTCGACCTGGTATTCCTGTCCGGCGACGGTGATGAACTGTTGGCCACCGGATCCTTCAAAGGCCATGGCAAAGTGCCCGGCCACCAGGAACAGGGCCCCGATGGTGACGGCCTTTCGGGCCCCCAGCCATTTGTCAGCAATAGCGCCCCCGACAATCGGCAGCAGGTAGACCAGGGCCGCATAGGCCGCATAGGTGCCCGCCGCCTCTTCCTGGCTCATCAGGAAGTGCTGAACCAGGAACAGGACCAGCAGCGCCCGCATGCCGTAGTAGGAGAACCGCTCCCACATCTCGGCAAAGAACAGCACCACCAGTCCGCGCGGGTGACCAAAAATGGTCTTGCCGCCGCCACCGCCCTCAGTCGTCGGGGTTACATCCGTCACGCATTATCCTCCCAATCTCAGGGCGGGCAATCGAGCGGATTAGAAGAGATTAGGCAAGCCTGAAGGCCGTCAGCTCTTGTCGGCCTTGTCCAGCGGAACGCCATAGAGCTCCAGCTTGTGGCCGATCAGCTTGTAGCCGAGGCGTTCGGCGATGGCCTCTTTCATCTTTTCGATCTCGGCGTCGAAGAACTCCACAACCTCCCCCGAGCGGGTGTCGATCAGGTGGTCGTGATGGTCGTCGCCCGCCTCTTCATACCGGCTGCGACCGTCGCCGAAATCGTGGCGCTCCACCACGCCGGCCTCTTCGAACAGGCGTACCGTCCGATACACCGTGGCGATGGAGATATGCGGATCCTGGGCCGAGGCGCGGCGGTACAGTTCCTCGACATCGGGGTGGTCATCAGACAGCGACAGAACCCGTGCGATCACGCGCCGCTGTTCGGTCATGCGCATTCCGCGCTCAATGCAGAGTTTTTCGATCCGGTCCATGGCGCGCAAGATAGGCGCGCCGCGCGACAGAAGAAAGTCAGTCCGACAAGTTGAGAGCCAATAGCAGGGCCGCCACCGCGGGACCGCCTTCGCGCGCATAATAGCCGGGGCGTCGTCCGCTCGGTTCAAACCCGGTGGCGGCATACAAGGCCACCGCTACGGCATTGTCCTCGGCGACTTCCAGATGCAGCCGTTGCGCGCCCATGGCGCGAGCGGTCCGGGCGGCCGCCTGAACCAGAACACGACCCTGTCCCCGCCTGCGGGCTTCCGGTCGCACGGCCAGCGTCAGAATCTCGGCCTCATCCAGCACCGTGCGAATCAGGATGAAGCCATCCGCGTCGCCCAGGGCCACAACACCCGCCTGCCCCAACAGGCTCGCAAACGCCGCCGCATCCCACGGCCTGTCGAAGGCAGTCGCATGGACCTCGGCCAGCAGCTCCGGCGTCACGGGGCCACACCGCCCGGCAGCTTGGCGTCCGGTGCTCTCAGATAGATCGGCTCAGGGAGATGGTCCGCCGGTGCCGCCATCATCGCAAGGCGCGCCAGAGCCACCGGATCGCCCGCCGTGCGGACCTCTACCCGCGCCTCGGGGAACAACGCCGCCGCAAGGTCCGATCCCGGCCCGTCGATCCAGTCCGGCACCGGCCCGGTGCCCAGATCCTCGACCCGCACCGCTTCCGAAATCCCGACCGGATGACCCCCGTTGAAACGCCGTACATAGGCTTGGCCGCGCCGGGCATCGATCAACACCAGACCGGCCCCGTCGCGCGGCACCGAGGCCGCGATGACCTCCAGACTGTCGAAGCCCAGAACGGGTAGATCGCGCGCAAAGCCCAGGCCCTTGGCGAAGCTCAGGCCAACCCTGAGCCCGGTGAAGGATCCCGGTCCCACGGTGACGGCGATCCGGTCGATGTCGCCAAAGCCCAGGCCGCTGTCAGCCATCGCCTCTGCGACCAGCGGTGCCAGCCGCTCCTGATGTCCCTGAAGCATCGCCTCGGACCGGGTGGCCAGCACGGCCTCTCCGTCCACGACCGCCGCCGAACACAGGCCCAGCGCCGTATCAATCGCCAGGACCCGCACGGCGGCCTCAGACCGCCTGCTCGACGCGCGTCACCTCGGGGACATAGTGGCGCATCATGTTTTCAACGCCCGCCTTCAGCGTCGCTGACGATGACGGACATCCCGCACAGGCCCCGCGCAGCACCAGCCACAGCACCCCCGTCTCCGGCTCGAACTTGTCGAACAGGATGTCGCCGCCGTCCTGGGCCACCGCCGGGCGGATGCGGCTATCCAGGACATCCTTGATCTCCTGAACGATCTCGGCGGCCTCGCCCTCGTAGGTCGCATGGTCGGAGGTCACACCACCGTCGCGCAGCAACGGCTGGCCCGACATGAAATGATCCATGATCGCCGCCAGAACGCCGGGCTTCATCTCGTCCCACGAGGGGGCGTTCACGGCCCGCGTCACGCTGATGAAATCCTCGCCGAAGAAGACGCCCTCGACGCCTTCCAGCTGGAACAGCCCCTCGGCCAGGGGCGAGGCCGTCGCCTCGTCGATGGTGCGGAACTCCACCGCCCCACCCTCGGCCACGCGGCGACCAGGCAGGAATTTGAGGGCCTGTGGGTTAGGCGTCGGCTCGGTCTGAATAAACATGGCGCTCAGATAGGCCCTTTGCCGCCCCGCCGAAAGTCCGGCCTCAAGTCTCGATGGAATCGAGATCCCGCCCCTTCGTCTCCGGCAGGAAGAAGAAGGCCACGACCGCCGCGATCAGGGTGAAGACTACCGTGTACCAGAGGCCGAAATAGATATCGCCCTTCCAGGCCACCAGCGCGAAACTGGCTGCCGGCAACAGACCACCGACCCAGCCGGTGCCGATATTGTAGGGCAGGCTCATGGCCGTATAGCGAATGCGCGTCGGGAACAGCTCGACCAGAGCCGCCGCCTGGGGGCCGTACAGCGCCGTCGCCGCCACGATGAAGACCAGCAAGACCGCAAAGACCATGGCCATGTCGATCTGGCTCGGGTCCGCCGCCTCGGGATAGCCATGCGCGGCCAGGGCCGCACTGACCGCGGCCTGTACCTCGGCCCGCGCCTCTGTCAGGGCCTCCGCCGTCAGCCCCTCGCCCTCGACCGAGGGGACGACCACATCGCCGATCCGCACCTCGGCCACCGATCCCGCCGGCGCCGCCTGATTGGCATAGGAGACCCCGGCGTTGGTCAGGACGCTCTTGGCGATGTCACAGGAGGTCGAAAAGGCCGCCCGGCCGACGGGATCAAACTGAACCGAACAGGTCGCCGGATCGGCCACCACCGTCACCGGCGATTGCGCCTGAGCCGCCGCCAGGGCCGGATTGCCCGCCTGGGTCATCAGGTGGAAGCCGGGGAACACCGCCACCAGCATCAGGATCATGCCGCCCAGCATGACCGGCTTGCGACCGACCTTGTCCGACAACCAGCCGAAGAAGACGTACAGGAACGCCGACACCACCGTGATCCCCAGGATCAGCGTATCGACCGTGGCCACCTCCATCTTGAGGAACCGCTCCATGAAGAAGCGGCTGTAGAAATAGCCGCAGTACCAGACCGCCCCTTGCGCAAACATGATCCCGACCAGGGCGAGCAGGACGACCTTGAGGTTCTTCCAGGTCCCGAACGCCTCCTTGTACGGCGCGCGCGGGGCGTGGCTCTCGGCCTCCATACGCTGATAGGCGGGGCTCTCGTTCAGCTTCAGACGGATCCACAGGGAGATGGCCAGAAGGAAGGCCGAGAGCAGGAACGGAATCCGCCAGCCCCATTCCGCGAAGGCCTCTGTTCCGACAATCATGCGGGTAATCAGGATTACCCCCAGCGCCCCTATCAGCCCGAGCGCCGCCGTGGTCTGGATCCAGCCGGTCAGGAACCCGCGCTTCTCACGCGGGGCATGCTCCGCCACATAGATGGCCGCGCCGCCGTATTCGCCGCCCAGGGCAAAGCCTTGCAGCACGCGCATGGTGATCAGCAGGATCGGCGCGATCACCCCGGCCTGTTCGAAGGTCGGCAGGAATCCGATGGCCACCGTCGCCACCCCCATCAGGGTGATGGTCACCAGAAAGGTCGTCTTGCGCCCGGTCCGGTCGCCAAACCAGCCAAACACCAGGGCACCCAGCGGACGAACAACGAAGCCCACCCCGAAGGTGATCAGGGCCAGAATATAGCCCGTCGCAGCGCCGACCTCGGCATAGAAGTGCTGGGCGATCACCCCGGCCAGCGAGCCGAAGATGAAGAAGTCGTACCATTCGAAGGCCGTCCCGGCGGCGGAGGCCCCGACCACAGTGCTCAGATTGGGTCCGTCTTGCGCCGGCGTGCGCGTCTGATCGGTCATGAATGGCCTCCCGGTCCCCGGTTGATCCAGGGTTCCCCCCGCCCGGTATGGCAAGGCCGCGTCAGGGCGGCAAGCGACGAAGCGCCTTGATGGAGCCTCACTGTCGGGGGCAGAGTGTCGCCAAGCTGATGCGAGGTGACTGATGCGTCCGTTCCTGACCCTGATCTGCCTTGTGATGATCGCCTGCACCCCGGTCGTCGCCCCCGACGCGACCCCGCCCGAAGGGGATGGCGGTCCTGTCGTGAGCACCCCGATCGAGCACCCTCACACACTGAATGCCCAACAGTGTCAGGCCGCAGGCGGGGACATGCGGCCCGTCTGTATGATGGGGACGGTCCAGTGCGTCATCCGCTACGCCGATGCCGGTCGGGCCTGCCGCGACGGCGATGACTGCCAGGGGGCCTGCCGCGCCGACTCCATGGAACCGTCACGCGGCCCCGTCACCGGGCGTTGCCAGGCCACCAGCGACCCGTGCGGGTGTTTTGCCAATATCGAGGATGGTCGTGTGGACGCGGCGCTCTGCGTCGACTGATCAAGGGCGGATCGGCAGCTCAGCCTCCACCCGCCGAACCCAGGCCTTGATGGCCGGATAGACTGACAGGTCAAAGCCACCTTCGTCCGCCACTCGGGTGTAGGCCACCAGGGCGATGTCGGCGAGCGTCAGCCGGGCACCCACCAGAAAGGGTGTATCCGCGAGCGTCGTTTCCATCCGATCAAGCGCCGCGCCGCCGCGTTCAAACAGTTTAGGATCAAGGGCGTCGCGCGGCTTGCCCTGGTACAGCATCTGAAACCGGGCCACCGCGATATAGGGTTCGTGGCTGTACTGCTCCCAGAACAGCCACTCGAACATCCTGGCCCTGTCAAAGCCATCCTCAGGGATCAACTCCGTCCCCTCACCAAAATAGATGAGGATGGCGTTGGACTGCGCCAGAGCGCGCCCATCCTGCAGGATCACCAGGGGGACCTGTCCTGCCGGATTGAGCGCCAGAAAATCCGACGTTCGGGTCGCTCCGGTCATCACGTCCGTCTCGGACCAATCATAGGCCAGCCCCAGCCTGTCGAGCAGCCACCTGACCTTCAGGCAATTGCCGGATCGACCGTCGCCATAGACGGTCAGCCTCACCGCCAGCCGCTCGCCGCCGCTTCCTGCGCCTGCGGATTGACCGCCCTGGCGATCAGGCCGGACTGGGTGATCCACACCTCATAGCGGGCGCCGTCCGCCATCGGCATGGCTGCACCCGACCCGTACAGGGTGTCGACCGCCTCGCCGAGAATGTCGTACTGCCGCCCGAGGGCCCACAGATCGATCTGATTTTCCTCGGTCGGCCGCAGGTCATAGGCGCTGCGCTGAGCGTTCAGCTCGTCTTCGGTGCGGATGTAGCGGCCCGACAGGCGATCCAGCTGATACTGACTGTCCAGGCCCAGGACATTGGCCCATGGCTTCCACCGGAGCACGCGCGCCTCGATCCGCCATTCGTCGCCATAGATGTCGTAGGTCTGCAGGGAACCGCGTCGTTGCGAGGCCGAATCCGCCACCTCGAGATGGGCGGTGAAATGCTGGGGCCCGACCCGCTCCAGGCTTATCGTCGCCACGGGCCGTTCATGGGTCAGGCGCGAATAGGTCTGAACATTCATACCCGCCAGGGCCAGAAATCCAGCAGCGGCCCCCACGCCGGCCCCGCCAATCGTCCGCAGCAGGCCCGACACCGGGCGACCACCGAACAGGGCTCCCAGGCCGGCAAACAAGGTCACCACACCGGCCAGGCCGATCACCGCGGGTAGAATCCACCACCACCAGACCATCGTTCGCACTCCGATACTGTCGTCCGACGATAGACTAACCCAGAAATGGCCGTTGTCGTCCTGTCGTCTCCTGATCGGCGAACCGGGCCGCGACACCTGGTCGCCTTTCCCTTGATCCCGCGCGGGGCCATCTTTTGGCCCTGTCCTTGGATTTAGTCCGCCGCCCTTCAACGGATCGGGACCTCCCCAGATGATGAACCTCATTCCCCTCATGGGGCTGATCGGTGCGCTGTTCAGCCTGCCGATGCCCGTTGCGGCCAATCTGGCTGATCAGGCCCCATTGGCTGCCGCCCAGGTCCGCGCGCCGGACTGGCATATGCGGGTCACCCTCTATCATCAGGGCGGCGGCGGAGCGGGGCCTCGAGATTCGCTGGGATGCGCCCCGGTGGCCATGCGGACCGCCGCGACGGACCGCAACGTCGCCCCGCGTCGCAGCATCATCTTCATTCCTGAAACGGTCGGTCTGCGTATGCCGAATGGCGAGACGCATGACGGCCTCTGGTATGTGTCGGATACCGGTCCGGCCATTCGTGGTCAGCGCATCGACCTGTTTACCGGCATGGGGCGTCGCTCGATGGACCCGATCATGCACCTGAATGTTCGCAACGTGGACGTCGTGCGGATGGGGTCATTCACAGGGTGTCCGCCGCGCGACTGACCTGCGGGGGCTAGCCATTTTCGCCGGGTGGCTTAAGACGCCCGCCATGACCTCCCCCGCGCCGCTTGCGCGCCCCAGCCCGTTCCATGAAGAGCGCGTCCTGTGGGTCCGTCACTGGACCGACAGCCTGTTCTCGTTTGCGATCACTCGCCCGGAGGATTTCCGTTTCCGCTCGGGCGAGTTTGTGATGATCGGCCTGCCGGGAGAA
Source organism: uncultured Brevundimonas sp. (assembly GCA_964647275.1). Classification (GTDB taxonomy): domain Bacteria; phylum Pseudomonadota; class Alphaproteobacteria; order Caulobacterales; family Caulobacteraceae; genus Brevundimonas. The sequence goes on from CAZYFY010000001.1 coordinate 161,956, forward strand.
GACGGGGCCAAGCCGGTCTTGCGCGCCTATTCCATCGCCAGTCCCAACTGGGCTGAGGAGCTTGAGTTCTATTCGATCAAGGTGCCGGACGGGCCCCTGACCTCCCGTCTGCAGAAGATCCAGGCCGATGACACCGTTCTGATGGGCAAGAAGCCGACCGGCACCCTGGTTCTGGATGCCCTGACCGGCGGCGAACGCCTGTGGCTGATTGGAACCGGCACGGGCCTCGCGCCCTGGCTCTCGGTCGCGCGTGATCCCGACACCTATCAACGCTTTGGCCAGATCATCGTTTGCCACACCGTCCGCAACGTCGAGGATCTCGCCTATCGTGATTTCTGGACCCGCGAAATCCACGATGACCCCCTCATCGGCGAAGAGGCCAAGGCCCAATTGATCTACTATCCCACGGTCACCCGCGAGGCATTCGAAACACCGGGCCGGATCACCGACCGCATCAAGTCCGGTGCCCTGTTCGCCGACCTCGGGCTTGAAGCCGGCTTTTCGCCGGCGACGGACCGCGTCATGCTGTGCGGCTCGATGGCCATGATCAAGGAGGCGGGCGACCTGCTCGAAACCTACGGCCTCAAGGAAGGCTCGAACGCCGAGCCGGGCGACTATGTGCTGGAGCGCGCCTTTGTCGGATGATGTGAAGATTGATGCGCGGGTTGCGCCCGAGGCCTGCACCTCCATGACCGAGGTCCGTCAGGGTGTCGACGCGCTGGATCGTGCCCTGGTCGCGCTTATGGCCGAACGCCAACGCTACATGGACGCCGCCGCCCGCATCAAGCCCAGCCGCGACGTCGTCCACGACGATGCCCGCATCGAGGACGTGGTCACCAAGGTCCTGATCGCGGCAAAGACCTCTGGCCTCTCGCCCGACATCGCCGAACCCGTCTGGCGCACCCTCATCGACCGCTGCATCGCCCACGAATTCAGCGTCTGGGACAAGACGCGGGAGGGTTAGGGCACCGGCGGCGTCGGGGTTTCGCCCGGATCGACGGCCTCGCCGGCATGGGCCAGCGGGCCCCAGATGAAGGCGAGTGCAAGGCCGGCCACGGCCATCAGGCCATTGAGGATGAACGGAGCCGGAGCGGTCCACTCATAGAGGGCCACCCCCAGCACCGGCGGCACGAGGAAGCACAGGCCCATGACCGAGACGATCAGGCCCGCCACCGCGCCCTGATCGCGGGCATCCAGCGCCAGGGACGACCCGGCCATGAAGCCCGGCCGCGCAAAGCCCAGGCCGAGGCTCATCACCGCATAACCCAGCACCACGCCGTAGAAATCCTGGGCAATTGCCGAAATCAGATTGCCGCCCAGCGCCAGCACCGCCCCCCAGCGGATCAGGTCCTTGGGCTCCAGACGGAAGATGCGGATCAGACCCCACTGAGCCATCAGGGTCGCGGCTGCGCCGGCCAGCATGGCGATGCCGACATAGGACTGGGCCTGCAGCGGCGGCAGGGACACCTCGTCCAAAACATGAAAGCCCAGCACCGAAATATTGATCGCCTGGGTCGAGGTGATCAGGAATCCGTAGACGAGGAACGGCAGGACGCGCGGATCCTTCCACAGGCCCTTGGTCGGCGTCTGACCGCCGATGGCCTGACGTGGCACGTCGCCGCTGGGCAGATAGCGCCGCACGATCAGCCAGACGATAACCCCTACGCCGGCAAACACATAGAGCGGCCCTGCCAACCCAACGATGGGCAGCACGAACAGCGGGGCCAGGGCCGGTCCAATCACCGTGCCCAATCCTTGCGCCGAGGCCTGGACCGACATGGCCTCGGTCCGTTCCTCGCGGTTGGTCCGGTCGGCGATATAGGCTTGGGACGCGGTCGGGGTGGCCGAGCCGAAGATGCCGTACAGCGAGCGGCTGATCACGATGAAGACCAATGCCGTCACCGAGCCGATCAGGCCGGCCAGACCGACGCTGACCGATATGCCGATGCCGATCATCGACAGGGTGAAGCCCGCCAACCCCAGCAACACCATGTTCTTGCGGCCATGCGTGTCCGACAGACGCGCCCACAGACCGGGCGTGAGCGTCCAGAACAGGGCAGACAGGGCAAAGGCCCCCGCGATCACCGTATCGGACAGCTCGAAACTACGGCCGATGGCCGGCAGCACCGACTGCAGCGCCGTATTGCCCGCCGCCGCCGTCATGGTCGCGACGAACAACAGCATGAAGGCCCGCTCGCGCCCCTCAGGCACCCGGAATCGTTTCGTGTGAACGACGGCTGGGGATTGCCCTTCGGTCATGGCCTCGTCATCGTGGGCGGATCGGGACGGGAGACGGGCCATGCAGCGACTGAAGACCTTTCTGGGCGCAACGATTGCGACCGGCGTTCTGTTGGCGAGCGTCCCGGCTTACGCCCAACAGACCGGTGCCGTCGAGCCGATATCCGCCGCCGATATTCAGACCGCCGTTGAGGCGGTCAATGATCAGGTCATCGCCTGGCGACGCGACATCCATCAGAACCCCGAACTGGGCAACAATGAGCACCGCACCGCTGCCCTCGTCGCCGATCATCTGCGCTCCCTCGGTCTGGAGGTGCGCACCGAGGTCGGGGTCACCGGCGTCGTCGCTGTCCTGAGGGGCGGTCGGCCGGGCCCGGTTGTGGCGCTCCGCGCCGACATGGACGCCCTGCCGGTGCTGGAAGACACCGGCCTCCCGTTCGCCTCGACGGCTACCGGGACCTATCAGGGCGCAACTGTCCCCGTCGCCCACGCCTGCGGCCACGACAGCCATGTCGCCATGCTGATGGGGGCCGCCACGGTTCTGGCCGGGATGCGCGACCGTTTGCCAGGAACCATCGTCTTCATCTTCCAGCCCGCCGAGGAGGGCACGCCGCCGGGTGAAGACGGCGGTGCCGATCTGATGATCGCGCAAGGGGCGCTCGCCAATCCCCGCCCCGATGCCATCTTCGGCCTGCATGTCGTCACCGGCCCGCCCGGCGAGATCTGGTGGCGCGGCGAGGGCTTCATGGCCGCTTCGGACCGGATCGACATCGCGCTTCACGGTCGTCAGACCCACGGGGCCTGGCCCTGGCGCGGGATCGACGTCATCGCCCTGTCGGCCGACATCGTTCAGACGGTGAATACGATGACGGCCCGCACGGTTGATCCGACCACCACCCCGACCGTCTTCACCATCGCCACCATCAATGCCGGGGTGCGCTACAACATCATCCCCCAGGATGCGACGTTGTCCGGCACCCTGCGGACGTTTGATGTTGACCAGCGCAATGATCTGGTCGCCCGCTCAACCGCCGCGATTGAAAACCTGGCCGAGAACTATGGCGCCACCGCCGAGGTGACCTTCCATCAGAACGCGCCTCTGGTGTTCAACGATGTTGAACTGGCTCAATGGGCCTCAGGCCCGCTGGGTGAAGCCGCCGGAGCCGATCACATCAACGCTGCCGCCCCCCCGACCACGGTGGCTGAGGACTTCGCCTACTATGGCCAGGAGATCCCGGCCCTCTTCTATCATCTGGGCGGCACGCCGAACTACGACCCGGCCACGGCCCCACCCAATCACTCCCCCCGGTTCCACGTCGATGAGAGCGTTCTGCCGCTGGGCGTCCGGTCCCATGTCCTGACGGCGGTGCGGTTCCTGGAAAGAGGCGGCGACTGATCCTCCCCCACGAGCGCAGCGAAATGGGGGAGGGGGACCACGCGCAGCGTGGTGGAGGGGGCGGCCACAGACACAGTGTTGCTCCGGCAAGCGCCGGACCCGGTCTTGCCCCCTCCACCGCTTCGCGGTCCCCCTCCCCCGCGTTGCGGGAGAGGATCAGATGAACAGCCGCCGCTCCGCCTTCACGGCTGCGGTGATGAAATCCATCACCGCCCGTACCCGCGCCACCGATCTCAGGTCCGCGTGGACCACCAGGTGAAACGCCCGGCTCAGGGCCACTTTTTCTGGCAGCACCCGCCTGAGATAGGGTCGCCCGTGCGCCACGAATTCCGGCAGCACCGCCAGCCCCGCCCCGGCCACGCAGGCCTGAAGCTGGGCGATCAGGTTGGAGGATTTGAAGGCGACGTGGATGTCCACATCCGGCGCGGACATATAGTCCAGCTCCGGCGCATAGAGCAGGTCCTCAATATAGCCGATGAAGCGGTGGTCCTTCATGTCGGCCCGGCTGAGGATCGGCGGGTTGGCGTCCAGATAGGCCGGAGCACCGTACAGCCCCAGCCCATAGTCGGTCAGCTTGCGGCTGATCAGCCGGCCTTCGCGCGGCGGGCTCAGCGTGATCGCCACATCCGCCTCTCGCTTGGACAGGCTCAGCGTGCCGGGGATGGCCACCAGCTGGATCTCCAGGTCGGGGTGCAACTGCGCCAGTTGTGGCAGGCGCGGGGCCAGGAAATAGCTGCCGAACCCCTCCGGGGCTCCGATCCGCACCACGCCGGACACCGACAGATCGGCTTCCCCGACCTCGGCCTGGGCCGTCAGCATCAGGCTTTCCATGGCCTCGGCCCGCGCCATCAGCCGCTCGCCCTGGGCCGTCAGGGCATAGCCTTGCGGGCTGCGATCAAACAGCCGCGCCTGTAGCGCCGTTTCGAGCGCCGCGATCCGGCGCGACACGGTGGTGTGGTCCGCGCCCAAGGCCCGCGCCGCCGCCGTCAGCCGCCCGGTGCGCGCCACCGCCAGAAAATCCCGCAGATGATCCCAGTCGGGTGCCTCCATATGTGGATTTTTGCACAATGATTGCGAAATGTCTCTCCTAGATGCGGCAAGAACGCCGTGCGATGAACGTCTCACGCCCCCGCAGGACCTGAGACAGACCATGGCTTTCGACGCACTCCCCTCCTCCGCTGACCTGGCCACCCTGTCGCCCGTCGCCCTGATTGACGGCGCGGTCCTGCCGGGGGCCGACTGGGCCGAAGCGAACGCGGATCGTTTCCTGGCGATGCTTTACGTTGCTCCGCAGCCGTGCGAGGGGCTGGACCGCCTTACCGCCTAAGCCAAACGGACGCCGACATGACGGATCAAACCACCCCTCCCAAATCCGTCTTTGAAACGACCCCGGGCCTGCCAGACCCTGTGACCGTCAGCCGGCTGCTGGTCGAACTGGCTGAGCACAGCCACGCCGCCGTCCGCGCCCAGACCGAAAAGGTCCTGTCCGGCGAAGCCCTGCCCTATGATCCGATGCAGATGGCCAACGCCTGGATGGCGTTCAACACGGCGCTATGGACCGACCCCCAGCGCCTGTTCGAAATCCAGACCCGCAACCTCGAGGACTGGACCGCCCTGTGGCGCACCATGGCCGAGCGCGCCATGGGCCAGACTGCCGAGCCGCTGATTGAGCCGGCCAAGGGCGACCGCCGCTTCAAGTCCGCCGCCTGGTCCGATGAGCCGGTCTTTGACTATCTGAAACAGGCCTATCTGCTCGCCGCCCAACAGATCGGTGACCTGGTCCAGACCGCCGACCTCGACGACAAGACCCGCACCCAGGTCGACTTCTTCGCGCGCCAGACCATCAACGCCCTGTCGCCGGCCAACTATGCGATGACCAACCCGGACGTCGTGCGCCGCACCATCGAGACGGGTGGGGTCAACCTGATGACCGGCCTGTCCAATCTGCTGGACGATCTGGCCACCAATGACGGCCTCGTTCGCCGCCGCGCGCCCACCTCGTTCGAAGTCGGCAAGGATCTGGCCGCCACCCCCGGTGCCGTGGTCTTCCAGAACGACCTGTTCCAGCTGATCCAGTACGCCCCCTCGACCGACGAGGTGTACAAGCGGCCCCTGCTGTTCGTGCCGCCGCTGGTCAACAAGTTCTATCTCTTCGACCTGACGCCCAAGTCCTCCTACCTGAAGTGGCTGGTCGATCAGGGGCACACCGTCTTCGTCATTTCCTGGGTCAACCCGGACAAGTCCCACGCCGACAAGGGCCTGGAAGACTATGTCGTCGACGGCGTGCTCGAAGCCATCGGCGCAGTTGAGACGGCCACGGGTGAGACCGGCGTGGATCTGGTCTCCTACTGCCTGGGCGGCACTCTGTCGGCCATGACCCTGGCCTATCTGGCCGCGACCAAACAAGAGAATCGCGTCAAGACAGCCACCCTCATCGCCACCCTGGTCGACTTCCGCTCCATCGGCGAATGGTCGGTCTTCACCGGCGAGAAGGAGCTGGAGGTCTTCGAGAAATATCTGGACGACAAGGGCTTCGTCGAGGCCAACGACCTGTCCAAACTCTTCTCGACCGTGCGCGCCAACGATCTGATCTGGAACGCGGTCGTCACCCACTATCTGCTCGGCGACGAGAGCCGGCCGTCCGACCTCCTGAGCTGGTTCGACGACGGCGCGCGCATCCCCGCCGCCACGCTGAAGCAATATGGCCGTCTGGTTCTGAACCAGAACCGCCTGCGCGAGCCCGGCGGCATCGAAATCAAGGGCACTCCGCTCGACCTGTCCAGGGTCACCACGCCCGTCTTCGTCGTGGCGCTGAAGGACGATCACGTCTCGGCCTGGAAGGACACCTATTCCGGCCGCTTCCTGTTCGGTGGCGACACCCACTTCATTCTGGGCGGCTCAGGCCACAACGCCGGCATGATCAATCCGCCCGAGGCCGGCAAACACGGCTACTGGACCAACGCCAAGTCCCCCGAGGACGCCGACGCCTGGCTGGCCTCCGCCGAGAACAAGCCCGGCTCCTGGTGGCCCGAATGGCAGGCCTGGCTGGCCGACGATGAAAAAGTCCCCGCCCGCACCCCCGGCGACGGCAAGCTCAAGGCGCTGGAAGCCGCGCCCGGCTCCTACGTCCGCGCCAAATAGGCCCTGACTTTCAGGCCGGCTCCACCACCGGACGGCGAGCCTTCACCGCCTGCGCGACCTTTTCAGGTCGGATGTAGATGGACGCCAGCTGCGGCCATTCGGTCTTCAACTGCGCCTCCACACGTTCGATCACGGTTTCGGCCTCACCCACGGTCATCCCGTCGTCGAAATCGGCGCTGACCGCGGCAAAGACGATGTGCGGCGCGGCCTGACTGGTCCGCACATGGTTGACCGCGACCACGCCCGGCGCGGCCGCCACCGTGTCCCAGATGCTGGCCACCAGAGCCGGGTCCCCCGCCTCGCCGATCAACAGCCCCTTGGATTCCCGCGCCAGGATGACGGCCACCGCCCCCAGGATCAGGCCGATAATCACCGACGCGACCCCGTCGATCCGTCCATCGCCGAAATGGTGGCTGGCCCACACGCCGATCACCGCAATGATCAGGCCGATCAGGGCCGCGCTATCTTCGAACAGGACGATGAACCCCGGCGGGTCCTTGGACGTCTGGATCGCCCGCCACCAGCTCAGCCGCCCCTTCTTGACCCGGAACTCCTTGACCGCCACCGTCCACGACCAGCCCTCCAGCAGCATGGCGATGCCCAGCACGATGTAGTTGATCGTCGGATCGCGCAGCTCTTCGGGGTTCTGGATGTGGCGGATGCCCTCATAGACCGACACCCCCGCCCCGACCGCAAAGATCAGGATCGCGACGATAAAGGCCCAGAAATACAGCTCGCGCCCATAGCCGAACGGATAGGCCTCGTCGGGTGGCCGCTTGGCCTGTTTCTGACCGTAGAGCAGCAGCACCTGATTGCCGCTGTCGACCAGCGAATGCACCCCCTCGGTCAGCATGGCCGACGAGCCGCTGATCGATGCGGCGACAAACTTGGCCACCGCAATCCCCAGATTGGCCGCCAGGGCCGCCAACAGGACGATGTTGTCCTTGATGGGATTGGGCTTGGGCGTGACTTCGGTGGCGGTCATGTCGGTGTCCCCCCGGCTCAACCTACTTAAGCGACATCAAAGAACCTAGTTCCACTGGAATGCAAGTTCGAGCAGATCGGCGTCTCCAACCCCGTCCATCCTCAATGCCGCGACAAGCTCTTCCTGCGCTCCGACCATCATTCCCCAATCGATCAACTAGCGATATCCTGCTTCATCGACCTGCCCCGTCGGGCGGCGAACAGGGGGAAACACTTGGCCAAGATCAATGTCCAGTGGGCAACGACGGGTTTGATCAGCGTCTACGATGAGGCGCGAGATTTGGGCTTCGACCTTCGAAAGTTCGATCGTCAAGAACCCGAAGTTCGGGCGTCTGTTCGCAAGGCCTCGATCGACCGGGTCATGGGAAAGATCAAGACAGGGTGGGACCAGGGACAAGACCGTCGTTCACCGCAGCGATTCAGTGACGTGAAAAACGGGGTCTACGTCATATCAATCGGGGACGGCTTTGGCGTCGCCTACAAAGGAGGCGCGTCTGAAGTCATGTACATCGGGCGGGGCATCTTTTCGAATCGTCTACGGTCCCACCTTCACCACTGGATTTTTGATATGTCTCGTTCGCTACGAGACGTGCCTTTTCGCTTCTACATGAGCGCCATTGGCGACAAACGAAGCCCTGAATCCTTTAAGGATTTTGAGCACTTCCTGCTTGATGAGTTTCGCGCAAAGTTCGACGAGAAGCCGCTGGTAAACAAGATCCAGGGGCGCGCTGGGCATATCGATCACGAATACGCCGGAAACTGGAAGGCACCGCTCGACAACCGCGGAAAGAGGTACCTCTGGACGATACGGCCGACCGAGAAAAACAATTGGTTCAAACCCTATGAGGATGAATAACCCTCAATCCCCATCCATCTTGAGCGCCGCGATAAAGGCTTCCTGCGGGATCTCCACCTTCCCGAACTGCCTCATCCGCTTCTTGCCCTCTTTCTGCTTTTCCAGCAGCTTCTTCTTCCGCGTCGCGTCGCCGCCGTAGCATTTGGCGGTGACGTCTTTTCTCAGGGCGCGGACGGTTTCGCGGGCGATGATCTTGCCGCCGATGGCGGCCTGGATCGGGATCTGGAACATGTGCGGCGGGATCAGTTCCTTCATCTTTTCGACCATGCCGCGCCCGCGCGCCTCGGCCCGTGTGCGGTGGACCAGCATCGACAGGGCGTCGACCGGCTCGGCATTGACCAGGATGCTCATCTTGACCAAATCGCCGACGCGGTAATCCGACAGCTCATAGTCGAAGGAGGCGTATCCCTTTGAGATCGACTTCAGCCGGTCATAGAAGTCGAACACCACCTCATTCAGCGGCAGGTCATAGACGACCATGGCGCGACTGCCGACGTAGGACAGCTCCTTTTGTTCGCCCCGGCGGTCCTGACATAGCTTGATCACCCCGCCCAGATATTCGTCTGGCGTGAAGATGGTGGCCTTGATCCACGGCTCCTCGATCTCAAGGATCTGCATCACATCGGGCAGGTCGGCGGGGTTGTGCAGCTCAATCGTCGTGCCGTCGCGCTGGGCGATCTTGTAAACCACCGATGGGGCGGTCGCGATCAGGTCGAGGTTGAACTCGCGGCTCAGGCGCTCCTGAATGATCTCCAGGTGCAGCAGGCCCAGGAACCCGCAGCGGAAGCCGAAGCCCAGCGCGGCGCTGGATTCCATCTCATAGGTAAAGGAGGCGTCGTTCAGGCGCAGCTTGCCGATGGCCGCACGCAGGTCCTCGAAGTCGGCGGCGTCGACCGGGAACAGGCCACAGAAGACCACCGACTGAACTTCCTTGAAGCCCTTCAGCGGCTCTGAGGTCGGGCGCTTCTCATCGGTGATGGTGTCGCCGACGGCGGCGTGAGCGACCTCCTTGATCTGGGCGGTGATGAAGCCGACCTCGCCGGGACCCAGTTCCTCGACCGGGGTGTTCTTGGGCAGGAAGACGCCGACGCGGTCGACCAGATGGGTCGAGCCGTTCTGCATGAACTTGACCCGCTGGCCCGTTTTCAGCGTGCCGTCGAAGACCCGCACCAACAGCACCACGCCCAGGTACGGATCGTACCAGGCATCGACCAGCATGGCCTTGAGCGGCGCGTCGCGATCACCTTTCGGAGCCGGCAGGCGGGTGACGATGGCCTCCAGCACCTCCTCGATGCCGAGGCCCGACTTGGCGGAGCATTCCACCGCGTCGGAGGCATCCAGTCCGATGACATCTTCGATCTGGGCCTTGACCCGCTCGGGCTCGGCGGCCGGGAGATCGATCTTGTTCAGGACCGGGACGATCTCGTGGTTGTTGTCGATGGCCTGATAGACGTTGGCCAGGGTCTGGGCCTCGACACCTTGCGAGGCATCAACCACCAGCAGCGATCCCTCACACGCTGCCAGCGAGCGGCTCACCTCATAGGCAAAGTCGACGTGGCCGGGGGTGTCCATCAGATTCAGAACGTAATCCAGGCCGTCCTTCGCCCTGTAGTTCAGACGCACCGTCTGGGCCTTGATCGTGATCCCCCGCTCCTGCTCAATCTCCATATTATCAAGCACTTGCTCGCGCATTTCACGCGCAGTCAGGCCGCCGGTGAACTGAATCAGCCGGTCCGACAGCGTCGACTTGCCGTGGTCGATGTGGGCAACCACCGAAAAATTTCTGATGCGCTCGGGAGGCGTAGACATTCAGGGATTCCTCTGGAGCATGATCGGTTCCGGCGGCTCCGTGTCACGGCTCCAACAGACGTGTGCATCATGCTCTTGCTAGTGTCCGGAGCCTGAATTCGCGGCATCAGAAGAATCGCTCGACGATTCCTCCTCGGCCGCTCAGGCTCCAGGGCGCGGCCCCTAGCACGTCCCCCCTGAAAGCGCCAAGCGCGCCGCACTTTCGGCCGCCTCAAGCGTGAAGGATTTTTAATGGGAACGTTCTTCGTTGCAGCCGCTCGCCAGTCGCCTAAAAGGTCGCTGACTGAAGGGATTTATCGTGTTCGAAGACTCTCCCCCCCGCGCCTCGCGTCGGCCCAGCCTGGGTCGCCCGGTTCTCATCGCCGCCATCGTGGTCAGTGTGCTGGCCCTGCTGATTGTCGGCTTCCTGGTCTTTGGCCAGGGGCATGGCGAACAGAAGGGGGGCGAAGCTACCCGTGAAGCATCGTCCCAGACCGTCACCGTGGCGACGGCTACGACCGAAGCCCTGTCTCGTATCGTGACGGCGTCCGGCACCGTCAGTGCCTGGGAAGAAGTGCCCGTCGGGGCCGAGACGGGCGGGCTGACGGCCACCGCCGTGCTGACTGACGAAGGACGCTACGTCCAGCAAGGCCAGATTCTGGTGCAGCTGAACGACACCCTGCTGCGGGCCCAGCTACGTCAACAAAACGCCGCGGTCGCCTCGGCAGAGGCCACGGTGGCCCAGGCCGACGCCGCCCTGGCGCGCGCCCAGGAATTGCGTGAGCGCGGCTTCCTGTCCCAGGCCGGGCTGGACAACGCCATCGCCCAGCAGGCCACCGCCCAGGCACAGCTTCAGGCCGCCAGTGCCGGCCGCGCCGAAACCCAGGCCCGCGTCAACCAGGCCGCCATCCGTGCGCCGGTGTCGGGCCTGGTGATCAGCCGCTCGGTGACCCGCGGTCAGATCGTTCAGCCGGGCACAGAACTGTTCCGCATCGTCCGCGACGGGCGGCTGGAGCTGGACGCGCGCATCCCTGAAACCGAAGTCGCCCTGATCCGGGCCGGCCAGTCCGCCCGGGTTCTGTCCGACGGCATCGGCCAGACGAGCGGCTCGGTCCGCATCATCACACCGGAAGTCGACCCCCAGACCCGCCTGGCGGTTGCCCGCATCTCCATCGCATCGGGCAGCGGTCTGCGTCCGGGCATGTTTGCCCGCGCCGAGATCGACGCCGGTCATCAGCCCTCTATCGTCGTTCCAACCGCGTCGATCATCTATCGCGAGAACCGGGCCGGCGTCTTTGTCCTGGCAGACGGCGGGATCGCCCGCTTCCAGGAAGTCACGGTGCAGAGCCGCAGCAACGACCAGTCGTCGGTGGACGGCGTGGCCGCCGGCTCGCGGGTCATCGTCGAGGGGGCCGGCTTCCTCGGCGACGGCGACCGCGTCACCGTCGCCCCGAGCCAGTAGGTCGACCGATGAACCAGATTTCCTCCTGGTCGATCCGGAACCCGATTCCGATCATCCTGATGTTCGTCATCCTGACGGTCGCCGGCATCGTCGGCTTCAACTCGATGCGCATCAACAACAACCCGGACATCGACTTCCCGCTGGTTGCGGTGACGGCGGTACGACCGGGCGCGGCCCCGGCGGAGATGGAGGTCCAGGTCACGCGCCTGATCGAGGATTCCCTGACCAGCCTGTCAGGGGTGCGCCACATCACCTCCAACATCACCGACGGGGTGTCCTCGACCATCATCGAGTTCGAGCTGGGCGTCGATACCGAACGCGCGACCAATGATGTGCGAAACGCCATGAGCGGCGTGAGGGCCAGTCTGCCGCAGGACATGCAGGAGCCGGCGGTCCAGCGCATCGACATCACCGGCGACCCCCTGATCACCTATGTGGTCCGCTCGGACAGTATGACGCCCGAGCAGCTGAGCTGGTTCGTCGACAATGAAGTCAGCCGCCGCCTTCTGGCCCTTGGCGGCGTGGGTGAGGTCAATCGTCAGGGGGGCGTTGACCGTGAGATCCGCGTCGAGCTGGATCCGGACCGTCTGGCCTCCCGCGGCGTTACCGCTGCAGCGGTGAGCCAGGCCCTGTCGTCGGTCAACAATGACCTGCCCGGGGGGCGCGTCACCGTCGGCGGTGCCGAACGCTCGATCCGGACACTCGGCTCTGCCGGCTCCATTGAGGACCTGCGCGAAACCCTGATCCCGCTGTCCAATGGCGGGACCGTGCGCCTCGGCGACCTGGGGCGTGTTGAAGACAGCTGGTCAGAGCCCCGGCGCCTGGCCCGTCACAACGGCGCGGAGGTTGTGACCTTCAACTTCCTGCGCTCGCGCGATGGGTCCGAGGTTCGGGTCGCCGACCACGTCCGCGAGGAAATCGCAAAGATCGACGCCGAGAACGAAGATCTGACGATCGAACCGATCCAGGCCAACGTCGAGTACATTGAAGAAAGCTACATGGCCTCGCTTGAGGCTCTGGGCCTTGGGGCCCTGCTGGCCGTGATCGTCGTCTGGCTGTTCCTGCGCGATTGGCGGGCCACGGCCATCGCCGCCATGGCCATGCCCCTGTCGTTGATCCCGACCTTTGCCATCCTGGCCCCGATGGGTCAGTCGCTGAACGGCGTGTCCCTGCTGGCGCTCAGCCTGACGATCGGCATCCTCGTCGATGATGCCATCGTCGAGATCGAAAACATCGTGCGTCACATGCGACAGGGCAACAAACAGCCCTATGACGCCGCCATGGAGGCCGCCGACGAGATCGGCCTGGCGGTCGTGGCCACCACCGCCACCATCGTCGCCGTCTTTGCCCCGACGGGCTTCATGCCGGGAATCGTCGGCCAGTTCTTCAAGGCCTTCGCCCTGGCTGCCTGTATTTCGGTGTTGTTCTCGCTTCTGGTGGCTCGGACCATTACGCCCTTGATGGCCGCCTATATGCTCAAGGCCGATACCGATCTGGAGCACAAGGACCCGTTCTGGATGGCTCCTTACCTCAAGGGGTTGGCCTGGGCCCTGCGTAACCGCTGGAAAGTGTTTGCCATGGGCGTGGCCCTGCTGGTCGGATCGGTCGCCATCGCCGTCACCAGCCTGCAGTTCGAGTTCATTCCCTCGGCGGACCAGTCGCGCGCCGCCTGGTCGGTGGAGCTCCCGCCCGGTGCCACCCTGCGTCAGACCGATGCGGTGGTGCAGCGCCTGACCCGGGATCTGCGTGACCGGCCGGAGGTCACGTCCGTCTATGCCGCCGTCGGGGGCCAGTCGCCCAACCAGGCCAACATCTATGCTGACATGGTTGAGCCCAAACACCGCGACATGAGCCAGATGGAATTCCAGCGGATCATGGTCGACGAATGGGACGATGTCCCTGGTGCCCGGATCGGGGCCGGGGCTGCCTCGCAAGGCGGCGGTCCTTCGGATGGCACGCGCTATACCTTCTCGATCATCGGCGACAACGGACGCGCGCTCGAACAGGCCGCCCGCGCCGTCGAAGCTGAGATGCGCGGCGTCCCAGGCCTGGCCAATGTGATCAACACGGCCGCCATCGCGCGACCGGAAATCCTGATCACCCCGCGTCCTGATCAGGCCGCCCTGGCCGGCGTCTCCGTCGGGTCGATCTCGCAAACGGTGCGCGTCGCCACCATCGGCGATGTCGACCAGGCTCTGCCGAAATACAATCTCGGCGACCGTCAGGTCCCAATCCGGCTGATGCTGACCCAGCGCGCCCGCGAGGACCTGTCGGTGATCGAAAACCTCCAGGTGCCCACCAACACCGGCCAGTCGGTGCCGCTCAACGCGGTCGCCAGCGTCGAGTTCGGGGCCGGCCCCGCCTCGATCAGCCGTCAGGATCGCGCGCGCGTCGTCACCATCACCGCCGAGCTGGACGGCATCGTTTCGGGGGAGGCCGGACGTCTGGTCAACCAGCTTCCATCCGTCCAGAATCTGCCAGACGGCGTCCAGCAGACCCCGGCGGGCGACGCCGAGTTCATGCAGGAAATGGCCAGCGGCTTTGGCATGGCCTTCATTTCCGGGATCCTCTTGATGTATGCGGTGCTGGTGTTGCTGTTCAAGAGCTTCACCTATCCGATCACCATCATGGCCTCGCTGCCGCTGGCGATCGGGGGGGCCTTGATCGGCCTGGTCATCGCCCAGTCCAGCTTCTCCATGCCCAGCCTGATCGGCTTCATCATGCTGATGGGGATCGCGGCCAAGAACTCGGTGCTTCTGGTCGACTACATCATCATCGCCGAAGCCAACGGCATGAAACGCTGGGACGCCATCATGGATGCGGCGCACAAGCGGGCCCGCCCGATCATCATGACCACCTTTGCCATGGGGGCGGGGATGCTGCCGGTGGCCATGGGCTGGGGTGCCGATGTCGAGTTCCGCTCGCCGATGGCCGTCGCGGTCGTCGGTGGACTGATTTCGTCGACCTTCCTGTCGCTGCTGTTCATCCCGCCGGTCTTCACGATCGTAGATGACATCTCGGCCTTCCTGCGGCGCCTGCTGGGTCGCAAGCTGCGGCGGGGGCCGTCCGATCAGGGCGAGCCGATGCCGGCGGAGTGATCAGCCGGCGCGAAGCTGGCTGATCGTCCGGCCCGGGGCGATATCCTCGGGCGAGGTGATCAGATGGATCAGAGCCGGGCCGTCCGCGGCCAGGGCCGCCTCCAGCGCCGGGCGGAAATCTCCGGTCGCCTCAACCCGCCAGGCCTTAAGGCCAAAGGCTTCGGCAAAGCGAACGAAGTCCGGGTTCTTCAGATCGGTTCCCGACACCCGCGCCGGATAGTCGCGTTCCTGATGCATGCGGATGGTGCCGTAGGTGCCGTTGTCGACGACGACGAACACGGCCTTAGCATCATATTGAACCAGGGTCGCCAGCTCTTGCGCCGTCATCATGAAGTCGCCGTCGCCGGCGATGTTCACCACCTGTCGGCCCGGCTCCATGATCGCCGCCGCCACCGCCGCCGGCACACCGTATCCCATCGCCCCGGAGGTCGGTGCCAGCTGGGTGCGGCAGGCCTTGTGCCCATAGAAGCGGTGCAGCCAGGCGGCGAAATTGCCCGCGCCATTGGTCACCACGGCGGTCGGCTCCAGCACCTCGCCGAGCGTTTTCATGCATTCGCTCATATTGACCGCGCCGGTCACGGTCACCGGCGTCGAAAAGGCGAGGTAGTCGGCGTGGGCCGTCGCGGCCTCGTCGTGCCAGGTCCGACCCGGCTTCAGCTCCGACAGGGCCAGGGCGGCCAGCGAGTTGTCCGAAACCGCGGCCATCAGGCTCGGCCAGACCCGGCCCAGTTCTTCCGGTCCGGGATGGATGTGCACCAGACGCCCGCCCGTCTCGCAACGATCAAAGAGGCTGTAGCCTTGGGTCGGATTCTCGCCCAGCCGCGCGCCCAGGGCGATGATCAGATCAGCCCCCCTGGCCCGCGCGGTCAGCTTGGGATTACAGCCCAGACCGAGATCTCCGGCATAGTTGGGGCGGTCATTCGACAGGATGTCCTTGCGCCGGAATGACAGGGCCACCGGCAGGCCCAGCCCCTCGGCCCAGTCACCGATGGCCGTCGCGGCCTCATCGGTCCAGCCGGACCCACCCAGGACCAGCAGCGGGCGCTCGGCCCTGCACAGACGCTCGTTCAGCTCGGCCAGGAACGCCGGCGACGGCGCGGCCCTGGCGGGCGTCACCGCCTGTTTTGCTTCCGGCCCGCCCTGATCGTGCAAAATATCCTCGGGAAGGGCGACGACCACCGGCCCCATCCGTCCCTGAAGCGCGGTGGCGAAGGCGCGTTCGACCACCTCAACCGTGCGTTCGGGGCTTTCGATCTCGGTCGCCCATTTGGCCAAGCCGCCGAAGACCTCGCGGTAGTCCACCTCCTGAAAGGCCCCGCGCCCCCGGTCGGCCAGTCCGACCTGACCGACGAAGAGGATCATCGGGGTCGAATCCTGATGGGCCGTGTGCACACCGATGGAGGCATGGGTCGCGCCCGGCCCGCGGGTGACCATGCAGATGCCGGGCTTGCCGGTCAGCTTGCCGTAGGCTTCCGCCATATTGGCCGCCCCGGCCTCATGGCGGCAGATCACCAGCTTGATCTGATCGCGCACGTCGTACAGCGCATCCAGCACCGCCAGATAGCTTTCGCCCGGTACGCAGAAGACGTGATCGACCCCGTTCAAGACCAGGGTTTGGACCAGACGGCGGGCGGCGGTGTCAGGAGCTTGCGTCATGGTCGGGCTCCTAGAGCATGATGGTTTTTGGGGGAACCGCAGGGCGGTTCCCACAGAAAGCTGAATCATGCTCGCGCTATCTCCTGGAGCCTGATTCACGGCATCGATGAAATCGCGAAGCGATTCCATCTCAACCGATCAGGCTCTAGCTGCAAATGGGCCGTCTGGCGAGCCTGAGCCTTGACACCCTTGTCGCAATACCGATGGTTGGGCTGTCCGCTTGCGGACACCCCCAGACCCCCCGAAGGAGAGCCGCGTGGCCCACAAGTTTGAAATCTACAAAGACAAGGCGGGCGAGTTCCGCGTTCGCTTCAAGTACAATTCCGAAGTGATGTTCGCCTCGGAAGGCTACAGCTCCAAGGCCTCGGCCCAGAACGCCATCGATTCCGTCAAGAAGAACGCGCCCGGCGCGCCGGTCGAAGACAACAGCTAGGCTGTCGATCTGACCTTGTTTTGCAGCGCCCCCGGAGCGATCCGGGGGCGTTTGCTTTTGGGGGCTCAATAGCCGCCGTGCCTGGCGATCTGTTCGGTGTGATAGCCGACGTCGCCGAATAGCTCCTGGGCCACCCGCATCCGCTTCATGTACAGGCCGACGTCGAACTCGTCGGTCATGCCGACGCCGCCGTGCATTTGTACCGCCTCCTGGACCGCCAGTTCGCCGGACTTGCCGGCCCGCGCCTTGGCGACCCCAAGCAACAGGGGTGCGTCATCGGAGTCGGCGTCCAGCGCCTGAAGGGCCTTTAGAATCACGGCCTGGGTGATCTCGATTTCGGAATAGAGGTGGGCGGCCCGGTGCTGTAACGCCTGGAACTCGCCGATGGCCTTACCGAACTGGGTGCGGTCGCGCAGATAGGTCAGGGTCTGGTCGAACGCGGCCTGGGCGGCCCCTGACATTTCGGCCGCCACAGCCCCCTTGCCGAGGCGAAGGACGCGATCAAGGACAGATCCGTCGGTGCCCCCCAACAGGGCATCGGCGTCGACCGAGACGTCTTTCAGGTCCAGACGGGCAGCGTTGTGTGCATCAACCATGACGGTGCGCTCAATCGACAGGCCGGACGTGCCCGGATCAATCAGAAACAGACCGACCCCGTCGTCCGTGCGTGCCGCCACGATCAGCACGTCGGCGATGTGGCCGTCGACCACCAGGGCCTTTGACCCGTTCAGTTTCCAGCCGTTGCCGGCGCGTTCGGCGCGGGTCTGGATGCGATCAGGCCGGTGTTTGGTGCCTTCATCGATGGCGACCGCCGCAATGGCCTCGCCGGCGGCGAAGCGCGGCAGCCAGTCCGCCTGTTGCGCCGCCGAGCCGCCGTCGATCAGGGCGCGGGCAGCCAAGAGTCCCGTCGACAGGAAGGGCGACGGCGTCAGATTGCGTCCGATGGCCTCGGCCACAACCCCGGCTTCCACGGCACCCAGGCCGGAGCCGCCGTATTCCTCGGGTATGATCACCCCGGCCAGCCCCATCTCGCCAAAGGCCCGCCACAGCTCGCGTGAGACGCCGTCCTCACTTCGCTCGTCGCGGAGCCCGCGCAGGTGGGCGATGGGCGCGTTCTCGCTCAGGAAGCCCTCGGCGGCCTCCTTCAGCATGGATTGTTCGTCGGTGAGGATCAGCGGCATCTGTCACGCCCCCGGCAGCTTGAGGATGTGTTTGGCCAGGATGTTCAGCTGGATCTCGCTGGTCCCGCCTTCGATGGAATTGGCCTTGGTGCGCAGCCAGTCGCGGGCACTCTGGCCGTTGTGGGATCGCTCACCCTCCCATTCCAGGGCGTCGATGCCGCCCGCCGCCATCAACAGTTCGTGGCGGCGCTTGTTCAGCTCTGACCCATAGTATTTCAGCATGGAGGCGACGGCGGGGTGAGCCTGCCCGGCCTTGACCTGATCGCCGACCCGCTCGAGCGACGCCCGAAAGGCGATGGCGTCGGCCTCCATCTCGGCGATGCGGGCGCGCAAGACCGGGGCATCCAGTCGGCCCTGGTCGTCCGTGCCGATGCTGTCGCAAGCGACCTCGCTCAGGGGCCGCCCGGCCCCAACCTCGCCCATGGCCCCGATCATGGTGCGCTCATGCGCCAGCAGATATTTGGCCACGTCCCAGCCGCGATTGAGCGTGCCGACCAGGTTTTCCTTCTCGACCCGCACGTCGTCAAAGAAGGTCTCACAGAACGGGCTCTTGCCGGAAATCAGGGTGATCGGACGGGTGGTGACCCCCGGCGTGGTCATGTCGAACAGGACGAATGAAATTCCCAGATGTTTGGGGGCCTCAGGGTCCGTCCTGACCAGACAGAAGATCCAGTCGGCCTTGTCGGCATAGGACGTCCAGATTTTCTGGCCGTTGACGATCCAGTGGTCGCCCCGGTCCTCGGCCTTGGTCTGAAGCCCGGCCAGATCGGAGCCGGCGCCCGGTTCGGAATAGCCCTGACACCAGCGGATTTCGCCGCGCACGATTTCGGGCAGGTACTTCTGTTTCTGCTCTTCGCTGCCAAAGGCAAGAAGGGCCGGCCCAAGCATCCAGATGCCGAAGCTCAACAAGGCCGGTTGGGCCTGAATGCGTCGGAGTTCGGAGGCCAGCACCTTGGCCTCCTCTCGGCTCAGGCCGCCGCCGCCGTATTCGGCGGGCCATTCCGGGGCGGTCCAGCCCCGCGCACCCATGCGTTCCAGCCAGAGCTTGTGGCCGGGCGTTGCAAAGGCGGCTTTGCGCCCACCCCAGATGGCATCATCCTCGCTCTTGGCCGGGCCACGCACCTCTGGCGGACAGTTGGCCTCAAGCCAGGCCCGCGCCTCGGCGCGGAAGGTGTCCAGATCGCTCATGCGCGCCGCCTCCCAACGGTCGGCCGATGAAATAGCAGGGCGCCGCAGCGGAAAGCTACGCCGATCAATGCTAGCCGGACCGCCGGCCGCGCCCTATAGACGCCTCCCATGAGCCAGACGCCGCAACAGGGCCTGAAGCCCAATACCGCCGCCTTCGAAAACATCCCGCTGGTCAAGCCGACGGGGTTCCGGGAATACGATGCCCGCTGGGTCCTGAACGAGGAGATCAATCTTCTCGGGATTCAGGCGCTGGGCCTGGGGCTGGCGACCTATATCCACGAGATCGGCGTGACGCCCAGAATCGTCGTCGGTCACGACTTCCGGGCCTATAGCCTCAGCGTCAAACAGGCGTTGACCCTCGGCCTGTTGCAGGGCGGGTGTGAGGTGCTGGACATCGGCCTGGCCCTGTCGCCCATGGCCTATTTCGCCCAGTTCGCGCTGGAGGCACCCTGCGTGGCCATGGTCACCGCCAGCCACAACGAGAACGGCTGGACCGGCGTGAAGATGGGGGCGCATCCACCCCTGACCTTTGGCCCCGAAGAGATCGGCCGGCTCAAGGAGATCGTGCTGGGCGGCCTGGGCGTCGAACGTGACGGCGGCAAGCTGGAGCGCATCGAGAATTTCCGGGACCGCTACATCGAAGAGGTCGCCGGAAAGGTGAAGCTGAGCCGACCGATCAGGGTCATCGCCGCCTGCGGCAACGGCACCGCCGGTGCCTTTGCGCCGGACGCCCTGCGCGCCATGGGCGCGGACGTCATCGAGATGGACTGCGACCTCGACTGGACCTTCCCCAAATACAATCCGAACCCGGAAGATTCCGAAATGCTGCACGCCATGGCGGCGGCGGTGAAGGCGCAGGGCGCGGATGTCTGTCTCGGCTTCGACGGCGACGGCGACCGCTGCGGCGTCGTCGACGACCAGGGTGAAGAGATTTTCGCCGACAAGATCGGCCTGATGCTGGCCCGCGACCTCTCGGCCCTGCATCCCAACTCGACCTTCGTGGTCGATGTGAAGTCGACCGGCCTGTACGCCACGGACGAGGTTCTGGCCGCCAATGGAGCCACGACCGTCTACTGGAAGACGGGCCACTCCTACATCAAGCGCAAGACAGCCGAACTGGGAGCCTTGGCAGGGTTCGAGAAGTCGGGCCATTTCTTCTTCAACGCCCCGCACGGGCGCGGCTATGACGATGGCCTGGTCGCCGCCGCGGCGATCCTTCAGATGCTGGACCGCAATCCCGGTCGCAAGCTCAGCGACCTGAGACAGGCCCTGCCGGTCGCCTACACCTCCCTGACCATGAGCCCGCACTGCGCCGATGAGATCAAATATGATGTCCTGGCCAAGGTCGTGGCCGAATACGAAAAACTGGGGGCCGAAGGCGGTACCATCCTGGGCCGAAAGATCACCGAGGTGATCACGGTCAACGGTGCCCGGGTGCATCTGGAGGACGGATCGTGGGTGCTGGTGCGGGCCTCGTCCAACAAGCCGGAACTGGTCGTGGTGGTCGAAAGCACCCAGTCCGAAGACGACATGCGCGCCCTGTTCCGCCAGGAGGTGAAGCCGCGCCTGGCCCGTCACCCGGAAGTCGGGGCCTACAATCAGGAAATCTAGGCCGTGACTGTCGCCATCGTCGGTGCCGGTCTGTCAGGCTGCCTGCTGGCCGCCCGCCTTGCCGGCCGCGGGCGCGATGTGGTCCTGATCGAGCGGTCGGGTGTCTTTGGGCTGGGCCTGGCCTATTCCACAACGAATGACAGCCACCGGCTGAACGTGCGCTCAGGCCGAATGAGCGCCCTGGCTGACGATCCCGGCCATTTCGTGCGCTGGCTGGACCAGACCAGCCAATGGGATGCCGATCCCAACGCCTTCGCGCCGCGTCGGGTCTATGGCCTCTATGTTCAGCACCTCCTGGCCGAGGCAGAAATCGCCGGACTGGGGCAAATCCAGCGGGTCACCGGCGAGGCCGTCGCGGTCACGCCTGTCGGACCAAGACTGGCCGATGGTGGCGAGGTTGTTGCTGATCAGATCGTCCTCGCGACCGGCAATCCAGCCCCCCAGACTGCGAGCAAGACCGCCGGCACCATCGCCGACGCCTGGGCACCGGGCGCGATGGACGGCATCGGGCCGGATGACGATGTCGTCATCCTCGGATCGGGCCTGACCATGATCGACGTGGTCCTGGAGCTGGAAGACCGGGGCTGGCGAGGCCGGGCCGTGGCGATTTCCCGGCGCGGGCTACTGCCCCGATCCCACGACGCCGCTCAGAGCCACCCGTCACCCAGACGCCCGGCTGAGGCTCCGCTGTCTCAACGCATGAGGACCTTTCGTGTCCGTGCCGACGAGATCGGCTGGGGCGCGGCCATGGACGAACTTCGCAGCCTCAATGCAGAGCTGTGGGCGGAGCTGGATCAGGTTGCGCGCGCGCGTTTCCTGCGTCATCTGCGGCCCTGGTGGGACGTGCACCGCCACCGGATCGCGACCGACGTCGCGCGTCGGATCGAGGCCCTGATACAGCGCGGTCAACTGGTCGTGCACGCCGGGCGACTGGAGGCGGTCACAGCGGTTGGAGACCACGTTGATGTCCGCTGGCGGCCCCGTGGGTCGGACAGCGCCGAGGCGACCCGCGCGCGGGGGCTCATCGACTGTACCGGCCCGGGCGTGGACCCGACCCGGTCCGACGACGCCCTGACCCGTCATCTGCTGGCGACCGGTCAGGCGGGTATCGACCCATTGCGGCTGGGTCTCAGTGTCGACGGGCAGGGCGGTTGCTGAACCCTGCCGGTCGCGCGTCCGAGCGCATCCACGTCCTGGGCCCACCCAGCCGCGCCGCCGTCTGGGAGATCGTGGCCGTGCCGGATATCCGGCAACGGGTCGAGGCGCTGGCTGAGCGCCTGACCGACTAGCCCGCCGCCCTGACCGCCTCGGCGATGTCGCGCACGACGGCGCGCACCAGGGCGTCGTCGTCGCCCTCCGCCATGACCCGGATCAGCGGCTCGGTGCCTGAGGCCCGAACCACGACACGCCCGCTACCGTCCAGTCGCTCGCGCCCCTCGGCAATCGCAGCCTTGACCACCGCCGTTTCCAGGGGCTTGCCGCCCTTGTGCCGGACGTTTTCCAGAAGCTGGGGCACGGGTTCAAACTGGCGTGCCAGTTCGCTCATCGGCTTGCCCGAATCCGCCAGCACCGCCAGCACCTGCAGGGCCGCCATCATGCCGTCGCCGGTTGTGGCGTGATCATGCAGGATGATGTGGCCGGACTGTTCCCCGCCAATATTGAAGCCACCTTCGCGCATCCGCTCCATGACATAGCGGTCGCCGACCTTGGTGCGTTCCAGCGTCAGCCCTTCGGATTGAAGACGGCGCTCCAGACCGAGGTTCGACATGATGGTCGCCACGATGCCGCCGCCGGTCAGGCGACCGCGACGGTGCCAGTCCAGGCCAATCAGGGCCATCAGCTGATCGCCATCGACGACGCGGCCGGTCTCATCGGTGATGATGACGCGGTCGGCATCCCCATCCAGCGCGATACCGATGTCCGCGCCGTGACGACGCACGGCCGCAGAGACATTCTCGGGGTGGGTCGAGCCGCATTCGGCATTGATGTTCATCCCGTTGGGCTCAACGCCCACAGCAAAGACATCGGCCCCCAGTTCGTACAGAGCCGTCGGGGCCACCTGGTAGGCCGCGCCATTGGCGCAATCGACCGCGATCCGCATCCCCTTGAGGCTGAGCCGCTTGGGAAAGACCGCCTTGATGATCTCGACATAGCGGTGCCGCGCGTCATCGATCCGCTTGACCCGACCCAGGGCGGCAGACTCGGCCAGGCTGGAGCCCAGATCCTCCTGCATGAGCCGCTCGATCTGGAGTTCGATCTCGTCTGACAGCTTGTAGCCGTCCGGGCCGAACAGCTTGATGCCGTTGTCGGCATAGTCATTGTGCGACGCGGAGATCATCACACCCAGATCGGCTCGCATCGACCGGGTCATCATGGCGACACCCGGCGTCGGGACAGGGCCGAAGGTCCGCACATCCATGCCCATCGAGGCGAACCCTGCCACCAGGGCGGGCTCGATCATGTAGCCGGACAGGCGCGTGTCCTTGCCGATCACCACCAGATGGCGTCGGTCATCCTGGGACATGAAGAGCTTTCCGGCCGCCAGGCCGACCTTGAGGGCGATTTCGGCGGTCATCGGATAGGCGTTGGCCTTGCCGCGGATGCCGTCCGTTCCAAAATAGACGCGTTCAGTCATGAATCGTTTCAACCGCGCCCGCGCACCAAAGTCGAGAAACTTCGTGCAATCGGGTTTTACAACTTGGCGAGATCACCAGTGCTATGGGCGCGGTGAAAGCGATCAGTCTCAGGAGCAACGCCTATGTGCGGTATTATTGGCGTCACCGGAACCGGCCCGGTTACCCCCCGCCTGATCGACAGCCTCAAACGGCTGGAATACCGCGGCTATGATTCCGCCGGGGTTGCTGCCCTAGTTGACGGCGTAACCGAGCGCCGGCGCGCCCAGGGCAAGATTCGCAATCTCGAAACCGTGCTGGCCGAGACGCCATTGAACGCGACCGTTGGCATCGGCCATACGCGCTGGGCGACCCACGGGGCACCAACCACCGAGAATGCCCACCCGCACAAGGCCGGGCGCGTAAC
This sequence comes from uncultured Brevundimonas sp., assembly GCA_964647275.1. Classification (GTDB taxonomy): domain Bacteria; phylum Pseudomonadota; class Alphaproteobacteria; order Caulobacterales; family Caulobacteraceae; genus Brevundimonas. Next base: position 186,027 of record CAZYFY010000001.1, read on the forward strand.
CCTGGTTCACAACGGCATCATCGAGAACTTCGCCGAGCTGAAGGCTGAACTGGCCGCCGAAGGCCATGTGTTCGAGAGCCAGACCGACACCGAGGTGGTGGCTCATTTGCTCGACCGCGAACTGGCCAAGTCGAACGATGCCATCGCGGCGTTCAAGCGCGTCCTGGATCGACTGACGGGAGCCTATGCGCTGGCGGTCCTGATCGACGGTGAGGACGAACAGATCCTTGGGGCCCGACGGGGCAGCCCGCTGGTTGTCGGCTGGGGTGAAGACGAAATGTACCTGGGGTCCGATGCCCTGGCGGTCGGGCCGTTTACCCAGCAGATCAGCTACCTTGAGGAAGGCGACTACGTCGTTCTCAATCGCGCAGGGGCCCGATTCTTTGATTCGACGGGCTCCGAGGTCGAGCGCCCGGCGGTACAGGTGTCGGCGTCGTCGGCCATGGTCGAGAAGGGTGCCTATCGCCACTTCATGGAAAAGGAGATCCATGAGCAGCCCGACAGTGTTCAGCATACGCTGTCGGCCTATCTGGATCTGGTTTCAGGCACAGCCCGGCCGCAACCGGTCGATTTCGCCAAGCTCGACCGGGTCCAGATCGTGGCCTGCGGCACCGCCTTCTTTGCCGGTCAGATCGGGCGTTACGCCTTTGAACGCCTGGCCGGCCTGCCCTGCGATGTCGAGATCGCGTCGGAGTTTCGCTATCGCGAGCCGGCGGTGTCCTCCTCGACCCTGGCGGTTGCCGTCAGCCAGTCTGGCGAAACCGCCGACACCCTGGCCAGCCTGACCTGGTGCAAGGCGCAAGGGCTCAAGACCGCCGCCATCGTCAATGTCCATACGTCCTCGATGGCGCGTGAGGCCGATATTCTGTGGCCGACCCATGCCGGGCCGGAAATCGGGGTGGCCTCAACCAAGGCCTTTACCGCCCAGGTCGCAGCCTTGCTGGCGCTGGCCGTTGCCGCCGGCGTGGCACGGGACCGGATCGACGCCACGCGTGAGGCTGAACTGGTCAAGGCGCTGTTCGAGGCCCCGCGCCTGATCTCCGAAGCCCTGGCCATGGACGCTGACATCCGCCGCGAGGTGGTTGAACTGGCCAAGGCCGATGATGTCCTCTTCCTGGGACGCGGGGCCATGTATCCGCTGGCCATGGAAGGCGCGCTCAAGCTCAAGGAAATCAGCTACATCCATGCGGAGGGCTATGCCGCCGGCGAGCTCAAGCACGGGCCGATCGCCCTGATCGACGAATTCACCCCGACGGTGGCCCTGGCGCCGCTGGATGACGTGTTCGAAAAGACCGCGTCCAACCTTCAGGAGGTTGCGGCACGCGGGGGCCCGGTGATCATGATTGCGCCGGCCGAGGCCGAAGCCCCCCACGGAGCCAGCATCCGCCGCATCGACGCGCCCGATTGTCACCCCCTGATCGCGCCGCTGGTCTATGCAGTGCCGATGCAGCTGCTGGCCTACTATACCGCCGTTCAGAAGGGCACGGACGTCGATCAGCCGCGCAATCTGGCCAAGTCGGTCACCGTCGAATAGCGCCTATTGCGGCGGGACCGTCAGGGGCTCGTCCGTCGGAGGATGAGCATCTTCGGGCACCTCTTCTTCGGCCGGGATGGCGTCATCCGGCGGCAGGTCTTCGGCATGGATCGCGTCGTCCAGCGGCCCGTCAGGGGCGACCACGGGGGCCTCCGTGCCGGCCTTGTCTTCAGCCGCCGGTTGGCAGGCCGCGACCGCGATGGCGGCCAAGGCCATGCCTGTGAGTGTCCCCGGTCTGATCATGCCAAGCCCTCCTTGGATATCGTCTTTGAAAGAACCACGCCCGGCAAAGCCGGTTCCCAAGCCGCGCCGATCATCCTATGTCGTCGACGCATCCCCATGTCGGAAGCTAGAGCATATGACCGCTGTTAGAAAAGCCGTTCTTCCTGTCGCGGGCCTCGGCACGCGGGTCCTGCCGGGGACCAAGACCACGCCCAAGGAGCTGTTGAACGTCGTGGATCGACCGATCCTCTCCTATATCGTGGAGGAGGCCCGCGAGGCCGGGATCGAGCACATCGTCTTTGTGACGGGCCGCTCCAAAGGGGCCATCGAGGACTATTTCGACCACCAGATCGAGCTGGAGGCCCAGCTGGAGGCCAAGGGCAAGACCGACGTGCTGGAGGCCGTGCGGCGCGACCTGCCCAAGGCCGGCGAGATGAGCTTTACCCGCCAGATGGCCCCGCTGGGTCTGGGGCACGCGGTCTGGTGTGCGCGCGACATCATCGGCAACGAGCCCTTCGCGGTCCTGCTGCCTGACGTGATCGTCGACGCCCAGCCGGGTGCGCTGGGACAGCTGATGCAGGCCTATGATCTGGTCGGCGGCAATATCATCGGCGTGGAAGAGGTCCCGCCCACCGAGACCCACAAATACGGCATCATCGACCCCGAGCGGACCGAAGGCCGCATGTCGGCCATGAAGGGGATGGTCGAGAAGCCCCCGCAGGGCACGGCCCCGTCCAGTATGTCGATTGCCGGTCGCTACATCCTTCAGCCGGAAATCTTCGAGATTTTAGAAAGCCAGCCGCGCGGCGCGGGCGGCGAGATCCAGCTGACCGACGCCATGGCCACCCTGATGGGAAGCCAGCGGTTCACCGCCTATCAGTATGAGGGCATCACCCACGATTGCGGCGACAAGATCGGCCTGCTGAAGGCCAATGTGGCGCTGGCGCTCAAGCGGTCCGATCTGGGCGACGCCGCGCGCGATGCGCTCAAGGGCCTGATCTGATCGCCATGGCCAAGGTCCTGCTCATCGTCGGCGGCGGGGTGGCGGCCTACAAGTCGCTGGAGCTGGTACGGCTGATGCGGAAGGCCGGGATGGAGGTTCGCGCCATCCTGACCGAGGGCGGCAGCCATTTTGTCACGCCCCTGTCGCTGGCGGCGCTCAGCGAAAACCCGGTTGGCGACGATCTGTTCGACCTGACGGCGGAACAGGAGATGGGCCACATCGTCCAGTCGCGCTGGGCCGATCTGATTGTGGTGGTGCCGGCGACAGCAGACCTGATGGCCAAGGCGGCGAACGGCCTGGCGACCGACCTGGCGACGACAACCTTGCTGGCCACCGACACGCCGGTGCTGATGGCCCCGGCGATGAATGTGCGGATGTGGGAGCATCCGGCGACCCGGCGCAATCTGGCGCAGTTGAAGGCCGACGGCATCGCCTTCGTCGGGCCGGACGAGGGCGAAATGGCCTGCGGCGAGTTCGGCGAGGGCCGCATGGCCGAGCCGGCCGCCATCCTTGGTGCCATTCAGGAACGGATCGGGCGGGACGACAGCCTGAAGGGCCGTCATGTCCTGGTCACGGCGGGGCCGACGCAAGAGCCGCTGGACCCGGTGCGGTTCCTGTCCAACCATTCCAGCGGCAAACAGGGCTATGCGATTGCGCGGGCGCTGGAACGGCGCGGGGCCAGCTTGACCCTGGTGTCCGGCCCGACCGCCCTTGCGGCGCCGCCCGGCGTTGACCGGCTGCTGGTCGGGACGGCGCAAGAGATGCTGGCGGCGTGTCGCGCCGCCCTGCCCGCCGATGTCGCCATTCTGACCGCCGCCGTCGCCGACTGGCGCCCCGCCGAGGCCGCGCCCGAAAAGCTGAAGGACAAGGCAACGCGGACTTCCCTCGATCTGGTCGCCAATCCCGATATCCTGGCCACCCTGTCCAAGGCCGGGCCGGACCGACCCCGGCTGGTCATCGGCTTCGCCGCCGAGACCGAGAAGCTGATCGAGCACGCACACGGCAAGCTGGCGAAGAAGGGCTGCGACTGGATCGTCGCCAATGACGTCGGCGGCACCGGCGTCATGGGCGGCGACGCCAATACGGTGACGGTAATCGATGCCGACGGCGAAGAGGCCTGGCCGACGCTGTCGAAGGACGAGGTGGCAGAGAAGCTCGCTAAGCGGATCGCGAAGGCGTTGGGTTAGCAAGCCTGTCCCGATCCCTCTCCCATTGGGAGAGGGCCGATGAGCGCCCGGCAACACCGGCTTCAGCCGGGGGGCCGGCTGCGCGAAGGGTGAGGGTCGTATCGAGCCAGAACCTGCACCACCCGACCCTCATCCGGCCCTTCGGGCCACCTTCTCCCAATGGGAGAAGGGACCTCAGGTGCTCCGCCCCGAAGCCTCCCTCAACACCGCCGCATACCCCGGCGCGACCTCCATGCCCTGCGTCACCCCCTTCTTCGCCAGCAGCCGGTGCGCTCGCGGTAGGCTCCAGCAGGGCAGGTGCATGAAGATGTGGTGCTCGGCGTGGAAGTTGACCCAGTAGGGGGCGATGAAGGCGCGTTCCCACCAGCTTGCCTGAGTGGTGCGGGCCTGACGCAGGGGGTCGATGTCGGAGTTTTCGACGCAGGCGTGCTCGGCGATGTTTCTGAGGCGCGTGACCATCGGGAACCAGGTCACCAACGGCAGGAGCCAAAGCGCGAAATAGGCCCACCAGACCCCCGCCAGGATCGCCACGGCCAGCATCACACCATTGACCAGCAGGAACGGCAGGGCCGAGCGGGCCGTAACGCGGGCACCTTCGGGCAGGTCTTCGTCCGGGGCCATGCGCACGAAAAAGGGCGCGATCCGCTGTTTGAAGAAGGTCTGGCCGGTCAGGTCGCGGATGATCTTGCGCCGCAGCGAGGCGCGGGTGACCGGAAAGGGCGCCGACAGGGGCAGGTCCGGGTCCTCGACCTGTTGCGCATATTTGTGATGGCTGAGGTGATAGGGGCGGTAGGCGTTCAGACTGGCCCCGATGGGCACGGCGCCGAGCCAGTGGCCGACCCCATCATTGACCTTGAGGTTCGGGTGCAGGCCGCCGTGGGCCGCCTCGTGCATCAGGATGGCCAGACCCAGCTGGCGCGTGCCGATGACCATGGCGCTGAGCGGGATCAGCCAGGGGAGCCAGACGCCCAGGGCCGCCGCCAGGCCGATCACGCCCCAGCAGTGGACGACCAGAGCCAGTCCCTTCCACGGCGACCGCGCCGTCAGCCCCGCCCATTCGTCGGGCGAGAAGAACTGGCCGGGCTTGAGGCGGGCAATGGCGGGCATGGGGCAAGATTATCCCTTCTCCCCTTGCGGGAGAAGGTGTCGCCCGAAGGGTGACGGATGAGGGGCGCCCGATGCGAAGCAACGGGCAACGAGAATGAGGATGACGCCGGAGGGTATTCCAGTTGCCGGCTTCGCCGGCGCCCCTCATCCGAGCGGCTGTCGCCGCCCACCTTCTCCCTCAAGGGGAGAAGGGGATCAGCCCCACGGCCCCTTTGGCGTCGTCGGGACGCCGGTTCCGGCGGCTCGCGGTCCCGTCGGGGTTGCGGCCAGGGTCGGGCGGCGACCGCCCATCCGACCGGCCAGCTCCATCAGGGCCTTCACCCGATTGGCGGTGTTGGGGTGGGTCGAGAACAGATTGTCCGCGCCCTGACCCGACAGGGGGTTGATGATGAACAGCTGGGCCGAGGCTGGATTGTTCTCAGCCGTCGGATTGTGGATGCGCTTGGACCAGCCCTCGATCTTTTGCAGGGCGGAGGCCAGAGCTTGCGGGTCGCCGGCAATTTCGGCCCCGACGCGGCCGGCTTCGTATTCGCGGCCCCGGCTGATGGCCATTTGCACGAGCGCGGCGGCCATGGGGGCCAGAAGCGCCATGGCGAGGGTCCCGATCATGCCGCCGGGCCGGTCGCGATCACCCCCGCCGAAGAACAGGCCGAAGTTGGCCAGGGCCGAGATGGCCCCGGCGACGGTGGCGGTGACCGTCATGGTCAGGGTGTCGCGGTTTTTCACATGGGCCAGTTCATGGGCCATGACGCCGCGGATTTCTTCGCGCGTCAGGGCACGCAGCAGCCCTTCGGTGGCGCAGACCGCCGCGTTTTCGGGGTTGCGGCCCGTGGCAAAGGCGTTGGGTTGTTCGGTCGGGATGATGGCGATCTGCGGGCGCGGCAGGCCGGCATCCGCAGACATCTGAACGATATCGGCGACATAGTTGCGGATCAGCGGCTCGGGGTGGCTCTCGTCGACCGGCACGGCGCGATACATCTGCAGCACGATCTTGTCGGCGTTCCAGTAGCTGAACAGGTTCATGCCGCCGGCGAACACCAGGGCAATCAGCATGCCGGTGGTGCCGCCGATCAGATAGCCGAGGCCGACGAACAGGGCGGTCATCGCCGCCAGGAGGACAAAGGTCTTGAGGTGGTTCATACCCGCTATGTGGCGAGCCGAACCCCCGGCCTCAAGAGGTTACGGCCCGACGTCGTTCGGATCGTCCCGTCCATCGTCGATCGCGCGCGGCAAGGTGATGTCGATCCCCAGGGCGCGCGCCAGGGCGGCGTCACGCTGGTACACGTCCTCGCGGAACGCCACGGCCCCCTGGCCGGTGACAAAGGCCGTCCAGTACAGCAGCCGCACCGAGATTTCCCGGCCGGTCTGGACCCGTGTGGTCGTACGGGCATCCAGGGCCCGGTCGAACTGGGCCAGGCGTTCCGGATTCGGCTCCAGCAGCAGACGGGCAAAGTCGATGGCGTTCTCAACCCGGACACAGCCATGCGACCGGTGACGATAGGCGTTGCGGAACACGCCGCGCGCCGGGGTGTCGTGCAGGAAGATGGCGTAGCTGTCCCGCAGCTCGAACTTCACATAGCCGAGCGCCGCCGTCGGGCCGGCCCGCTGAACCACGCGCCCGTCCGAGGTCACATACATGTTGTTGGCGCGCAGATAGGCCGCGCCGCGCGGCAGAATCTCGTTGCGGGCAATCCCCATGGGCACGTTCCACGGCGGATTGGCCACCACCGAAGCAAACGGCTTTTCCAGGCTGGGGGTCTGGTTCGCAGGCGTGCCGACCACGACCCGGTTGGAGTGAACCGGACGTCCCTCGTGCCAATAGACCATGATGGCCGCCGCCGTATTGACCTCGATCCGCTCGGGATTGAGGTCGCGCTTGAGCCAACGACGGCGCTCCAGGTTCAGGGCAATCTGGCGGGCACGGTCCGTGGCCGTCGCCGACAGGGCCGAAGAGGAGCCCTGGCCGATGATGCCGTCGGAAACCAGGCCGTGACGCACCTGGAACCGACGCACGGCCGTCTGGATGTCGTCGGAATAGTGGGTCGTCTGCGGGTCGATTGAGGCCATGTCGGCGCGGCTGAGGTCACCCTCGGCACGCAGGCGCTGGATCAGGGCGGGGATACGATGGTCGGTGTCACCAGGCCGGATCGGCCCACCGGCACCAAAGACCGGCCAGCCGCCGTTCAACGAAATGTCGCGATAGCGGATATAGCCAGCCGACAGGTTGGTGTAGCCGATGTCGGTCGGAGCCAGGCCGTTCATCCAGTCCGACAGTCGGTTCTGGCGAAGCGCCTCGGCCATGGGGGCACCCAGTGCCACCCGGTTCGGCTCCATCTCCCACAGATCCTCGACGGTCGTGGGATCGACGGTGCCTTCCGACAGGACCTTGGCATAGGTCAGGGCGGCAGCGGTCAGGCGCATATCCGCAAGCTGGGGATCGGCGACAACGGCCACACCGTCCAGATAATGGGCGGGATCCAGACCATGCCGGTCGGCCTGACCGATCACCTGGCCCAGCATCTGGACACGCTCGGGCGTCCAGGCCGGCTGCCAGCCGAGCACCTCATAGAAGCCCCGGATATCAGCCTGCAGCGCCGCCGACTGGGACGCCAGCTGGTCGTTAAATGTCTGATAAAACGGGCTGATCGGCGCGCCCGTCGGCGTGCCTGGCTGGATCTGGCCCAGACCCGTTGCGCCACCAAGCGCAACCGCAGAAGCCGAAAATGCCAGTTCGCGTCTGTTCAAGCCCATGGACACCATTCCTTGATCCGCCCTGACCGGGCGTCCCTGATGGACCCAACTTAGCGATGATCTGCGCAAACAGAAAGGCGCCGAACCTGACGTTCGGCGCCTTGTGTGTCCTGTTTGCAGCTTGGCCGTAGCCAAACGGGCTACTTCTTGATGAAGCCGCCAAACTTGTTGTTGAAGCGCGACACGCGGCCACCGCGGTCCATCAGATGCTGGCCGCCACCGGTCCAGGCCGGATGGGTCGTCGGATCGATATCCAGGTTCAGCGTCGCGCCTTCCTTGCCGTAGGTCGAGCGCGTCTGATAGGTCGTGCCATCCGTCATCACCACGGTGATGAAGTGGTAGTCGGGGTGGATGTCCTGCTTCATGGCGTCTGGTCCGGCGGGCGCGCCCGAGAGCGCGGCAAAAAATGAAAATCCGCCGGGTCCGGCGGAGAGGCGGCGTCCATACAGGATGGACTCCTAAGAGGCAAGAGTGGATGTCCCAAACGGATTCGCGTGATCGGCCCTCGGGTGGCGCGTTGCTGGCCGAACAGATGTCCGACGCCGCCGGACGGCGTGAGAAGCGGCGGGATCTGAAGCCGCTGCTCGGCCTGTGGCCCTTTGCCTTGCGTCACAAGGGTGATCTGTTCCTGTCGCTGGTGTTCCTGCTGCTGGCGACCGTCGCGTCACTGGGCCTGACGGTGACCTCGCGAGGAGCGATCGACCACGGATTCGCCAACGACGGTCAGGACATCAACCGCTGGTTCCTCTGGCTGGGCCTGAATGCCCTGGCCCTCGCGGCGGTGACGGCGGCCCGGTATTTCTACGTCACCAAGACCGGCGAACGGATGGTGGCCGACCTGCGCCAGGCCGTCTTTGGACACGTCCTGTCGCTGGATCAACAGTTCCTGTCCGGGATTCGGACCGGCGAGGTGCTGAGCCGCCTGACCACCGACATTCAGATCGTCGACACCCTGCTGACGACCTCCATCTCCTATGCGCTGAGAAACGTGCTGATGCTGATCGGGGCCGTGATCATGCTGGCGACGGTCAGTCTGAAGCTGACCGGGCTGGTCATGCTGATTGTGCCCCTGCTGATCGTGCCCCTGTTCTTCTATGGGCGGCGAGTCCGCACCCTGACGGTCCAGTCTCAGGATCGCTTCGCCGAGGCCGTCGGCTTTGCCGGGGAAAGTATCGAGGCGCTGGAAACCGTTCAGGCCTTTGGGCGCGAGCGGTCGTCAGCGACGCGCTTCGATGCTGCCGTGGATGGGGCCTTTGCCGCCTCGCTCAAGCGGATCAACGCACGCGCCGTGATGACCGCCGCCATCATCCTGGTGATGTTCGGGGGCGTCACCCTCGTCCTGTGGCTCGGAGCCCAGGACGTCATCCACGGGCGCATGAGCGAAGGGGCCCTGATCCAGTTCGTCCTGCTGGCGGTTTTCGCCGCCGGGTCGGTGGCGGCCCTTGGCGAGAGCTGGGGGGATGTTCAGAAGGCCTCGGGGGCCATGGCCCGGATCGGCGACCTGATGCAGGCCACGCCCGAGGTGGCCGCGCCCCCCGCCGCTGTGGCCCTGCCCGAGCCGCCGCGCGGGGAGGCCATGTTGCAGGGCGTCTCCTTCGCCTATCCGGGACGACAGGATCTGACGGCACTCAAGGATTTTTCGCTGACCGTCCGGCCAGGTGAAACGGTGGCCCTGGTCGGGCCTTCGGGGGCCGGCAAGTCGACAGTGTTTCGTCTGTTGCTGCGCTTCTATGACCCCGACGCAGGCACGGTTCTGGTCGACGGTGTAAACGTGCGTGACGCCGACCCGGCGCAGGTCCGCCAGCGGCTGGCCTGGGTGTCACAGGAAGCCCCGCTGTTTTCGGGCTCGACGGCAGACAACGTCCGCTTTGGCCGCCCGGATGCGGACGAGGCAGAGGTTCGCCAGGCCCTGGAAGAGGCCCAGGCGCTCAAGTTCGTCGAAGCGCTTCCCAAGGGACTGGACGAGCCCCTGGGCGAACGAGGCCGATCCCTGTCGGGCGGCCAGAGGCAAAGGCTGGCCATTGCGCGGGCCCTGGTTCGGCACGCCCCGATCCTGTTGCTGGACGAGGCCACCTCGGCGCTGGACGCCGAAAACGAACGGCTGGTTCAGGCTGCTCTGGATCGGGCCATGGACATGCGCACAACCCTGGTCATCGCTCACCGTCTGGCGACGGTGAAGCGGGCCGACCGCATCGTGGTCATGGATGAGGGGCGGATCGTCGAAGAAGGCACCCACGCCGGACTTGTCAAGCAAGGCGGGCTCTATGCCCGGCTGGCCGACCTTCAGTTCAGAGCCGACTAGAGCCTGATCGGTAGAGGCGGAATCGCTTCGCGATTTCATCTCGGGCGTGAATCAGGCTCCAGACACTAGCGCGAGCATGATTCAGCTTTTTGTTGGAACCGCGAGGCGGTTCCAACAAAAACCATCATGCTCTAGGCGGCCCGCAACAGCTTCAGCAACTGCGGTTGCACGTCCGGTGCACCGACACAGACCGAGACGCCGGACCGCACATCGTGGCCCTCGTCGATGCTGCTGATGATCCCGCCGGCTTCGGTCACCAGCAACAGGCCCGCTGACACGTCCCAGGCATTCAGATTTCGTTCCCAGAAGGCGTCGTAGCGGCCGGCCGCGACCCAGGCGAGATCGAGAGCCGCCGAGCCGAGACGACGGATGCCCGCCACCCGCTGGCCGATCGCATGGACCTCCTTGATCGTCTGCCCATGCCCCGGGCGTCCGATGTAGGGCAGACCCGTACCGATCAGGCAGTCCGCCATTTCCCGGCGACCCGAGACGCGAATGCGCACATCGTTCAGGAACGCGCCCTTGCCTTTCTCGGCCCAGAACATCTCCTGGATGATCGGGTTGTAGGTCACAGCGGCCTGGATCTCGCCCTCGCGCTCCAGCGCGACGGTGACGGCGAAGTGCGGCATGGCGTGGAGGAAGTTGGTCGTGCCGTCGATCGGGTCGACGATGAAGGTGTGGCTCTTGTCCGAGCCTTCGACCATGCCGCGCTCCTCGCCCAGGAAACCGTAGCCGGGGCGCGCTTTCATCAGGGCCTCGAACAGCGTCTGTTCGGCGCGCAGATCGGCTGCGGTGACGAAATCACCGGGGCCCTTGCGCGACACCTGCAGGGCCGCAACCTCGCCAAAGTCGCGCATCATCGGCCGGGCGGCCTTTTTGACCGCGTCGATCATGACGGACAGGACGGGAGAAACGTGGGGCATGGGTTGGGCTTGGTGAGTGGGGAATAGGGATTAGGGGGTGCGTGAGAGTCCGGACAGAGCCCTACTCCCTACGCACCAAGCCCCAAACCCTCAAATTAGTCAGCGCGGCGGACGTATTCGCCCGTGGCCGTATCGACAATGATCCGCTCCCCGGCCGACATGTAGGGCGGGATCATGATGCGGATGCCGTTCGACGCCAGGGCGGGCTTGTAGGAGGACGAGGCGGTCTGGCCCTTCACGGTCGGCTCGGTTTCGGCGACTTCGAGCACCACCTGATCCGGCAGGCTCAGGCCGATCGGGCGGTCTTCGTGGCTTTCGATGACGACCTTCATGCCTTCCTGGAGGTAGGGAATGCGCTCCTCGCCGACCCAGTCCTTCTGAAGCTCGATCTGCTCGTAGTTCTCGTCGTTCATGAACACGAGGGTGTCGCCGCCGT
>CAZYFY010000002.1:0-186409 GCA_964647275.1 uncultured Brevundimonas sp.
ACGTCTGGACCAACCGCGAAGGCGTTGAATACGCCTGGTTCAACAACGTCGAGACAAAGCCCGGCGTCGGCTATCCCAAGGACTGGGAGAACCAGAAACGCTGGAACGGCGGCTGGCGACGCAAGAAGAACGGCCGGATCGAGCCCCGCATGGGAGCGAAGTGGCGCATCCTGGCCAAGATCTTCGCCAACCCCGACCTGCCGGAGATCGACGACTACTACGAGCCCTTCAACTTCGACTACGCCCACCTCCAGACCGCGCCGGAGATGAAGCATTTCCCGACCGCCCGGCCGCGTTCGGCCATCACCGGCGAGCGGATGGAAAAGATCGAGTGGGGTCCGAACTGGGAGGAAATTCTCGGCGGCGAGTTCGCCAAGCGATCCCAGGACTACAATTTCGAGGGCGTGCAGAAGGAGATCTACGGGGCCTTCGAAAACACCTTCATGATGTACCTGCCCCGACTGTGTGAGCACTGTCTGAACCCGACCTGTGTGGCCGCCTGTCCGTCGGGGGCCATCTACAAGCGCGAGGAGGACGGCATCGTCCTCATCGACCAGGACAAATGCCGGGGCTGGCGCATGTGCGTGTCGGCCTGTCCGTACAAGAAGATCTACTACAACTGGGAATCCGGAAAATCCGAGAAGTGTGTCTTCTGCTATCCGCGCATCGAGGCCGGATTGCCGACGGTCTGCTCGGAAACCTGCGTGGGCCGCATCCGCTATCTGGGGGTCCTGCTCTATGACGCCGACCGCATCGAGGCGGCAGCCGCCACCCCGGACGAAGGCGATCTGTACCAGGCTCAACTCGATGTCTTCCTGGATCCCAACGATCCCGAAGTGATCGCCCAGGCACGCGCCGACGGCATCCCTGAGGCCTGGATCGAAGGCGCGCGGCGCAGTCCCATCTGGAAGATGGCGATGGAGTGGAAAGTCGCCTTCCCGCTCCACCCGGAATACCGGACCCTTCCGATGGTCTGGTACGTCCCGCCGCTGTCGCCCATCCAGAATGCAGCGGCTGCCGGCGCGCTGGAGATGGACGGCGAGATGCCCGACGTCCGCTCGCTGCGGATCCCGGTCAAGTATCTGGCCAACCTTCTGACGGCGGGGGTCGAGGAACCCGTGGTCCAGGCGCTGGAGCGGATGATGGCCATGCGCGCCTATATGCGGGCCCGCTCGGTCGATGGCCGCATCGACCACAACATCGCCGAGCGCGTTGGCCTGACCGCCGCCCAGATCGACGAGATGTATCACATCATGGCGATCGCCAACTTCGAGGACCGGTTCGTCATTCCGACGACGCACCGCGAATGGGCCGAGGATGCCTACGAGTTGCGGTCCGACTGCGGCTTCACCTTCGGCAACGGCTGCTCGGGCGGACGTACCGAAATCGGTCTGTTCGGCATGGACAAGCGGTCCCGCGCCAAACCCGTCGCAAAGGTGTCCTGAGATGGCTCTGATCTATCGTGCCCTTGGCCTGATGCTGGGCTATCCGACCGAGGACCAGCGCGCCCTCATCCCGGCCATCCTGCAAGCCGTCCAGTCCGAGGATCGGATTCCGGGGCCGATCCGCCGATCCCTGACGCGACTGGGCGAACGCCTGGCCGAGGCGGACACCTATGAGCTCCAGGAAGACTACGTCCAGACCTTCGACCGAACCCGCACCCTGTCGCTGAACCTGTACGAGCATGTCCACGGCGAGAGCCGGGACCGGGGCCAGGCCATGGCCAATCTGGTCGAACTGTACCGGCAGCATGGTTTGGAGATGGCGTCGCAGGAACTGCCGGACCACCTTCCGGTCTTTCTCGATTTTCTGTCTGTCGTCCCGGACGATAAGGCGGCCTCGTTGCTCGGCGAAGCTGCGCACGTTCTGGAGGCCCTGGCCGAACGCCTGCACAAACGATCCAGCCCGTATCGCGCGGTGTTCGGAGCCCTGGTCGCGCTATCGGACGCCGCGCCTGACTCTGAGGCCGTCGCCGCTCTCCTGCGCGAGCCTGAGGAAGACCCCGACGACCTGTCGGCTCTCGACAGGGCGTGGGAGGAGACAGCCGTCACCTTTGGCCCCTCAACGGATGAGGGCTGCCCCAAGGCTGAAGCCATGCTTCAGGCCATGAACGGCCAAACCCAGCCCGGTCGCGCCAGCGACCGCACGGCCTAGAGGAGCGCGACGATGGATCTCAATTTCCTGGCGTTCGGCGTCTATCCCTACGTTGCCCTGGCGGTTCTGGCGATCGGCTCGGTCGTTCGCTTTGATCGCGAGCAGTACACCTGGCGGACCGGGTCATCCCAGCTGCTGCGTCGGCGCCAGCTGGTCACCGGCTCGGTGCTTTTCCATCTCGGCATCCTGGCCATCTTCGGCGGACATTTCGTTGGGCTGCTGACGCCGGTGGTCGTGTGGGACACCCTGGGCGTCAGCCACGGGGCCAAACAGATGCTGGCCATCGTGGCCGGCGGACTTGCGGGGGCCTGCTGCCTCATCGGCGGCCTGCTCCTGCTGCACCGCCGCCTATTTGATCCGCGCATCCGGGCCACATCGAGCTTTGGCGATACCACCATCCTGATCCTGCTGATGGTCCAGCTCTGCCTGGGGCTGGCCACGATCCCGCTGTCGCTGGGCCATCGCGACGGCGAGGAGATGATCAAGTTCATGAACTGGGCGCAGGGCATCTTCACCTTCAACCCGCTGGCCTCGACCTACATTTCCGACGTGCACTGGATCTTCAAGGCGCACCTGACGCTCGGCCTGACCATTCTGCTGGTCTTCCCGTTCACCCGCCTGGTCCACATGTTGTCGGCACCGGTCTGGTATCTGAACCGCCGGGGTTGGCAGCTGGTGCGGACCCGCCGCGCCATGCCGGTCGACCGGCACAAGGTGGGCATCCGCCGATGAGCGCCTCCCGCAGCAAGGTCATCGACGGCGTCGAAATCCCCGAACGCCTGATCGCCGAAGAAGCCCAGAACCATCCGTCCGACTCGGCCGAAGAAGCTCTACGCGCTGCCGGCCACGCCCTGGCCATACGCGCCTTGCTGCTGGACCGCGCCCACCAGATGGGACTGGAACCCGACAGCGTCATCGAAGAGGACGGGCGGGAGGAAACGCCGGAAGAAGCCCTGATCCGGGCCGTGCTCGATTCGGAAATCAGGGTCACCCCACCCGACGCGGCAGAGTGTCGTCGGGTCTATGATGTCCAGCGGACCGCGTTCCGCACGCCGACCCTGACGGAGGCGTCGCACATCCTGATCTCTCCGAACCACGACACGGAGGCGGACTGGGACGCGGCGCGCAAGCAGGCCGAAGACCTGATCACCCGGCTGGCGGACCCGCGCGTCCGGTTCGCAGACCTGGCCAAGGCCCATTCCGCCTGTTCGTCGGCCAGCCTGGGAGGTTCGCTCGGCCAACTTAGCCCCGGCGATCTGACGCCGACGGTGGAAGCCGCGCTCGCCCAGCTCGCGCCGGGTGCCATCTCGACCGAGCCTGTTCGGTCGCGCTTCGGGTGGCATGTGCTGAGGCTGGATCGTCGGATCGACGGACGCGAGCTGCCTTTCGAACACGTCCACGACCAAATCGCGCTGCATCTGGAAAGCCGTGCCTGGACGGCGGCGGCCACGCGCTTTGTCGCGGAACTGGCGTCCGAAGCCCGAGGTCAGGGCATCGCCCTGCGTCTGACCGAGGAGGGCCGCATCGGTGACGGTGCCCTTTCGCTCGGCGACCTGCTGCAGGATCGCAACGGCGTGTCAGAGCGGGTCGAGGCCTGGCTCGACGAGGCCGATCCGACCCTCTCGGATCAGGTGCGCAACGCGGCAACCGCTTCCGGGGGTACCTTCGCCGGCTTTGTCCGTGATCAGATCTGCACCTTTGTGGCTGAGGCCGACGATGAGCGTTGGACACAGTTGATTTCCACTGCCCACGGGACCGAGGACCCCGCCCTGGGCTGCGTGCGCGCCATTCTCAAGGGCAAGCTCCAGCCGGCGGCGCGAGCCTATACCCTGATCAAGAGAGCCTGAGATGCGTTTCGCCGCTATCGCCCTGGCCGCCTGCCTGACCCCCGGCATCGCCCTGGCCCAGACCCCGACGCCGCCTGCGCCACCCGCATCCGTCGAGGACAGTCTGCCGGGCACCTTCCTGTTCGACAGCCGGCTCAGATACGAAGGCGTCCAGCAGGATGGCCTCTCAGAGGCCAATGCCCTGACGGCCCGCCTTAGGCTTGGCTGGCGCAGCCCGACGGTGTCCGGCTTGACCTTTCTGATCGAAGGTGAAGCCGTTCAGTCGGTGGTCGACGATTTCAACGACACGATCCACGGACCGGCGACCCAGGCGGTGGTGGCGGACCCCGATGCTGTGGAGATCAATCGCCTCCAGATCAGCTGGACCGGCCTGCCCGACACCGAAGTCACGCTCGGTCGTCAGCGCCTCGTACTCGGCAATGCCCGCTTTGTCGGCAATGTCGGCTTCCGCCAGAACGAGCAGACATTCGATGCGGTTCGGATCACAACCACGGCCTTCGAGCCGTTCAACCTGACCTACGCCTATATCGATCGCGTGCATCGCGTGTTCGGGGACGACAGTCCGGTGGGTGAGTGGCGATCAGACAGCCATCTGGTGCAGGCTGAAACGCCGACGCCGGCAGGCCGCCTCTCGCTGTACGGCTACTGGCTGGATTTCGAAAACGCCCCCGGCCAATCCTCGGCGACGCTCGGCGCCCGGCTGGCCGGCAATCAGGCTGTGGCCGAAGACTGGACCCTGGGCTGGACCCTCGAATACGCGCGCCAGTCGGACTACGGGGCCAATCCGGCTCAGTTCGACCTCGACTATCTTCAGGTCGCAGGAAGCCTCGGCCACGGTCCATTCAGCCTGGGGATCACCCGCGAGCGGCTGGACGGAGACGGCACCCGAGGATTCCAGACGCCCTTGGCCACCCTGCACGCCTTCCAGGGCTGGGCCGATGTCTTCCTGACGACGCCGGCGCGTGGCCTGACCGACGATTTCATCACCGCGACCTACACCTGGGCCGCGCCCCCTGTCGGTCGCCAACTGGTGCTCAGCGCCGCCTGGCACGATTTTTCGGACAGTCGCGGCGACCTGGATTTCGGTCGGGAGTTCGACGCCTCCGCTCGCCTGATCCTCGATGATCGCTGGGCCCTGGAAGCCAAAACTGCCCTGTTTGACGGGTCCGGGCCCTATGCCGACCGCGACAAGCTCTGGCTGGCGCTGGAGTACAGGTTCTGACCCGGGGCATTGCCCCAAGGGAGACGCTTAGGTGAAGCAAGCGCCTGCGATTGAATCGACCCCGTCAGCCCTGCTGGCCGAGCCCCTCAACTGGCTGTCCGCCGAACATGATCGCCATCGGCAGTACTGCCGCCTCATTGAGGAGGTCGCTCTGGCGCCGACCGTCATGGATGAGGCGACACAGGATCTCCTGATCTTCTTTCACCACGACCTGCCGCTGCACATTCGTGATGAGGAGGAAGACCTGTTCGCGCTGCTGCGGCAGCGCTGCGAACCGGAGGATGACCTGGAGCGCATCCTCAACAGCCTGTCGGCCGATCACCGCAGCGACATGGACACCGTCGACACCCTGACCGGTCATCTCGAAGCCGCGCTCGCTCGGCGACAGCCCATCAGCGCCGATCCAGAGGTCCAGCGCCAGTTCATCGCCTTCGTTGCGCACGAGCGGAACCACGTCGCGCTGGAGAATGCAGTCATCCTGCCTATTGCGCGTCTGAGACTGACCCAGGCCGACCTTGATCGGCTCTGTCGTCGGATGGTGGCGCGTCGCGGGTTGCCGGGTCTGCCCGACCGGGCGTCAGGCCATCGCCTCAACAGCCATTTCGATCAGGAAGACGGCGAAGGTCGCGACAATCCCGATCAGGAATGACGAATAGGCATAGGACAGATAGCGATACTTCTTGCGCTGGAGCACCTGGCCGTTCTGGTACAGATCGCGCGCCATGGCCCGATAGGTCTTCTCTTCGGACCGCATGACGTCCACCACGTGCGAGATGTATTGCTCTTCGGGGATGCCCGTGAACGAACCGAAGAAGACGATGTTGGTGTTGGGCTGAATCGTTGTCGGCGGCTTCAGGATCTTCGGGCGCAACGACATCACCGACAGGATCGTGGCCAGAAACGAAAACACCGTCAGGATCATCAGAGGCAGGGTCGGCGTGTTCGACGTCATGTGATCGATGGCCAGCGTAAACACGACAAAGGTTGCCCCCATCAGGATCGACGCCTTGGTGTCCGCCATTTCCGACAGGGTGATATGACCCTGCTGGGCGTTGGTCAGGATGTTGTGCGCTTCCTGCGGGAAGACAAAGGGCACATCGTCGACCGGAGGTGCCGGTTCGCTGGTTTTCTTCCTCGGCATCAACGACCTCGATCTGATGTTCGTAAGCAGGCGACGGCCCGAACCTTTGGCATCAACGGCAACGGGCGACAATCAAGATCACGCGCGCGGCATCCCGTTGCCAATGCTCCAGAGCCTGCGCGTACACTCCTAGCCGGCGACGAAGCGGCCGCTAACGGTGTCCAGGCTGGCGACAATCCGGTGGGGTTTGGCCGATCCAAAATGGGAAACGAAACGGCGGCCATTCCACAGATGCAGGGCGAACCCTGGGTCCTCTTCGACAATCCGTGGCAGTCGCGTCTGGCCGGCGGCGGTTCCGGTGCCCAGGTCCAACACCACCTGCGGCGCGCTCGAAGGCGCGATGATCAAGGGATGCCCGGCGAACTCGGTGGCCAGGGGCCGATGAAGGTGACCCGCCACCAAGGCAACCAGCTGACGTCGCCCCACCAGCACAGCCTCAAGTCGCTCTGACCACGGACCGGGAACACCCGCGTCCATCCAGCCGATACCGGAAGCCACCGGCGGATGGTGCAGCGCGATGAGCGTCGGTGTGTCCGGACGCTCATCAAGGGCCCGCGCCAGCCAGGCCGCCCGGCTTTCACAGAAGGCTCCACCATGCTGACCGGCCTCGACAGTATCGAGGACGATGATGCGCCGGTCGTCGAACTCGCTCGCATATTGAACGAACCCGCCGTGTGTCGGCGTATCGATGAATGCGGTCCGAAAGGCCTCCCTCTCATCGTGATTTCCGATGGCGTAGAGGACAGGTGCGGTCAGGGGGGCCATCAGCACCTTGAGCCTGTCGTAGGCCACCGCGTCTCCGCCCTCGATCAGATCGCCCGTCACCAGAACAACATCGGGCATCGCCGCCTGGACGCGCTCAATCACCCGCCCGAGCCGCTCGTCGTTCAGCACCGACCTCGTGCCCATCCCGATGTGCAGGTCGCTTATCTGAGCGATCAGCATCTGATCGACGTCATTGCCATGGGTCCGTGATCCTCGTCGAAAGCGGCGCCACCCGAAGGGCCATGATGTTCAGGAAAGCTGGACCATTCAAGGGCATGCGGTTTGCCGGTGCGGGTCGGACGCCGAAGAACCGCACTATTCATATGTGCAACCGGTCCATAGGATCACCCAACGCCATGATCGGCGGATCACGATGGAGCGCCGCATGTCCCTGCTGGACCGACTGAGGGTGCGGTTTCGCCAGTGGGTCACGCCCGCTGACAGTCCCGCTGGTCGCCCAGCCCTTCTTCAAAGACTGGGGCTTGCCAGGCTCCGGCCCACCCCGGCCATGCTCGGAATTGCAACCGTGCTGGTCATGTTGGGCCTTCAAGTATTCGGCTTGCCGATTGTCGACCGCATAGGGCTGGCCACCTTCGACGCCTATCAGCGGGCGGCACCTCGCCCCTACGAAGATGCCGCCGTGCGCATCGTCGATATCGACGACGAATCGATCCGTCGCCTGGGCCAATGGCCCTGGCCACGCGAAACCCTGGCCGAGTTGACCGACCGGCTGGCCCAGGCCGGAGCTGCGGTGATCGCCTACGACATCGTCTTCTCGGAGCCCGATCGCACATCGCCTTCACGCCTGGCTGAGCGAGTCCGCGCCCAGGGCGATGAAGAAGCCGCCGTCATCCTGGATCGACTTCCCGAACCAGACGGCACCTTCGCCGAGGCCGTCGGCTATTCACCCGTCGTGCTCGGTTATTTCCTGACCCACGAAGGGCAGGAGCGAGCACCTCAGCCTCTGGCGGGCCTGGCCGTCGGCGGCTCCACACCGACCGCTGTAGCGACCTTCTCCAATGCCATCTCTCCCTTGCCGGGACTTGTCGCCACGGCGGCAGGGTCCGGGTTTGTCAGCACCGTCGGCGATGCGGACGGCATTGTGCGGCGCGCACCCCTGATCGCGCGTCAGGGCGATGAGCTCTTGCCCAGCCTCTCGCTGGAGGCGCTGCGCGTCGCCCAGCAAGCCGGCTCGATCATGGTCCGCTCAGACGATGCCAGCGGCGAACACGGTGGGACGGGGGCACAGGTCGTCGCGGTTCGCGTCGGCAATTTTGAAATCCCGACAAACGGTGCGGGCGAAATGTGGCTTCGCTTCACCGAGCCCGCGCCCCAGCGCACGGTTCCGGCCTGGCGCATCATGCAGGACGCCATGTCCCCCGCCGAACTCCAGGCGGCCTTTGCCGGTCAGATCGTCTTTGTCGGTACCGGGGCGATCGGATTGCGCGATCTTGTGGCAACGCCCATCGAAGAGCGTGCGCCGGGCGTGACGATCCACGCTCAGGCGACCGAACAGGTGATCCTGGGTCAATTCCTCATGCGGCCTGACTGGGCCCCCGGACTGGAACGGGTTCTTCTGTTGGTCGGCGGTCTGGCGCTGGCCTTCACCATGCCGTTGATCGGCGCGCGCTGGAGCGCCGTGGCTGGCCTGATCGCCGTTGGGGCCATGGTCGGTGGCAGCTGGTGGGCCTTCCGATCGTCCAGCTTTCTCATCGATCCGACCTGGCCCAGCTTGGGCCTGGCGTCGACGTGGGGCATCGTCACCTTCGCCACCTATTTCCGCGAGGAGCGTCGGCGCGCCTTTATCCACGGCGCCTTTGACCGCTACCTGTCGCCTGAGATGGTCCAGCGCATCGTGAAGGATCCCGGTCAGCTCGAACTGGGCGGCGAAGAGCGGGACATGACGGTACTGTTCTGTGACATCCGGGGCTTTTCCCGGATTTCAGAGGGGATGTCCCCGCAGGACATCATCCGCTTTCTGATCTCGTTCCTGACGCCGATGTGCGACATTCTGCTGGAACGAAAGGCGACGATCGACAAGTTCATCGGCGATGCCATCCTCGCCTTCTGGAACGCCCCTCTGGATGACCCGGATCATCCGACCAACGCCGCGCGCGGGGCCCTGGAGATGATCGCGGCCCTGGAGGCCCTCAATCGGGACATGCTGGCCCAATCCGAACAGCCCTGGCCGGGTGAGGTCAAAATCGGCATAGGCCTGAACAGCGGACGATGCTGTGTCGGCAATATGGGCTCAGCCCAGCGGCTGTCCTATTCGCTGATCGGCGACACGGTGAACCTGGCGTCGCGGTTCGAAGGGCTGACGAAATACTACGGCGTTTCCATCGCCATCGGCAGCGCGTTGCAACGGCAGCTTCCCGGCTTTGCCACCCTGGAACTCGACCGAGTTCGCGTGGTCGGTCGGGACGCGCCCGAAACCCTCTACGCCTTGATGGGCGATGAAACGCTTGCGGCAGATCCTGACTTTGTCGCCTTCGCGCAAGGACACGCCGAGCTGATAGAGGCCTATCGGGCCCGCAATTGGCGGCGGGCCAGATTGAAGATCAAACAGTTGGCACAGCCGGCGGCTCGATACGGCCTGACCCACCTGCATGGTTTGATGGCCCAGCGGATCATCGGCTATGCCAGGCAAGACCCCGGCCCCGCCTGGGACGGGGTCTTCCAGGCAACCGAAAAATAGCCTCGGCGAAGCCCTGTTCCCCGTCGCCGTCAGCAGAGCGTCGGATCGTTGCAGTAGCCGCCGCCGTCGTCATAGTGATCCAGAAGACCCCCGATAAGCGGGTCGCCGACGAGCGGGTCATCGATTTCGACATCGACGGTGGTGCGCGGATCGCCCAGAAGCACCGCCAAGTCCGACTGGCCGAGGTTGGACAACAGGAATGGACCAATCGGTGCCCGCCCTGGGCCGGGAATGAAGGCCGCATACCCAACCGTCTCGATAGGCAGCGTCTGGCCTCCCGCGCTGACATCAATCGCACCGGCCGGCTCGCCTGGAACGTTGGGACCCGGTCCCCGAAGCAGCACGAGGGTTGCCGTATCGGGGTCGGCATCAGGAACGGGGGGCAGACCCGATTCAGCGTTGAAAATGCGAATGGCCTCCGGCCCGACCGCGCCTTCGACGATGGTGCCGCGCACCCCGATCGAAGCCACCGGCGTGCGGATGCCTGACCGCCCTGGACGTTGGCGTGTCGGAGTCCCGGAAACAAATCGGAACGAGCCCTGAGCCACATTCACACCCACTTCGCTGGCAGATCGGCTGGGATCATAGACGAACCGGTCAACCGTCAGCCGCGCATTGGCCCCGACCTGAAAACTGGTGCCGTCGAGGAGCAGGATCTGGAGGCGGCTGCCCGAGCCCGTCTGGATCTGATTGGCCAGCGAAACGCGCTCGCGCACCGTCGCACGGTGCATTTGCGGGTTCGCCTGGGTCGTCATCCGCACGTCGTTGACGACGACCGCATTGGCTCCGACCGTCTGCGCTGCGACCGGGCCTGCCACCCCGACGACGAGAAGACCGAGCAAGAAACGGAACATGGGTTGCCTCATCTCAAACTCCTTCACTGCCGGACCTGGCCGAACCGGTAGACGAGTCTCAGCTCACCGCCGGTGCTGTTGGAACTGTGAAATCCGCTGTTCTCATTGAACCAGCGCGCTGAATGCGTAATCGCCGCCTCGACGAACAGGTTTTCATGCGGCGTCGGAATGCCGATACCTGCCCGTAGATGAACCCGCTGTTCGCGACGTGAGGGCAGGAAGACGACGTCGTCATATTCGACCGAGCGCAGCACGGCAGAGCCGGTGAAATAGGTGCCGTTTTCGCGGATCGGAATCTGGGCGGCGGCGAAGACACGCCCGCCGAAATAGGACAGGCCATCATATTCGGCATCCTTCAGTTCCAGCGCCGCGCCGACCATCCAGGCCCGATCATCGCCGGTTGAGCGTAGATACCTAACCGCCAGATCATATTTGCCGCCGTCTCTGGCCCAGCCCTCATAGTCCTGGTTCAAGGCCTCGGCATTCAACCGCCACCAACCGTCACCGCTTCCCCATTGATACTCGGCCTGGCCCCCATATTCGGTCACGACAGAGTCGCCTTGCAGATTGGCGTGGCCAACCACCACCCCACCCGACAGCTTCTGGCCTCCCCCGCCCAGATAGCGCGCATAGCCGAGGCGAACGTCTCCGATGATGAAGTCGCCGTCGAAGCCGGAGATGGATTGGTTCGTTTGCAGACTGACCCCGGCGTATCCGTGCCCACTCTGACGCGCGGCGAAGCGACCGTCCAAATCCAGTGTGCCCAGAGCGGCCCAACCCTCTTCCGTCGTGGCAGGGAACCCAGGCGTTTCAAATTCGATGACCATCGCACCGCGCGCATCGCTTTGATAACCGACACCCAGCGTGGCCCGTCCGACCAGACCGTTGCCACGCGATACGCCACCGCTCGACGCTGATTGATTGCAGGCCTGCCGGGCTTCGGACCAGGCCGCCTCGTCACCTCCGGTGGCGATGGTGGTTTGGTAAATCCCGCGGCGGGTGTCCCCCAACCGGCACAGAATGCTGGCATAGTAGAGCCGCACATGGTCCGAAGCCGGGCCGGACCGCAGCAACAGCGATCGTTCGAGGGTCACCGCTGCACCCGTCAGGTCACCATTGCCGGCCTGGCGGCGTGCCAGCGCCAAGGTCCCGCTATCGCTTTCGGTTGCCGAAATGAGCGCATCAAGTTCGGCCTCACCGGGCTCCTGGGCCAAGGCCGCGCCACCCGTACAGATCAGGGTTGCCGCGACCAACGACAACCATCCCCATCGCCCTTTGAACACGCTCAATCCCCCTCTGAATCTCGCCCCGCCACTGTAACAACGATCTTTCAAATCCAAACAGAATTCTCAACTTGGCTCGTCCGCAATGGCCGCAACCCTGTTGGCGGGCGCGGTCACCGGCGTCCCTGGCGTCGCGTAAGCGTCAGGCCTTGGTGCCCGCGTCGGCCCGTGCCACACACGACAGCGAAAGAGGAAACGCGCGGCGACCTGCGGAAACACGTGGGCACGGCGCACATCAGGAAGGCGCGCCATGCTCGGCTGGTCGGCCCATGTCGATACGTTTGCGAGAGATCACCTGCCGCCGGCAGACCGGTGGCCGGAGATCCGGCTGGACGGATTCGACTATCCCGAAAGGCTGAACGCTGCGGTTGAGCTGACCGACCGACAGGTCGAGCGGGGGTTCGGCGACCGCACCGCCCTGATCGGAAATGGGCGCAGGCGGACCTACAAGGAGCTGGCCGACTGGTCGAACCGCCTGGCCCATGCCCTGATCGACGCCTATGGGGTCCGGCCCGGCGACCGGGTGCTGATCCGGTCGGCCAATAATCCAGCGATGGTGGCCTGCTGGCTGGCCGCGACCAAGGCCGGGGCGGTGGCGGTCAACACCATGCCGATGCTGCGCGCGGGCGAGCTGGGCCAGATCGTCGATAAGGCCGAGATAAGCTTGGCGCTCTGTGACACTCGGCTGATGGACGAACTGGTCGCCTGCGCCAAGGACAGCCGGTTCCTCAAAAAGGTCGTGGGCTTCGACGGCACGGCCAATCACGACGCCGAACTGGACCGGATCGCGCTCGACAAGCCCGTGACCCCCGTGACGGTCGAAACGGGACGGGATGATGTGGCCCTGCTCGGCTTCACCTCCGGCACCACCGGCTCGCCCAAGGCGACCATGCATTTCCATCGCGACCTGCTGATCATCGCCGACGGCTATGCGAAGGAGGTGCTGCAGGTCACGTCGGATGATGTGTTCGTCGGCTCGCCGCCCCTGGCCTTTACGTTCGGCCTAGGCGGCCTGGCGATCTTCCCGCTTCGGTTCGGGGCAGCGGCGATCCTGCTGGAGACGGCCTCGCCGCCGAACATGATGGAGATCATCGAGACCTACAGAGCCACTGTCGTCTTCACCGCACCGACGGCCTATCGCGCCATGCTGGCGGGCATGGAGACGGGCGCCGACCTGTCGTCGCTCAGGGTCGCCGTGTCTGCAGGCGAGACGCTCCCTGCCCCGATCTTCGAGGCCTGGACGAACAAGACCGGCAAGCCGATCATCGACGGCATCGGCTCGACCGAGCTGCTGCACATCTTCATCTCCAACCGACTGGATGACGCCGGGCCGGCGCGCACGGGCCTGCCGGTCGCCGGCTATGAGGCGCGTATCGTTGACGACGCCATGAACGAACTGCCGCGCGGCGAGGTCGGGCGGCTGGCCGTGCGCGGACCGACCGGATGCCGCTACCTGAACGACGACCGCCAGGCCGCCTATGTGCAGGACGGCTGGAACCTGACCGGCGACACCTTCGTCCAGGATGAGGCCGGCTATTTCCACTTCGTCGCCCGCTCCGACGACATGATCATTTCCGGCGGCTACAACATCGCAGGACCCGAAGTGGAGGCCGCTCTCCTGGCCCACCCCGATGTCGCCGAATGCGCCGTCATCGGGGCCGTCGACGAAGACCGTGGCCAGGTCGTCGAGGCCCATGTGGTGCTGAACGAGGGCGTCGAGCCGGACGGCGAAACCCGCCTCCGCCTCCAGAACCACGTCAAGGCGACCATCGCGCCGTACAAATATCCGCGCAGCGTGGTGTTCACCGCCGCCCTGCCCAAGACCCAGACCGGCAAGATTCAGCGGTTCCGGTTGCGGGAGGGGTAGCTGTCTCCAGGGTTCGTCATCCTCGGCCTTGAGCCGAGGATCAGACCATCGACCGCCCGGGTGCTCGCGGAGAAATCTCTCAACCCGACGTCTGGTCCTCGGGTCTACGCTTCGCTTCGCCCGAGGAGGACGAGGGCTTTGGGGTCAGCCCCCCGACGGCAGGAAAGGCGAGAAGGTGATGACGGTGAAGCTGTCGCGGATGTGCGGACGCGTCTGAACGGACTTCGTCACAAACGTCCCGATATCCAGATCCTTGGGCAGGTTGAACTTCGCCAGCAGGTCGTACTGGCCCGAGGTCGAATAGACCTCCGAGACATATTCCACGTTGTCGACGATATCGGCGGCCACGTCATTGGCATGGCCCAGCTCGCATTTGATGAAGACGAAGATGGCGGTCATCATGGGCGGGGGCCTCGGGGCTGCTGATCGGCCCTGACTAACGGAGGATCGCGTGGCGAGGAAGGGCGAACCCGTCTTGGACCTGGAAGCCGAATACAACAACCGCGCCCGCTGTCCCGACCATCCGGCGGTGATGGCGCGCTGGAAGGCGTCCGCCGAGGCCGCTCGGGCGGCGCATCCGCCGAAAGAAATCACTTATGGGCCGGGCGAGCGGGAGCGGTTCGACCTGTTTTCGGCGGGGAAAGGTCGACCTGTCGCGGTCTTCCTGCACGGCGGCTATTGGCAGGCGCTGGACAAGAGCTGGTTCAGCGGGATCGCGCCGAGCCTGCTGGCTCACGGGATCGGCCTGGCCGTGCCGAGCTATGATCTGGCACCGCAGGTCAAGCTGGCGACCATTCTGGATCAGATGCGGGCGGCTCTGGCTCGCGTCACTCAGGACACCGGCGAACCCCCCGTGGTCTTCGGCCACTCAGCGGGTGGCCATATGGCGGCGGCGATGCTCAGCGAAGGTCGGGCGAGATCGGCGGTGGCGATATCCGGCGTGTTCGAACTGGCCCCTCTGATCCCGACCTCGCTGAACGTCGCCCTGAAGATCGACGAGGCCGAGGCGGCGGCTCTCTCCCCTGCGGATTGGCCGGCACCGAAAGGCGCAATCCTCGACTGCGTAGTCGGCGGTGCCGAAAGCCCTGAGTTCATCCGCCAGAGCCGGGACATGGCTGCGCGCTGGGGCGAGCAAGGCACCGTGACGCGGTTCGAGGCGCTGGCGGGGCTGGACCATTTCACGGTGCTGGACCCCTTGTTCGAGGCCGACAGCGCCATGATCCGGCGGATCGTCGACCTGACCGCCTAGGTCAGCCCCGCCGCGAACATCGGCCCACCGCGCCAGGCGGGGTAGCCGTAGCCGTTGATCAGGACCAGATCGATATCCGAGGCACGCTGGGCGATGCCTTCGGCCAGGAGGGCGCGGCCCTCGGCGGCCAGGGCGGCGCCGATGCGTTGCTGGATTTCGTCGGGCGGGATGGTGCGCCGTTCGATGCCCTTCTCGGTGGAGGCCGCCTCGACGATGGCAGTGACGGCGAGGTCAATCTCGCGGCGTCCTTCGACATAGCGATAGTAGCCCGCGCCCGTCTTGCGCCCCAGACGACCGGCCTCGCACAGGCGGTCGGCGATGACGACATAGCGTTCGTCCGGGTCGCGCGTGGCGGCAGCGCGCTTCCGCCGCGCCCAGGAAATGTCCAGCCCGGCCATGTCATTGACGGCATAGGGGCCCATGGGAAACCCGAACGCCTCCATGGCCGCGTCGACGTCGTACGGCAGGGCACCCTCCTCCAGCATGAAGTCGGCTTCACGCCGATAGGCCGTATACAGACGATTGCCGATGAAGCCCTCACAGACGCCGGTGACGACGCCCAGCTTGCCGAGCCGTTTGGTTACGGCAAGTGCCGTCGAGAGCGTCTCTGGTGAGGTGGTGGCCGCGCGCACCACCTCGACCAACCGCATGATGTGGGCCGGCGAAAAGAAATGCAGACCAACGAAACGCTCGGGGTTGGTCACGCTGTCGGCCAGGCGGTCCGGGTCGAGATAGCTGGTGTTGGTCGCCAGAATGGCATCGGGCCGGACGATGCCGGACAGGTCGGCGAACAGGGCCGCCTTGACGTCCTGGCCGTCAAAGACCGCCTCGATGACGAGGTCACAGTCGGCCAGATCAGCGCGGTTGGCGGTGACGGCCAGTCGGTTCTGCTGATCTGTGGCGGCTTCGTCCGAAAGCCGGCCCGAGGCGCGGGCCTTATCGATCAGGCCGGCGATACGGTCACGCCCGGCCTCGGCCGCGGCGGCGTCCTGTTCGACCACCGTCACCGGCCAGCCGGCACCCAGGAAGGCTGTCGCGATCCCCGCCCCCATCAGCCCGGCCCCGACCACGCCGACCGACCGGATGTCGCGGGGCGACGCGCCTTCAAGTCCGGCGACCTTGGCGGCCTCGCGCTCGGCGGCGAAGACGTGGCGAAGCGCGCGGGACTGGTCCGACGCGAGAAGCTCGACGAACGCGGCACGCTCTTCAGCCAGACCCTGATCCAGCGTCGTCTCAGCGGCACGCAGCGCCAGGCGCGCAGCCCGGCCCGGCGCGATCAGGCCGCGCGCCTTCTTGTCGATGGCGGCAAGGCGGGCCTCAACCGCGCCGGCGGCGAACGGCGGCACGGCCAGCTCGCCGGTACGGCGCGGCGCGGTTCCGATCAGCGAACGGGCCAGGGCCTTCGCGCCCTCCAGCAGATCTCCCTCGGCGATCCGGTCGAGGATGCCGGCTACCAGGGCCTGACCGGCCCTGACCCGACCGCCACCGGACACCATGTCGATCGCGACCTCCATTCCGGCCAGCCGGGGGAGACGCTGGGTGCCGCCGGCACCGGGCAGGAGCCCGAGTTTGACTTCGGGCAAACCGACCTGAGCATCAGGGGTGGCAATGCGGGCGTGGCAGGCCAGTGCCAGCTCCAGCCCGCCGCCCAAGGCCGTCCCGTGGAGGGCCGCGACGACCGGCTTGCCGGATGCCTCAAGCGACGCACAGACCTCGGGCAGGATCGGCGGCACGGGCGGCTTGCCGAACTCCTTGATGTCCGCGCCCGCAACGAAGGTTCGCCCGGCACAGGCCAGAACAATCGCGCCGATGTCAGGATTGGCGTTTGCATCGGCAAGCGCCGCGACGATCCCGGCGCGCACCGCCTGTGAGGCCGCATTGACCGGCGGATTGTCGATCAGAATGACGCCGATCTCGCCGTCCCGGATCAGGCTGGCACCCATCAGTCCGGCACGACCGCGATGGCCTGGATTTCGACCAGGGCCTCATCTTCGATCAGGCCGGACACCTCGACCACCGCCATGGCTGGAAAGTGCCGGCCCATGGTGGCGCGCCAGGCGGCACCGACCTCTTTCAGGCTGGCGGAATAGGCTTTCCGGTCAAGCACATACCAGGTCATGGTGGTGATGTGTTGCGGCCCCGCCCCAGCCTCGGCCAGGATGGCCACGATGTTTTCCAGCGCCTGTCGGATCTGGCCGGGCAGGTCGTGGACCTCGAACACGCACTGGCCGTTCCAGCCGATCTGGCCACCGACATAGATCTGACGCCCGCGCGCCTCCATGCCGTTGGCGTAGCCGACCGGCCGGGCCCAGCCCTCGGGTTGCAGGGTGCGGTGGGGGGTGTCGGTCATCGGATCAATCCTTCGCCGCTGCATTCATCAGCTCGCGGCCGATGATCAGCTTCTGGACCTCGGTGGCCCCCTCGTAGATGCGCAGCGCCCGGATCTCGCGATAGAGACGCTCGGTGATTTCGCCGGCGCGCACGCCGCGACCGCCGAACATTTGCAGCGCCTGATCGATGACCCACTGGGCGTTTTCCGTGGCGGTCATCTTGGCCATGGCCGCCTCCTTGGTGGCGTTCAGCTTCTGCACGTCACGACGCCAGGCGGTGCGCATGACCAGCAGGGAGCCGGCGTCGATGGCGGTGGCCATATCGCCGAGCGTGCTCTGGGCCGTCGGCAGGTCGGCGAGGGTCGCTCCGAACATCGGGCGCGTGCGAGCGTGAGCCACCGCCTCATCCAGCGCCCGGCGCGCAAAGCCGAGCGCGGCGGCGGCGACCGAGGGTCGGAAGATGTCGAGCGTCCGCATGGCCAGCTTGAAGCCCTCTCCGGGCTTGCCGAGCAGGTTCGTCGCCGGGATGCGGCACGCGTTGAAGCGGATGCGGGCCAGCGGGTGCGGAGCCAGGGTCTCGATCCGCTCGACGATCTCGAAACCGGGCGTGTCGGCAAAGACGACGAAAGCCGAGATGCCGCGCGTGCCAGGCGCCTCGCCGGTGCGGGCGAAGACCGTATAGACGTCGGCGATGCCGCCGTTGGAGATGAAGATCTTCTCGCCGTCGAGCACATAGTGGTCGCCATCGAGCCGGGCCGAGGTCGTCATGGCCGCCACGTCGGACCCCGCGTCCGGCTCGGTCAGGGCGAAGGCAGAAATCAGCTCGCCGCGCGCGATGCGGGGCAGGATATCGGCCTTGAGCGCGTCTGATCCCTCCAGGCTGATCGCGCCGGTGCCGAGGCCCTGCATGGCGAAGGCGAAGTCGGCCAGGCCGTCATGCCAGGCCAGGGTCTCGCGGATGACGCACAGGGCGCGGCTGTCGATTTCGGGCGAGACACCGCCATACTCGGCGGGAACGCAGTTCCGGAGGAAACCGCCCTCCCCCAACCGCTTGACCAAGGCCTGACAGGCCGTGTCTGCATCGTGGTGGTCGATGTTGCCGAGACCTCCATCAGTGATGAAGGCGTCCAGCTCAGCGGACAGCGCCCGGTGCTCGTCACCGAGGAAGGGCCAGTCCAGATGCTCACGCGAGGGGCCGGTCCGCATCGGCTCAGTTCCCCTCAAACTTCGGCTTCTCCTTCGCGGCGAAGGCGTCGAAGGCGCGGCGGAAGTCGCCGGTCGCCATACAGATGGCCTGGGCCTGGGCCTCGCTCTCGATCATCTCATCGATGCCCATGGACCATTCCTGATCGAGCATTTTCTTGGTCATGGAATGGGCAAACCACGGGCCGTCGGCCAGCTTGCGGGCGAAGGTTTGCGCCTGTTCCAGCAGGGCCTCACGCGGGTGCAGGCCGTTGTAGAAGCCCCAGGCGTGGCCCTCCTCGGCCGACATGGCGCGGCCCGTGAACAGCAGATCGGCCGCCCGGCCCTGACCGATGATGCGCGGCAGAATTCCGCAGGCGCCCATGTCCGCTCCGGCCAGACCAACGCGGGTGAACAGGAAGGCGGTCTTGGCTTCCGGCGTGGCCAGCCGATAGTCCGACGCCATCGCCAGGATCGCTCCGGCCCCGGCGCAAACGCCGTCGACGGCGGCGATGACGGGCTGGGGGCATGCCCTGATCTGGCGCACCAGGTCGCCGGTCATGCGCGTGAAGGCGATCAGGTCCGGCATGGCCATGCGGGTCAGCGGCTCGATGATCTCGTACACATCGCCGCCCGAACAGAAGTTGTCGCCCGCCCCGGTCAGGACGACCACGCGCACGTCCGAAGCATGGGCCAGGGCGCGGAACAGGTCTGTCAGCTCCTGATAGCTCTCGAAGGTCAGGGGGTTTTTCTTGTCCGGGCGGTCGAGGGTGATGGTCGCGACCCGACCGTCCGCGTCCGTCTCGAAGCGGAAATGCTCGGCCTTGTGGCCCTTGAAGGCGCGGCGCTTGGCCTGCATGGCGTTGGTCATCGTCTCTCCCATCAGCCTGCCATCACCTCGCCGCCGGCGACCGCGATGGCCTGACCGGTGATGGCGGAGGCGCCTGTCCCGGCCAGCCAGGCGACGGTATCGGCCACCTCGTCCGGCGTCACAAGGTGGCCTTGCGGATTGCCCTTGGCCAAGGCCGTACGGGCGTCGTCGGCGGAGCGGCCGGTCTTGGTCATGATGGTCCGGACCGCGGCGTCCACCAGCGGCGTATCGGTGAAGCCGGGGCAGACGGCATTGACCGTCACGTCCGTTCCCGCCAGCTCCAGCGCCAGCGCCCGGGTCAGGCCCACCACCCCGTGCTTGGCTGCGCAATAGGCGCTCACATAGGGATAGCCGGTCAGGCCCGCCGTCGAGGCGATGTTGATGATGCGACCGCTCCCCGCCTGCTTGACCGACGACAGGGCCGCCTGGGTGACGAGGAAAACGCCGGTCAGGTTGACGCCGAGAGCGTGATCCCAGGTTTCGCGACTGGTCTTGTCGAAGGGGGCGGACGGCGCTTCTCCGGCGCAATTGATCAGCACGGCGATGTCGCCGAAGCGGGCGATGGCCCGGCTGACGCTCGTTTCGACCGAGGCGGCGTCGGTGACGTCGAAAGCGGGCAGGACGAGTGCCTCACCGGCAATGGCGTCAGCCAACGCCTCCAGCGGATCGGGCCGGCGGCCTGCCAGCGACACGACGTGACCGTCAGCGGCCAACCGCTCAGCAATGGCGCGACCGATGCCGGTCCCGGCACCGGTGATCAGGGCGTGGCGGCTCATGGTTTGGCTCCGACCGCCTCGGCGGCTGCGCGTTCGAGATTGGTTTCGTACTGCTGGCGGGCCGACAGATATTGCCGGGGCCACGCCAGGCCGTGGTAGCCGATCTTCGC
Source organism: uncultured Brevundimonas sp. (assembly GCA_964647275.1). Taxonomy (GTDB): domain Bacteria; phylum Pseudomonadota; class Alphaproteobacteria; order Caulobacterales; family Caulobacteraceae; genus Brevundimonas. Next base: position 20,350 of record CAZYFY010000002.1, read on the forward strand.
CGCCTCATGCAGGATCCAGGATGGGTCAGCCAGGTGTGGACGAGCGACGGCGACCAGATCGGCGCGCCCGGCGGCAATAATCGAGTTGGCGTGATCAGCCTCGGAAATCGCGCCCACCGCGATGGTGTCGACCTCCACCTCATTTCGGATCAGGTCCGAAAACGGCGTCTGATACATCCGGCCATAGATAGGAGCGGCCTCGGTCACGACCTGGCCTGATGAACAGTCGATCAGATCGGCTCCCGCGTCCTTGAACATCTGCGAGAAGATGGCGGCGTCTTCGGGCGTATTGCCGCCCTCGGCCCAGTCATGGGCGGACAGGCGCACCGAGATGGGGCGGTCTTCGGGCCAGACCTCGCGGATGGCTCGGAAGACCTCAAGCGGGAAGCGGGCGCGATTGGCGTGGTCGCCGCCGTACTCGTCCGTCCGCTGATTGGTCAGGGGCGAGAGGAAGCTGGACAACAGATAGCCGTGGGCGGCGTGCAACTCGAGCAGGTCGAACCCGGCCCCGGCGGCGCGGCGGGTGGCCTCTACGAAGTCGGCCACGACCCGATCCATGTCCTTGCGCGTCATTTCGCGCGGCGTGTCGGAGTGCGGCAAATACGGGATCGGCGAGGCCGAAATCAGCGGCCAGGCGCCCTCATCCAGCGGCTCATCCATGCCCTCCCAGGCGACACGGGTGGCTCCTTTGCGGCCGGCATGGCCGAGCTGGATGCCGATCTTGGCGTCAGTCTTGTCGTGGACGAAATCGACCATCCGCTTCAGGGCGGCGGCCTGGTCATCGTTCCAAAGGCCGAGGCATCCCGGCGTAATGCGGGCGTCGGGCGACACGCAGGTCATCTCCGGGAAGATCAGCCCCGCCCCGCCCATGGCGCGCGCGCCGATGTGGACCAGATGGAAGTCGTCGGCGATGCCGTCCGTCGCCGAATACATGGCCATGGGCGAGACGACGATCCGGTTGGGCAGCGTCAGTCCGCGCACCCGATAGGGCGTGAACATCGGCGGCGGCGGCTTGCCGGTGCCTGGGTCTATGCCGGCGCGCGTGGCGAACCAGCGTTCGTAATCCTCCAGCCAGTCACGATCGCGCAGGCGCAGGTTCTCGTGGCTGATGCGTTGGGAGCGGGTCAGCATGGAATACATGAACTGCTCCGGCTCGAACTGGTCGGCATAACGCCTACCGACCACCTCGAACCATTCCATGGCGTTGCGCGCCGCGTTCTGGATGCGGATGACGCCGATGCGGCGCTCAGCCTCATAGGCCTCCAGCACCGTCGGAATCTGCGCCGCATCGTGGCCGAAGATCTCGAATTGGCGGGTCAGCTCGATGGCGTCGTCGATCGCCAGCTTGGTGCCCGAACCGATGGCGAAGTGCGCGGTGTGGGCGCTGTCCCCCATCAGCACGACATGACTGTTCCCATTGAAATGGCTCCAGCGGGTGCAGACCAGCCGCTGGAAGTTCAGCCAGGGCGACCCTTTCATGTGCCGCGCATTGGTCATCAGCGAATGGCCGTCGAGCGTCTCGACAAACAGCTCTTCGCAGAAGGCGATGGACTGGTCGGGGTCCATCTGATCGATGCCGTGGGCCTCGAACGCCTCCTCGGTCGTTTCGACGATGAAGGTCGAGGTGGTGTCGTCGAAGCGATAGATGTGGGCCTGGAACCAGCCGTGCGCGGTGCGGCGGAAATCGAAGGTGAAGGCCTCAAATGCCTTGTCGGTCCCCAGCCAGATATAGCGGTTGGGCCGCACCAGCAGGTCCGGCTCGAACACCTCTGGATAGCGCCCCCGGATCACGGAGTTCACGCCATCGGCCGCGATGATCAGGTCGGCGTCCGGGAATTCCTCGTCGCTCTTGACCTCATGCTCAAAGACCAGCTCGACGCCGAGGGCCTGGCAGCGGTCCTGAAGGATGTTGAGCATCCGCTTGCGGCCGATGCCGACGAAACCATGGCCGGTGGTGCGGATCTTGCGGCCCTTGAACACCAGCTCGATGTCGTCCCAGTGGTTGAACGCCCCCTCGATTTCAGCAGCCGTTTCCGGGTCCCAGACACGCATCGCGTCCATGGTCTGATCGGAAAAGACGATGCCCCAGCCGAAGGTGTCATAGGGCCGGTTGCGCTCGACGACCGTGATCTGATGTTCGGGATGCCGCCGCTTCATCAGAAGCGCGAAATAGAGCCCCGCCGGGCCGCCACCGATGCAGACAATTCGCATGGGCGGGACAGTGGACGCCCTGTCGCCAAGGTTCAAGCTGGCATGCGCGCCTTAGTCGTGGGATGACCACAAATGGCTGGATTTTCGACCTCCCGCATCCTGGCATTCGGCGATTGCGACCCGTCCGGCATCGCCTATTTCCCGACCTATCTGGACTATCTGGTCAAGGTGCTGGAAGCCTTCTTCGCCGACCTCGGCCACCCGTGGCCCCGGATGGTGGCCGAACAAAGGATCGGCACGCCGACCGTGACCCTGAACCTGACGTTCGAAAAGCCGGGGTTTCACGGCGATGAGATGACCTTCCATCTCGAAGTCGTAAAGGTGGGGCGAACGTCCATGGATCTGCGCCATCGCGTCATGGCCAGCGGTGAGGTGCTATGGCGCGCAGAACACCGCATCGTGGCGACATCGCTCGAGACACACCGCCCTGTGCCATGGCCCGACGATCTGCGTCGGGCGCTTGAACAGAGGTTGGCCGGACAAATGTGAGCTGCGCCTTGATGGCCGAGCCACCCATGGCCGACGATAAAGGGACGCTGCTTGTCTACAGAACCGTTGGCGCACATGCGTTGGGAGCACGCCGGTTCATGACCGGGTGATCCAGGGAAGTCTGAGCCGGGACTGGCGCGCAGCATAGACGGCCCATGCCGCCGCGAGGGCCCCGTCCTCGCCCGCCTGCTGAAGGACCCGCGCCAAGGCTCGAGACACGGGCAACAAGCCGACCTTTGCGAGGACGTCAGCCGCAGCCTCGATCTCCTGACGCAATGACGCCGGCATGGCGGCGCTTCCCAGTTCAGCATGCCGTAATAGGGCGGCCCAGGCGCTGTCCAGCGCACGGCCGGTTGCGTCGGCGGTCGTCGATACCGACCAGGTGGTTGAGCTTCGCTGCTGCCGGAGAGCGATCAGGCGATCTAGAAGCGAGGTCGGTGACGCAACGCTCGGCCGGCGCGCGACGTCGAAGTCCAGCAAACGGATTTCCTTCTCGACAACGGCGTAGGGCTCCAGCGTCAAACCCCTTTCGTCGGCCTGGGCAAGTGCCAGGATCGCCCAGATGTTGGCCTGCCCGACCAACCGATCCAGCACTTCGATCCGGTTCAGATTCACGCCCTGATACGGGAGCGTCAGCCCGATCCATCGCCCTTCAGAATCTGCAACGGGCCACGTCAGAGTTTGAGTCAATTCATCGAATGCGACCGGGGCAGACTTCGATTGGACAAGAACCACGCAGCTCCGGGTCTGGAGGGGCGCTGACAGAGCCGGAAGAAATCGGTCCCTCAGGCTGTCCTCAAGCTGGTGCCAGTCCATGTAGCTGCAACTCCAGTCGCTGACGGCTTTCACAGACAGAGAGGCGGGGGCGACGCTCGCGCGCGTGTCCCTGCCGAAGGAGAGCCGCCCGCCGGCCGAGGCGGAGGCCTCTTGGAGCCGGACCTCTGCCTGGGCCAAACGGCGCATCGAATGGCCCCAGACCGGTGCCGTCTCAACGGCCTGACGGGGCTCGAAGCCCGGATCGGCACCGGCTGGTCTGGCGTCGGTGACGGAGAAGGTGCGCTTCAACGTCGGAGCGTAGAACCAGGTCGTGACGCCGCGCCCACCATCGGGGGCTTCCCAGAGGTGGGCACCTAGCCCGAACATCCCGATGTCGCCGAGCGAATGATAGGTTTGGCGACTCTCACCGGTTAGTTCTCGAGGCGGGTCCGCTCCAGCTCGGGAAAGAGCAGCAACGAGCGCCGAGGCTTCAGCGAGCCGGCGCAACAGATCTGAGGAATCTGAATCGGCATCGCGCCCACGCAGGGCGGAAATTGCCGCCGCGATGCCACGCAGCGCGGCAGCGAGCCGCGGCAGATCGTCGACCCGTCCGGCCAGAGCCAGCTTGCGCGCCTCCTGTTCGAGGGACAATGGCGTGAAGGCGAGCGCCGCTCGATGGAGGCGGCGCAACAGGTCCCGGACCTGATCCAGCAGGCGGGGGTCAATTTGTGTCGTCGGCACAGGTGCCGGTTCTTCCGCGTCGGGCCACTCAAGATCAGCCTCGCCCAGGGCGTGCCGAATCGCCAGCGCCGCAAGTACAATCCGCAGCTTTCGGTTCTTCTCCGGCCCGCGCACCAGAACGCTTTCGAGGCCACCGGTCGGCAGGAAGACGATGGGTTCATCGTCTCCCTGAAGGCGGACCCGCAAGGTGCCTTCCTGAGGGTCGACAGTGGCGAGCGAAGCCTCAGCCTGCCTTTCGCGAGCTTCGCGCCAGGCTCGCTTGCCCGCATACCGTGCCAGGGCGTCGATCGTGAAGGATTTCGCCAGGCCCGACCAATCCGGCAGCGACAGCTCAGGAGAGGGGTCAGGCACGCCATCATCCGAGGCCGTCGGTGCGCCGGGCGCATCGCGCAAAAACATGAGGGCCGCCAGCCGGTGCCGACACATGCCGGGGGCCGGGCAGTCGCATCGGGAGCCTGCGGCACCGCCGGCAACGGTGAGGGCGACCTTTTGCCCGTCCACTGACAGATCAGCCCCGTCGCCGGTCTCGGCGTCAATGGCGACGCGGCCACCTTCGACATCGGCTGCAGCTCGGCGGATCAGCCCTCGTGGTGCCAGAGCCTCCAAAGCCGCGTCATCAAGCGCCGCCGCCATGGCCCGCAGCGGCGACCTCATCCGATCACCTCGCCTAGCCACTCGACGAAACGGTCCGGCGTCAGGGCCGCAATCTGCATGCCGGCACCGGCCAGTCGCCCAGCCATCACGCGATCATAGAGGGGCTCGCCAGAGTCCCCGAGGGCGGCCAATCCCAGCAGCGTCACCCGCGCCTCGCGCAGGCGGCTGACTGTTCGCACGAGCTCTGCAGGCGATCCCCCTTCCTCAAAGTCACTGATTAGCGTCAGAACGGTTCGGCTGGGTTGCGTGACCAACCCCTCGCAATAGGCCATGGCCTGGGCAATGTCGGTGCCGCCGCCCAGTTGCACGGACAGCAGGAGGTCGACGGGGTCACTAAGCTGGTCGCTCACGTCCACCACCGACGTATCGAACAGAACCATGCGGACCGAAACGGAAGGCAGACTCGCCAGGATCGAGGCGGTGACCACGGCGTGGATCAGCGACCCAATCATCGACCCGCTCTGATCGACGCAGAGAATGACGGACCATGGTATCTCGCGACGCCGCCGCCCGGTGAACCTCAGTGTCTCGGCAATAATGGCCTTTCGGTCGGGCTGATAGTTCTTGAGGTTGGCACGCACAGTGGCGCGCATGTCGAAATCCGAGATGCGGCGGCGATGTGAGCGGATGTGTCGATGGCGCACGCCCGACATTGCCTGGACGAACTGCTTGGCGAGGCGTTCGCGAAGCTCCCTAACGATCCTGCGCACGAGGTCGCGGATGAGATCGGCCGTGTCGGCGTCCGCTCGGCCGCGGTAGCTCAAGATGACCTTCAGCAGATCCAGGTTTGGTTCGAGGCGGGACAAGGTCTCCTTGTTGGCGAGAACCGAGGCCATATCGAAACGTTCGATGGCGTGGGACTGGATTCGCTCGAAGACCGGCGTGGGAAAAAGCTCCCTGAGTGTGTCGAGCCATTTCGGTAGAATGATTGCGCTGGGGTCCAGAGAACCGCCCTGCCCGGGACGATAGCCGCGCTGACTATGGCCGCGGCCATACAACATCTCCATCGCTCCATCGAGGCGCCTGCTGTCCTCGTCCAGGCCGCTCAGGCGGCTCTCGGCGTGCCGGCCCAACACCAGGCGCCAGCGGACCGCAATCTGGTCATCTGCTGCCTTCAAGCCCGTCCCTCCAGCCACTCCGTCAGGCCATCGTCGGCCCACAGCGCCACGAGCCGGTCCGACAGCCGCAAGTTGTCAGCGACCTCTTCCGACGAGGCGGCCAGGTCGCGCGAAGACGTTGAGCTGGATCCATGTTGGGCCGCCACCCACGCAGCAACCTGATCAATTTCCGACGGACTGAGTTGCGAAAGGGCCAACCTTAGCTCCGGCAGAACCGACAGAAATTCCTCGGTATCCAGCCCACCCAGGAACTCGTCGGTCGCTGTCCGCACGGCATCGCTGTTGATCAACAGTCGCGGATTGACGGTGATGCAGCCCGTCAACGCCTGCGCCCGCGCGCCAGTTTCGACATAGACTCCGGCCAGGGCGGCCGCCAGACGGCGCGCGACCTCGGCCTCGTCCGAAATGCCGATCAAGCCACAAAAAGCGGCCATCGCACCTTCCAGCATCGGCGGAATATCCGGCGGCTGATTGACGGCCGCCTCCGCCAGGAGCTCAAGATCGATCGCCTCATCCTGTTCAAGCGCCATGGCTGCAATCTCGCTCAGCCCGAGCGTGAGCTCACCCATGCGATCAGCTGGAACGCGCTGCAGATCGGGGAACAGCTGGATCAGCCGGGCAAAAGCATCTCGACGGAAATCCGCGAACGCGTCGGCAAGATCCCCCCCGAGGTTGAAGCTGAGGCCCTGGGTCAAGGCCAAGGTCTTGATCACGGAGCCGGGGTCTGGATCTTCGCCAAGGACCGTTCGACATTCGCTCAGCATCTCAAGGACCAGGCCGTTCAGGCCGGTGCGGGCGGCGTCAATCAGCAGCCCCGTGACGGCCCCGGTGTTTCGGGACAAACCCTGTTGTGACAAGTCGGATAAGCGCTCTCGCAGGACGCTGTGGCAGAGCTGTTCGAGATTCGATCCCTTCAGGGCCAGCCCGAGAAGATGCTGCTCGACCATGGGGGACCAGACATAGGACCAGGTTTCAATCAGCAGCGACTGCCGCCAACCTGACAGCGGATCAGGCCCGGACAGTTTGCGGGCGAAGGGCGACCCGATGAGGTGCATGGCATAGAGGAACCGACTGGCCTCGGCGTGGCTCGGCTTGCGGAGCACGTCCAGGTCGCGCGTACGTCGTTCGCCGCCTTGCAGAATGAACTTCAGCTCGCGGGCGCGCTCGCGCAGTGCACCTATGATCGGTGGCTGGCCGGCCGTTGCGGGAAGGTCACCGACCTCCGTGCCTGTCAGAAAGACGGACAATGCGTCCAACAGCGGCGAGCGACCGCCGACCACCGCCTCCTTCACGCCGGCAGATCTGACCCCGTCCAGCACTTCGTTTCGACCGGGAAAGGGCAGACCGCGCAACACAGCCAGCCGATGGGCTGCCGCGACGGCCTGCATTGATACGGGGGATGGCAATGCCAGGCCAGGGGCGGTGCGGCGAAGCCGGTCCGCGAACGCCGTCACCATTTCCAACGCCAGGGCCTGTGGGTCGCTCCCGCCGTCGAGAACTCCCCACAGGCGGTCATACCAGGCCGGATGGGGCAGGCCGGCACCATACCCGTCCTGCTGGTCGAGCTGCTGGAAACCGTATCTCACGAGATAGCCGCCGGCGGCGCTCATTTGCGCCGTTGCCGGGGAGCCTGAACCATTTGGGGCGACATCCCTCAGCGCCGGCGTGTGAAAGCCACCGGTCACGACAACAATCGGGCCGGGGCGCGATCTCGCCTCGCTGAGGCACCGACGCATATGCGCTTCGCGAGCCAGGGTTCCATCCGCTTCGATGTCGGCAGGAGCCGCGATTTGGCGGATATGTTCACAATAGAGGGCGACGGCTTCGAAATAGCTCACCCAGTCGACGCCCGGGCCCTGGCTCTCGAACAGGGCGTCCCAAAGGGCGGAGCCGTCCGCCACGCCGCGTCGGCGGCAAAGTTCGGCGACGTAGCCGTTGTAGTCCAGGCGGTCATTGGCGATCAGCGGTAAGCGCCCCTCGTTATCGGCACGCTTCCGCATCGCCTTGTCGCGGGACGGCAGATCAATGAACCTGGCCTGAGCGCCGTTGTGGGCGGCCCAAACGAGGGCAACAAACTCCGGCGAATGACGACAGAAGGGATAGACGGCGATGGCGCTGTCTGCGGCGGCGCTGTCCATCATCACGACGGCCACCGGCGGTACGGTCTGCGGGTCTGCCAGCAGCGGAATCAGCGGCTCGAAATCTATTGGGCCTTCAATCAGGACCTGGGACGGGCGCACAATTTCAAGGCACCGTCGCACCGCCAGAGCGCACGTCGGGCTGTGATGCCGGACCGGCAACAGGTAGACTTGGTTCTGATCCGCAGGTGCCGGAATTGGATTTACGATCCCGACCGTGACGACTTGAAGACACTGTGCAGGTCGGCCCAGGCCTTGCTTCGACGAGCACGCTCCTTGACGACATGGTCGACGTAGGCCTTGAACTTGACTGCGTCGTCGGCGCTGTCCTTGAGCACGACACCGTTCAATTGTCGTCCGACATGAGCCCCGCTTACCTTGCCGTCCCCGAAGTAGATGGCGTCCAGCGCAGCTGCATGAGCGACGTTCACCGCCTCGGCGGTGGACATCACAGCGTCGGGTCGCGGGACCGGGGCACCGTCTCGCGTGCGGCCGTTGCGCAAGTCCTGGAAGGTCGAAACCAGGAGGTCCAGCACATCGTCCGGCAACACAGCCTTGAGCTCGGAGCGCGACAGGCGCCGGTCCAATTGTTCGCTGATCAGGGTGCGCTCCATCGCCGGATCGCTGATCGGCATGACGGTTTCAAAATTGAAGCGGCGCTTCAGCGCGCTCGACATTTCGTGCACACCCCGGTCCTTAAGGTTCGCCGTCGCAATGACGTTGAAGCCCGGCTGGGCGAAGACGGCGCGCTCCTCGCCAAGTTCGGGAACGGCAATGACCTTTTCGGACAGGATGGAAATCAGCGTGTCCTGAATTTCCGGAGGGCATCTCGTGATTTCCTCGATCCGGACAATCCGGCCCGTGCGCATGGCCTCGAGCACCGGCGAGGCGACCAATGCCCGCTCCGTCGGGCCTTCGGCGAGGAGCAATGCATAGTTCCAGCCATACCGAATATGGTCTTCTGTCGTCCCGGCGGAACCCTGGACCACCAGGTTGGATCGCCCCGAGATCGCTGCGGTCAGCAACTCCGACAACATGGACTTCGCGGCTCCGGGCTCACCAACCAGCATCAAGCCCTGCTCGCCCATCAGGTCGACGATGGCGCGCTCGACGAGCACGTCGTCGCCATAGAATTTCCGACTGATGCCCAGCTTCGCGTCCCCCGTCAGAAACTTGCGCACTGATCGCGGCGACAGTCGCCAGCCGGGCGGTCGGGGCCCGGCATCGGTCGCCTCCAGCCGGGCCAATTCGTCGGCATAAGTCGTCTCAACCGGGGGGCGGACGACGGTCTGATCGGTCTTGCTCATCGGTGAAACCGCTTTTTCCAGTCTTCATTTGCGCCGGTTCCGGCGGCGGCGATTGTGTGCAGATCGCTCCAGGCTTCACTGACCAGCACGGGCGGAACCTCGCCGAAGGGCACGCCCTTGCTCCAGTCGAGGTAGCGGCCGGGACGCTGCCGGACAATCCGCATGGCGATCAGGGCCGTCGGCTCGTTTTCTTCCGGGAGGGGTGCGCCGGTGAATTCGATAACAACGGTCAGTTTCAGACTGTCGAACGGCTTTTCGTAGGTCATGAACCAGCCGCCGTCCTCAGCGGCACCGCGGTTGTAGCCGAGCTTGGTCGCCGCACTTCGGAGCTTGAACGATTCAATTCCCCACCCTTCACGGTCCGTCACCTCGGTCTGCTTCGGATCGCCATGGCGCAGGGGGCGATCGATCTGGACGAACAGGGGAACGACCTCATAGTCCGCCAGGTGAGTTTTCCAGGCGCCAATCTGGCCGGGGTCCATCTGGCTGGAATGCGCAAGCCGAACCACTGAGAAGGCGTCAGGCGCCACTTCGGCATCGGCGGCATCGGTCAGTGACAAGTCATCCATGGGACGGAACGCAATCCACGTGTCATCACTGCGACGGCCCTGCCAGATGAGCCGTTGGGCCATGCGGGTCATCACAGGGTGATTGAGGATATGGTCGATCCAGTCCTCGCTCGCCCATTCGCGCTGTGTACTCAAGGCTTCCTGAAGGCGCCGGGACTGCGCATCCCAGACCTGCTTCGTCTCCTTTCGGGCGGTCGACAGGGCTTGCTTGGCTTCGGTCAGGTCCTCGGCAGCCGGCCCTGATGCCGACGCTGGAAGCGATTTAACAGGCTTGCCGTCAGGGTTGTACAGGCCGATCCGGCCATCGAAATCGAGCCTGGCCTGGTAGGATTTTTCGCCAACCGGCAGGTCCAGCAGGCCCCGCTCGTCGAAGCCGCCGGTGGGCGCAGTCCGGTCGGCCAGCTGGTCCGGCGTCCAGCCGTTGCGCTCTGCGATCGCTTCCACCAGTTGCGCCGCCAGGTCCTTGACCCCCCGCGTCCGCCAACGCTTGGACACGGCCAGCACATATTGAGTGGCGAGCGGCGAGGGATTGGAAGCCAGGCATTCGATCAAGGCCTTGCACTGGGCCGTGCGTACATAGTGGTCGCGCAGATAGGAACGGACCGCCGCCGCTGCATCGGCACCGGGTGCCCGCGTTGCCAATGCCAGCATTCCTTTCTGATCATTGGCGCTGCCGTAGTATGAGGTCAGCTTTTCGCGTCGGAGCTGGGCGAATATCTGGTCGCGCGAATAGTTGATGTTCCACGTCTGATACTGCGCAAGGCGGGCATCGACATGTGCATTGGCATAGGCGTTTGCATCGTCGTCGCCGGGTGCCAGTGTGTCCTGGACGATAAAGGCCTGCAGCAACGCCAGACCAAGCTTCTCGGCGTCGGTCGGCTCCAGCTCATCGAGCAGCAACTCGGACCACGGATTGCCTCCGGGCTGTTTGAGCTTGATGGCCAAGACGACCCACCATTTGACGACATCCGGGCCGACGGCCCGCCCTCCGCGAAGGCGCACAGACGGAAGGCCGTCGAACGGAATCCAATCCAGTCCCTTGAGACTGGCTTTCTTCAGCCCCGCCCTGGCCTCCACCGCCAGTGCATCGGGAGACAGAAATTCCGAAATGTCTCCACCCAGTCGAGCCAGCGTCGCCAGGATCGCCGCCTTGACGGCCGGTAGGGATTCCTTGCGCGCCGCGTCCAGGGCAACGGCCTGGGTTGAGGCATCGCCGATGTCGCCGAGCCAACGCGCAGTCGTGGCGCGCACCTCGCCGCGAGGATGGCGTAGCAGCGGGTGAAGCAGGCCCGTCAGTCCGGGCGTCCGCGCAAGTAGATTACGCGCCGGGACTCGCAGGGATTTGGTCTCTCCCAGCGCCAAGTCCAGCAGAACCTGCATGTAGCGGCCCGGCGTCCCCGGAAACCGCTCGAGCAACATCATGGCCGCGATTTCACCACGCTCGGTGTCGCCACGCGGACGCAACCCCAAGGCTGTATCCAAGAGGTCCAGGTTCCCGAGCAGATAGGGCCAAATCTGATCATCAGCCCAGTCGTCCAGACTGGGTCGATGATAACGGTTTCCAAGCATCTTTGTGGCCAGGGCGTTCCGGGGCTGCCCAAGCGCCTCGATCACCAGGGAAAAGACCCGCAAGTCGCGTGTCGGCCCAAGCCGTGTTCGCACTGCCTCACCGAGGGCGTCGAAAAAGAAGACGGAATCGACCATCCGGTTCCAGCCCCGCTCGCCCCAGTTCATCGGGCGGACGAGATGCCAGATCGTGACATCAGGGCGACGAAGGATCTGATCCCGCAGTGCTTGACGTTCAGGCGACATCTGCCAGTCATTCATCAGCGTCTGCCAGACATTCGGGAATTGGGTTACGCGCCGCGTCCCGTTCATCGTCTCGATGAGATCCTGAGCAGCCCCACCAGGGGGAACCTGCCTGCGGTAGTGATGTCGTTGCCCCGCCTTGTCGCGATTGTGGGCCTCGGCTTCCGAGCGCCAGGCGTCAATGGCCTGGCGGATCAGGTCGGCCGCTTCCTGGCTGACGGGCGTGTCGAGCGGAACCTCCGGCGCAGGCGGGGTCTCAATCCAGGTGCCTGTCAGATCCGTGAACCCGTCCGGTCCATCCGCGCTCGCGCTCCCCGCCACCCCTGAAACCACCAGGCCGCCCTCGTCCAACCGCCGGGTAAGGTCGGCCAGAACGGTGGCGTTGGTCTCTTTTTCCGCGAGCTCTCGGAGGACGTCTCGTCCCAGCGGTGAGGCCGCCAACAAGGCTGCCAAGGCTGTTTTTTGGCCGCTCTTGAGCCCTGACCAGGTTTCACGGACCCGCGACGTCAGCAACTCGGGCGGTGACTCTCGCAACAGAACGGCAGCCGCCTCGCGAACAGTCTTGGCCGTGTCGCCGATCTGGCCGAACGCCAGATCGAACCAGGCACCCGACGTCAGGCCTGACTTGGCCAGATACTGCAAAGCGTGGGCGCGGCCCTTGGCCGGTAGTCGACGGATTTCATCGGCGCGAGCCGTCGGGTCCTCATCCATGAACGCCCGAAAGCCCGTCATTGCTTCTGTCAGCCTGCCGACAGCCGCACCGTAGCCGTAGTAGACTGATGGGCTTTGGTCATTCACAAAGGCGACGTCGACGATGGAGCCCAGGTCGTCTGGCACCAGGGATTTCAGCTGTTCAATTGTCCAGGCAGTCGAGGCCCGGGGGTTCGGCCTGACGCTCCAGCGGAAATGCTTGTTGGCCAGGGCGGACCGACCGGTGTTGTAGGTCTGAATCAAGTTCCGCAGCCATAGCGGAGCCTGATCGCTGCCTGGAAGGCGATCCCAGGATCTTGCCGGATAGATTATGGCCAGAACCTCGGCGTATCGACGCACGGCCTGCGGTCGCCAGGTCGCTGCGCCCAGAAGAAAGTCGTGTCGTCCCGAGCGCCAGATCGCGTATGGTCTGCTGTCCATCGCCTTGGCCGCCTTGTCAGCGTTCTGCCGGAGTTTGAGCAAGACGCTGTCGCGGTCGCCCTCGAACACATATCGAAGCGTGTCATCCGCCAGGTTGCTCTGAACCGTGTTGAGCGGCTCAAGATCATGTCGAACAAGGGTGCGATCATCCCCCGACGCCGCCCGGCTGTCCGCGAGCCCCAAATGCTGATGACGCATCCCCGTCTTTTTGGGGCCCGCCAACGCATCAGCGAGCATCCGCCACAGCACTACGATCAGGATGATCCCAAAAACAACGCCTGCCACGTAGCGCTCCCCCCCGGTCCGCGCCTAGCATTCCCAGAGCAGCGCGCAATTGACAACCCACGGAAGAGTTGCGGCGAAGGCACCTTCAGGCAAACGCAACCAGGCGTCCCGCCATGGCTAGCCCAAACCGCATGCCACCCGCCCCGTGCCATGGCCCGACGATCTGCGTCGGGCGCTTGAACAGAGGTTGGCCGGACAAATGTGAGCCACCGTCGCTTGCGGTCAGCGAGATCAGGCCCCGACGGCCCGCATGATCGCACGTAGCAGGATCGCGGCGATGGCCAGGACGCCGACCCCCGCCAGCCACAGCCCCACAAACCACAAGCCCTGTCGGACGCAACGCCGCATCAGTGGAACCCCTCGTCGGGCACCTTGCCGCGGAAGGTCCAGTAGGCATAGCCGGTGTAGGCAAGGATGATCGGGATCAGGATCACGGCCCCAACCAGCATGAACAGCTGGCTCGAGGGCGGAGCCGCAGCCTGCCACAGGGTGATGGTTTCTGGCACGACATAGGGAAAGACGCTGATGCCCAAGCCCGCGAAGGTGACGGCAAACAGGCCCAGCGAAATGACAAAGGGTGCGACCTCCTTGCCACGCCGCATGGCCCAGAAAAACGCCCCGCTCAGGATCAGCAACAGCAAGGGCACCTGGGCGGTCAGCAGCACACCCGGCCATTCAAACCACCGCCGCGCATAGCCTTCATCCAGCAGAGGCGTCGCCACACTCACCAGGACAATCATCAACAGGGTGGCGGGGCCAAGCCAGCCGGCCAGCCGATGCGCATGGGCCTGAAGCTCGCCCTTGGCCTTCATGTTCAGCCACGTCGATCCCAGCAGGGCATAGCCGATGACGACCGACATCCCCGTCAGCAGGCTGAAGGGCGTCAGCCAGTCCCACCATCCGCCGGCATAGGCCCGATCCACCACCGTCACGCCCTGCAGCACGGTTCCGAGGATCAGCCCTTGCGAAAAGGCAGCGACCATCGAGCCGACCGAGAAGCCGATATCCCAGATCGGTCGGGCCCGTTCGGTTCGCCCGCGAAATTCGAAGGCAACGCCCCGGAAGACAAGGCCCAGAAGCATGGCCATGATTGGCGCATAGACCGCCGGCATGATCACGGCGTAGGCCAACGGAAAGGCTGCAAACAAGCCGCCCCCGCCCAGCACCAGCCAGGTTTCATTCCCATCCCAGACCGGGGCGATGGAATCCATCGCCTTGTTTCGTTCGTCGTCCGTCTTGAGGGACAGAAACAGGATGCCGACGCCCAGATCGAAACCGTCCATGACGATGTAGGCAAAGATGACAAAGGCGAGCAGCCCGGCCCAGATGAGGGGGAGATCAATCGCCATCGTCGGGGCCCTCCATGACAGACAGTGTCCGCTCCGGGTCGATCGCCGCCGCCGGCGTGATCCCGGCCGCGCGGACCGGTCCATAGCTGACGCCCGATTCATCCGATCGAGGCGGTTGGCGCATCAATCGAAGGATATAGAAAATCCCCGCACCAAAGACGGCGAAATAGACCACCACAAAGGCGACCAGCGAGGCACCGACCGCCGGTGCCTCAAGCGGCGACACGCTGTCGGCGGTGCGCAGGAGGCCATAGACCGTCCAGGGCTGGCGGCCGACCTCGGTGGTGATCCAGCCCGCCAGCAGGGCCACAAATCCCATCGGCCCCATGACCAGAGCCAGGCGGTGTAGCCAGGGGGCGGTGTAGAGGCGTCCCTTCAGTCGGGCATAAAGACCCCAGAACCCCAGCAGCAGCATGCACAGGCCCAGGCCGACCATGATGCGGAATGACCAGAAAACGATCGCCACCGGTGGCCAGTCTGCCCGATCAACCGTGTCGAGCCCCGCCAGGGGGGCTGTCGGGTCATGCTTGAGAATGAGCGAAGACAGATACGGAACCTCGACGGCGTAGTGGACCGTCGCCGCGTCACGATCCGGCAGGCCAAACAGGATCAACGGCGCGCCGTCCGGATAGCTCTCGAAATGGCCTTCCATGGCCATGACCTTGACCGGCTGATGTTCCAGGGTGTTCAGCCCGTGGGCATCCCCGACGAACATCTGGACCGGGGTGGCGACAAGGATCAAACCCATCGCCATGGCGAACATCGTGCGCGCGCCCGCGTTGGTGCTGTCCTTCATCAGGTGCCAGGCCCCGACTGCCCCGACGACCAGCGCCGTCGACAGGTAGGTGGCCAGCAGCATATGAGCCAGGCGGAACGGGAACGACGGGTTGAAGACGATCTGAAACCAGTCGACAGGAACAAACTGACCCACCTCATTGATGGCGTGCCCCTGCGGCGTCTGCATCCAGCTGTTGACCGACAGAATCCAGAATGCTGAGGCGAAGGTCCCGATCGCGACCATCAGCGTTGCGGCGAAGTGCAGCTTCTTGCCAACCCGGTTCAGTCCAAACAGCATGACGCCCAGGAAGCCCGCCTCCAGGAAGAAGGCGCTCATCACTTCATAGGCCATCAGAGGACCGATCACCGGCCCTGCGCGATCCGCAAAGACCGACCAGTTGGTGCCGAACTGGTAGGACATGACGATGCCGGACACGACCCCCATGCCGAAGCCAACGGCAAAGATCTTGAGCCAGTATTTGTACAGGTTGAGATAGAGATCCCGCCCGGTCTTCAGCCACAGACCTTCCAGAACCGCGAGATAGCTGGCCAGCCCGATCGAAAAGGCTGGAAAGATGATGTGAAACCCTATGGTGAAGGCAAACTGCACCCGAGCCAGCATCAGTGCATCAAGTTCCATCGGATCAGCCCACCTCGCCTGCCGAATTCTGACCGAACACTGCGCTCTGTACATCGATGACGCAATAGTTCGCCGAGCCCCACCCCAACACCTGGCCTCGCCGGCTTCATGCGGATCTGGATCATGGGGGAGGCGGGCGGTGCTGTCAGGCTAACTCTAACAAGTCTCCGGTGAGAAGCTCGGCAAGAGACTTTTGGAGCTGGGTTTGATGAAGCCGCTTTCCTTCAAACGCCATCGCTTCCCACCGGATGTGATCCGCCATGCCGTCCGGCTGTATTTCCGGTTCAGTTTGAGCCTTCGCGACGTCGAGGAGATGCTGGCTCAACGCGGACTTGAGGTGAGCTACGAGACGATCCGCGGCTGGACGATCAAGTTCGGACCGCTGATCGCCCGGTGCCTACGGAAGAGGCGACCGGCGCCCTCCCCTCGCTGGCATCTGGATGAGATGGTCTCCTGGATTGGCGGCCGGCGGATGTATCTCGGGCGCGCTGTCGATGATGAAGGTGACGTGCTCGACCTGGTCGTTCAGCGCCGGCGCGACAACGAGGCGGCGCTGAAGCTTCTGAACCGTCTACTGCGAAACCAGCCCGTCGAGCCCGAGACGATCACCACTGATGGCTTGACCTCGTATCGATCAGCTCTGCGGGAGTTGGGCCGGGCCCCTATCCACCGACCACGACGGCTTCGGGAAAACAATCGGGTCGAAAACTCCCACCTGCCGATCCGGCGACGAGAGCGACAGCAGCAGCGCTTCAAGAGCCAGCCATCGGCCCAACGCTTCCTCACCACACACGCCGCCGTCTACAACACCTTCAACGTCCAGCGACATCTCATCAGCCGACCAACCCTTCGCCGGTTCCGCGCCGAAGCCGATGCGGCATGGGCGGCGGCGACCGCCTAGAATGGGCGAGGTTGGATGAGTCTCGCCCCAAGGCGGTTAACCTGACAGGACTGGCTGGCGGACAGAGAGGGATTCGAACCCTCGGTACGCTTTCACGTACACACGCTTTCCAAGCGTGCGCGATCGACCACTCCGCCACCTGTCCGGCTTGCCTGTGGGTGCCGGGAGACCGGCACCGGGAGCGAACGGGGCGTCTAGCCCAGCCGGCCTCGCGGGGCAAGGTGGTCCGGGCGGCTTCACGCGCGAAAATGCAGCCACGGGGTGCCCCTCACTTTGGTCGTGCAGACCGACGGCGGAACGCCCATATGGGTGGCGACAAGGAGTAACTGCCATGACTGCACCCGCCGGCCGTCCCGATCCGATCGCCACCGATGAAACCCATTTCGTCCTGGGGCACCCGCTGAAGGGGCCCTACCCCGCCGGTCTGGAGTCCGCCGTCTTCGGCATGGGCTGTTTCTGGGGCGTGGAGCGGATCTTTTGGAAGCTGCCGGGCGTCTGGGTAACCTCGGTAGGCTATGCGGGTGGTGAGACGCCCAATCCGACCTATCGTGAGGTCTGTTCCGGCGAAACCGGCCACGCGGAGGTGGTTGAGGTCATCTATGATCCGGCGGTGATTTCGTATGGCGACCTGCTCAAGGCCTTCTGGGAAAACCACGACCCGACGCAAGGCAACCGTCAGGGCAATGACATCGGCACCCAATACCGCTCGGCCATCTACTATGCCGACGACGCCCAACGGGCCGCCGCCGAGGCCAGCCGAGCTGCCTATCAGGCGGCGTTGACCGCCGCCGGACGGGGACCGATCACCACCGAAATCGCGGCGCGCCCACCCTATTATTTCGCCGAGGGCTACCATCAGGGCTATCTGGCCAAGAACCCGGACGGCTACTGCGGCATCGGCGGAACCGGCATCCAGTGTCCCGCCGGCCTCGGGGTTCAGGCCTGATGGACCGTCAGGGCGTCAAACAGGTCTGCCTGGCATTGCCGGCGGCAACTCTCGACCATCCGTGGGATCCCGACCACGACGCCTACAAGGTCGGCGGCAAGATGTTCGCCGTGATCGGGGGTATGGGCGGCATCAGCTTCAAGGTGTCGGACATCGCCTATGAGGTTCTGACCGAGAGCGGACGGGCCAGGCCGGCCCCCTATATGGCGCGAGCCAAGTGGGTGAATCTGGACGACCCGTCTGACTGGCCCGACGACGAGCTGGCCGAGCATCTGCGGATTGCCCACGGCCTGATTGCCGCCAAGCTGACGAAGAAGGCGCGCCGGGATTTGGGACTGGACTAGGTCCCGGCTCGCCCGCTCAGCCGGTCCGACGCCGTCTCCACCGCCTCTTGCAGCCGCGCCATGAATTCCGCGCGTTTCAGACCGGCGGGGAGCGGCGGCAGATATTCCACCACCACGAGCCCCGGTATGAAGCCTATGCCCTTGGCCGGCCAGTGCTCACCGGCGTTGGTCGCCACCGGCCAGCAGGGCCCGTCCAGATCGCGGTAGATGGCCGCAACGCCCGGCTTGTAGTCCGGCTCGGCCCCCGGAAGCTGACGGGTGCCTTCGGGAAAGATGATGATCTGGCGGGCTTCGGCCAGGCGGTCGCGGGCCTTGCGCACCATGTCTTTCAAAGCCTTGGCATGAGCGCCCCGATCAACCGAAATCATCTTCGTCTTCCAGGCGAACCAGCCGATGAACGGCACGATCATCAGCTCCTTCTTGAGGACGAAGCACGGATCCTTCAGCACCGTGAACGGCACGATGATGTCGAGCATCGACTGGTGTTTGGGCGCGATGAGAGCGGCACCGGTCGGACGATTTTCCAGGCCCCTGACCTCGACGGTCACGCCCATGATCCAGCGCAGCCCAAACAGCACCACATGAGCCCAGATCTTGATCACGCCCATCGCCGGGCGATGGGGCATCAACAGGGCCGGCGACAGGCCGATCGCACAGATCGGCATGGACAGGTAAAGCCAGGCTGCAAACAGGAGCCGACGAAGGCTAAGCATCAGGGGATGGCTCCGGCTCGGCCGGTTCGACCGGATCGCTGGGATGGAACAGGCGGGCGACGGCCTCGCGCACGAGGACCGCAAGATATTTGCTGTATTCGACGACCATCCGGCGTTGCCCGGATCCCGTGCGCCACCAACTGTCGGCATTCAATGAGGGCGTCGCCACGGGATAGGGCAAGAGCTCGGCGTTTCGCATCTGTCCGCGGATTTCGAGCATGGCACGCGGCATATGGTAGTCGCTGGTGACCACGATCAGGCTGTCATAGCGTTTGGCCTCTGACCAGGCTGCGATTTCCTGTGCATTGCCGACCGTGTCTTCGGCCTCGAACCCCAAATCGACACAGCAATCGAACAGTCGGTTCGAACCCGCCGTGACCTCGCGAAGTTCGCCGCGCTGAACCTGGCGATTGACGCCCGAGACAAGCAGGCGCTCTCCCCGGCCACCGGCGAGAAGACGCAAGGCCTCATTGATGCGCGCATCCGAAGCGCCCGTCAGCACGACAATGCCGTCGGCCCGGCCCGGGTCCGTGGCCGGTGTCATGCGCTCAATCCGGTCGGCAAAGGCCAACAGACCCGCCAGCCAGATGATCAGGATCACGCCAAGGGCTGCGAGATACCTCATCCTCTCGTCTCCGTCCGATATGCGACGTGCAACAGGCGTCGGACCGTAAGGCGTGCCGCCAGGGCCGCCAAGCCGGCCGCCAGCACCGGCGTCGGAGCGGCCATGACAATGTCCGACCAGTCAAACGGCAGCGCGGGCGTCAGCCCCTGATCGCCGCCGCCAAGAATCAGCGCCGCCAACAGGCCGATCGCGCCCAGCGCACCGGCCGCACCGGCCACCGCCGCCAGCCAGGCGAAGCGTGCCTGAAACAGATTGGCGATATAGGCATGGGTCGCCCCGGTCAGACTGAGCACCTGGACCATCTCGTGACGGGCCTGAAGGGCGGCTCCACAGGCAAAGATCACCGCGCAACCCGCCGCCAGCGCCGCCAGCCCAGCCAGCCCGATGGCCGCGAGCGTGGCGGTCTGGGCCGCGTGCCCGACATCTGATCGCCAGACGGAATGGTCGTCAACGCGGGCATCCAGCCCCGCCTCGGCCAGGGCCCGGCTCAGGGCGGCGGCCGGGGCCGGCTGATCCGGATCCAGGCGCACGACAACCAGATGCGGCAACGGCAGGTCCGGCAGGATCGCCTCACCCAACCAGGGACGCAACAGACGCTCGGCCTGCGCCCTCTCCAGGGCCTCGGCTTCGATCACACCCGGGACCGTCGCCAGGGTTTCCGCCGCGCGGGCCGCTGCCTGATCTCCGCTCTCGTCCGGGCGCGGATTGACCTGAACCGTGGCCTCCGCCGCCATGGCCCTCGACCAGCCATCAGCCGCCCGCTGGGCCGCCGCCGCCGCCATCGCGCCAAAGGTCGCCAGGAAACACAGGATGGCGACCACGGTGAACAGGGCGATATCGCGCCCCTCACGCGTCGGCAGCAATGGACCGGGGCGATACGACCTCATGCCGGCACCTGCGTCAGCCGACCCCGATCCAGATGCAGGGACGGCATGCCCGAGCGACCCACCAGCTCATGGTCATGGGTCG
The DNA here is from genome assembly GCA_964647275.1 of uncultured Brevundimonas sp. Lineage (GTDB taxonomy): Bacteria > Pseudomonadota > Alphaproteobacteria > Caulobacterales > Caulobacteraceae > Brevundimonas. Next base: position 40,822 of record CAZYFY010000002.1, read on the forward strand.
CAATCAGCACCGTCGCGCCCAATCGATTCAGCTCAACGAACAGTCGGAGAATCCGGACCGCCATCTCGTCGTCTACGGCGCCGGTCGGTTCGTCCGCCAGGATCAGCCACGGACGGCCGACCACGGCGCGCGCAATCGCCAGCCGTTGCTTCTCGCCCGCCGACAGCGCCGGCGGATAGCTTTCGATGCGGGCTCCCAGACCCACCCAGTTCAGCAACTCCTGCACGTCTTCGGAATAGGCCTTGGGCTTCTGGCCCGCCACGCGCAGCGGCAGGGCCGCATTGTCGAAGGCGGTCAGATGATCGATCAGCTGGAAGTCGTGGAAAACGACCCCCATGCGCCGGCGCAGGGACGTGCGATCTGCCGGACTGATTCGGGTCGTTTCCTGACCGAACACCGTCACCTGCCCCCGGCTGGGGGCCGCACCGAGATAAATCAGCTTCAAAAGGCTCGATTTTCCCGCTCCGGACGCCCCGGTAAGGAAGTGGAAAGAGCCGGCAGGCAAGGTGAAATCGACGTCCCGCAAGACTTCGGGGCCATAAGCGTCATAGCGCAGCCCGACGGCTTCAAACCGGACGGCGGAACTCATGGGCGCGGAGGCAGGTGAAGGCATGATGGGACGGGCGAACTCGGGGAGATGGGGCGCGACGCCCGCGACGCCATGATACTGTCCTGTCCCGACTGTTCCACTCGCTATTTTGTTCCCGATGAAGCGGTCGGCCCAAATGGTCGCACGGTTCGCTGTACCTCATGCGGATTCGCCTGGCGTGCCGAGGGGGAAGTGACCCTTGATCTGGTGTCGGATTCCGCGTCCGACACCGGCCCGCTGGCCGGTTCCTCGAGCGCGGCGTCCGAGGCCGGGCCACCGCTGACGGCTCCCGAGCTGCCCAAGGCGTTCCGCGCCAAGGTCGTCGAGAAGCGCCGCATCCACAAGGCCGTCATCCAGGGCGCGGTCTGGTCTGTCCTGGCCATATTCGGGCTGGGCATCATGGCTTCGGCCTATCTCTTCCGGGTCGATATTGTCGAAACGGCCCCCCGCACTGCGGCGGCCTATGCGGCGGTTGGCTTGCCGGTCAACGCCACCGGCCTGGAGTTCGAGGACATCGCGGCACGCCCTGCGCCTGACGGCTCGGCCGCCGTCGAGGTCAGCTTCCGCCTGCGCAACGTCCGCGGCGCGCCCCGACAGGCCCTGCCGGTCCGCGTCGCCCTGGTCGACGAACATGGCGAACGCATCGACACCCGCATCGTCTATCCGCCCCATGAGCCGGTGCCCGCCGGCCATGTGGTCAACCTGATCGCCGTCGTTCCCGACCCGCAGGGACATGGAACCGACGTCGACCTGGCCTTTGCGCCAGAAGCCCGACGCCCGATCCGGCAGGACGCCGCCGCAACACCGGCCGCCGAACACCCCGGCCCCGCACATCCACCTGCCCAAGCGGCACAGACCAGCGAGTCAGCCGGTCTTCGGCCCACCGAGCACAGGGACGCGACCGCTCACGCGGCCCCGGAAGCCACACCGATCGAAACCCATAATCCGGCAGCCCTCGACAACGGACTACGCCCGGCGGTATCCGCCGGGGATCATGGCTGATCCTCACGCTCCTGAAATCCTGCTCGACGAAGAGGCCGTTCGCGCCACCGTCGAGGCACTGGCCCAACGCATCGCACCCGAGATCGACGACGAAACGATTGCCGTCTGCCTGCTGACCGGCGGCATCTGGTTTGCCGCAGACCTGACGCGGGCCCTCGCGCGGCAGGGACGCATGGTGGGCTTCGATGCCCTGTGGCTGGCCTCCTATGGCGACGGCAAGACGTCGCGCGGCACAATCGAGGAGCGTGCGGGCCTGCAACGCGATGTCGTCGGCAAGACGGTGCTGATCCTGGATGATGTGTTTGACACCGGCCTGTCGCTGAAGCGCGCCGTCGATATCATTGAGGCCAAGGGTGCCGCCCGGGTCCTGACCTGCGTGTTCGCCTCCAAGCCGTGGCCCGAGCCCCGCGCCCTGGAACCCGATTTCGTCGGCTGGCAAGCCCCGGCTCGCTATCTTGTCGGCTACGGCCTGGATTCCGCTGGCAGGATGCGCGGCCTGCCCGGAATTGCTGCGCTGGACTGATTCACAGACTTTCCGTTGCGTGAACAACGAGGTTGCGGTTAGGTCAGCCATCCTTTGGGAGGGATTCCATGACCGATCAAACCGCCGCCGCGCCGGGTCGCCGACTTGAACTGACAATCCGGGCCGTCGTCCTGGGCTGCCTTCTGGCGGTGATCTTCACCGCTGCGAACACCTATCTGGGACTTCAGGTCGGTCTGACCTTTGCCTCCGCCATCCCGGCGGCGGTTATCTCGATGACCCTGCTCAGGGCCCTGAAGAACTCGACGATCTGGGAAAATATGACGGTCCAGACCGTGGCCTCGGTCGGTGGGGCCATGAGCGCGATCATCTTCGTCTTGCCGGGTCTGGTCATGGTCGGCTGGTGGCTGGAGTTCCCCTTCTGGGAATCGGTGCTGATCTGCGTGCTCGGCGGTATCCTGGGGGTGACCTTCTCCATTCCCTTGCGCCGTGCCCTCGTCGTCAACGGTGGCCTGCCCTATCCCGAGGGCGTGGCCGCCGCCGAGGTTCTGAAGGTCGGATCGCCCGGCGACGACCAGAGCGAGGAAGCGGTTCGCGAGAACAAGGCCGGTCTGTGGGTCGTGGTGTGGGGGGCCATCGTCTCAGCGGCCTATGCGCTCGGCGTGTCTGCCCGTGCGTTTGCGGGTGAAGCCGCACGTTTCGTCAGCCTGCCGGCGGCGCTTGGCGGCGGGGCCACCGGTATCGGCGTGGGCATGCAGTTCGCCTTGCTGGGCGCCGGTCACCTGATTGGTCTGGCTGTCGGCCTGGCCCAGCTGTTCGGTCTGTTCCTGGCCTGGGCCATCGCCGTGCCGATCATGACATCGCCTGAGTACATCGCCTGGTGTCAGAGCCTGGGGCTCGATTCCATCGCCGCCGGCCTGGCCGGCGCTCCGGCGGAAGAACTGGCCGGAACGGTCTGGGCCCGTGAAGTGCGCTTCATGGGGGCCGGGGTCATCGGCGTCGCCGCCATCTGGACCCTGATCAAGTTGGCCGGACCACTGGTCGGCGGCGTCATCGGAGCCCTGGCCGCCAACAAGGCGCGCCAGTCGGGCGAGGCGCTGGACATTGTCGAACAGGACATTCCGATTACCTGGGTGGCGATGCTGTCCCTGCTGTCGCTGGGCGGCATTGGCGTGCTCTTGACCGTCGTGGCCAACGGCATGGGTCTCGGCTCCGCCGGACCGCTGCTGGTCGTCGGTGGCCTGATCTATGTCGTCGTCATCGGTTTCGCCGTGGCCGCCATCTGCGGCTACATGGCCGGCCTGATCGGATCATCCAACAGCCCGGTGTCAGGCGTCGGCATTCTGGCCATCGTCATTGCCTCTCTTCTGATGCTGGTGGTGCTGGGAATTACCGGCCTGCCGGCCGATCCGTCGGTCGTGGCCTTTGCCCTGATCGTCACGGCCATCGTCTTCGCCGTGGCGGTGATCGCCAACGACAACCTGCAGGACCTCAAGACCGGCCAGCTGGTCGCCGCGACCCCGTGGCGTCAGCAGACGGCCCTGATCATCGGCTGCGTCGCCGGCGCCCTGGTCATCCCCTTCGTGCTGAACCAGCTGAACGCCGCCTTCGGCTTCGAGGGCGGCCCCGCCGGCATCGCCGACCAGCCGCTGGCGGCGCCCCAGGCCACCCTGATCTCGGCCCTGGCCCGTGGCGTCATCTCCGGCGACCTGCGCTGGGACCTGATCGGCATCGGCGCGGCCATCGGCGTCGCCGTCATCATCCTCGATGAGATCCTGCGCCGCACCAGTGGCGACAAGATCAAGCTGCCGCCGCTGGCTGTCGGCATCGGCTTCTACCTGCCGGCAGCGGTGACCTTCATGCTGGTCATCGGCGCGGTCTGTGGCTTCCTCTACAACCGCACCGTTGCGGGCCGCTCCTATGGCGAGGTCGCCCGGCGCATGGGCGTGTTGCTGGCGTCCGGCCTGATCGTCGGCGAGAGCCTGTTCGGCGTCTTCAACGCCGCCACCATCGTCGCCACCCAGAACGCCGACTGGGCCGCCGTCCTGCCGCTCAGCGAAGGCTGGCCCGCCATGATCGTCGGTATCGTCGTCTTCGCGGCCCTGACCTTCGGCCTCTACAGCTGGATCATGCGACGGTCAGCGACGGTGTAAAAGAAAGCCCCCTCCCGCATTGCGGGAGGGGGTCATGCCATGTCGGCCTGCGTCGAAGGCAATCTGCCTTCAACAAACTCGACGTTCGCCTCTAGCCGTCGTCGGACAGCCGATAGGCGATGACGTAGTCGCCGCGATAGGCCGTCGCGGCGTCGGATGAGCCGCCGACCGAGATGACAATGTACTGGTGGCCGTCCGCACCGATGTAGCTCATCGGCGTGGCCGTCATGCCGACCGGGATGGGGATCTCCCGCAGGATTTCGCCCGTCTCGCTGTCCATGACCCGCAGGTAGTGGTCCATAGCCCCGCCGAAGAACAGCAGACCGCCGCCCGTCGACAAACTGCCCCCCAGGGTCGGCATCCCGATGGGCATTCTCAGCCCGGTGTGCAGGCTTGCCGCATCGATATTTTCGATGGTGCCGATGGGGCGCTGCCAGACGACCTGGCGAGTGTTCAGATCGATCGCCGTCATCGTGCCATAGGGCGGACGCAGGCACAGCAGGCCAAACACCGAAGTGAATGCGTTGCGCTCAACCCCGAACGGCGTGCCCAGTTGCGGCGAGAGCGGCTCATGCCCGTCCTTGGGCCATTGCTCATGCGGAACGTCCTCACGTGGCACCAGATTCACCAGCATCGGAATCCGAATGTCGTTCACGAACAGCAGACCCCGGCCCTCATCAATCGACCCGGACCCCCAATTCATGCCGCCCAGCGCACTGGGGTAGCCGATGCCGGGCGATGTTCCCGGCGGAACGAACTCATTGCCGGTGTAGCGGTTCGTGTGGAACCTCAGGCGGCAGGACACCAGGTCGATGGGGGTCGCGCCCCACATATCCGCCTCGGTCAACCGACCCGCGCCGATGGTGGGCATCCCCACCGAATAGGGTTGGACGTCCGACAATCCGGTCAGCGTCGGCTCGCCGCCGGTGATGTCGACCCGGCGATTTTCAACCTCGGCTACCGGTTCGCCGGTCTCCCGGTTCAGCATGAAGATCTGACCGCGCTTGGTCAGCTGGATCAGGACCGGGATCATCGCCCCGGTTTGCGGGTCGGGGATGTCATAAAGCGTCGGCTGGGCCGGCAAATCATAGTCCCACACGTCCCGATTGGTGGTGCGGAAGTGCCAGCGCTCCTGCCCGGTCGTAATGTCCAGGGCCACGACCGCAGCGGTGTACTCATGGTCGAAGTCACGGCGATGACCGAGCCACACATCCGGCGTGGCATTGCCGGTCGGCAGGAAGATCAGCCCGCGTTCCTCATCGACCGACATGTGCGACCACACATTCGGTGTGAAGGGCGTATAGTTTTCACCCTCGGGCGGCGGCGCACCGCCGCGCTCGGGCGCCCCCACATCCCAGGCCCAGGACAGCTCACCGGTCCGCGCATTCCAGGCGCGCACGACGCCCGAAGGCTCGCCCACCCGGTAGTTGTCCACGGCCATCCCGCCCGAAACGATCACGCCATGACTGACGGTCGGGGCGGAGTTCGCCATGTAGACCGCGGGGGCGAAGTACTCCATGCCCTCGCGCATATCGACGACGCCATTGTCGCCAAAGTCTTCGCAGGCCCGTCCGGTTTCGGCATCGATTGAGAAGAGACGCGCATCGATCGTCGTCATGGCCAGCCGCGTGGCGCAAACGCCGGTCGCGCCCTCGATCTCGTAATAGGTCACGCCGCGACAACGCCCCGCGAACGGCACATAGGCGTTCGGCTGGAACACCCACTTCCGTTCGCCAGTCAGCGGATCAAGCGCATGAATCTCATTGGTCGGCGTACAGGAATACAGGGTGCCGTTGGCATAGGTCGGCGTATTCTGATCGCCGTTCGCCCCGCCAACATAGACGCCGGTCTGGTAGGTCCAGGCGACCTCCAGCCGGTCGATATTGTCCCGGTTGATCTGATCGGACGGCATGTAGCGGGTGCCGGTGGCGGTACGACCATAGTTGCGCCACTCGCCGCCCATGTCCCGGGCGGCCTGGGTGACCGCCGTATGGGGCGTCGGCGAGAAGGCATTCTGAACCACCCCATGCGGCTGGAACATCATGGCGAAGGTCGCAATCAGCCCGACAGCAACCACCCCGCCACCGGCCAGAAACAGGTTCCGCACCCGGCGATCTCCGCGCCATTCCGGGATCAGCGGCGCGAGCAGCAGGATCGCGCACAGCGCCACGGCAAAAGCGAACAGGCGCGGGATCAGCGGCCAGAACCAGCTGTCCAGATGGCGAATATCCCAGAACGACCACAGGACGGCGAACAGGAACACAAAGCCATAGAGGCGCACGCCGCGCGCCTCGCCGCAGAAAATCCACCAGCCACAAAGGACCGTCAGCACACCGGCGATGGCGAAAAACCAGCTTCCGCCATGAAACATCAGGGCGAAGCCCGGAAGACCGAAGGCCAGACCAAACAGGATTCCGACAATGCCGAGAATGCGAAGGAAGATGCTGGGGGGGGATCGCCCGGCTGTCGACTTGAGGAGAACAGGCGACTGATCAGGGATCGTAGCCGGTCCGTCAGGCTTTGAGCCGCGCCTTGGGTGTCTTCAGATTCGGTTGTCATGGGGCCCTCCGTCAACCTTAATGGTCTTACGGAAGGAAGGTTCTGCAAATCCGGATTCATTCAAGACTCGCGCGGTGCACCCACTGCTTGAGCCGTCGCCGCCGGTCCGCTAAAGCCCGGACGAACGGTTCGGGGGAAGGCGGTGAGAGGCCGCCACTGTGCCCGCAACGGTATGCGGATTTCATCCGTCAGTCCGAAGACCTGGCCGTTTACGTCGCTCGTCTTGCGTCCGGGATCAGACGCCAGGCCGGGAAATCCGTCGCAGCGACGCGATCGGCCGCCCTTCACTTCGAAGGATCGCTGTCGCTGAACCGGTCCCACGCGCGGCCTCGCGGGACCTTGCGATGGAACCCGAGCGTCATGAAACGCACCCTCCTTCTGGCCACGGCGATCAGCCTGGCCCTCTCCACCCCCGCCTTGGCCCAGTCCGGCGATCCAGCCGAGGTCGATGAGGTCATTGTCACGGCAACCCGCCTGCCGGCCCCGATCGATGTCACGCCCGGAGCCTATGTCATTGACGCGGCCCGGATCGAACAGAGCGGCCACGTCCTCGCCGTCGATATCCTCAGTGAGGTGCCCGGCCTCAGCGTCTACCGTAGCGGCCCCTTCGGTGGTGTGGCCGGCATCCGCATGCGCGGCGCCGGTCAGGACAAGACCCTGGTACTGCTCGATGGGGTTACCCTCAACGATCCCTCGCAGCCGTCCGGCGGCTACGACTTCGCCGCGCTCGAGCTGGCTGACATTGCGCGTATCGAAGTGCTGAACGGACCGCAGGGCTCGCTCTGGGGTTCGGACGCCATCGGCGGCGTTATCTCGCTGACCAGCCGTGAACTGAACGGCGCGCGCCTGGACCTGGAGGCCGGCTCGCTCAGCACCCTCAACACCTCCGCAGCCGTCGGCACCGCCAACGCGCGGGGTGCCTTCGGCGTCTTCCTGTCGGCCATCCGCACAGATGGAATTTCCAAGGCTGACGAGGCCGACGGCAACCTCGAGGCCGATGGATTCGAGAGCTATTCTGAGGGGGCGAACGGCCGCCTCAATATCGGCCCGCTCATCCTCGACGGCCGCGTCCGCTACAACACCGCCGAGGCCGATATCGACGGCTTTCCTGCCCCGGCCTACATGCTGGCCGACACCCCCGAGGTATCAGACAGCGAAGGCATCTCCGGCTTCGTGCGTGCGCGGGCGGAGCTGTTCGGCTTTGAGCAAAGCCTGAGCTGGTCTGGCTCCACGCTCGACCGCTCGATTTCCGGCGGGGCCTTCCCTTCGCGCTATACGGCTGACCGGGCCACCTGGCGCTGGCAGGCCACCAACGACCGGGTCACCGACCGCCTCGGCCTCGTCGTCGGCCTCGAGCGTGAGGATACCTCGGGCGATCTGTCCACCGGCGTCGCCGAAGAGCTGGGAGCCACCTCTGCCTTTGCGGCCGCTCGCTTCGACGCCACCGAGCGCCTGACAGCCTCGCTCAGCGCCCGCATCGACGACCCGGATGAGTATGACGCCGAAACCACCTTCCGCGCCGGCCTGGCCTATGACCTGGGCGGCGGCTTCACCGTCGCCGGTTCCTGGGGCCAGGGCTTCAAGACCCCGACGATCAGCCAGACGCTCTGTGATTTCTGTTTCGCCTTCATCCCCTTCCCGGAGCTGCGGCCCGAGCGCGCCGAAGGCTTCGACCTGGGCCTGGCCTGGCGGTCCGCCGATGGCCGCCTTGGCCTTCGCGCCACCGCCTTCCGTCTGGAAGTCGAGGACGAGATCATCTTCTTCTTCGATACGACGACCTTCGACAGCTACTACGTCAACCTCGCCCGCTCGGAATCGACGGGTCTGGAGCTGCAAGGCGATGTCGATCTGGGCCACGGCTTCGGCCTCAGCGGCGGCTACACCTACACCGACGCCCAGGATGGGACCACGGGGGCACGTCTTCTACGGGTTCCCGAGCACGCGGGCTCGGTGACGCTCGACTGGTCCGACGGCGCATGGCGTGGGGGCCTCACCATCCGCGGCGAGAGTGACATGCTGGATGCCGGCGGAACCCGCGAGGGCTTCGTCACCAGTCGGTTCTCGGGCGGCTATGCCATCAATGAGAACGTCGAACTGACCCTGCGCGTCGAAAACCTCGCCGATGCGCACTATCAGGAACTGCTGGGCTACGGCGAGCCGGGCCGGACGGCCTACGTCGGCGTCAGGCTGCGGTACTGACCCACTGGCGGGGATCAAGGGCAGTTCGGTCGTCCAGGGACAGGGCTGCCCAATCCAACCGGGGTGCAGGCTGATGTGAAGCTGCGATGACAGCCCGCAACTCCGCTGACGAGGCCACGCCCACGATCACGGCCCTTGCCTCGGGCCGGTCCATGGCAAAGCTCAGGGCGGCCTGCAGCGGGTCGGCCCCACTTTCAGCCAGCATCCGGCGAATGCGCGACAGTCGCGGGCCCGCATGGGTCAGACACGCCGGCAGGGCCTCACGGTCCATGAACAGCAGGCCCTTGAGGAAGACCGACCGCAGGTGAACCTCGACCCCCTGGCCGGCGAGCTTGTCCAGCGTGCCGTCCGCGACGAGCCGCTGATCCAGCATCGACACCGGAACCTGGACGACATCGGGATTGTAGCGCCGCGCCAGCGTGGCGGGGTCATCTTCGGCATGAGCCGAGAAGCCGATCTTCTGGAAGAGGCCCTCGCCCTTCAGACGCTCCAGTCGCGCCCACAAGGCCGGGCCGTCGGGACCGTGCAGATCCTCGGCCGACTGGACCAACAAGCCTTCGGCGCGTGCAATGCCCAGCCGTTCAAGCGAACGCCGGGCGCGATGCTCCAACCGGTCCAGTCCCTCGGACAAACGCACGGTGCGCGTAATCACCGAAAACGGACTGGGGAACGGCCATGACCGACCAAGCGCACGCTCGGCATCACCGTAGGCGGCGGACGTATCCACCAGCGTCACCCCCGCAGGAGCCGCTGTATCTAGAATGGCGCGGATCTCGGCCTCTCCGCCCCGCCCACGCGGCTCGGCGAACTGGGCAGTCCCCAGCCCCAGGCGGGCGCGGTTCGGAACGGTTTGCAAACTCATCCTACGCGACGACGCGGCCAGTGAAACTGATCAACCAGGGGCGACAGGACGCGGTCATACGCCTTCAGCAAGGCCCCGACTTCACGTGACCCGACCGCCGACGACAGGATGTGGGCACCCTGGAACATGACCCCCTCGGCGGCGAGCGCCTGGCACAGGGCGGCCTCAAAGGCCGTATCACCGGCCACGACGCTCCAGGACGGATCACCGTGAAGGGCCACCATCTGGTTGGCACCGGTGGAGATCAGGCGCATCTGAAGTTCTGCGACGATCTCGGCGCCATTCACCTGTAGGCCTTGCGCGACGTCATCGCGGGCCACCCGGGACAGAACCACGTCAGCCGCTGCAAACGCCGCCAGATCCGGATGCGGGCCCTGGCGTTCGAACACCGAAAGCAGCTCCACCGAACCGGTGACGGCACACAGCTCACGCCCATTGGCCAGCGACGGACCAAAGACGACGGCGTCGGCACGAACACCCGACAGACCCTGGGCGCCTCCGCGATGCACCCGCAGGGCCGAGCGACCTTCTTCAAAGATCAGCATGGCCCCGGCACGATCCGCCAGCCGGCGAACGGCCTTCAGGAAGGAGGGTGCTGCGTCCAGGGGGCGAATGACGATGGCGGCCAGCTCACCGCCGCGCTCATCAACCAGTCGGATCAGGTCATCCAGCGAGCCGGCCACCGATACGGCCTCGTCACAGAAGTAGGCCCCGTCCCGTCCGGTCACGGTCCGGGCGGCCACCAGGGCACCGGCGACGGCGTGGCCCAGCGTCGTTTCAAAGGCGACAGCCTCAGCATTGGGGGTCATGGCGGCCAGTCGGGCCGCAACCCGGGCCGGTAGTCCGCAAACGGCGGGGTCGGCTGCGGCGGCTTCAACCTCGGCATCATTCCAGCCAAGCAGGATGGCACCGTCGGCATTGACCAGGTCCAGGCGCTGAACACCGTCGGCCCCCTGCAACCAGGACCCGGCCCGCGAACGCGCGGACCGCAGGACCGAGGCGTAGTCGAGCGCGTCGCCCCCGGTCTTCGTCGAAACCAAACTGAAGCGCGTCATGGCGCGTCCTCCAGGCCTTATGCCTGGTAACGATGATGGCCGAGAAACCTTAATGGCGGCTGAGCGGAAGCCTTATGGACCCTTAATGCACGTCGTTCGGCGATCTGGGCTCACTGGCATCTTGTCAGAGCCCGTCTGTCACGGCAGCTTGGCCATATCATCAAAGGAATCACGCATGACCGATCAGGACCCCCAGTTTCAATCCGCCGCTCCGGCTCCGTCGAACGGCATGGCGATCGGCTCGCTTGTTCTCGGCATCCTGTCGATCGTGACCGCCATTATTCCGTTCGTCGGGATCGTTGCCTGGGTGCTGGCCCCGATCGGGCTGATCCTCGGGTTCCTGGCTCGCAAGAAGCCGGGTGGGCAGGGTCTGGCCATTGCCGGGATCGTCACCTCGGGCATTGGCCTGGTCATCTGCATTCTGTGGGTGGTTGGTTTCGGGGCCCTGGTGGCCGGCAACGCTGGGTCCTTCTAGGACCCAGTCACGGCTAGTCTGCATGCGGCTGGGAGTCGGGATGGGCGGCCTGAAACGCCGGGTGATGGCTTGCACGCGCCTCGATGTCGGCCAGCCGCGGCCAGGCTGAGATATCCACCTCAAAACGCCGCGCGGAATAGATCTGTGGGATCAGGTAGCAGTCCACCAGGGTGGGCGCATCGCCGTATGACCATCCGTCGCCGTGGCGCTCGACCAGGGATTCCAGCGCATCGAAACCGGGCCGTATCCAGCCGACGGCCCAGTCATTGGTGACGCCCCCCATCGCCTGAACGGCCTTCAGGACCCGCAGATTGTTCAACGGATGGATGTCACAGCCGATGACGGCGGCCATGGCCCGCACCTGGGCCCGCCCGGTCAGGTCGCCAGGCAACAGGGGCGGATCGGGAAAGCACTCCTCAAGCCATTCCAGAATCGCCGGGCTCTGGGTCAGGATCTGCCCATCGGCCTCAAGTGCGGGAACCAGACCCTGGGGATTTAGGGCCAGAAAAGCCTCTGACCGCTGGTCGCCGGCGCGCAGGTCCACCGGCATCTGCTCATAGCTCAGGCCCTTGAGATTGAGCGCAATGCGCGTGCGATACGAGGTACCCGAGCGCCAATAGCCATGCAGGATCATTCCGGTCGTTCCTAGATGAGCGTGAATTCAAGGTCGGTCAGGCCTTCGACACGCGCCGTCACCCGATCCCCATGGTGAAGCGGGCCGACTCCCTCGGGCGTGCCGGTGAAGATCAGGTCACCGGGAGCCAGCCGCCACAGGGTCGAGGCCTGGGCCACGACCTCGGCCGGGCCCCAGATCATATCAGACAGGCTACCGGTTTGACGGGTCTGACCATTGACCGACAACGAGATATTTCCCATCGGCAGGGGCAGATCGCGCATCAGCGTGATCGGCCCGATCGGGGCCGAGAAATCAAAGCCCTTGGCGGCATCCCACGGACGACCGCTGGCCTTGGCCTCCGCCTGAAGATCGCGCCGCGTCAGATCAACACCGACAGCCCAGCCGGCAATCAGGTTGGCGGCGGACACGGGATCAAGATCTGCCCCGCCATGGCCCAGGGCCACCACCAACTCGACCTCGTGGTGCAGATCGCGGGTTCGGCCGGGATAGGGCACCTCTCCGCCCAGGGGCACCAACGCATCGGCCGGCTTGGAAAAGAAGAAGGGAGGTCGCCGTTCGGGATCCGCCCCCATTTCACGCGCATGGGCGGCATAGTTCTGACCGACACACAGGACGCGACGCACCGCAAATCGCCGGTCGCTTCCGACCACCGGCACGCTGACCCGCTCAGCGGGTGGAAAAAGATACTCACTCATGGCTTGGCCCTAGCCCTGATCGTCGTTTGCGGTAAAGGAACTCACGACAAGCTCTAGCGTTCAATCATCAACTCGCCCATATGCAGATATCAACGCTTTGCCGGAGACAAAGACATGGCCCGTACCGCCAGCACCAGTGCGCGTGAAGACGTCAAGAATGACCTCAAGGCCCTGAAAGAGGACCTCAAGGCCGTATCTCGCGAAGAGGCCGAGCGCCTACGCGAGATCGCGGCCAAGGCTGATGAGACCGTGCGTGAACGCTCTGCCGAGCTGCGCTCGCGCGCTCAACGCCTGTATGATCAGGGTATGGAAAGCGGCCGCGAGTACTACGACGACGCCGCCGAGCGGTTCGACGAGTATCAACGCTACGTATCCGAGCGCGTTCAGGAGAAGCCGTTGGCTTCGACCGGGATCGCCCTGGGCGTCGGCGTGATCATCGGTCTGCTGCTGGCGGGCGGCCGCCGTTGATGTTTGGCCAGGGCCTGGTGAAGAGGGCTGCGGCCCTTGCGGCGGTGGCGGCGTGCGTGTTCGTCGCCGTCACGGCGCTCGGCTTCGCCATCTATGCAGCCCTGGCGATCTGGTTGATCCCGGCGGTCGCAGCGGCGGTCACCGCCCTGCTTTTCGCGGTGGTTGCCGGTGGAACGGCCCTGATTATGGCCGGCCCGCGTGAACCGGAACCTCAGGACGAGCCCGCCGGAATTCAGGATCGGATCGTCGGCCTGTTCAGCCAGCGCCCCATTCTCGGGACCGTGGCCGGATTGGCAGCCGGCTGGATATTCCTGCGAAATCCGGCCCTCGCGACGATGGTGGCGGCTGTGATGACGGACAGACCAACGCCGACCCGACGCCGCCGTTAGGGCCCAACATCCGAACGAACAGAAAGTGCCGCGTGCTCACCGCCGCGGCATTTTTCTTGGGTCCCATCAGCTGCGCCGGCGTTCCAGATGCCAGGTTCGCATCGGCTCAAATCCCGAACCGACCCAGCCCATGGCCGTGACCGTGATGCTCGCATCGTCCCAGGTCACGACATTGAAGGAGGGCGGAAAGCCACGCTCTCGTTCTGACAGGGTGCCGCAGCCGACGGCATAACAGCCTGTCGCCCCGACGCCGATCGGCAGGGCAAAGGGGACATGCACATGTCCCGTCATGATCAGATCGACGCCGGCCTCGGCAAAGATCTGGGCCGCCTCGTGGCCCCGTTTGACCTCTCCGGTCATCGGCGCACCGATCATTTCGACCAGCGGATGGTGACAGGCAAGGATGCGCAAGGCCGACGGGCCTGATGCCATGAGGGCCTGAGCCGCCCTCTGGGTCTGTTCAAGATCGATGACGCCCTTGGACCAGTTGGGACGAGCCTGCCAACCGCGCGCGGTCGTCACCCCCCGGACCATGAAGCCATCGCCGACAAATTGATGATCGTGAGCGGGGTGACCCGTCGTCTGTTCAAACAGACGCCAGGGATGGAGGAGACGATCGGACAGGCTCCAGTACGGCACATCGTGATTGCCCACGATCACGAAGACCGGGTCGGGCAGCTCAGACAACCAATCCGCGGCGGCCTCAAACTCGCGGCGATACCCCTGCTGGGTAATGTCACCGGTTATGAGCACCAGATCCGGCTGCTCAGCCTGACAATAGGCGGTCGCCGCCGCCACGGCGGCCTTGTTCTCGGCCCCAAAGTGGATGTCCGACAGTTGGACGATGCAGCCCATCAGGCCTCGGCCTCCGGGGCCCGGGCCTTGGGAGCCAAGGCCCGGAACGCAACCGGCAGGAACCGGATTTCGGCATCTGTCGACAATCGGGTTGTCTCACCATCGAGAAGCGCCGGAATCCGGGATCGTGACCAGGCATGGGCGCGTTTGACGATCTTGGTATCCACGCTGGGGTCGTCGCGCCAGTTTGAAAAGACGGCCTTGGCAGCCAGTCGAAAGGCTTCTCGCGCGTCGGCGGTTCTCATCACCGCGGCCTCAAGGCCGCTGTTGTCCGTCAGGGCCATCGAAATCAGCGGTGAAATCAGGACCAGAGCCTCGGCACGTTGGAGCTCCCCGCGGTCCAGCCGGTAGCGGACCCGGCCCATGAAGGCCTTTCTGAAGGCCCAGCGCGCCTGTGCCAAGCTACGCACAATCCGGCCCTCACGCAGAGCCTCGCGCGCCGGGGCCCACAAGGCCGCCGGCCCGAGAATGGCCGCGCAATAGAAGGGTTCACCATCCACGACACCGCCGGCGATTTCGCGCACCTCTCCCTCTTCAAGGGCCAGGCTCAAGGCCGCTCGCCAATCGGTGACCCCGTACACCGCCTTGGGCAACATATTCATCGTACCCCCAGGCAGGGGCGCGACAAGCGGGCCGTCCGGCCCGGCCCGGGATGCCACGGCGCGAACCGTGCCGTCCCCCGCCAGCACAATGATCAGGTCGGGACTATCGGCGAAGGCCTGATCGAGCACGTCGGAGAAATCACCCGATCCAAGCACGTGAATACGCGCCTCGATCCCGCGCTCCAGGAGTTCCTGGCGCAGGTCATCGGTCGCCGTCTCCGACACACTGCCCGAACGCGGATTGACGATCGCAACGATCTGTTTGAGGCGCAGCAACTCTGCTCGCGTCGAAGTGCGCGTTGATTCAGGCTTCATCTCAGGCGAACGCCCCGCTCGACAGGGAGTTCCACCCGACGCGATCAGCCGCCCTTGAGCTCTTCGGCGGCGCGGTCAGCGCCCTGCTCAACAGCGTCACCGGCTTCTTCGGCGGCGTCGCCAGCCGCTTCGGCCGCATCGCCGGCGGCTTCAGCCGCGGCGTCCGCAGCATTGCCACCCGTCACCGCATTCCAGCCCGCCGAGATCCAGCCATCGACACGGCCACCCGCCGAAGCGACCGAACCGCCCGCAATCGACAGGCCCAGCATCAGGGCCCCGAACAGGGCCAACAGCGTCACGATCAACCCCACAAAGGGATTGGACCCACTGCGGCGTCCGCGCCGTTCCCAGACCGGGCCTGCGCCCGCCAGATTGTCGCCGTCATCCGCCATATCTATTCCCCCTCACGCGGTATGCTAGGATGTGACCTTACCTGGTCTCCAGGTAAGGTTAACTCAACAGAAGTCTGCCGCATAGTCGCGGAACCTTGACCGCAATCCAGCGTTCTCGCCTAGGGAGCGAAAGGGAGAAACTCCATGATCAAAATGATTCCTGTCGTAGCCGCCGCCGCCGCTCTCGCGTTGGCCGGGTGCACGACGACCGGCAACGTCGAACGTAACGCTGCCGGCGGGGCCGCGATCGGTGCCATTGCAGGGGCCATCATCGGCAACAACGTCGGCGACGGAAATGCCGGACGCGGCGCGGCGATCGGTGCCGTTGTCGGCGGCGTGGCCGGTGCCGTTCGTGGCTCGCAGCAGGACCGCGAAGCCCGCAACCTGTCGCGTCAGTACGACAGCCGCTACGGCCGTTACTACTACTGCTATCCCGAAGGCGATTGCTATTGGGAAGACGGCACCCGCCGCTACTAGGCGTCGGATGACGGACTGAATGCAGAGGCGGCTCGCCCCCGGGGTGGGCCGCCTTTTGCTTGCTTGCAAGCCAGAGGGAGGGCTCAAAGATGAAAAAGACGATTTTGGTGACGGCGCTGGCGGTGGTCGGGCTGTCGGGCTGTTCAAGCCTGGGCTTCGGAAACCGATCCGACCTGGTGATTGATCCGACCGTATGTCGCGAAACGGCGGTGCCGATCTATTTCGAAGAAGGTCAGGCGGGCCTGACGGCCCCGGCGCGCGATCTGATCCGCAACGGGGCGGATACGCTGCGGGGGTGCCATATCGACCGGGTGCGGATTGTCGGCCTGTCCAGCGCCAGCGGCAGCGCAGCCGCCAATATGACCCTGTCAGAGCGGCGAGCCCTGACCGTGGCCCGCGCCCTGGCCGATGCAGGGCTGCCGACCCCGACGTTCGATGTCGAGGCCGCGGGGGAAGAAGGCGCACGCGAGGGCGGCGTCAGCGAGCCCGTCCGTCGACGGGTCGAGGTCATCATCGAGGCCCGTCCAGCGGGCTGATCATTTGGGCAAGGAGGTGCGGAGGCAGCCGGCCGATCTATGCCGGCCGTTTGTCGGGGGGCGTCGCCGCCTCCGCAGGGGATCAACGCCGAGAGACGACAGCCGTTCCCAACCCACACGAAATCGCTGTGGAAAACTGGCGGTCAGCCTGATCAGGCCGGCAGAGCCTGTCGAGCCGGGTGGAAGAACAGGGCCTGACCGATGGCCGCCTTCACATTGTCAGGCTGGAACGGCTTGGTGATCAGGAAGGTCGGCTCGGGCCGCTCACCGGTCAGCAACCGCTCCGGGAAGGCCGTGATGAAGATCACCGGCACATCATGGATGCTGAGAATGTCTTTAACCGCGTCGATGCCGGACGAACCATCGGCGAGTTGAATATCGGCCAGAACCAGGCCTGGGCGCTTCTGGGCCACGGCCTCTACAGCCTCGGTCCGGGTCGTGCTGACGGCGACGACCTTGTGGCCGAGTTCGAGCACCAGCGCCTCAATGTCAGCCGAGATCACGGCCTCGTCTTCGATGATGAGCACGTCCGTCGCCAGCTCTGCATCAATGTCGGCCTGGGCCTGAGCAATCAGGACATCGACTTCGGTGAGGTCCGTATCGAGAATTGTCGCGGTTTCAGAGGCGGTGAATCCTTCGAGCGCCGTCAGCAGAAAAGCCTGACGCGACCGCGGGGGAATTCGCAGCAGCCGTTGCGCCGGATTGGCGTTGTCGTCCCCGCCCGCTTCGAGCTGAGCTCCTGTCGTCTCCCAGATGGCGTGAAACGCCTGATACAGGGCCACGCGCGGCGTGGCGGTTTCAGACAGCTCCAGATCGCCGGTCGCCAGGGCCTCGAGCGACGCCCGCACATAGGTGTCACCGGACACCTGATCGCCGGTAAGCGCCCGCGCGTAACGACGCACATAAGGCAGGTGCGGTGCCAGCTTGGCGACTAGACTCATTTCAACCCCGACACGAAACACGGGCGCGATGCGCGGCCCGTAGCGATCTTAACAGCCAAGCTCAATTTTGGTTCCCCACAGAATTCTGTACGGTGCGGAATCCATCGACTCTCGGAACCTCAACGACATTTTGGCGTTCCAAGGTGCAAATCCGCCAATCTGATGGGCGTTGCGACGACCATGAAAGACAAACCCTTGCCTGATCGCAAGCTCCACGAGGACCCGCCCAAGCCCGATATTGCCGAAGCGCGTCTGCGCCAGCAGGCGATCGGCGTGCGTCTTCGCCACCTGTTTGACGAGGTGGTCAACGAACCGGTCCCGGACGAATTTCTGTCGATCCTGAAAAGCGCGGATGAGCGCGGTCGGGGCGGTGCATGACGGACGAAAAGCCGCCTCGCACTCCCGAGGATGACGAGGCCTTCAAGCGGGAACTGGTTCCGCTGATCCCTCATCTGCGGGCCTTTGCGCGCACCTTGACCGGGGATGCGACCGCCGCCGACGATCTGGCCCAGGACGCCATGGTCAAGGCCTGGGACGCACGCGCCAGCTTCCAGCTCGGCACCAATATGAAGGCCTGGACCTTCATGATCCTGCGCAATCAGTTCTACTCGGACAAACGGCGGTCCTGGCGGCAAACCCAGCTCGATCAGGAAGCCGCCGAGCGGACCCTGGTAGCCGTCGATGATCCGTCGGCCCCGCTGGCTCTCGACGAACTGCGTCGGGCCCTGAACACCCTGCCGGACGAACAGCGGGAAGCCATTGTCCTGGTGGGCGCGGGCGGCTTTGCCTACGAAGAGGCTGCGGCCATCTGTGGCTGTGCCGTCGGGACGGTGAAGAGCCGCGTCAGCCGGGCGCGGCGTGCCTTGCAGGCCGTTCTGGAACAAGGCTCCTACAGCGCCGATGGCCGGGCCGCCGGCGAGGCCATGGGGGCCATTCTGGCCGAGGCAGATCGACTTTCCGGTCCACGCTGACCGTGCGGCGCTGGCACCGAAGCGGGATCGGAAGCTTCTTCAAGGGGATCCGGCTTCGTCTGATCGTGGCCATGGCCATGGCCCTGGCTCCGATCCTGGTTCTGAGCGCGATCCAGTCACGCGCCGCCTTCCGTATGGAGGAGGATCGCGTCGAGCATGACCTGCTCGATGCCGCAACGGACAGTGCCCATGCGGCTCAGGTTCATGTGGACGCCTCTCTGATGGCGTTGCGGACCCTGCGCCGCGAGAACCTGGGGACCGATTGCTCGAACCGACTGGCGGCATTGGTCGCCGGCGGGGATCATTATGAAGCCCTGGCCTCGATTGATCGTTCGGGACGTGTGCTGTGCGCCAGCCGCCCCTTGAAACGATCGCGGGTCGACGACCGCCCCTGGTTTGCACAGGTGAGATCCGGCCGGGATGTCTCGCTGAGCGCGACGCCGACCCCCCAGTTGTCAAACGAACCGGCCGTCATCGCTGCGGTCCGGCGGGAAACTCCGGCGGGCGAATTTGCCGGAGCTGTGGTCGCGATTGTTCCCATCCAGTCAATTCAGGAGGCCGGGCTCACGGACAGCGGCGTACCCGGAACAGAAGTGGCGCTGGTGGACGCCGACGGCCGGGTCCTGGCCACCACCGACGCCACAGCCTTTCCCGCCCAGAGCCCGCCACCGCGCTCGCAGGTGGGACGCCTGAGCCGGATTCGCGATGCCCGCGGCGAGGCCCGCGTCCAGACCGTCGCCGCCTTTGCCGGAGAGGATCTTTTGGTCGTCGCCACGGCCCCCAGCCAGGACCTTTTTCGATGGGCCATGGCCAATACGCTGGCAGTCTTCATCCTGCCCCTGCTGGCCTGGTTTGCCGCCCTCGTCAGTGTGATGGTCGTCACCGAACGGGTCATTGTGCGCTGGCTGACCTATCTGGAGCGCGTCGCGTCCTTGCAGGCCCGGGGGCGACACTCGGTGCGTCCAACCCATGCCCAGGAAGGCCCCGAGGAGATCCGCTCCCTGGCCACCGCGATGGATGCGATGGTGCTGGCGATTGAGGCGCGGGACGCCTCTCTCAGGGAATCGCTCGATGAAAAGGACGCGCTGATGCGCGAGATCCACCATCGGGTGAAGAACAACCTCCAGGTCATCACCAGCCTGCTCAACATGCAGCAACGGGCGCTCAAGGACCCCGTGGCGCGGGCCGCCATGAACGACACCCGCCAGCGGATCACGGCCCTGGCTCTCATCTATCGGGCCCTCTACCAGTCCGAAACGCTCAAGCAGGTGAACGTCGCCACCTTCCTGAATGATCTCGTGTCGCAACTGATCACGACCGACCCTAGCGTCGGTCCTCCCACAGAAACCCTGGTCGAGGCCGAGCCGCTGATCGTCGACCCGGACAAACTGGCCCCGGTGGCGCTTTGGGCGGTAGAGGCGATTTCCAATGCCCAGAAGCATGCCTTGACGGGTCGAGGCGGTCGCCTGGTCGTGCGCTTCTATTCAGACGGTGGCCTGAGCACGCTCGAGGTCGAGGACGACGGTCCGGGCATCGACACGCCTGACGAGGCCAACGGTCTGGGTCGTACCCTGATGACCGCCTTCGCCCGCCAGCTGAGAGGCGAAGCCACCTTTGATCGCGGCCCAATGGGGGGGCATCGTGCCCGCCTGACCTTCCCCATCCCGGACGTTTCGCTGGAGCTGCTCACGGATTCAGCCGGTCGGCGGAACCAACGCCCATCCTGAGCATTCTGGCTGTCAGGATTTGACGAAAAGGGTTCTCAGCATGCGTAAGGTCTTTGTTCTGTTCGCTGCCGCCGCTGCGTTGTCGGTCGCCGCCTGCAACACCATTGCCGGCGTCGGTCGCGATGCCCAGGCCGCTGGATCGGCGGTCGAGGAAGCCGCTGAGGACGCCGCCAACTAGCCCCCTATTCCAACCAGAGCCGCGGCCCATTTCCCCCCGACTGCCGCGGCGATGAAGAGAAGGCCCCGCCGCGCCCCGGCGGGGCCTTTTTTCATTGTAGTTAAGCCGTTCGCCTGTGAGGGGTGTCATCGCCCCGGATACCCGCGCTGTTAGGTTTTCGGTAACGAAGTTGCCAGGGATGGCCTAGGTTGCGCGCATGAGCCTTCGCGTCCCCGTCCTGGTCTTCGCTGGAATGTTCGTCGCCACCCTGGTGCTGATCGGGTGCGATGCGGCCGATCCTTCGCCGGCCCCGGCAGATGAGGATCCCGCAGCCGGGCAACTCAACCTGACCTGGACTGACCTGGCCAGCGACGAAGGTGCCGCCCTGGCCCTGATGGGCGAAGGCAATCGTCAGATCTTCCATATGGCCTGTCTTCGCGCCGACCGGGAGATGCAGATCATCGCCTCGGACTTTACCGTTATCGGCTCCGAAGAACGGATGACCATGGGCATCGCCGACGAGGCCTTTGGTTTTGTGGCGGACACCCAATGGACCGGCGGTGGCGTCATGGGACGCACCGCCATCGACCCATCGCTGCTGGCCCACCTGGCGCGGACGACCGACTTGTCCGTCCTCTACGGCATCCAGCAGGGCGGGCCCTGGCCGGCGCCCTCACAGGACCAACGCGACGGCTTCATCCTGGCCTGCGCCGAGATCGGTCAGTTGGATCACGCCGACCCCACCGAATAGGTCGCGTCAGGCCTGGGTGTAGGTGGTCTTGAATTTCGTATAGAATTCGCGGGCATACGGCCCCTGTTCACGCGGGCCAAAGGACGAGCCCTTGGTGCCGCCGAAGGGCGCGTTCAGGTCGACGCCCGCAGTCGGCAGATTGACCATGACCATCCCCGCCTGAAGCTCGCGCTTGAAGCGTTCGGCCTGTTTCAACGACTGGGTGAAGACGCCCGCCGACAGGCCAAACTCGGTGTCGTTGGCAATCTCGAGCGCATGGTCGGCGTTGTCGGCGGCAATGACCGAGGCGACCGGGCCGAAGATTTCCTCGCGGGCGATCCGCATGGAATTGTCGACATCGGCGAACAGGGCCGGGGCGATGTAGAAGCCATCGGTTCCGAGCTTGAGCCGCTCACCGCCACCGATCAGGCGGGCCCCCTCGCCCTTGCCGATATCGACATAGTCCAGATCCTGATTGAGCTGAGCCGCCGACACGGCCGGGCCAATGTTGGTCTTGAGGTCCAGGGCGTGACCGACGACCAGAGCAGCGCGGCGCGCCTCCATCTTCTCGACGAAGTCCGCATAGATGGACCGCTCGACGACGATGCGCGACGAGGCCGTACAGCGTTGGCCGGTGGCGAAGAAGGCTCCGTTCGCCGCCGCCTCAACCGCGGCATCCAGATCGGCGTCGGCCAGAACGACCAGCGGGTTCTTGCCGCCCATTTCAAGCTGGAACCGCTTCAGGCCCGAGGCACAGGCCGCGGCCACACGCGCCCCCACGCCGGTCGAACCGGTGAAGGAGACGGCGTCGACGCCCGCGTGATTCAACATGGCCTCGCCAACGACCGAACCCTTGCCCATCACCAGGTTGAAGACGCCTGCCGGGGTGCCGCAGTCGTGAAGGATTTCGGCCAGGGCCCAGGCCGAGGCCGGAACCAGATCGGCGGGCTTCATCACCACTGTATTGCCGTAGGCCAGCGCCGGTGCCGCCTTCCAGGCCGGGATGGCGATGGGGAAGTTCCAGGGCGTAATCAGGCCGACGACGCCGACGGGCTCGCGCCGCGCCTCGACAGAAACGGTCGGGCGGGCACCGGGGATGATGTCGCCACCGCCACGCAGGGCTTCACCGGCGAAGAATTTGAACACCCGGGCGGCGCGTTCGACCTCGCCCTTGCCTTCCGCGAGGGTCTTGCCCTCTTCGCGTGAGAGCAGCTCACCCAGCTCGTCCTTGCGGGCCATCAGCCGGTCGCCGACGCGGTCGAGCAGATCGGCCCGGTCCTGATGCACGCGGCTCCAGGCGGGGAGCGCGGCACGGGCGGCCTGGACCGCCTGATCGACATGAGCCGCGGTGCCTTGCGCGAACTGGCCGACGACGTCGGAGGTGTCGGACGGATTGATGTTGTCGGACCAGTCCTGGCCCTCAATCCATTCGCCGCCGATGAGATTGGCCTTGCGCGTCGTCATGTCAGCTCTCCTGCTCGCGGCCCCGATGTAGAGGGGCGAACGCGGGAATGCCAGCCATGGATCAGGTCAACCAGCCATCCAGGGCCGCGATCAGCTCCGGGACCTGATCGGGCGGATAGTATTCAGCGGAGCCGGCCCCCCAGACCGGGTCGGGCCAGGCCTGATCGTCCCGGCGTCGGCCAATGACGTGGACGTGCAGCTGGGGCGTGACGTTGCCCAGGGTCGCCACATTCAGCTTGAGCACCGGGCGCTCCAGATATTCACCCAACCGCCGCACGGCCATCGAAGCAACGATGACCTCCTCCATCAACCGCCCACGATCGGCAGGCGTCAGGTCGGTCAGCTCCACCGCGTGCGGCACGCGCGGCAGAAGGATCAGCCAGGGAAAGCGGGCATCGTCCTGAAACCGGACCTGACACAGCGGCAGATCCTTGATCACCCAGGAGCCGGGCTCGAAGGCAGGGTCAACGTCCCAGTTCATTCGGGCACAGCCTGCATCACGTCGATCATGGCGTCGTAGCGGTCGGCCGTGATGTTGAACCACACCATATGGTCGCTCTGCGCTGCGCAGGCCTGATCGACTTCGTACCTAGCGAGGTCGCGAAAAACCGATGGTGGGTCGGCGCGCAGCGCGAAGAAGTTGCGCAGCGTCTCCCGCGCCTGAGGCTCGGGGATGCTCCGGTCCAGTTCCAGATACATCTCGACAAAATCATCGTAGCGATGAGCGCGATCCAGCCAATCCAGGATCTCGGCCCGGCAAAGCGTTCCCGACGCTCCATCGTCAGGCGGCAGGTCGACGACGACCTGGACCTTGGCGTCGATATAGCTCGACCAGAGCTGATGAACCTGCTCGGCAAACGCGGAATGGCCGTCATCCTGGGCCTGGGCCGGTAGAGGCACAGTCGCGAGCCCGAACAGCACAACGGTACAGAGTATCGAGCGCATCATGCGTAGCCTCCCCGACAGCAGCGCGACATTGGCACAGACCGCCGCAGACGGGTATAGGCCCCGCCATGACCTTCAAGGCCACCGTCCTGACCATGTTTCCCGAGGCCTTTCCGGGGCCGTTGGGCGTTTCGTTGATCGGGACGGCCTGGCGCGAGAAGGGGCTGTGGGCGCTGGAAACCCTTGACATTCGGGCCTTCAGCGACGATAGGCGCGGCTTCCTGGACGACACCCCTGCGGGGGGAGGTCCCGGACAGGTACTGAAGGCGGACGTAGTGGCCCGGGCTCTCGATAGTCTGGAAGGGCCGCAGCGGCCGCTTTTGTGCATGAGCGCCCGGGGCAGACCCCTGACCCAGGCGCGAGTGAAGGAATGGGCTCAAGGAGACGGCGTTACCGTCCTTTGCGGTCGGTTCGAGGGGGTGGATCAACGGGTGCTCGACGCCCGGGGGTTCGAGGAAGTCTCCGTCGGAGACGCGGTTCTCGCCGGTGGCGAGGCGGCGGCGATGGTGGTGATTGAGGCGTGCGTGCGGCTGATCCCGGGTGTCCTGGGCGAGGCGGCATCCACCCAGGAAGAGAGCTTCGAGGACGGCCTCCTTGAGCATCCGCAGTACACGCGACCGCGGAGTTTCGAGGGCCTCAACATCCCCGAGGTCCTGTTGTCAGGCGATCACAAGCGGATCGCCAGATGGCGGCGGGAACAACGGGAAGCGGCTACGCGGGAACGGCGTCCAGACCTCTGGGCCGCCCACCTCGCCAACTTACAGCTAAAGGGCCAATGAAGCCCAGGAGACATGACGATGACCAACATTCTTGAGACCCTCAAGAAGGAAGAAGCCGACCGTCTGGCCGCCAAGCGCAAGACGCCGTCCTTCCGCCCCGGCGACACCCTGCGCGTCAACGTGCGCATCAAGGAAGGCGAGCGCGAACGCGTTCAGGCCTTCGAAGGCGTCTGCATCGCCCGTTCGGGTGCCGGCCTGATGGAGAGCTTCACCGTCCGCAAGATCAGCTTCGGCGAGGGCGTCGAGCGGGTCTTCCCGGTGCTGAGCCCCATGATCGAATCCATTGAGGTCAAGCGCCACGGTGCCGTGCGCCGGGCCAAGCTCTATTATCTGCGCGACCGTCGCGGCAAGTCGGCCCGTATCGCCGAACGCCAGGTCCGCAACACCGAAATCGAAGCCACCGTCCACGAAGTTCCGGCCGCCCCGGAAGCCCCTGAGACGACCGAAGGCTGAGGACGTCTCCTCCCCGAACACGAAAAGGCCCCGGAGCCATCCGGGGCCTTTTTTGTTATGACGAACGGCGTCTTGGGAGAGCCGGCAGATGGGACGTTCAGCACGGCCGTCGGGAACGCCTCCTTGACGCCGAAATGGCGAGCGACCACCGCAATCGCCGGACGACCTTTAGGTCACGCAACGCTCAGCCTCGCTCCAATTCTGCATTCGCCCAGCCATCTCTAGATACCGATTAACACGATGGCGCATGGCGTCCGTAGGCGCGGCATAGTCGGCATAAAACATCTCACCGCACATCTCCGCAGCAGCCATCCTGTAAGCTACATCGCCCTCGACACCAATATCATCACAACTCATTTCGCTAAGCTCGATAGATGTGGATATACGCAAAGCGGAGTAATACCACTCCGCTTCTATTAATTCACCACCAAGCCTGCTTCGCGCTGACAAAAAATAAAATATCTCCCACGCAGGGTCGTCTCCAAATAATCTTTCGTCACGCCCATTTGTAAATGCGTTCATTTGATTATCAAATGAAGAGCAGTCTCTGCTGTTTATGCTTGTATTCATTTGATCAAGGACAAATTCATAACGCGCCCACGCCAGTTCATCTTGGCGAGCAAATGGTCCTTCAGGGCCAGCATGCGCCGAAAATGCCCATCCAGATGCCAGCGTTGTGAATAGAAAAGCCGCCGTTTTGATCGACATATCTTGATCTCATCCCTTCGATCACGACGCATGGGTTGGGCGGCCTGCGCGTACACGATTCACGATCGCGCCCCGTCGCGTCACCTCACCCCTCGGTCTCCGCCACCCGGAACACATACCCCAAACCCACCGGATTGCACTTCCTGAGGTCAGCGCGCTGATCCCACATGAGGGTACGATCGTGGACGGCCGAGATGTTGCCGACCTGTTGGGACCGTCCACGCCCAAGGGGCGTACAGGCACCCAGGCCGCCGGTGTCGAACAACAGGTGATCGTGGCGCCGGTCGCCGCTTTTGGTCGGCAGCGTCAGGGGCTTTTCAAGCTCGCATAGCCAGACGGGCCAGTCATCGGGACCGACCAGCTCGCGACGGAACCACAGGCGCAAAGGCAGGTGAGGGGTGAGCCAGCGACTATCCCGCATCAGTTTTGGGAGGAAGACGTCGCAGGGGACGTCGCGCCGGCCTGGCGTCACCCCTGCCTCGACCACCCTCTCACCCGCTCTTCCAGCACGCCCAGCGGGACGGCACCGACGCCGAGGACCACCTCGTGGAAATCGCGGATGTCGAAGCGGTCGCCCATGGCGGCGCGGGCCTGGTCGCGCAGGGCCAGGATCTTGATCATGCCGACCTTGTAGCTGGTCGCCTGGCCGGGTGAGCAGATGTAGCGATCGATCTCGCGGTCGATGGTCAGGGGCGCGACCATGGAGTTTTCGGCGAAATAGGTGACCGCCTGCTCGCGGGTCCACTGGCGGGTGTGGATGCCGGTGTCGACGACCATGCGGATGGCGCGCCAGATCTCCATCGTCAGGCGGCCGAAGTTTGAATAGGGGTCCTGATAGAAGCCCATCTCCTTGCCGAGCTTTTCAGCATAGAGGCCCCAGCCCTCGATATAGGCACCGTAGAAGCCATATTTGCGGAACATCGGCAGGCCCTGCTGTTCCATGGCGCGGGCGATCTGGAAATGGTGGCCGGGCGCGCCCTCGTGATAGGCGATGCCCTCGGCGGAGGGTTTGGACACCTGGGTCATGTCGGCCAGATTGACGTAGTAGATGCCCGGTCGTGAACCGTCTTGCGAAGGCTGGTTGTAGAAGGCGGTCGACGCCGTCTGTTCGCGCCAGGACTCGACGGCACGAACCTCAAGCGGTGCCTGCGGCAGGGTGTGGAACCACTGCGGCGCGATCTCCATGGCCTGGGCAATGTAGCGGCGGCTGTCCTCGAGGAAGGCTTCCTTGCCCTCGGGCGTGTTCGGGTACTGGAACCGGGGATCGGTGCGCAGGTGTTCGAAGAAGGCCTGCAGATCGCCATCGAAGCCGACCTGGGTCTTGATCGCCTCCATCTCGCCGCGCAGGCGCGCGACCTCGGCCAGGCCGGTCTCGTGGATCCAGTCGGCGGTGTCGTCCGTCGAATTGTAGAAGCCGAGCATTGCTTCGTAATAGGCCGCGCCCTCGGGCAGGGCCCAGACACCGTCGTTGCGCGTCTTGCCCTCACCGACCTCGGCGATGACGGCCAGGAAGACCTCATAGCCGGCCTTGAAAGGCCCGGTCAGGGCGGCGCGGGCGTCACCCAGGATCTCGACCTTTTCGCCCTCGGGGATGTCGAGCGCATTCACCTTGGCCTGGATGTCGGTCCACAGCGGAGAATCCTCACCCTCTTCGAACGGAGCCCCCGAGATGACGGCCCGGCCGGTGGTCAGGTTCGGCTGATAGGTCAGGGCCGGCGGCGCAAATCCGGCCTCGGCGCGGGCGCGGAACTCGGCCGCGACCTCGCTCATAACCCGCTGCGCTGCGGTCAGGCGCGAAATATAGGCCCGCGCATCCGAGGTGTCGGCGACGGCATGCTGGTTCATCAGCATGACCGGCAGGCCACTCATCACGCTGCCCGCCTTGGTGATCAGATACTGGTGGTTCCGATAGCGGAACAGACGCTGCTGCTGGGCAAGGCCGTCGGCCAGCAGTCGCAGCGACAGTTGCCCCTGTTCAGACAGGTCGGCCGCACCGAAGCGTGCCAGGATGTCAGCGGTCTGATGCTCGGCCAGGGCCAGACTGTCGGCGGCCCCCTGGGCCGTGTAGTCGTCCAGCTCGCCATAGCGTTCCTTCAGCCCCAGGCCGGTCAGGGTTTCCGGCGAGGTCCGCGCCGACTCCATGAAGGCCGCATCGAGCGCCTCGACGAGGGCGGCATCCTGACCGGTCAGGGCACCCCCATCCTGGAAGGCCGTCCGCGCCAGAGCCGCAGGTGCGACGGCCGAAACGGCCAGGCCAAGCAAAACAGAGCGGCGATCAAACATGGGACATCCTCCGAAACAGCGGCGGCGACCTTAGGCGATCAGCGGGGAGCGTCTACTTACGGATTTGAAAAGTTCGCCGTCATCCCGGACGAAGCGAAGCGGAGATCCGGGGCCTAAACGGAGGCGGCGCGATCGAGCCTGGGTCCCGGCTCTTCGCCCTTCGGGCTGCGGCCGGGATGACGGATGGACGGAACAGGCCTAAACCCCTCCCCCATGACCGATATGACCTATGCCCGCTACCTGACCCTGGATCAGGTCCTGACGGCGCAACATCCGCAAAGCGACCAGCATGATGAAATGCTGTTCGTCATCATCCATCAGACCAAGGAACTCTGGCTCAAACAGATCCTGCATGAGGTCGGGCTGGCCAAACGGCTGATCCGGTCGGGCGATCTGGTGCCCGCCTACAAGTCACTGGCGCGGGTCAGCCGCATCCAGGCGGTGATGACCCAGAGCTGGGAAATCCTCTCGACCATGACGCCCGCAGACTATCTTTCGTTCCGCGGGGAATTGGGTGGGTCATCAGGCTTCCAGTCGGACCAGTTCCGCCGCCTCGAATATCTGCTGGGCCTGAAGGATCCGTCCTTCCTGCGCTTCCATACCGACCGGCCCGAGGCCCATGCCGCCCTGGTCGAGGCCCTGGAACAGCCGAGCCTGTACGACGACGCCCTGTTCCAGCTGGCCCAGCATGGCTTGCCGGTGCCCGAAGAGGTGCTGAGCCGCGACGTCACCCAGGCCTATGTGCCGTCCGAAGGCGTCGAAGCGGCCTGGCTGATGGTCTATCGCGACACCCGCAAATACTGGGAACTGTATCAACTGGCTGAAAAGCTGGTGGATCTGGACGACGCCCTGATCACCTGGCGGCACAAGCACGTGCTGACAGTTGAGCGGATCATCGGCGGCAAGAAGGGGACGGGCGGCACGCCGGGCGTCGCCTATCTCGCCTCCACCCTGTCCAAGCGGGCCTTCCCCGAGCTGTGGACCCTCAGGACGGCGCTGTGACCTTCAAGCCGCTCTTTTCGCGCGCACTGGGCCTGGCCCCCAATCGTCTGCACTTCGCAGCGCATAGCCATCATCTGTGGCCGGATGCCTCCTATGCGGCACAGGGGCTGGCCTGGGACGATGCCATGCGCCACGCAGACGAGAAATGGGCTCTGATTTTCGAGACGGTCATTCCGCAAGCCCAGGGGCACATCGCGCGCGAGCTGGGTCTGCCGGACCCCAACAGCCTTGTGTTTTCGTCCAACACCCATGATTTCCTGATCCGACTGTTCTCCGGGATCGAGCGACGGCCAGTGCGCATTCTGGCCACGGACGGCGAGTTCCACTCCTTCCGCCGCCAGAGCGAACGCTGGGAAGAGGCCGGCCTGGCAGAGGTGGTGCGCGTACCGGTTGAGCCGTTCGACACCTTTGCGGACCGTTTCGTTGAGGCGGCGCGCACGGGCCGGTTCAACTGGATCCTGGTCAGCCAGGTCTTCTACAAAACCGGCCAGACATTTGACCGGATCGAGGATCTGGCGGCGCTGGCTGATCCAGCGGGTCCGTGGGTGGTGATCGACGGCTATCACGGCTTCATGGCCACCTCGACCGATCTGTCGCGCGTGGCGGACAAGGTCTTTTATCTGGCAGGTGGCTACAAATACGCCATGAGCGGCGAAGGCGTCTGTTTCCTGCATGCGCCGGACGGCTATTGCCCGCGACCGGTCACGACCGGCTGGTACGCCGAGTTCGGCAATCTGGCAGGGCCGCCAAATGGGGTGAAATACCGCCTCGACGCAGGCCGGTTCTGGGGGGCCACCTTCGACGTCAGCGGCCTGTACCGGTTCAATGCCGTGCGGCGGATGCTGGATGATCACGCCCTGACGACCGAGGCGATCTCGGACCATGCGACCCGTCTGATGAGACAGTTCCAAACGGCGGTGACGAGCGGACAGGCCGGGGCGCTGATCCGGGCAGATCTGCTCAATCCCGTTAAGGGCGACGGACCGCGCGCGCGGTTCCTGGCGTTCCGACACCCCGAGGCACAGGCGTGGCAGCAAGCCCTCATCTCAGCCGATGCCGTGACCGACGTTCGCGCCGATACGATCCGGTTCGGATTTGGCCTCTATCAGGATGAAGCTGACGTCTCGGAGCTGATCCGTCGGTGCGCGAGTGCCCTGCCCCTCTAGATGCGAGCGTTTCGCACGGGTCGTCGCGTTGACAGGCCCGGTCGTGGGTTCCAAAAGCGAGGCGCTTTATCGCTCCGCTGGAAGAGAGTCGCGCTCCGCATGACCGAGACGCCACACCGCCCGCTTTCGCCGCATCTTCAGATCTGGCGCTGGCACGTCACCATGGCTGCGTCGATCCTGCATCGCGCGTCAGGAATCGGCCTGGCCGTCGGGGCCGTTCTTGTCGTGGCCTGGCTGGCCTGTCTGATGGCCGGGCCCGAGGCCTATGCGACCTTCACCGGCCTTTCGGGCTCCTGGATCGGACTGATCGTCTGGATCGGCGTGTCCTGGTCGGCCTTCTATCACCTGGCCTCGGGCATCCGGCACCTCATCTGGGACGCGGGTGTCGGCTTCTCGCTGGGGACGGCGGATGCCATGTCGTGGGCCTCGATCGGCTTTTCCATCGGGGGCACGGCGGTGTTCTGGTTCCTGCTGATGCGCGCCGGGGTGGCCTGATGAGCAGCTCACACGTCAAATCCTCCGAAAAGACCGGTGCCTGGACCTGGATCAAGGAGCGCGCGTCAGCGATCATGCTGGTGCCGTTGATGCTCTGGGCCCTGGTGGCCGGGGCCACCGTGCCCGGACTGGATCATGCCCAGGCGCTGGCCTGGCTGGCCATGCCGACCAATGCCATGCTGCTGGCGGTCGGACTGTTGGTGGCCGTCTATCACCTGCATCTGGGTATCCGCGTGATCATCGAGGACTATGTCCACGGATCGGCGGGCAAGCTGGCCCTGATGTTCAACCTTCTCGGCTGTCTGGCGCTGGCAGGCGCCGGCCTGGCCTTCATCATCCTGATCGCGCTGGCGCAAGCGCCGGCCGGAGCCTGACACTGTGACCACCTATCAGATCGTCGATCACGCCTATGATGTTGTGGTGGTCGGAGCCGGCGGCTCGGGCCTGCGAGCGGCCCTTGGCTGCGCCCAGGCCGGGTTGAAGACCGCCTGCGTCACCAAGGTCTTTCCGACCCGCAGCCATACGGTCGCGGCCCAGGGCGGCATCGCCGCCTCGCTCAGCAACATGGGCGAGGACGACTGGCGCTGGCACATGTTCGACACCGTCAAGGGCTCGGACTGGCTCGGGGACCAGGACGCCATCGAATACATGTGCCGTGAGGCCCCCAAGGCGGTCTATGAGCTGGAACACTGGGGCGTGCCGTTCAGCCGCACCGAAGAGGGCAAGATCTACCAGCGCGCCTTCGGCGGCATGACCAAGGACTATGGCAAGGGGGGCCCGGTTCAGCGCACCTGCGCGGCGGCGGACCGCACCGGCCATGCCATGTTGCACACCCTGTACGGCCAGTCGGTGAAGCACTCGACGGACTTCTTCATCGAGTATTTCGCGCTGGACCTGATCATGGAAGACGGCGTCTGCAAGGGCGTCACCGCCTGGAAGCTGGACGACGGCACCATCCACCGCTTCCGAGCCAAACTGGTGATCCTGGCGACCGGCGGATACGGTCGGGCCTACTTCTCGGCCACCAGCGCCCACACCTGCACCGGCGACGGCAATGCCATGGTGCTGCGCGCCGGCCTGGCCTTGCAGGACATGGAGTTCGTCCAGTTCCACCCGACCGGCATCTATGGTGCCGGCTGTCTGATCACCGAAGGCGCGCGTGGCGAAGGCGGCTATCTGACCAACGCCCAGGGCGAACGGTTCATGGAACGCTATGCCCCGTCGGTGAAGGACCTGGCCCCGCGCGACATGGTCAGCCGCGCCATGACCATGGAAATCCGCGAAGGCCGCGGCGTCGGCCCGCAATCGGACCACATCTTCCTGCACCTGGATCATCTGGATCCGAAGATCCTGCACGAGCGCCTGCCCGGCATCTCCGAGAGCGCCAAGATCTTTGCCGGCGTCGATCTGACCAAGGAGCCGATCCCGGTCCTGCCGACCGTCCACTACAACATGGGCGGCATCCCGACGAACTTCCACGGCGAGGTTCTGACCAAGGATGGCGACAACCATTCCAAGGTGGTGCCCGGCCTGATGGCGGTGGGCGAGGCGGCCTGTGTCTCGGTGCACGGGGCCAACCGCCTGGGGTCCAACTCGCTGATCGATCTGGTGGTGTTCGGCCGCGCCGCCGGCCTGCGGGCTGCCGATGTAGTCGAGAAGGGGGCCATCCCCGAGGTCGCCCCGTCTTCGACCGAAGGACACCTGGATCGTCTCGACGCGCTCAGAAACGCCAACGGCTCGACCCCCACGGCCGAGCTGCGCCTGCGGATGCAGAAGGCCATGCAGAAGGACGCCGCCGTCTATCGGACCGGTGACACCCTGAAGGAAGGTGTCCAGGCCGTGCGCGCCGTGCGGGCGGCGTCCGACGACATCAAGGTCACCGACCGGACGATGATCTGGAACACCGACCTGGTCGAAACGCTCGAGTACATGAACCTGATCGATCAGGCCCTCGTCACCATTGAGGGCGCGGAAAACCGCAAGGAAAGCCGCGGGGCTCACGCCCGCGAGGACTTCCCCGATCGCGACGACAAGAACTGGATGAAGCACACCCTGTCCTGGTGCGATGCCAAGGGCAAGGTGAAGCTCGACTTCCGCCCCGTGCACGACTTCACCCTGACCGAGGACGTGAAGCCGTTCCCGCCGATGGCGCGGAAATACTAACGATCTTGTATCCTCCCTATCTATGATGGGGAGGTGGCTCGGCGCGTAGCGACGAGACGGAGGGGACTCTCTCCGCCGCACGGGCTCCCTGCGGTCGCCGGCCCCTCCACCGCTTCGCGGTCCCCCTCCCCACCGCTGCGCGGCAGGGAGGAAACAAAGGTGTCAGACTCCGTCAGACGATTTCCCCAGACCCCCGCCTTGATTTTGCCCGCGAGCGGGTGTCGCCTCTCGTCCGGGATGGAGACACCGTGATGGCCGACACCAATTCGCTCAAACTGCCTTTTCCGCGCCGGTCGTTGGGGCTGAAGCTGCTGCTGGTCTGTGGGCTGGCGCTGTTGATGAGCATTCCGGCCCTGATGGTTTTCGGCCTGCTGATCGACAGAACCAACCGCGCCGAGACCGTGGCCGCCGAGGTTGGTGGCCTGATGGGGGGACCCCAGACCTTCCTCGGACCGGTCGTCGCGGTCCCCTATTCCCTGACCCGCGCCGCCGAAGCCGGGCAGCCGGCGATGACGACCCAGTCGGTCTGGATCATCTATCCTGAAACCGGAAACATGACGGTCGGCACGGAATCCGAGCTGCGCAAGCGGTCCCTGTTCCGCGTGCCGGTCTATGAGGCAAATGTCGCCTATGCCGCCACCTTCAACCTGGCCGAGGCCGGAGATGAGGCCCCAGCCGGGGCGGTGCTGGACTGGTCGCGGGCCGAACTCATTGTCGGCGCCTCCGGTGTGCGAGGCGCACGCTCGGATCTGACCCTGGCGGTCAGCGGCGGCGAGCCGGTCGCCCTCGAGCCCGCCAATCTGTTGTCGAACATTTCTCTGGACGGGCCGGACGGCAACTATTCCAGCCCCGAAGTCCGTGGTGCCGGGGCACCGACCCTGGGCCTGTTCTCGACGCCGCTCGGTGAGATAGATCGTGCCGCCGGCCCAATCCAGGTGAACGGCGAGGCCCGCTTCTCGGGTGCCCAGCGGCTGGCCATTCTGGCCTTTGCCCGGACGACGACGGCCGTCGTGTCAGGCGACTGGCCCCATCCGTCCTACGGCGGCGGCTTCCTGCCGACCGAGCAGGGGCCGGCAGCCCAGGGCCCCGGTTTCGAAGCTGCGTGGTCGGTCCCCTATGTCGCGCGCGGCGTGCCGTCTGAAGGGGGCACCGAAACCCTGTCGCGCCTGGGCAGCAACGAACTGGCCGTCAGCTTTATCGAGCCGGCGAACCCGTATCAGTCGGTCAGCCGTTCGCTGAAATACGCCCCGATGTTCGTCGGCCTGGTCTTCCTGGCCTACTTCCTGTTCGAGACGACGACCGGCAAGCGGGTCCATCCGGCGCAATACATCCTGGTCGGTCTGGCTCAGGTGATCTTCTACATGCTGCTGTTGTCGATTGCCGAGCACACCGGCTTCGACATCGCCTTCGGCATTGCGGCAACCGCTACGGTGGCGCTGATTTCCGCCTATGCCGGCTGGACCTTCAAGAGCCGGGGCCAGGGGGTCCGGGCGCTGGTCGCCTTCACCTTCCTGTATGGGCTGATCTATGTGCTGATGCGACTGGAGGACTACGCCCTGCTGGTCGGGGCCCTGGCCAGCTTCGCGGCCATTGCGGCGGTCATGTGGTTCACCCGCAATATCGACTGGTATGGCGGCAAGGGCGATGGGGGCGAAGCCGTCGCCTGACCCCGCGCCCGGCCCCGCTAGCTGCGTCCGGTCAGACGGCGCAGCAGCGGGCGGCTGACCGACGCCACAACGATCAGGGGCGATAGCCCATAGGCCAGCAGGCGGCGTGGCCAGCTATCCGCCCGCTTGACGAAATAGCGGGCCAGACCCAGCCCCTTGAACCACTCGACGAAGAGCGGCTCGACCAGGCTCGTGTGGCCCAGGTGAACCACCTCGGCCCTGGGATGAAACAGGACCGATCCGCCCATCTTGCGCGCCCGCCAGCACAGATCGACGTCTTCGACGTGCAGGAAGAAGTCTCCGTCAAAACCGCGCAGTGACCGGAAGTCGGCTCTGCCGACCGCGAAACAGGCCCCCGAGATGGTCGGGACCGCGACCGGTGCCTCTGGAAGGGGCTCTCCCTCCAGGTGGATCTCGAACTTGCGCAAGGCCGGCACCATCTCCGCCAGCCGCGTAAAGCTGAGCAGCGTGGTCACCGGCGTCACCTCATAACGACGGCCCCCGCGCTGTTCGGTCCGATCCTCATTCAGCACCCGCGCCCCGACGATACAGGGACTGGGCTGACCCTTCGCGCAGTCCACCAGGGCACGAACACAGCCAGGCTCAAGGAAGGCGTCCGGGTTCAGGAACACCAGAAAGCGGCCCCGCGCGGCGGAGGCCCCCAGGTTGGCCCCGCGGGCAAAGCCGATATTGCCGTGCCCCTGCAACAGGCGAATCCGGTCATCGGTCTGGCTGATGGCGAACAGCCGCGCCTGATCCGGCTCGGACGAGCCGTTATCGACGATGACGAAATCATCGACGTCTGGATCGGCCAGAACCCGCGCGATCGACGTGAACAAGGCCGGGCCCGTCATATAGACGACCATGATCACCGAGACTTCGGTAGACGGGTCCTCAAGCTCGAAAAGGGGAAAGTTCCGTACTGGAACGAGCTTGTTCACTATGGCTCCCGCCTTCAACACACCGGCAACGGCTTTACGCGCCGTTGCGACCAATCACACCCCCGAACGGACTACCGAAGGTCGGGCGGGGTAGCTTCTATCGACAGCGTCTGAACAGCTTCGTCGAGTGAAATCAACTCCTGGGTGTTCCCTGTGCCGAGACGACGCAGGGCGACTGTTGCGTCCTCCGCCTCCTTGCGTCCGACCACCGCGATGACGGGCGTCTTGGCCAGGGAGTGTTCGCGGATCTTGTAGTTGATCTTTTCGTTGCGCAGGTCCGTCTCGACCCGCAGGCCCGCCGCGCTCAGGCGGTCAGCAACCTGGCGAGCATAGTCATCCGCATCGGAGGTGATCGTCGCGACAACCACCTGGGTCGGGGCCAGCCACAGGGGGAAGGCCCCGGCATAGTGCTCGATCAGAATGCCGAGGAACCGCTCGAACGAGCCGAGGATCGCGCGGTGCAGCATGACCGGACGGTGCTTGCCGCCATCCTCACCGACATATTCCGCATCCAGACGCTCGGGCAGCACATAGTCGAGCTGGATCGTGCCGCAGGTCCACTGGCGGCCGATGGCGTCGCGGATGACGAAGTCCAGCTTGGGCGCATAGAAGGCCCCATCGCCCTCGGTGATCACCGGCTCAACCCCGGCCTGCCGGGCGGCGGCCAGCATCTGGCCCTCCGCCTTGTCCCAGAATTCATCGGTGCCGGCGCGCAGTTCGGGCCGAGTGCCCAGCGAGATATATTCCGCCTCCAGGCCCAGGTCGGCGTGGATCGACCGGCACAGCTCGATGAACCGGGCCGTCTCGTCCTCGATCTGGTCCTCGCGACAGAAGATGTGGGCGTCATCCTGGGTGAAGGCGCGCACGCGCATCAAGCCGTGCAGGGACCCGGACGGCTCATACCGGTGACATGACCCCATCTCGGCCATGCGGATCGGCAGTTCGCGATAGGACCGCTGGCCGACATTGAAGATCTGGACGTGGCCCGGACAGTTCATCGGCTTGAGCGACAGCGTCTCGCCCTCGACCGTCTCACAGACGAACATGTTCTCGCGGTATTTGTCCCAGTGGCCGGACTTCTCCCAGAAGGACCGGTCCAGCACCTGTGGCGTCTTGACCTCGACATAGCCGGCGGCATCCAGACGGCGGCGCATGTAGGCCTCCAGCGTGCGCCACAGTCGCCAGCCCTTGGGATGCCAGAAGACCATGCCGCGGCCTTCCTCCTGCATATGGAACAGGCCCATCTGCTTTCCGAGCTTGCGGTGGTCGCGCTTTTCGGCCTCCTCGATGCGCTCAAGGTAGGCGTTGAGATCCGCCTCGCTGGCCCAGGCGGTGCCGTACATCCGCTGGAGCTGGGCATTGCGGTGATCACCGCGCCAATAGGCACCGGCCAGCTTGGTCAGTTTGAACGCCTTGCCGACCGACTTGGTCGAGGGGAAGTGCGGCCCCCGGCACAGGTCGGCCCAGTCGCCCTGCTTGTAGATGGTGATCGGTTCGCCTGCCGGAAGATCACGGATGATCTCGGCCTTGTAGGCCTCACCCGCATCCTCAAAGTGTTTAATGGCGGCCTCGCGGTCCCAGACCTCACGCACGATGGGGGCATCACGGTCGACGATCTCGCGCATCCTGGCTTCGATTTTCTCGAAGTCGTCCGTCGAGAAGGGCTCGTCGCGGGCGAAGTCGTAATAGAAGCCGTCCTCGATCGCCGGGCCGATGGTGACCTGGGTGCCGGGGAACAGCTCCTGCACGGCCTCAGCCAGGACGTGGGCGGTGTCGTGGCGGATCGTCTCCAGCGCCTCGGGATCATCCCGCATGATCAGGCGGAAGGCCCCGCCCTTTTCGATCTCGCGGTGCAGGTCGCGCAACTCGCCGTCCAGCTCGGCCAGCACGGCGCGCTTGGCCAGCGACGGCGCGATGGACTTGGCCACCTCAAAGGCGGTCGTGCCGTCAGGGTACTGGCGGCTGTTTCCATCGGGGAAGATCAGGTCGATCATCGTCTCAGTCTTTCTTGGGCGGTACCGGGTCATAGCCCGATCCGCCCCATGGTGTGCACCGGCAGACGCGGCGCAGGGTCAACCAGCCGCCGCGAACCGGCCCGTGATCGATCAGCGCCTGGGCTCCATAGTCCGAACAGGTCGGCAGGAAGCGGCACTGATTTCCAATCAACGGAGAGAGCGTCAGCTTGTAGGCCCGATGGGCCCCACGGACGCTGGATTCATAGATGCCCATGCCGGCGCGTATCAGGTCTCAGAAACAGTTCGCGGGCTTATCGCACCTGCGAAATGGTTGGATCAAGCCGCACCGGCGATACGCGTTCGATCCAGCGCATTTCTGACCGCCGCCACCGCCGCCTCCAGGGGGATCATCGTAGAGGCGTGGCGCGCCGGATAGTCACGCACTGTCTCCAGGATGGCCAGGCCGTCAAAGCGCCCGGTCGGCACCGGGCCGGCCTCTTTCAGCATGGCCTTTAGTTGATCGCGCGCCGTCTCCAGCTCCTCGACCGTCGCCCCGATCACGCTTTCACCGACGATGGCGGCGCAGGCCTGACCCAGCGCACAGGCCCGGACGTCCTGGGCAAAGTCG
This sequence comes from uncultured Brevundimonas sp., assembly GCA_964647275.1. Lineage (GTDB taxonomy): Bacteria > Pseudomonadota > Alphaproteobacteria > Caulobacterales > Caulobacteraceae > Brevundimonas. The sequence goes on from CAZYFY010000002.1 coordinate 78,738, forward strand.
GCGACCCGCCCCGCCTCATCCAGCACCACATCGACCACGACCGTCGATCCGCACAGCTTGGCCACCCGCTCGGCCGTCCCCTGCGGAGCAGCCAGCCGCCCGGCCCGCGGCATATTCGCCGCGAGCTTCAGGATCCGGTCGCTGTAGAGGGCGTCGATCATTGAGGGAAAGATAGCGATGGCGGGGTCGGCGAGCTAGGGGCCAACCGAACCCTGCGCTGCCTGATTCAACACCGCCATCACAGTCTGGCCGATCGTGATCCCGATGGCCGCCAGCATAATAATGAGGCCAAGACCCGATGCCTTGAATCGGTTGCGCGACAAGGACCTGAACCGCTCTGGATCATCGACGCGCCGAACGGTCTGCCGGTTATGGCCCCGCGTGCGGATCTGACCCGAGCTCTGCGCGAGGAACCACGGAACCAGCTCTTTCAACGCAAGGACCAAACCAGCCAGAAAAAATCCCATAAGAATCATGGTCACTTACCCCTAAGCGTCCGGCAGAACCCGCGGGCGCTTGTTCTCGTCAATGGCCACGAAGGTGAACACTCCCTCGGTCACCTTCTCATAGGCCGCGCGCTCGCGCGGACTGCGCCAGGCCTCGACGAAGACACCGACCGAGGTGCGGCCGCGCCGCACAACCCGCGCATACAGGCTGACCACATCGCCGACGAAGACCGGATGGTGGAAGACCATGGCGTCCACCGCCACGGTCACGCAGCGCCCCTGCGCCGCCTCATAGGCCGCCGAGGCCGCCGCCTGATCCATCTGCGACAACAGCCAGCCGCCGAAAATGTCGCCGTTCGGGTTGGTGTCCGAGGGCATGGCGATGACCCGGATCTGGGGCTTGGTGTCGGGCGGGCCGTTGCGGTCTTCGTCAGTCATGCGGCTGAGGCATCACACCGGGAGCAGCTTGTCCAGAAAAACGAAGGCCACCGCCGCAATCATGCACACAAAGGCGGCCATATGGTTCCATTTCAGCCGCTCGCCCATGACCAGCACCATGAAGCCGGCAAAGACGATCAGGGTGATGACCTCCTGCATGATCTTGAGCTGGGCCAGGTTGAGGCCGGAGGCGTAGCCGATCCGATTGGCCGGAATGACGAACCAGTATTCGAAAAAGGCGATGCCCCACGAAGCCAGCACCACCAGCCACAACGCCTTGGCCGGAAACTTCAGATGGCCGTACCAGGCCAGGGTCATAAAGGCGTTCGAGATCGTCAGCAGGATCGCCGTCCAGACCCAGCCGCTCATTCGGCGGGCTCCTTGTCTCGCGCCGACTCCACCAGCTCCGGCCGGCTGAGCGCGCGCGGTGCCGCCTCGACCGGGGCGATCTCGGGAATGTCCTTGCCTTCGTGGTCGACGGCCAGCTCTTCAAACCGCCGCGCCTGGACCATGACCTGGCTCTCCATCGAGCCGACGAAGGCGTTGTAGCGATCGACCGCCGCCGTCAGCGCCTTGCCGACCGACGCCGCATGGCCACCCATGACCGACAGCCGCTTGTACAGCTCCTTGCCGAGCGCGGCGATCTTGGCTGCATTGGCCCCCTGCTCCTCCGCGCGCCAGCCGTAGGCCACCGCCTTGCACAGCGCGAACAGGGTCGTGGGCGTGACGATCAACACCCGCTTGTCCATCGCCTCGGTCATCAGGTCCGGCTGGCGTTCCAACGCCGCGGCCAGAAAGCCGTCGCCCGGCACAAACATGGCCACGAAATCGGGCGAGCCCTCGTCCTTGAACTGGTCCCAATAGGCCTTGGCCGACAGGCCGAGCATGTGCGCCTTCAGGCTCTGGCCGTGCCGGATCAGGGCCTGTTCCCGCGCCTGTTCGTCCGCCGTCTCCTGGGCCTCCAGAAAGGCGTTGAGCGACACCTTGGCATCGATGGCGAAGACGCCGCCGCCGGGCATCCGCACCTTCACGTCCGGTCGCCGCCGCCCCTCTTCGGTCTCGACCGTGAACTGTTCCTCGAAGTCGAACCGGTTGTTCAGACCCGCCGCCTCCAGCACATTACGCAGGGTCTGCTCGCCCCAGCGGCCCTGGACACCGGCCCCGCGCCGAAGCGCCGCCGACAGCTTCCTCGCCTCGCCCTGGGTGGCGACCGAGGCCTCCATCAGGGCGTTGATCTGGGCCTTCAGCCCGCCGGTCTCCTCCGCGCGCGATTTCTCCAGCGCCTGCACCTGGGCCTCGAACTTGGTCAGGGTCTCGGCGACGGGCTTCAGCTGGGCCTCCAGCCGGGCGTGGCTCAACTGGTCGCGTGAGGCGAACCGCTCATCGGCCTGTTTCAGCAGCGCCTCGGCCACGGCCTGCGCCGACTGCGCCGCCTGCGCCCGCACCAGCTCGGCGTTCGTCTGGGCCGCATCCTCCATGACCTCTGCCCGCGCCAGCGCCCGGCCATGCTCTTCCGTCAGCGACCAGGCCCGCGCCTCCGCCGCCGACGCGCGCCTGCGCTCCAGCACCGCCCAGATCAGGGCCAGCACCGCAAACGCCCCCGCCGCAAATGCCGCGATCATCCATGCCTGTTCGTCCATGACCCATTCCTAGTTGGTATCCCGCCAGGGTCCAACCTGAATGGCAGGTGCGCCAGTGGCGGACGCATTCACGGCGCGCTCCGAAAAATCGTGTGCGCCTGCATCCATTCGCCCGCCTCGCCGCCTCTACCCTATCGAATACGAACAGGAGGCTTTCCATGATCCGACAGGTTGCGGCCCTTTGCGGCACCATCCTCGCGCTAACCTTCGTCACGGCGACGGCCCACGCCCAGCCGGGACCACCGCCTGATCCGGCGAGTGTCACCCTGACCGCCGACCAGAACCGCGCTGTCGTGCTGTCGCTGGCCCAGGTGCTGCGTGAACGCTTCGCTTTCCGCGACCGGGGTGCCGCCGCCGCCCTGGAGATCGAGGCCATGGAACAGCGTGGCGAGTTCGCAGGCGCCCGCACCGCCGCCGAGCTGATGGCGTTGCTCGAGCAGCGGGTGACGCCGGTGGTCAACGACCGGCATTTTCGCATCCGCTACTTCGGCCCCGAGGCCGTCGCCGGCTTCACCGAAGCCCCGCCCACGGGTGAAGAGCTCGCCGCGTTCCATGAAGAGATCCGCCTGCGCGGGTCCGAAATCCCGGATGTGCGCTGGCTCGAAGGCAACGTCGGCTACATCCGCATCCACATGTTCCTCGACGCGCCGCCCGTGACCGAAAAGCTGGCCGCCGCCATGGGCATGGTGGCCGACACCGGTGCCCTGATCATCGATGTTCGCGGCGCGCCGGGCGGTGAGCCGGCGGGGGTGGCCAATGTCATCGGCCATCTGATCGACCAGCCTACGCCCACGGTCCATTTCGATGACCCGGGCGACGCCGGCGGCGTGCGCACCCTCTACGCCCAACCCCGTACGCCCGCCTTCACTGACCGCCCGGTGTTTGTCCTGATCGACAACGATACCGGCTCCGGCGCGGAAGAGTTCGCCTATGACGTCCAGGCCATGGGTCGCGCCACCCTGGTGGGCCAGACCACCTGGGGCGGTGCCACGCCGGGCGGCTATCGCCCCCTGGCCGAGGGTTTCGCCGCCTTCATCCCGATGGCGGTCGTCACCAACACAATCACCGGAATCAACTGGGAAGGCGTCGGCGTCATCCCCGACATCGAGGTCCCCACCGATCAGGCCCTCGACGTCGCCCACCGCCGGGCGCTGGAAGCCATCCTCACCGACGCCACCGGTATCCGCCGCGCCCTCGCCGAAGAAGCCCTGGCATCCCTGACGCAGGATGGGGTGGAGTAGCGCCCCCCCCTCTCGTCACCCTCGGGCTTGACCCGAGGGTCAGACCCTCCGCGAGCTCAGCCCTTCCCGGACAGGACGCTCAATCCGACGCCCGATCCTCGGGTCTTCGCCCGAGGATGACGACAAGGTCAGGAGGCGCAAAAGGTGAACACCCCCTCTCGCACCAGGGTCCACCGTCTACCAATCCTCGTACACTTTCAGGGTGTAATCCCGCCCTTCCCGATACGGGTTAGCGACCTCAGGTTTGGTCCTTATCCCCATGTCCTCGAGGTCGATTAGGATGGACATCAGGTCGGGCTGAGCCTTCGGCCCGCCCTTATGGTCTTTGGCATCGTCGTTGTTTGCAGGCCGCGCCCTTAGCGGTTCGCCATGGTCCCGTTGTCGCGGCCATATCCCCATATCCGCACCCGTGGACTTCGGACTTTTCGTCCACCGTGGAATGTCGCCCCCGGCGCTATCCGAACGTAAAGGCGTAGGCCGCCGTGCCGGGCTCGAGGAACTCAATCCGCAGGATCCGCTGCCCCGGTCCGTCGGGCAGGCGGATCAGCTGATAGAGGCGCTGGCCGGTGATGGTGCCTTCGCCGGCTGCATTGATGTCGGCTCCCGCCGCAGCACCCGGAGCGCGACCGTCGAGGGTCACTCGGAACCTGACGGGCCGGTCCGTGGTCGAGGCCAGGACCAGATGCACGTCCCGGCCCCGGAACCGATGGCTGATCGCACCGGTCTGGCCGGTCAGCACCGACCGCTGCGGTTCGCGCCGCCAGTCGCCCTCCAGCGCCCAGTGATCCACGGCCAGCCCGTCAGCCGTGGCGGCCAGGTTCACGCCTCTGTCAGTCCCCAGATAGGTCTCGGGCGAGCGGTCTGCACCGCTGTCTGGGGCCATGGCACCCTCAGCCTCGGCCCCGCCCGCCGGGGGCGGCAGGTTCTCGGCCCCGGCCTCCATCAACAGGGTGCGGATGATGGCCTCTGACCGCGCATATTCGCCCTCGCCAAAGCGGACATGGCGCAGGTGACCGTTGGCGTCGATGAAATAGTGCGCCGGCCAGAAGCGGTTCTGATAGGCGCGCCAGACATTGAAATCATTATCCAAAGCGACCGGATAGGTGATGCCCAGATCCTGAACCGCCCGGCGCACATTGTTCGGATCACGCTCGAAGGCGAACTCCGGCGCGTGCAGGCCGATCACCACCAGACCGTGCTCGCGATACAGCCGATCCCACTCGATCACATGGGGCAGGGTGCGAATGCAGTTGATGCAGGAGTAGGTCCAGAAGTCGATCAGGACGACCTTGCCGCGCAGGTCCCCCAGGGTGGTCGGCTCGCCCTGGAGCCATTCGGTGACACCGGTGATCTCTTGAGCAGGTCCGAAGTCGCGGAAGTCTCTGGCCTCGGCCTCCGGCTCGGTATGGCCCATGCCGCCGGCCCCCAGCAGGCCCTGTTCAATCCGCTCGGTCGAGGCCGCCGACACCCGCGCCAGAACGCCTCGGTCCAGCCCCAGCCCAATCGCCGCCACGCCGACCAGAACCAGGGCGCCGAGCACCCGGCGCACGACCCGCTCATGCTTCAGATAGCCCTTCATCGCCTTCAGCACCCGCCCGCCGACCAGCAGGGCCAGGGCCATCGAGGTCGCCGCACCCAGCGCATAGGCCAGCAGCAGCAAACTGGTCGAGGCGCTGGCCCCGTTCAGCGCCGCCCCGGTCAGGATCAGCCCCAGGATCGGCCCCGCGCACGGTGCCCACAGAAGGCCGGTGGCCAACCCAAGAATGAGCGAGCCGCCGACCTCGTTCAGGCCCTCCGATCCGCCGGGCCGCACCCGTTCGCTCAACCGCGCGCCGAGCGATTGCAGCGGCGTCATCACCCGGTCGCCAAAGGCCGGGAACAGCATCATCAGGCCGAACACCGCCAACAGCGCAATGGCGATCCACCGGCCCCACTGATTGGCATGCACCGCCCAGGCCCCGCCGATCACCGCCAGCGTCGCCACCCCGGCGAACATCAGGGCCAGCCCCGCCATCATCGGCAGGGTCGAGGTCAGAAACGGCCGCCCCGCCCGCGCAAAGACAAACGGCAACACCGGCAGAATGCAGGGCGACAGGATGGTCAGCACCCCGCCCAAATAAGCGACCAGGATCAGGGTCATATCAAGCTGGCCGGAAGGTCAGGGCGACGCCATTGTTGCAGTATCTGAGGCCCGTCGGGCGCGGGCCGTCTTCGAAGACGTGGCCGTGATGCCCCAGACAACGGGCGCAATGGTATTCGGTCCGGCGCACGCCGATGGCAAAGTCAGCGCGGGTTCCGACGGCCCCGTCAATCACCCGATAGAAGCTCGGCCAGCCGGTGCCGCTGTCGAACTTCCACTGGGACCGGAACAGCGGCAGGTCGCATCCGCGGCAATGGAAGACACCGCGTCGGTGCTCATCGTTCAGCGAACTGGTGCCGGGTCGCTCGGTCCCCTCATGGCGAAGCACCTGATAGGCCAACGGCGAAAGGCGGGACCGCCATTGGGCATCCGTGACGCGTCGGAACGGCGAATTGGCATAGGCCGCTTCCGCCCCGTTTGTCTGGGCCTCGGCCTGGCCCCCGCTACAGGCGCTGGCGAAGAAGGCGGCCCCGGAAAGCAGAAGGCCGCGTCGGTCGATCAGCTGGGTCATGTCTCATAATACGCGCCAGATCTTCTCATGGATGCACGTTCGACAAGACAATCAAGTCGTGCGTAGCTTCGTCACAGGCAATCGAGGAACCGCCCAATGCAAGACAGCCATCAAAGCCTGCTCGTTCGTCGGATCTCTGGGCTGGTTGCTCTCGGCCTGTTGTCGGCCTGTGGGCCGTCCTATGCGCCGGCCAATGCACCGGCGCGTCCCTGCCCGGAGATTTCGCAGTCCGAGTTTGACGCGTCCCTTGCCGATGGAGCCGCGCGCGGCGATGCCACCATCCATGACTCCGGCATGGTTGATTTGCGTTTCGGCCCCGGGGTTGAGCACTGTGCGACCTACCGCGCGCCCATGCGGCCTTGCCGTCGACCCAACGATCTGGTGATCCGCTACGAGGTTCAAGGTGGCCAGACCCGCTACGTCCGCGCGCCGGCCGGCTCCCAGTACCGTTTCAATGTCCGGTCACGCCCGACCACCTGCGAGATCGTCAACGAGGACTGACCTCAGGCGGGACGGCGCGCACGCAGAGCCTGGGCGATGGTGCCGTCGTCCAGCCAATCCAGCTCCCCGCCGACCGGCACGCCGCGCGCCAGGGATGTGACCGACACGCCTGTGTTCGCCAGCCGCTCGGCCAGATAGTGCGCGGTGGTCTGGCCATCGACGGTCGCCGGCAGGGCGAGGATGACTTCGCTGACGACGCCCTCTCCCACGCGCTGAACCAGCTCGCCGGCCCGAATGGCGTCCGGGCCGACACCGTCCAGCGCCGACAGCAGACCGCCGAGCACATGGTAGCGCCCACGATAGGCTCCCACCCGCTCCATCGCCCACAGGGCCCCGGCTTCTTCCACCACGCAGATCAGGGATGGATCGCGGCCGGCATCCGAACAGATGGAACAGGGGTCGCGCGTATCCGGGGCGGCACAGACGGAACAGGGTCGCACCTTGGCCGCCGTCTCGGCCAGGGACTCCGCCAGCGGCTGCATCAATTGTTCGCGCTTTTTCAGCAGGGCCAGGGTCGCACGGCGGGCCGACCGCGGCCCCATGCCGGGCAACTTTGACAACAGGCCAATCAGGCGTTCGATCTCGGGTCCGGCAGAGGAGGCCATGGTCCGGGTTTAGCCGAAAGGAGCGATTCCGTCAGAGCCAATCTGGCGTGATGTGAAATCACGCTGGACAGTCATTCCGCGCGGTGTCTCACTGTCAGATTCCCCGGCTGTGTCGGGGTGAGGAAACAACAACAAGAACCATCAAAACAATGTCGTCCAATCGTAGCGGGCATATCCGCCTGAACTCCCATCCCGGCGGCGGTGCGGCCGGACGCTTTCCGATCCATTGGGGAGCGCCCTCGGCACGCGAGCGCGGCCCGGTCATCGGCTCGGCCCATGCGGGCGCAGATCGCAATGCCATCGGGGCCCATGGTGGGGCCTATTCCCTGTATCGCGCCCTGGCGATTTCATCGGGCGCGATGCCGGCAGGATCGCGGCCAGATCTGACCAATACCCAGCCGACCTTTTCGTTCGGTCCCTTCCCCCAGTGGAAGAATGCCGAGAAGATCGTCTCGCTGGACCCTTGGGGCCACATGGTGGCGGATGCCTTTGCCGAAGAGATCCGCGACGGCGTCGACATCCGCCCGACCATCGCCGTCACCAAGGCCCGGCTGTCCCTGCCGGAGATCAGTCAGGCCATCGATGCCGGTCGCCTCAGCATCGACGGCACCATCGTGCACGAAACCCGCGATGTGGCGGTGACCAAGGCGGCGGTCGATCCGGTGTGGTGGTTGCCGGGCATCGCCGAACGGTTCGGGGTGACGGAAACGGCGCTGCGTCGCACGCTGTTTGAGGAAACCGGCGGCATGTACGCCGATCTGGTGACGCGGCCGGACATCAAGGTCTTCCTGCCGCCGATCGGGGGCATCACCCTGTATATCTTCGGCGATCCGGCCAAGATCGGCGATCCGACCCAGCGACTGACCTGTCGGGTGCATGACGAGTGCAACGGCTCTGACGTCTTTGGTTCGGACATCTGCACCTGCCGGCCGTATCTGACCCACGGCATCGAGGAATGCGTGCGCGAGGCCCAGTCGGGCGGTGCAGGACTGATCGTCTACAACCGCAAGGAAGGCCGAGCCTTGGGCGAGGTGACCAAATTCCTCGTCTATAACGCCCGCAAGCGTCAGCCAGGCGGCGATCAGGCCGCGACCTATTTCGAGCGCACCGAATGCGTGGCCGGGGTCCAGGACGCCCGCTTCCAGCAACTGATGCCGGATGTGCTGCACTGGCTGGGCATCGAACGGATCGACCGGTTCGTCTCGATGTCGAACATGAAGCACGACGCCATGACGTCATCTGGCATCGAGATCGGCGAGCGCGTGCCGATCCCCGACGATCTGATCCCCGATGATGCGTCGGTCGAGATGGAGGCCAAGAAGGCAGCCGGCTATTTCACCCCCGATGCGCCGCCAACGCCGGAGGACCTGACCAAGGTGGTGGGCCGCGATCTTGGCAAGTTCTGAAGCGGAGGCTGCACGCAGCCTGTTGAGCGCGGCAGCGGTGCGCGACCGCGCCCATGAGATGCTGGATCTGGCCCTGGCCGGAAAGGTCGACGGCTGGCGGATCGATCTGGATCGCTTGCCCGAGACGGCGCGGTTCGTGGCCAGCGTGATCCGCGACCAGTACCCAGACCTGAAGGTGCCCTTCCATGCACGCTGGCGGCACTTTGTGTTCGGCGGACAGGATCTGTGGGCGGATATCGCCGCACGTTTCAGCGACGCACATGCCCGTGCTCGTGCCGCCTTTGATCTGGCCATCGTCTCGGTTCTGCTGGATGCCGGCTCCGGCCCTGGCTGGGGCTATCGCGACGCGCGCCTCGGCATCGAAGCGACACGCTCCGAGGGTCTGGCGCTGGCGTCCTTGCGAATGTTTGAGGACGGGTCTTTCTCGAGCCTACCGGGAGAGCCTCTACAGGCCGATGCCGCCGGTCTTTCGGAGCTTCAGACCCGCACGCTGGCCCAAGGGTTTCAGGTTACCGACGACAGTCCCCTGGCCGGCCTGGAGGGACGCGCCGGCCTGCTCAACCGCCTGGGAAGACAATGTGCGGCGCGGCCCGACCTGTTCGCCCTGGCTGACGGCCCGCGTCCGGGGGGTCTGTACGATGCGATCAGAGCACGCTCTGTACACGGACGGTTGGCCGCTCCTGTCATTCTTGAGGTCCTGCTCGAGGCGCTCGGGCCGGTCTGGCAGGACCGCTTGACGCTGGGTGGCGTCGATCTGGGCGACACCTGGCGGCATCCGGCGATGAGGCGCGACGACGCCACGGACGGCCTGGTACCGATCCACAAGCTCAGCCAATGGCTGAGCTATTCGCTGGTCGAGCCGCTGATGGCGGCGGGCGTCGAGGTGACCGATCTCGATGGCCTGACGGGCCTGGCCGAGTACCGCAATGGGGGCCTGTTCCTCGACATGGGTGTCGTGGTCCTGGCCGACCCCGCAGACGCCGCAAAAGCCTGGCCGGTCAGCGATCCGCTGATCGTGGCCTGGCGGTCGATGACGGTGGCCCTTCTGGACCGGATTGCGCCGCTGGTCCGCACCGAACTGGGTGTGTCCGCCGAGCAGATGCCTTTGGCCAGCGTGCTCGAAGGGGGCACCTGGGCCGCAGGTCGCCGGATTGCCGCGACCCAACGTGAGGGCGGCGGACCTCCCCTGACCATCCTTTCAGACGGGACCGTATTCTAATGGCGACCAAGATTGACGGCGTGACGGTGATTGACCATCCGCTGGTCCAGCACAAGCTGACCCTGATGCGGAACAAGGACACCTCGACGGCCCAGTTCCGACGCCTGCTGCGCGAGATATCCACCCTGCTCTGCTATGAGGTCACGCGCGATCTGCCGCTGGAAACGGTGCAGATCGAAACGCCCGTGGAATCCATGCAAGCCCCACGTCTGGCAGGCAAGAAGCTGGTCCTGGCCCCGATCCTGCGCGCCGGCGTCGGTCTGATGGATGGGATGCTCGACCTGATCCCAGCGGCCCGCGTCGCGCACATCGGCCTCTATCGAGACCCGGAAACGCTGGTTGCGGTCGAATATTATTTCAAGGCACCGGAAGACATCTCCGATCGCCTGGTCATCGTGGTGGATCCCATGCTGGCCACAGCCAATACGGCGGTCGCCGCCCTCGAACGCCTCAAGGAGCGGGGCGTGACCGACCTGCGTTTCGTCTGTCTGGTCGCCTCACCCGAAGGTATCGAGCGGCTCAGGGCCTATCACCCCGACGTCCCCGTCTGGACAGCCGCCATCGACCGGGAACTGAATGATCACGGCTATATTGCGCCGGGCCTGGGTGACGCCGGCGACCGCCTATTCGGGACGCGTTAGGCGCGCGCCACAGGCGCGGCAGGCGGGGTCTGCGGTCACCTGGACCGTTCGTGCCTCGCCTTTCAGGCCGTCGTAGATCAGCAGCCGACCGGCCAGCGGTTGGCCCGCACCGATGATCAGCTTGATCGCCTCCAGCGCGGCCATCGAACCGACCACACCGGCCAGTGCCCCGACGACGCCGACCCTCTGGCAGGTTTCGGCATCGGGCGGGATTTCCGGGACGAGGCAGCGGTAGCAGGGCCGGCCCGTAAACACACCGACCTGACCGGACCAGCGGCCCAGCGCACCCGACACCAAGGGCTTGTCGAGCACGGTGCAGGTGTCGGACACCAGCAGCCGCGTGGCGAAATCATCCGTGCCGTCGATGACGAGGTCGCTCTGCGCGATCCAGGTCGGCGCATTGTCGGCGTCGAGCGCCGCGAAAATCTGAAAGACCCGCACGTTCGGATTGATGGCTTTCATCGCCCCCGCGGTGGCCTCGGTTTTTTCGTCGCCGATTTCGGCGGTAGCGAACTGGATCTGGCGATGCAGGTTCGACAGGCCCACCCGATCCGCGTCGATCAGGGTGATCTGACCCACGCCGGCCGCGGCCAGATACATGGCCACCGGTCCACCGACACCACCACACCCGACGATCAGCACCTTGGCCGACTGGAGCTTTTGCTGCCCCGGCCCGCCCAGTTCGGCCAGCACAAGCTGGCGGGCGTAGCGTTCAACTTCTTCGTCGGAAAAGGCCATACGGCTTGCGAAATCCCTCGTGCGCCGCCACCTGTGCAGCATGAACCAGAACAGCTTCCCCGACTGGCACGGCACAACCATCCTCGCTGTGCGCAAGAACGGCAAGACCGTGATCGCCGGTGACGGTCAGGTGTCCATGGGCCCCACCATCGTCAAGGGGGCGGCCCGCAAGGTCCGAACCCTGGCCGGCGGCAAGGTCCTGGCCGGCTTCGCCGGTGCGACCGCAGACGCCTTCACCCTGATCGAGCGACTGGAAGGCAAGCTGGAGCAATACCCCGACCAACTGGCACGGGCCTGTGTCGATCTGGCCAAGGACTGGCGCACCGACCGGTATCTGCGTCGGCTCGAGGCTATGCTGCTGGTCGCCGACAAGGACCAGATTTTGACCGTCACCGGCGTCGGTGATGTGCTGGAACCGGAACACGGTTGTGCCGCGGTCGGCTCCGGCGGCAACTTTGCGCTCGCGGCCGCCCGTGCCCTGCTCGACCACTCCGACAAGGACGCCGAAACCATCGCCCGCGAGGCCATGAAGATCGCGGCAGAGATCTGTGTCTATACGAACGGGAATCTGACGGTGGAGCAATTGGACTAGACGCAAGCAGGTTCATCACGACGATCACAGCGATGCACAGCGAACACAACGGACCCGCGCCTGTCCCAACGAGGGTGAATGAAATCGGCACGTCGGTGATGGATGCCGCGTTCAAGGTTCATCGGGTGTTGGGGCCGGGGCTGCTCGAGACCGTCTATGAGCACTGTCTGGCTGAGGAACTGCGACAGGCAGGCTTGGCTGTTGAACGCCAGGTCGGCGTTCCGGTGGTGTACGGCGATGTCAGGCTGGACGTGGGCTATCGATTGGACCTGCTCGTCGAGCGGGCGGTCGTGGTGGAGGTCAAGTCGATCGAGAACCTCGCGCCTGTCCATTCGGCTCAAGTCCTGACCTATTTGCGCTTCTCCGATATCCGGCTTGGATACCTCATCAACTTCAACACTGTCCTGCTGAAGGACGGCTTCCGCCGCCTGGTGCTGTAGCGCCGTGACCGCTGTGGCCCGCCGTGTTCGCCGTGATGAACCCGATAATCGCGCTCCCGCGCCCAAAGGACGTCAATGACCGACCTCTCCCCCCGCGAAATCGTTTCCGAGCTGGACCGCTTCATTGTCGGCCAGGACGACGCCAAGAAGGCTGTCGCTGTGGCCCTGCGCAACCGCTGGCGGCGCAAGCGGACGGACGAGGCCATCCGCGATGAAATCACGCCCAAGAACATCCTGATGATCGGGCCGACCGGCGTCGGCAAGACCGAGATCGCGCGGCGGCTGGCCCGGCTGGCGGGTGCGCCCTTCCTGAAGGTCGAGGCGACCAAGTTCACCGAGGTCGGATATGTCGGCCGCGACGTCGATCAGATCATGCGCGATCTGGTCGAGGCGGCGATCCTGATGGTGCGTGAGACCCGCCGAGCGGAGGTACGCGCCAAGGCCGAACAGGCTGCGGAGAACCGCATCATCGACGCCCTTGTCGGTGCCGGCTCCAGCGAGGCCACGAAAGAAGCCTTCCGCAAGAAGCTGCGCGCCGGCGAGATGGACGAGAAGGACATCGAGCTTCAACTGAACGACACCCGCTCGCCCTTGCAGGGGCTGGACATGCCCGGCGGCAATGTCGGGGTGCTGAACCTGTCCGACATGCTCGGCAAGCTGGGGCCGCAGCGGACCAAGACCCTCAAAACGACGGTCAAGGACGCCTGGACGCCGCTCATCGCCGAAGAGGGCGACAAGCTGCTGGATGAGGAAAGCCTGGTCCAGGAGGCCGTGCGTCTGGCCGAGAGCGAGGGCATCGTCTTCATCGATGAAATCGACAAGGTCGCGGCCCGCTCAGAGGCGCGCGGGGCCGATGTCTCACGCGAAGGGGTCCAACGTGACCTGTTGCCCCTGATTGAGGGCACCACGGTTTCGACCAAGCATGGACCGGTGAAGACCGACCATGTGCTGTTCATCGCCTCAGGCGCCTTCCATGTGGCCAAGCCCAGCGACCTGTTGCCCGAGCTTCAGGGACGCCTGCCAATCCGGGTGGAGCTGAAAGCCCTGACCCGTGACGACTTCCGGCGCATCCTCACCGAGCCGGAAGCCAATCTGATCGCGCAGCAGGTGGCATTGATGGCCACCGAGGGGGTCAATCTTCAGTTCACGGATGATGCTGTTGAGGCCCTGGCTGATGCCGCCGTTGCGGTGAATGGTGCTGTGGAGAATATCGGCGCGCGCCGCCTTCAGACCGTGGTTGAAAAGACGCTTGAGGACCTCAGCTTCAAGGCCGACAGCCACGACGGCGAGACAATTCAGATCACCGCTGCCGACGTGCACGCCCGCATCGGCGAGCTGGCCAAGAATGCGGATTTGTCGAGGTTTATTCTGTAACCCATTCTCCTTCTCCCGAGGGGAGAAGGGGGAGCCCGCGCACCGGAGCCCGCAGGGCGAAGGTCCGCGCGGGGGATGAGGGCGTCGGTCTATCCTGAGAGACCCGCCCCTCACCCTTCACGCAGCCGAACGCTTCGCTTATCGGGCGCTCATCGACCCTCTCCTGCCGGGAGAGGGAAGGTGCTTACACGTCCACCTCGGCGTCCAGGGCGTTGTCCTGGATGAACTCGCGGCGCGGCTCGACGACGTCGCCCATCAGCTTGGCGAACAGGTCGTCGGCATCATCGGCGTGCTCGACACGGACCTTGAGCAGGGTGCGCGCATTGGCGTCCAGCGTCGTGTCCCACAGCTGATCGGCATTCATTTCGCCCAGGCCTTTGTATCGCTGGATCGACAGGCCCTTCTTGCCGGCATCCATGACCGCCTGAACCAGATCCAGCGGGCCACGAATGGTCGTCGACTTGTCCTTGCGGCGGAAAACTGCCGGCGTGGCGAAGGCCTCGGCCAGGCTGACGGCTCGCTCGCCCAGTCGGCGGGCATCCATGGAGCGGACCAGGGCCTCTTCGAGGACAATCTGTTCGGACACCGCCCGACGCACGCGTGAGAAGACGCTGGCACCGGCATCGCCGCGCGTGCCCGACCAGGGACCATCACCCTCTTCGTTGTAGAGATTCAGCCGCGGGGCCGCCGCCTCGACCGACCCGCCTTCGGCAAACAAACCACCCAGAGCCGCCTGCTCGACCGCGAAGGCCGGAGCCCGCTGGGCCAGACGTTCAACCAGGGCACGGAACGTGCGGGCCTCGTCAACCAGGCGGCGCAGATCCGCGCCGGTCAGGCGTTCGCCATTGGCCAGATCCAGCTCGGCTTCATTGACGCCTTCCTCGACCAGGAAGGTGTTCATTTCGGCGTCGTCCTTGAGGTAACGGAAGCTCTTGCCCTTGGAGGCCTTATAGAGGGGCGGCTGGGCGATATAGAGGTACCCCTGCTCAATCAGCTCGGGCATCTGACGATAGAAGAAGGTCAGCAGCAGGGTGCGGATATGCGCGCCGTCCACATCGGCATCCGTCATGATGATGATCTTGTGGTAGCGCAGCTTGTTGATGTCGAACTCGTCGCGCCCAATGCCGGCCCCGAGCGCCAGGATCAGGGTGCCGATCTGATCTGAGGACAGCATCTTGTCGAAGCGCGCGCGCTCGACGTTCAGCACCTTGCCGCGCAAGGGCAGCACGGCCTGGTTTTCTCGGTTGCGGCCCTGTTTGGCCGAGCCACCGGCGGAGTCGCCCTCGACGATGAACAGCTCGGACTTGGCCGGATCACGTTCCTGACAGTCGGCCAGCTTGCCGGGCAGGGACGAAATATCCAGCGCCGACTTGCGCCGGGTCAGCTCGCGCGCCTTGCGGGCGGCCTCACGGGCAGCCGCGGCTTCGACAATCTTGGCCACGATCTGACGGGCTTCGGTCGGGTGTTCCTCGAACCACTCCGACAAACCCTCCGTACACAGACTTTCGACGGCGGGCCGCACCTCGGACGACACCAGCTTGTCCTTGGTCTGGGAGCTGAATTTGGGGTCCGGCACCTTGACCGACAGCACACAGGTCAGGCCCTCGCGGGCGTCTTCGCCCGAAACCGAGACCTTTTCCTTCTTGGCCGCGCCGGCCTGTTCGATATAGCCGCTCATCACCCGCGTCAGGGACGCACGGAAGGCTGACAGGTGCGTGCCGCCATCCCGCTGGGGGATGTTGTTGGTGAAGCACAGCATGGTCTCGTGGTAGCTGTCGTTCCACCACAGGGCGAGGTCCAGTTCGATCCCGTCCTTCTGGCCGCGCACGACGATGACGTCCTTCAGCAGCGGCGTCTTGGACTTGTCCAGGTGGCGCACGAAGGCCTCGACCCCACCCTCATAGTGCAGGGTCTCTTCGAAGGGCTCGGCCCCGCGCAGGTCCTTCAGCTTGATGACGACGCCCGAGTTCAGGAACGCCAGTTCGCGCAGGCGATGTTCAAGTGTCTTGATATCGAAGTCGATCGTCGAAAAGGTCGTCACCGACGGATAGAAGGTCACCTCGGTGCCCGTCAGAGGCTGCCCGGCCTTGGCGCCGTCAGTGCGGATCGGCGCATCGCCGACGACCGCCAGTGACTTGACCGTGTCGCCGCGCTCGAAGCGCATCTGATGCTTCTTGCCGTCGCGATAGATGACCAGCTCCAGCCAGTCCGACAGGGCGTTGACCACCGAGACGCCGACGCCGTGCAGGCCACCGGACACCTTGTAGGAGTTCTGGTCGAACTTACCGCCGGCGTGCAGCTGGGTCATGATGACTTCAGCGGCCGAAACGCCCTCGCCCTCGTGGATGGCCGTCGGAATGCCGCGGCCGTTGTCGGTCACGGTGACCGATCCGTCCTCGTTCAGGATCACCTGAACCAGATCGGCGTGCCCGGCCAGGGCCTCATCGATGGCGTTGTCCACCACCTCATAGACCATGTGGTGCAGGCCCGAGCCGTCATCGGTGTCACCGATATACATCCCCGGGCGCTTGCGCACCGCGTCCAGGCCCTTGAGAACCTTAATGGAATCCGCGCCGTATTCAGACTGCGGCGTGTCGTTTTCGTCGGTCATTCGATCTGTCGGAAGGGCCCGGTCGAGGGCTGGAAAATGTCAGGTGCACAGTCAGCGAATCCGCGCCGCGCGAGACGACGAATATATAGGGATTCACCCTCAGAAAGCGAGGGAAACCGGGCGAGAACCGCAATCCGGCATGGGCCCGGCATTGACAGATACCCCCGGTCGTTCAACTTGGTGCGTGTGGTGCCGCCTCGTCGTTCCACACACTTTCGTTTCGTCGATTGAATCCCTGTTTCGCCCCACTCAAATGGAGGGCACGGTGCGTTCTTCGAAAAATGCCAAGATCCTGTCTGGCCTCGCAATCCTGGTCCTGTTGATGACCGTCATCGTGGCCAAGCTGTTGCACTAGTCGCCGTCGATCCCACCAGAACCGGTGACACGCAGAAAACGGGCGCGGCCCTCCAGGGCTTCGAACAGGCCGCGCTCTGTCCCGGTCATCACCGCCTGGAGGCCCAGAGCCTCGATTTCGTCGAACAAGGCCGCACGCCGCCGGTCGTCGAGGTGTGCCGGGGCCTCATCCAGCAGCAGAATGGGTTGGGGCTCGCTGCCGGCCAGCCGGGACAGCTGGGCCAGGATCAGGTTCAGGACCAGGGCCTTCTGTTCGCCGGACGACCCCTCGGAGGCCTGCCGGCCTTTGGCGCGATGTATGGCCGCCAGATCGGTTCGGTGCGGCCCGAAGAGCGAGCGCCCCGCCGCCCCGTCACGACCCCGGGCGCGTTGAAAGCCCTCCGTGAGAAACCCCGCGATGTTGCCCTCGTCGCTTCCCGCCTCAGCCCGCGTCTCGGCCTCGCCGACCAGGGACAGGTCGCCCTGGGGAAACGCCGTCGCGGTCCGGGCGTCGATCGCGCCCTGCAGCTCTGCCAGGGCCTCGAACCGGTTGATCGCTGCCGCCGCTCCATGCTCTGCCAGCCGCGCCTCCAGGGCATCGAGCCACATCGGATCGGCGACCTCTCCCTGATCCGCCGCATCGGTCAGCAGACGCAAACGCTCCCGGAGGACCTTCTCATAGGCCGCCACCGCATGGGCGTGGCTGGGCCGGGCCGCAAAGACCAGTCGGTCAAAGAACTTCAGCCGCTCGGCCCGACTGTCCGAGAACAGACGATCCTGTTCAGGCGTGGCCCAGACGGGGCGAATATGATCCAGCAGATCCCCGGGCTGGGCTGGCTCGCCGTCGATACGCACGATCCGCCGCGCGGCCCCCGCAGACTGGACGCCGGTGCCCAGGCGCCGCTCGTCCTCTCCCAGAATCACGGCCACGGCCCAGGCCCGACCCGAAGTCTCGCCCGGCTCGCGTCGCCCGACCTCGGCGGCCCCCGCGTTCCGCAAGCCCTTGCCCGGCGTCAGGAAGCTGAGGGCCTCCAGCACATTGGTCTTGCCCGCCCCGTTCGGCCCGTGAAGCACGGTAATGCCCGCGCCGGGCTCAAGCCGGACGCTCTCATAGGATCGGAAATCCGTCAGGGTGAGGGACGTGATCACCTGTCCGACCTAGCAGGATGGCGCACCGGCGCACACCCGCCGATCACATTGATCTTTGCCGGATTGCCAGAACGACGTTCCGGGGCGCTAATGGCCCAGCTCTGCGATTCTGAGAGGTGAGGCCTGAATGAGATACGCGCCCCTTTTGATCGGCCTGATGGCCACGGCTCTCGCAGCACCGGCTGCCGCCGCGCCGACCCATGACGACAACCTGTTGGTCAAGCAGAACCAGCCCAGCTTCAACTGCCGCCGCGCCGGGACACGGGTGGAGCACCTGATTTGCGGCGATGCCTATCTCAGCCAGCTCGACCGGGAAATGTCCCATGAATACGGGGCCTTCCAGCGACGCATCTCGGCCTCGGAGCGCGTGCGGCTCCGCGAGAACCAGCGCCTCTGGATTGCAGCCCGCAATCGCTGCACGACCGTCGCCTGTCTGGTCGCCACCTATGAGGACCGGATCGCGTGGCTGCAGGGTAGTGGGCGGTACTGAATCTCGTGCTAACGCGGATCCTCCAACCTGGTCGCGCGACCCCCATGCGAACTCTCCTTGCCGTTCTGGTCTTGTCGTGCGGACTGACAGCCTGTTCGACCGTCGCGTCTCCGCGCGAAGTGGTGTCGCGGGCGGCCGATGCAGAGGGTTCACAGGTCTTCGTCACCCTGGATCTGCGCGTTGCCGCGTTCGGCCATGACAATGGGACGCTCTATCTCAACGCCTATGAAGACTACCGGGATCAGCGGAACGTCTCGCTTGTCGTTGACGGTGCCAGCCAACCGGCCTTCCACGAACGCTTTGGCCCCGCTGAAGGCCTTGTTGGGCAAAGACTTCGCGTCCAAGGCTTGGCTCACCGCCAGACCATCTATTTCACCAACGATGGTCGACCGACCGGACTCTATTATTTCCAGACGCATCTGGCGGTCACTGACCCGGATCAGGTGCAAGTTCTGGACTGACGACGAACACTAGAATTCGATATGGCGGGGCGGAGAATTGCTGTTCTGAAACGCCCACTGACCCTTCGTTCATAGATCACGGCGATGCCGGTGTTGGATCGCGCCGAGCGGATTGGCAGGACCGGAAGTCGTGAGGGTGGTGGAAGCGGTCACGGCTCGATGGGCGACCAAATCCAGAAACTCTCGCCATCATAAGCGCGAAAGCTCACTTGCATCGCGGCTTGAGCCAAGAGCTCAAGTCCGACAGCGGATTGAAGCTGTGCCTTCGAATGGCCGGTCGGCAATCTCGCCAAGACGGCGAAGCCGTTCCATGGCAGTTCTGCCTCACAGAACGAGTCAATGAGGGCCTGCCTCCCCATCGCGCCATTGATCCAATGAAAACACCTGTCCCCTACCCAGAATGCGCCAGGGCCTTGAACGGGGTGAGGGTCGTCTGGACGAGGGTTGAAGTCCGGGATCAGGCAAACAAGCGTCGGATCATCTTGGAGAGCACGGGCGAACAGGTCATCCCGGATCTCGATGAGCGAATTGACTGCGACCAGAATCCCCCCCTCGACGTAGTGACTCTCTCCCGTCGGCAGCAGGCCACCCGCTCGGATCAGGAGCGCGCGGTCTTCAGATACGCCTCCAGGCACATAAGCCAGGAATGACCCCGGCTTGGATTCGATGTGCTTGCGGAGGGCTTCAGATAGTGGGTCACCGTGCCAGAGCTCATCGAGAGCAGTGGATAGGGCGCTCGCTCCAAGCTCCAGCCAGATTGGGCTTTGGTCGATCACACCCTCAGCGGCATCAGCACGTACTGAACGCCCGGGTCCGCCGGATCGAGCACCAGGGTCGGGCTGGCCGGATCGGCGAAGCGATAGTGGGCCTCGTCGCCGGTGATCTGGCCGGCGATGTCCATCAGATAACGGGCATTGAACCCGATCTCGAAGCCCTCGTCGTTGTAGTCGATCTCGACCTCTTCGGTGGCCTGACCGGCCTCCATGTTGCGGACCGTCAGCGTCACCTTGCCCTGATCCAGGGCCATTTTCACCGAGCGCGACTTCTCGGCAGAGATGGTCGAAACCCGGTCGACCGCCTGGGCGAAAACAGCGTTGTCCAGCACCGCCAGCTTGTCATTGCCCTTGGGAATGACCCGCACATAGTCGGGGAAGGAGCCGTCGATGACCTTGGAGGTCAGGGACGCCTTGTCGAACTCAAACCGGATCTTCTGGGGGCTGATCTGGATTTCGACCGGGCCGGAGCCGGCGTCGAGCAGACGACGAACCTGATCGATCGTCTTGCGCGGCACGATGACGCCCGGGCCACCGGCAGCGCCCTCAGGGGCCGGGGTTTCAGCCAGGGCCAGGCGATGGCCGTCGGTGGCCACGCCCCGCAGCAGGGCCTGGCCGCCCTCGGACACCGTGTGGAGATACAGGCCGTTGAGATAATAGCGCGTCTCTTCGGTCGAGACGGCGAAGCGGGTCTTGTCGATCAGCCGAACCAGATCGTCCTTGAGCAGGGTAAAGCGGGCCCCCGCGCTCTCGGACGACATGACAGGGAAATCTCCCGCCGGCAGGACCGGCAGGTTGAAGCGCGAACGGCCCGCCGACACGGTCAGGCGCGGATCGTCGCCCGAATAGCTCAGCTCGACCTCGGCCCCCTCGGGCAGCTTTCTGACGATATCGAACAGGGTGTGGGCCGGGGCGGTAATCTGGCCTTCCTGACCGACGTTGGCCTCGGCCTCATCGACCATTTCCATGTCCAGATCGGTGGCGGCAAAGCTCAGGCGATCCCGACCGGCCGACAAGAGCACATTGGACAGGATCGGGATGGTGTTTCGCCGTTCGACCACACTCTGGACATGCCCGAGGGCCTTGAGGAGTGCGGCGCGTTCGATGGTCAGTTGCATTCTTGTTCGTCCGTCAGGCGCGACTCGCGCGCCCGTTCAACATCTTTGGACCCCGGACACTAGCCGAAAGCGAGCCAGCTTCAACCTGCAAGACCGCACGTTCGCTTGCATGGCGAGTGGATTTCCGTCACACCTTCGTCCGTCGACTGTCCACGCCTATGCCGACGGTCCAGCTTTGGCTGGCCCAAGCCTAAGTTCAGCAGGTCCGACAGCCTCCGGGAGCGGTTTCCGGGGGCAACCTACATCGGAGGCTGCCATGGCTACCGGCACCGTCAAATGGTACAACACCACTAAAGGCTACGGCTTTATTCAACCTGATGGGGGCGGCAAGGACGCCTTTGTCCATGCTACCGCCGTCGAGGCGTCCGGCATGCGGAGCCTGAACGAAGGTCAGAAGGTCGAGTTCGAACTTCAGGCCGACAAGCGTTCGGGCAAGGAAGCGGCCGTCAATCTCAAGGCGATCGACTAGCCTGATTTCGCATAGGCGGGTTTTCCCGCCTGTGTAGAGGACGCCCGGCCGCATCAGCGGTCGGGCGTTTTCGTTTCGGGACACCGGCTTGGCGCACAGCTTGCATCGGAGCCATGTCCCGCGACCGTTTGGGTCGTTTGCGAACCCGTAGTGCCCATGGATCAGTCCCAGCTGATGTCGCTTTTCAACGCCGCCGAGCTCCAGGCCTTCATGGCCGGATTCCCCGTTCTGATGGCCCACGTCGGGGTGACGGTGGTCATGCTCATGCTGGGCGCGTCCCTGTATGCGATCCTGACCCCCTGGAAAGAAATCTCTTTGATCCGCAATGGGAATTCTGCTGCGGCTGTCGCCTTTGGCGGGGTGCTGGCTGGGCTGGCCATTCCGTTGGCAGCGTCGCTGTCGGCATCCAACTCGACGATTGAGATCATCATCTGGGGTCTGGCAACGGTGATCGTTCAGCTGCTGGCCTTCCGTATGACCGACATGGTGCTGGCCGGGCTGCCTGACCGAATTCGGGACGGCGAAATTTCGGCGGCTGTGCTTCTGGTCGCGGCCAAGCTCTCGGTGGCCCTGATCCTGGCGGCGGCGGTGACTGTCTGATCCATGGCACGGCATCTGGACTGGCTGGTCTATGGAGGCCTCGTCGTCGGGGCTGTGGCCCTGTCGCTGGTCTTTCGGTCTGCCGATGCGCCGCCGGCGCCTCCGGTCGCCGGTGAGGACGAACTGGGGGGCGTCCTGGGACCGGCCACGCCGTTTGATCCGACCGTCGTGGTCCAGGCCCCCGAGACGCCCCGCCAACTGACCAGCGGTACCGCCTTTGCCGTGTCCGGTGAGGGGCAGTGGCTGACGGCCCGCCATGTCGTCGAAGGCTGTCGCGAGGCGGCCCTGATCGTGGGCGGTGGCCGCGCGGTGGCGGCAGACATTCAGCTGGCCCGAGACTCCGACATTGCCCTGCTGACGACCGAGGGCGGGCCGAACGCCCTGCCCGTGGGCCCGGCCCGAGAGCGCCTGAGGGTCGGCCACCACGCCTACCATCCCGGCTATCCCCAGGGACGGCCCGGCGAAGCCGCTTCCCGGCTGATCGGACGAGAGACCCTCCGTTTTCGCGGGCGTGGCCAGAGAGACGAGCCGGTCCTGGCCTGGGCCGAGATCGGGCGGACCGAGGGGCTTCACGGCACCCTGTCGGGCCTGTCGGGAGGGCCCGCCCTGGACAGCCAAGGCCGGGTCATCGCCGTGACCATCGCCGAGGCCCCGCGCCGGGGTCGCATCTATACGACCGCCGCTGAAAGCATGGCGGCGGCCACCCAGGCGGTGGACCAGACCGGTCAATATGCTCCCGGCACCGTCATCAACACCCACAACTACGGCACCGTGGCCGACGGGTTGAGGCGCGACCTGAGGGTCGCACAGGTCGTCTGTCTGTCAGCCGCCTGAGCCCGACAGAGGGGCGACATTCCACGGTGGACGAAAAAGCCCGAGGTCCACGGGTGCGGATATGGGGATATGGCCGCGACAACGGGACCATGGCGAGCCGCCAAGGGCGCGGCCTGCAAACAACGACGATGCCAAAGACCATAAGGGCAGGCCGAAGGCTCAGCCCGACCTGATGTCCATCCTAATCGACCCCGAGGACACGAGGATAAGGGGCGGGCCTGAGGCCACGAACCCATATCGAGAAGGGCGAGATTACACGCCGAAAGCGTACGAGGATTGGTAGACGATGGACCCTGGGATCGACGGATGGTGTCCGGGCCGGTCCTGGGCGGGCTGAGCTCGCGGAGGGCCTGACCGTCGGGTCAAGCCCGAGGGTGACGAGAGGGGGAAGCGGGACACACGGGCTTTTCGACGAAAAGCGCGTATGCCCCGCCGATGGGCTCTAGCGTAGCGCGGCGCTGTCCAGGTCCAGTTCCGTCAACGGGATCACCTCGACATTGGGGTGCGCTGCGCGGAGCTGGTCGATGAACTGGGCCGCATCGCCCACGACCACGATCGAGAACGAGGCCGGATCAAGTTCGGCGGTCGCCACCCGCTGGATATCGGCGGCACTGACGCCTCGGACCCGGTTCGCATAGTCGGCCATTTCCGAAATCGGCAGGCCATTGTTGGCCAGGTTGGCCACCGCGCCTCCCAGGCCGTCCACCGTCTCCAGCGAGCGCGCATAGCCACCCACCAGGGTCGCCCGGCGCGGCGCCAGCTCATCTGCCGTGGCCTGTTCCGCAGACAGGCGCGTGACCTCGGCCAGGATCAGGCTGACCACCTCGGCAGCGGCGTCGTTGCGGGTCTGGGCCTGCGCGGTGAGGATGCCGTCGTCCTGGCGGGCCGACAGCCCCGAGCCCGCGCCGTAGCTGAGGCCACGCTCGATGCGGATTTCACGGTTCAGACGGGCCGAATAGCCGCCGCCCATCACGGCATTGCCGACCAGCAGGGGATAGTAGTTCGGGTCGGCCCGGTCGACGGCGCGCGCCGCCGCATAGACCGCCGCCTGGCCAGAGCCCGGCAGGTCAATCACGATCACACGCGGGGCCACGGCCGCACCGGCCGGATCGTCCGACATGGCCACGCCGGTCGCCGAGGGCACCCAGCCGCCGAAGGCCTCTTCGGCCATGCGGAAGGCGGTGTCGGGATCAATGTCGCCCGAAAACACCAGGGTCGCCGTCTCGGGCCGCCAGGCCCCGGTGTGGAACATGGCCACATCGTCGCGCGTGATGGCCGGCAGGCTGTCGACCGTTCCGCCGCCCGGGGCACCGTAGGGGGCATCCCCATAGACGGCGCGGGCCGCAACCGCCGAGGCGACCGGTCCGGGCTGGCTCATGGAGACGCGAATGCCGTCCAGCGCCTGATCGCGAGCCCGGTCCAGTTCTTCCTGGGCGAAGTCCGGCGAGCGCACCAGCTGGGTCATCAGGGCGAACGTCTCGTCGAAGGTATCCGAAGGGCTGTTGGCATAGACGCTGGTGAAGTCAGCCCCGGCAGAGGCCCCGACCGCAGCGCCAAGGCGCTCGATATCGGTGGCGATCTCGGGGGCCGAACGCCCGGCGGCCCCTTGCGTCAGCAGACCGGCGGTCATCGACGCCAGACCGGCGCGACCGGCGGGGTCATCCGAGGTCCCGGCCTGGAAGGACAGGCGCGCCGAAATCAGTGGCAGGCCATCGGTTTCAGCCACCAGAACCCGCATGCCGTTCGCCAGACGGCGCTCGACGACCTGGGGCGTTTCGACGGCGCGCTCCGGCCCCGGCTGGGGCAGGCCGATCCGTTGATCTTCCGGCGCAAGCTCAACGATCTCAACGTCGGTCGCCAGATCGGCCAGGGTGACCGGCGCGCCGGTCTGGGCCGCCGTCGGCTCGGCGGGAACACCCTCCGGCTGCTGATCTTCGTTCAGATAGCGGACGACGATGCGGCGCTCGGGCGTCAGATACTGGCGCGCTACCCGCATGACGTCGGCGGCGGTCACCGCCTGGATCGCCGCCACCTCATTGTCAGCGGTTGCGGCATCGCCGGTCATGATCAGCGCATAGCCGAGAGCAAAGGCCTGATCGTCCACGCTCTCACGCTGGCGCAGCAGGCCGGCGACCAGTTCGGTCTGGGCTTCCTGAAGCTCCGCCGCCGTCACCGGCTCGTCCCGGAGGCGCGCGATCTCGGCCAGGATGGCGGCTTCACCCTCCGCGACGGTGTGGTCGCCCGTCATCAGCGAATAGGCGGCCAGGCTTCCGCCCTGCTGGGCAAAATCGGGCATCGATGACGCCTGGGCCGCGATCTGGGTGTCGTACACCATCGACCGGTACATCCGCGACGATTCCCCGGTGGACAGGATGCCGTCCAGAACGGTCAGGGCCGCCCGGTCGGCATGGCCGTAGGGAACGGTCTGCCAGGCCACGACCACCGCCGGGAGCGGGACGTTCGGCGCATAGTAGGTGGCCTCACGCGGGCCCGCCGTCGCCGGCTCTGCGACATCATTGGCCGGGATCGGCTGGGCCGGATTAGTAATCGCGCCGAAATACTGATCGACCCAGGCGTCGAGTTGGCCCTGATCGAAATCGCCCGCCACGATCAGAACGGCATTGTCGGGACGATAGTAGGTTTCATGGAAGCGGCGCACATCGTCGATGGTCGCGGCCTGGAGGTTTTCCAGCGAGCCGATGCCGGCGCGGCGATACGGATGCTCGCGCCAGATCTCGCGCGGCATGTACAGGCCGAACAACCGACCATAGGGCGAGGCCAGAATGCGCTGGCGCAGTTCTTCCTGAACCACGGCGCGTTCGGAATCGAAGCTCTCCTGATTGACGACCAGCGAACCCATGCGTTCCGCCTCGGCAAACAGCATCCGCTCCAGATGGTTGGCCGGCACCACCTCATAGTAGTTGGTGAAATCGTCCCAGGTGGAGGCGTTGTTGAAGCCGCCGACATCCTCGGTCAGCCGGTCGAACGTCTCTTCGGGCAGATTGCGGGTCGATTTGAACATGAGGTGTTCAAACAGGTGGGCGAAGCCGGACCGATCCTCCGGGTCATCCTTGGACCCCACGCGGTACCAGACCTGGACGGTGACATCGGCCGTCGAGCTATCCGGACGCGACCAGACCTGCAGCCCGTTGGGCAGGGTCCGCAGCTGGAAGCCCAGCGGTGCAACCTGAACCCCCTGGGCGACTGCGTCCTGGGCGATGGCGAGGCCGGGCGTTGCGGCAATCAGGGCCGCAGCGGCGGCAGTGGCGAGAAAGAAGCGCTTCATGGGACTACCTTTGAGAGACATCAGGGGACCGAAAGGCCCAGGTCGGAGCGGTCGAAATCGAGTGCGTCATACGGGACGCGCACGGCGTTTGGCCAGTTGGGTTGAACCGCGTCCCAGAACTGGTCAGCGTCGCCGACGATGACGATGACGGCCTGGCTGGGGTCGATCCGGGCCGCGCTGATACGGGCGACGTCCTCGGCGGTGACAGCGTCGACGGCCCGCGGATAGTTGGACACCTCGTCCAGCGGCAACCCGAGCGCCGAGAAGCCGGCGAGCGCGGTCGTCA
This sequence comes from uncultured Brevundimonas sp., assembly GCA_964647275.1. Classification (GTDB taxonomy): domain Bacteria; phylum Pseudomonadota; class Alphaproteobacteria; order Caulobacterales; family Caulobacteraceae; genus Brevundimonas. Next base: position 105,080 of record CAZYFY010000002.1, read on the forward strand.
GACCCGCCGTCGTCTCGATCTGGCGACCGAACGAGCCGTTCAGGAAATTGGTCCGGCGATCAATCGCGCCCTGGTCGGCCGGCGTGTCGATCAGGCTGTCGAGTTGATCCAGCATGACGCCGGTTGTCTCTGCCGCCGCCTCGTTGCGGGTCTGGGCGGTCAGGGTCAGGCGCCCGGCTTCGCTCGCCTGGCTCAGCGACGAATAGGACCCGTAGGACAATCCACGCCGCGCCCGCACTTCCTGGAACAGGCGTCCGTTGGACCCACCACCCAGGACCGCATTGGCCAGGGCCAGGGCATAGTAGTCAGGATCATCGCGCGGAACCGAGCGGAGCGAAATCTGCACAGCCGCCTGACCGGCGGCACTGCCCATGTCGACCACAACCACCCGCGGCCCTGGATTGGCCCCCGTCAGCGGGGCCAGGGACGGGAGGGCACCCGTGGGCGCACGCCAGTCGCCGAACATCTCCTCTGCCAGGGCAAAGGCCGCCTCGGGCTCCATCGAGCCGCCGATCAGCAGCGTCGCATTGTCAGGACGCCACCAGGTCGCATGGAACCGGGCCAACTGTTCGGCGGTAACCGCGCGCTGCTGGGCCTCGGTGGCCGACCCCTCCCCATAGGTCGCGCCCCCGAACAGAAGTCGGCTGGAGACTTCAGCGGCAATGTTGCCGGGCTGGCGCATGGCCACCCGATAGCCGTCGATGGCCTCGGATCGGTATTGCTCCAGCTCACCGGCTGCGAAGGTCGGGTTGCGCGCCACTGTCGCCATCAAGGCCGCCGCCTGCTCGGCATTCACCGCAGGGGCCGATACCGAAAGGGTCTGGCGGTTGGCCCCGCCGCCGGCGCTGATCGAGCCGCCCAGCTGTTCGATGCGGGCGGCGATGTCGGTGGCAGACAGGTCGCCGGCGCCCCGCGTCAGCATCTCGGCCATGTATTCGTTGACCGCGCCGGGCCCGCCCTCTGCGGCGTCGCCTCCCCGCACCATCAGAACCGAGGAGAACCAGGGCTGGTCCCCGGCCCGCGCCACGATCACACGCAGACCATTCGAAAGGGTCCGCTCGGAGAACTGCGGCGGGGTCGGCGTGCGCGGCGCGATCGGGGCCGGCGGCGCAATCCGCTCCGCTTCCGAGGCATGGGTGACGAGCGGGCGCTGATTGGCCGGCAGGTCCAGCCCATACCGCCCTGAGGCCGGGGCCACGGGATCGGCCACACCTTCCGGGCGCCGGCTTTCATCCAGATAGCGGATCGACACACGCTGGTCGTCGCGCAACCAGGTGCGCGCGACACGCAGGACGTCGTCGGCTGTGACGGTCGCGACGGCTGCCAGATTTCGGTCGGCCCAGTCGGGATCGCCGGTGTCTGCGATCGACTGACCCAGGGCAAAGCCACGGCCCATGGCCGTCTGGCGGGATCGGAGGGCCTCGGCCAGAATTTCCGTGCGGGCTTCGGCCAGTTCTGCCTCCGTCACCCCACTGGTCCTCAGCCGGTCGATCTCGGCCTGCAGAGCCGCCTCAGCCGTCTCGATGTCTGACTCGCTGGAAACGATAACCTGCGGGCCATAGAAGCCGCCGTCCTCAAGCTGATAGTTGTAGGCCCCGGCCGACGAGGCGACGCCGCCCCGAACCAGAGCCTGGTAGAAGCGCGAATTGTCGCCCTGGGTCAGGATGGCGTCCATGACCTGAAGCGCCGCCGTATCCGGGTGATCGACCCGCGGGGCCGGGTAGGACCAGACGGTTGCCGGCAACGGTACGTTGGGCGCATAGGCGGTCACTGATCGCGGGCCGGTCCTCTCGGGCTCGGCGGCCTCAAAGCGTGGAATCGGGCGGTCCGGCGCGGTGATCGACCCGAAATGTTCGTCGATCCAGGCATCCAGCTGGGCCTGGTCGAAATCGCCCGCCACGATCAGCGACGCATTGTCCGGCCGGTAGTAGGCGTCATGGAAGGCCAGGACATCGTCAACCGTGGCGGCGTTCAGCTCTTCGATCGAGCCGATGCTTGGCCGATGATACGGCAGGCCCACCCACGAGTTCTCGATCATCACGAACCGCTGAAGCCGGCCATATGGAACGGCCAGAACGCGCTGGCGCAGCTCCTCCTGCACGATCGAACGCTCAGCCTCGAAGATCGACTGATCGACAACCAGCCGGTCCATGCGCTCGGCATGGGTCCACAGCATCGTCTCAAGGAAGTGCGACGGCACGACCTCGAAATAGTTGGTGAAATCCGGGCCGGTTGAGGCGTTGCGCGATCCACCCACGTCCTCGACCAGGGTGTTGATGTAGCCGCGCGGGATGTTGCGGGTCATCCGCGACAGAATGTGTTCGAACAGGTGGGCAAAGCCTGAGCGGCCGTTCGGGTCGTCCTTGGCACCGACATTGTACCAGACCTGAACCGACACCGTCGGCGAGGAACGATCCTGAAGCGTGTAGACCTGCAGGCCGTTGGCCAGGGTCCGGTGCTGATAGTCGAGGGCCGGTGCGCTCGGCGTTTGCGGCGGCGCGGTCATGGCGGCATCGACCGACTGGGCCAGGGCCGGCGCGCCCCCCAGGATCGTCGCCATGGCGGCAGACAACATCAGGACACGCTTCATTTCAGACCCCTCTCAGCACTCCGGCACGGACCCTAGACCTGTGACCTGCCGCTCGCCACTTACAGGGTCGTAATGTGGGGATAGCCGCGTCCGCCGTCTCGCATCCGGCGGTCGATGTGCTTAAGTAGGCACAATGGCCCCGCCCGATATCGATTCCGACCTGCCTGAAGAGGACCTCGACGCCCCCGAGCGCGACGAGAACACCTCTGACATGTTCGGAGGCGACGCCCCGGCGACCGGAGCGGAATCGGCCCCCGCTCCGCGTCCCGCGCCGGCCATGGCGAACGATGCACCGGCCTATACGGTGCTGGCGCGCAAGTATCGCCCGCGCACCTTTGAGGACCTGATCGGCCAGGAGGCCATGGTCCGCACCCTGACCAATGCGTTTTCGACCGGCCGGATCGCCCACGCCTTCATGCTGACCGGCGTGCGCGGGGTCGGCAAGACGACGACCGCCCGCCTGCTGGCGCGCGCCCTGAACTATGAAACCGATACGGTGGATCGCCCCAGCGTCGATCTGACCGCCGATGGTCGCCACTGTGCCGGCATCATCGAGGGCCGGCACATGGATGTGCTGGAGCTCGACGCCGCCAGCCGGACCGGCGTGGACGACATGCGCGAGCTGCTGGATTCGGTCCGCTATGCGCCGGTCGAGGCGCGCTACAAGGTCTATGTGATCGACGAGGTCCACATGCTGTCCAAGGGCGCGTTCAACGCGCTTCTGAAGACGCTGGAGGAACCGCCGGCCCATGCCAAGTTCATCTTCGCGACCACGGAAATCCGCAAGGTGCCCGTCACCATCCTGTCGCGCTGTCAGCGGTTTGATCTGCGTCGCGTCGAGCCCGATGTCCTGTCGGCCCACCTGGAAAAGGTTGCGACCCAGGAAGGCTGCCTGGTCGAGTCCGAAGCCCTGGCCCTGATCGCGCGCGCCGCCGAAGGGTCCGTCCGCGACGGCCTGTCGCTTCTGGATCAGGCCCTGGTCCAGGCCGAGGCCGGCCAGACGGTCAAGGCCGAGACGGTCCGCGACATGCTGGGTCTGGCGGATCGCGCCCAGACCATCGCCCTGTTTGAGCTGATCATGTCGGCCCGCACGGCTGAAGCGATGGAGGCGTTCCGAACGCTGTACGGTTTCGGGGCCGACCCCGAGCAGATCATCGACGACCTCTTGGAACATTGTCACATGGCCTCGGTGGCCAAGACCCTGGGACCGGCGGCGACCCGTCTGCCCAACGATCAGGCCCAGAGGATGGCTGCGCTGGGGACCAATCTGTCCGCCGGTACCCTGGCGCGGGTCTGGCAGCTTCTGCTCAAGGCCCACGACGAGGTGCGGCGCGCGCCGGATCCGGCCGCGGCGGCGGAGATGGCCATTCTGCGGCTGGCCTATGCCTCGGACCTGCCCTCCCCCGAAGACATGGTGCGCCGCCTGCAGTCGGGCGAAGGCCCGACCGGCACCCCTCCCGGAGGCGGTGGGCGTGCGGCGGCGAGCGGCGGCGGGGCCGTCGCCATGGCTCAGCCCAGGGCCGAAGCCACGCCTCTGGCCTCGCCCCAGACCTTCGACGAGACGGTTGCGCTGATCGAGAGCAAGCGCGACGTCAAGCTGCTGATGGACGTGCGGCGCTTCGTCAAACTGGTGTCGTTCCAGCCAGGCCGCATCACCTTTGAGCCGGTGCCGGATTGTCCGCCGGACCTGACCCGCCGCCTGGTCGGTCGTCTGCGTGAATGGACCGGTCGGCCCTGGCTGGTCGCCACCGAGGGCGGTGGTGGCGGCGAGAGCCTGTACGAACAGGAGCGGCGCCGCCTCAATGAGGAAAAGGCTGCGATCCAGTCCGACCCCTTCGTTCTGTCTGTCCTGGAGTCCTTCCCGGGCGCAGAGCTGATCAATATTCGCAAACTGGCCAGTACGCCGATCGAGGCTCCGGTCCTCGGCGACGTCGAGCCCACCGAAGACGAGTAAAAGACCATGAAAGATCTCAACGCCCTGATGCAACAGGCTCAGGCCATGCAGGCGCGCATGCAGGAAGCGCAGGAAAAGATGGCGGCGACCTCTGCTGAGGGCTCAGCCGGCGGCGGTCTGGTCAGCGTGACCCTCAAGGGCCCGTCGGAAATGACGTCCCTCAGCATCGACCCCTCGCTGCTGGCCGACAATGACCCCGAAATCCTGGCGGACCTGGTCATGGCCGCCCACGCCGATGCCAAGCGCAAGCTGGATGAAGCCAACAATACCCTGATGCGCGAAGCCGCCGGGCCGATGGCCGGCATGAACATCCCGGGTATGCCCAAGCTGTTTTAGCCCATCGGCGGCAGCAGCCGATCGGGCGGGCGGTGGCCGTTTTCCAGCGTCTTGATGTTGAGGATGACCCGCTCGCCCATGTCCTCGCGGCTCTCCTGGGTGGCGGAGGCCATATGGGGCATCAGCACGACCTCGGGCCGGTTGACCAGGCCCGGGTTCACCGCCGGCTCGTGCTCATAGACATCCAGCCCGGCTCCGGCGAGCGCCCGGCGGTCCAGTGCGGCGACCAGGGCCGCCTCATCCACCACCTCGCCACGGGCGGTATTGATCAGCACGGCATCGGGCTTCATCAGCGCCAGCCGCTCGGCTGACATCAGGTGATAGGTTTCCGGCGTCGCCGGGCAATTCAGCGACACCACATCTACGCGCGGCAGCATGGCCTCCAGACTGTCCCAGTAGGTCGCGCCCAACTCGTCTTCCAGCCCGACATTCAGCCGGTGGCGGTTGTGATAATGGACCTGCATGCCAAAGGCCTTGGCCCGGCGCGCCAGGGCCTGGCCGATCCGGCCCATGCCGACGATCCCGAGCCTGGAGCCCCAAAGCCGCCGGCCCAGCATGGCCGTGGGCGTCCAACCGGCAAAATGGCCCTGAGACATCAGGGCCGCCCCCTCGATCAGCCGCCGCCGCACCGCCAGGATCAGGGCCATGGCCATGTCGGCGGTGTCCTCGGCCAGGACACCCGGCGTGTTCGAGACGATGATCTTGCGAGCCGCCGCCGCCGCGATGTCGATATGATCGACCCCGGCCCCGAAGTTGGCGATGAGCCTGAGGCCGTCTCCGGCCGCTTCGATCACCTCGGCATCGATCACATCCGTGATGGTCGGAACCAGCACGTCAGCGCGCGCGACCGCAGCCTTCAACTCGTCTTTACCCATCGCGTGATCATCGAGGTTAAGCTCGGCGTCGAACAGCTCGCGCATCCGTGTCTCAACGGAATCGGGCAGACGGCGGGTAAGGATGACTTTGAGGCGTGCGGGCATGACTGAACCGTGCGGGATATCCTGCCCCTAGCCCACTCGGCGTCAAAGCGTCAAAGCGAACTACGGCGTCCGGTTTTCCGGCGTCGGCAGGTGCTGCGCCAGAAATGCCGCGACTTCAGACAGGAGCGTCGACTGGTATTCCTCGCCCCGGAAGCTGTGTCCCGCCCCTTCCAGCTCGACAAATCGAACGTCCCGTCCGGCCTGGCGCAGGGCCGCATCCATCATCTCGGACTGGGTCACGGGAACAATCCCGTCAGCGGTGCCGTGGACGAGCAGGACCGGTGCTGTCCAACTGTCGACATACCGTATCGGCGAAGCGTCGCGGATTTGCTGGCGGTCGCGGTCCAACTCGCCGATCGCCGTCTCCCAGTAGTCGAACGAGCCTGACCGTGACCCGCGGATACGGCGAGTCCATTGCAACATTTCCTCCAGATCGCCGACGCCCGCGATCGAGATGACGCACCGATACAGATCGGCTTGGCGAGCCCCGCCCCAGAGAGCGGCATAGCCGCCATAGCTGGCTCCCATGATGCAGATCTGGCCGGGATCGACGGTGCCCTGAGCAATCAAGGCCTGGACACCATCGGTCACATCGTCCTGCATCCGCTGGCCCCACTGGCGATACCCGGCCTCGGCAAAGGCCCGACCAAACCCTGAGGACCCCCGGAAGTTCGGCTGAAACACCGCATAGCCCCGCATGGCGAGGTACTGGACCCAGGGGTTGAATTCGATCACGTCGCGGGCCTCTGGCCCTCCATGAGGCATGACGATCAGTGGATATGGCCCCGCCCCGGCCCTCGCCGGCAGGGTCAGATAGCCTCGCAAGGCTTGGCCATCCCGAGCCGTGTAGTCGATGCGCCTCATCTCCGCGAGGTTCAGCCCGGCCATTTGCCCATAGGCTTCGTCGATCGGGTCCACAGACTGGGCTTCGGTGTCATACAGATAGTAGCTGCCGGGCTCCGTCGCGCCGGACTCCGCCAGGACCCAAAGGCGACGGCTGCGATCCTGGGACACGACGCGAACGTCCCTTTCGTCATCGAAGAAGCGCAGCAAGCCCGCCATCCGGCGCGCGGTGGCCGGATCGGTGAAGTCGCACCGCCACATGTCCGCCTCGTAGCAGCCGGCCAGCGGCTCGCCCGTGTAGGCGTCGACCAGCAGATCGCGCATGTCGTAGGTCGGGTGCTGGATCAGCGCGGGCCCCAGGCTTCGTGTCCTGAAATCATAGATGTGCACCGCCGCTGTGTCGGGGCGGCTGCCGGAATCCGGGCGCACGATCGCATACAGCTGTCCCGTCTCGGGCCCGGAGGCAACGAACTCGAAATCCGACGTCTCGCGCAGATCGCTGGCGAAATAGTCCGCAACTCGCGTCCACCGACCGTCCGGCGAGCGCCCCTCGATGAGGCCCCAGCGCCCGGCTGAGCCGGCAATGCGAATGCGCGCAACGACCGATCCGCCGGAGTCGGCGAAATAGGTGGTGACCCCTTCCGTCCCCTCAACGACTGCGCGTGTCTCGCCCGACTGGACATTGGCGAGGGCCGCCGCGAGATTTCGATTCTCATCCTCGCCCTGGATGAGCACATGGTCGGGATCACCGGGGAGCAGATGGATGATTTCAGCGTGGCCAAAATCCCGGCCCAGCCCCTCAATTTGAACCGGATTTGAGCCATCTGCGTTCATGGCGAAAAACTCGGTGAAGGTTGGGAAAATGGTGAAACTGCCGGATCGGCTGCTCAGGGCCCTTCGTGCCAGGACCTGGATCAAGAGCCGATTGTCATTCTTCCAGTGAACGCCGGCGAAACGGCGACCGGCACCACTTGCTTCGGGCGTGAAGCTGATCAGGACCGTGACCTGATTGGTCCTCCGGTCGCGGACAAGCAGGCCCTGGGTATCGCCGGCGCGCACCACATAGGCCAGCCGCGTTCCGTCCGGCGACAGCGAGACATAGGCCAGCGTTGGCGACGACACCAATGCTCGGACATCACCCGATATGTCGCTTCGCGATCCTGAATCCTGCGCCGCCGCCGGTCCACCGAACAAGACCGCCACAACCAGCGTCAAGGCCAATAGATTGTTCATGACCTTCCCCCCAACCTCAGGATGTCTGCCCAAGAAGGTTTTCGTCAAGCCGGATGCGCTGATATCACCGCCTTGTCGATGTGTTGGAAACAAGATGCGCTTGATGCCTCTGCTGTTGTCGGGATGCCTGGTCATTCTCGGCTCCGCCTGTGGAACCCAGAGCGAGGAAAAGGCCGACACACCGTCGGGCTATCCGGTGCCGCGCTGGGTGTCGGTGCGCGGCGCGCCGGCCTCCATGCGCACGGGACCGGGCCTGGACTATCCCATTCTGTGGCAGTTCGAACGCTCGGGGGCCCCGCTGCAGGTCGTCACGGAGACGGAGGAATGGCGCAAGGTCTGCGGGCCCGACGGCTCCATGGCCTGGATCCATCGCAGCCTGACCACCGGACGCCGCCGCGTGATCGCCGAGGCCGCCACGGAAATGCGCGCCCATCCGCAGGCCGGATCAGAGGTGCGAGCCCAGTTGGCCGCCGGGGCGATGGTCAGCCTGGAGAGCTGTGAACAGGGCTGGTGCGAGCTGCGCTCAGGCGACATTCGCGGGTGGGCGCCGCAGGCTTCGTTGTTCGGGACCGCCGACGCGCCTCTATGCGATCCACGCCAACCGGCCACCCGCGGAAGCCTGGAGCTTGATGCTGGCGGTTGAGGCGGCTCGCCCGGTCGTGTAACCGGAGCCGAACGGTCGGCGATCAGTCCGCCGATGGGAGCCTCCATGAGCCAATACCCCAACGCCTTTGACTACGATGCCCTGCTGGCCTCTGGCCGCGGCGAACTGTTCGGCCCGGGCAATCCCCAGCTTCCGGCCCCGCCGATGCTGATGATGGATCGCGTCGTCCGTATCGAAGGCGAGGGTTCGGGAGCCCACGGCAAGGGCTATGTTGAGGCCGAGCTGGATATCCACCCGGACCTCTGGTTCTTCCAGTGTCACTTTATCGGCGATCCGGTCATGCCGGGATGTCTGGGTCTAGACGCCATGTGGCAGCTGGTCGGCTTTTTCCTCGGCTGGTCGGGCGGCCAGGGCCGCGGGCGGGCGCTCGGCGTGGGCGAAGTGAAATTCACCGGCCAGGTCACGCCCGACATCAAGAAGGTGGTCTACAAGATCGACCTCAAGCGTGTGATCAATCGACGGCTGGTCATGGGCATTGCCGATGGCGTGCTCGAAGCCGACGGGCAGGTCATCTACACCTGCAACGACATGCGTGTCGGCCTGTTCGGTGCCAATGCGTCCTCTGCGGATCAGGCCTAGGAGAACCAGATGCGGCGCGTTGTTGTTACCGGCCTGGGTATTGTTTCCTCCATCGGCGACGGGGCCGATGCGGTCGCCCAGTCTCTGAAATCCGCCCGCTCGGGCATCGTCTCATCGCCTGAGTTCATCGAGCACGGGTTCCGGTCCCAGGTCTGGGCCCCGCCGGCCATCGGTGACTGGACCGAGCGGGTCGACCGTCGGGCTTCGCGCTTTCTGGCCGCCGGCACCGCCTGGGCCCACATCGCGTTCGAAGAAGCGCTGAAGGATAGCGGCCTGAGCCCTGACGAGATCAAGGACGAGCGAATCGGCCTGATTGTCGGAGAAGGCGGGCCGTCGACCCAGGTCATCATCGAGGCAGCTCAGACGACGCTGGAAAAGGGATCACCCAAGCGCATCGGCCCGTTTGCGGTGCCCAAGGCCATGGCGTCCGGCCCCTCGGCGGTGCTTGCCACCTGGTTTGAGCTGAAGGGGATCAACTATTCGATCTCGTCAGCCTGTGCGACCAGCGCCCATTGCATCGGGGCGGCGGCCGAGCAGATCCAGTGGGGCAAGCAGGACGTCGTGTTCGCCGGCGGTTGCGAGGACCTGTCGTGGTCGATGTCGAACCTGTTCGACGCCATGGGCGCCATGTCGTCCAATTTCAACGACACCCCTGCGGTGGCCAGCCGTGCCTATGACGTGAACCGTGACGGCTTCGTCATCGCCGGCGGGGCGGGCATCGTGGTGCTGGAAGAGTACGAACGCGCCAAGGCGCGTGGCGCGACCATCTATGCCGAGGTCGTTGGCTATGGTGCCAATTCGGACGGGTTCGACATGGTCGCCCCCTCGGGCGAAGGCGCCGAGCGTTGCATGAAGATGGCCATGGCCGAGGCCGGGGGCCGCAAGATCGACTATCTCAACCCGCACGGCACCTCGACGCCGGTCGGCGATCAACGTGAGATGGCGGCGGTCCGCAACGTCTTCGGCGGCGCGATGCCGATGATCTCCTCAACCAAGAGCCTGTCGGGCCATTCGCTCGGAGCCGCCGGGGTGCAGGAGGCCATCTACAGCCTGTTGATGCTCAAGCACGGCTTTGCGGCCCAGAGCGCCCATATCGAAACACTCGACCCCGAGTTCGAGGGCATGCCGATCCTGCGTCAGCGGCACGACGGCGAACTGACCACGGTGATGTCGAATTCGTTCGGGTTCGGGGGCACCAACGCCACCCTGATCCTGTCCAAAGACGGCCTCTAGGGCCACTGGGTGTTCGGAAATTCGAACCAGGACCGCCGGTCTGAAATCCGCAGGCCGGCCAATCGACGTGCCCTTCTGGTCGGCACGGCGCTCGAGGTGCCGTGTCGGATCACCGATGAATCCAAGGGCGGGCTGAAGCTCACGCTGGACCGGGGCCTCGAAATGCCCGGACGCGTCATCGTCGTCGAGGTCAAGGAGGCGCTGGCTGTCGACATCGACATTCGCTGGACCCGCGGCCGTGAGGCCGGAGGTCGCCGGATCAGCGAAACCAGCCTGCGCGGACTGGTGCCCCAGCGGCTGGCCGCCGCCCGCGACGCCTGGCAGCGTGCGGGCGGTCGCTAGAGGGATCTACCAGAGCCGAACGCGATCCTGCGGCGCGAGATAGTAGGCACTGCCGGGCATCACCCCGAAGGCCTCGTACCAGGCATCGACATTGCGAAGCGGCCCGATCACCCGGAACTGCGGCGGGCTGTGCGGATTGGTGGCGATCATCTGCTGCATGGCCGGCTCACGGTACGCGGAGCGCCACACCTGGGCCCAGCCGTAGAAGACCCGCTGATCGCCGGTCGTGCCGTCGATGACGGGAGCCGCCTGTCCGTCCAGCGACAGATGGAAGGCCTCCAGCGCCAGGGTCACACCGGCCAGGTCGCCGATATTCTCTCCCATGGTCAGGCCGCCCTGAACATGGAAACCCGGCAGGGCTTCATAGGAATCGTACTGGGCTCCCAGCCGGTCGGTCTGGGCGACAAAACGGGCCTCATCTTCAGGGGTCCACCATTCGCGCAGGGCCCCGGTGCCGTCAGACTTGCGGCCCTGGTCATCGAAGCCGTGGCCGATCTCGTGGCCAATGACGCCACCGATCCCGCCATAGTTCACCGCCGGGTCGGCATCGGGATCAAAGAAGGGCGGCTGAAGGATGGCCGCCGGGAAGACAATCTCGTTCTTGGTCGGTGAATAGTAGGCGTTCACCGTCTGGGGGGTCATGCCCCATTCGTCGTTGTCGACCGGCCCACCCAGGCGGCCGAGGCGGAAATCCCACTCGAAGGCGCGCGAGCGCATCTGATTGCCGACGACGTCATCAGCCATCACCGCCAGGCCCGAGTAGTCACGCCACTGATCGGGATAACCGATCTTGACGTTGAAGAGTTCGAGCTTGGCCAGGGCCTCGGCCCGCGTCTCGGGGCTCATCCAGTCAAGCGTGGCGATCCGCGCGGCCATGGCGGCGCGCAGATTGGCCACCAGTTCTTCCATCTGGGCGCGGCTTTCGGACGGGAACCAGCGTTCGACATAGAGCCGCCCGAGCGGCTGACCCATCACGCCTTCGGCAAAGGCGACGCCGCGACGCTCGCGGCTGCGTTGCTCGGGCTGGCCACCCAGTTCGCGCAGGCGGAAGCCATAGTTGGCATCGACAAACCGCTGCGACAGGAGGGGCGCTGCCTGATCAACGACCGCGAAGGCCTGCCACGCCTGAAGGGTGTCCATCGGCGTTTCGGCAAAAGCCTGGGCCATGGCCGGAAGGGCGGTGTTCTGAATGGCGATGTAGCGGTCGTGGTCCCCGAACCCGGCAGCGCCAAGGAAGGCGCTCCAGTCCAGGCCAGGCGCGGCGGCCTGAAGCTCGGCCACGCTCATCGGGTTGTAGGTCAGGTCGCGATTCCGGCTCTGCGTGGGCGTCCAGTGCGCCTGGGCCAGTCGCGTCTCGAAGGCCACGACCGCTTCCGCCGCCGCCGAAGCATCGGCCCAGCCGATCATCGTCAACATCTGTTCGACATAGACGCGGTAGGCCGCCAGCTTGTCGGCAAAGCGCGCCTCCAGATAGTAGTCGCGGTTCGGCAGTCCCAGGCCGCCCTGGGCCAGATAGGCTTCATAGACTTCGGGGTTGCGGGCATCGTCATTGACGAAGCTGCCGAACAGCGAGCGGCCATATCCGCGCATGCTCTGACCCATCAGGGTCGCCATGGCCGCGTGGTCGCTCGTCGCACGCACCGCCGCCAGCATCGGTTGGATCGGCTGGTCATCGAGCTGTTCGATGCGCTCCACGTCCATGAATCCGTCGTACAGGGCGGCGATCTTGGCCTCGTCAGACGCCGGGTCGAGCCCCGTCTCCTGCGAGATGTCCTCGACCAACGCGCGCATGCGGTTCTCGGACAGCTCGGCCAGCATGTCGAAGGCCCCGTAGCGCGTCCGATCCGCAGGGATTTCCAGCGCGTCCAGGAACAGGCCATTGGCGAACCGATAGAAGTCATCACCCGGCGCTACCGAAGTATCCCGCCCGGCCATGTCGAAGCCCCAGGTTCCGAAACTCGGGGCCTCTGTGCCCTGGATCAAGCCCGTCGACTGGGTGGCGGTCGATCCATCGCGACCGACGATCGAAACCAGGGTGCACCGTTCGTCCAGACAGGGGCGATCGTCGTGCTGGGCATGGGCCGGGCCGGCAAGGAGCACCGTCAGGGCGCTGGCGGCGAGAAGGGCGGATCGTGTCATGGAAAACCTCCTGAAGGTCGCGGCGGGATCACGCCAATCGTCAGTGGACGGGCAGACTTAGCGTCTGGGGTCGGCTTCGCCGCCTTAAATTAAGTTCATCGTGCGCGGGCCCGACCCTTCCATCAGGCGTGACCCGTCCCTTATGGTTACGCCATGACCCACGGACCGGCACCGACTGAATACAAGGACATCTTCGTTTTCCTGGCTGCCGCCGGTGTTCTGGTTCCGCTGTTCAATCGCCTGAAAGTCAGCCCGGTCCTGGGCTTCCTGGCCGCCGGCGTGCTGTTGGGGCCGGATGGTCTTGGCCGCCTGGCCGGCACCTTCGAGTGGGTCGATATTCTGACCATCTCGGATCGAAGCCAGATCGCCGTCCTGGCCGAGCTGGGCGTGGTGTTCCTCATGTTCACCATCGGCCTGGAGCTGAGCTGGGAACGTCTGAAGTCGATGCGCCGGCTGGTCTTCGGCATGGGCATGGCGCAAATCCTGGTCTGTGCGGCCCTGCTGGGAGTGCTGTTCTATCTGATGGGGCGTGGGGTCGGCGGAGCCCTGGTCCTCGGCTTTGCCCTGGCCCTGTCCTCGACGGCGGTGGTCATGCCCGTCATGGCCGAACGCGGGCGATTGTCGACGACAGCGGGACGATCGACGTTCTCAGTCCTGCTGGCACAGGATCTGGCAGTTGCGCCGATCCTTATCATGGTGGCCGTCCTCGGCTCGGGCGTGGGCGATGACGGTCTGAGCCCCGCGGCCATCGGACAGGCGGTGGCCAGTCTCCTGCCGTCTGTCATCGGCGTCGGCCTGCTGGTCGTTCTGGGTCGGGTCGGCTTGCGTCCGATGTTCCGGTCAGTGGCGAGGGCCAAGAACACCGAAATGTTCCTGGCCACCTGTCTGTTTGTGGTGCTGGGGACTGTGTTCCTGGCCCAGTTCACGGGCCTGTCGCCCGCCGTCGGGGCCCTGGTCGCCGGCCTGCTGATCGCCGAAACCGAGTTTCGCCGCGAGGTCGAGGTCACCATCGAGCCGTTCAAGGGCCTGTTGCTGGGCGTCTTCTTCGTCTCGGTCGGGGTCGGCCTGGACCTCGATGCCGTCGCCGTCGCGCCCGTGACCATCTTTTCCATTGCGGCCCTTCTGATCCTGATCAAGGCCGTGGCGATCTTTGGTGTGGCACGCGCCTTCAAGGTGCCGCCGGGCGCGGCGCTGGAAACCGCCCTGGTGCTCGGGCCTGCCGGTGAGTTTGCCTTCGTCATCCTGAACGAGGCCATCGGCTACGGCGTGGTCGGACGTGATTTTGCGCAAGGTGTCCTGCTGTCAGCGACAATCAGCCTGTTTGCCGTGCCCATCCTGGCCGCCCTCGCGCCGCGCATCGACAAGCGCATCCTGCCCAAGACCGATATCTCCGACACGCCCAATCCTGATCTGGAAGAGGCTCCTCGGGACACCACACCCGTCATCATCGTCGGCTATGGACGGGTCGGTCAGCTGATCGGCGAGCTGCTGAGCGAACACGACATCGGCTATCTGGCGGTCGACGCCGACCCCTCTCTCGTTTCCAAAGCGCGACTGGACGGTATTCCGGTCTGGTACGGCGATGCGGGTCGCGCTGACCTGCTTGAGAAACTGGGCCTGGGACATGCCAAGGCGGTGATCGTGACGATGGATACCCCGAGCAAGGTCGAAGAGGTCTGCCGCGCGGTGCGCCAGCTGCGCTCGGACGTCGTGCTGGTGGCCCGCGCGCGCGATGAGAAACATGCCGCGCGCCTCTACAAGCTGGGCGTGACCGATGCGGTGCCAGAAACCACCGAAGCCAGCCTGCAACTGGCCGAGAATGCCCTGGTCGATCTGGGCGTTCCGATGGGGATGGTTCTGGCCTCGATCCACCAGAAGCGCGAGGACTTCCGCAAGATCTTCCAGGCCTCGATGCCGGAAGGAAACAAGCGACCCACCCGCGCGCTCAGAGGGCGGTTGGGTACGCCCCAGAGCTAGCGTTAGTCGGGCGGACTGTGGCGCTCATCCTCGAGCGCGCCTTTGGCATTCAGCATCGTCCGTTTGAAGCCAAGCGGGTCATCAATCATGTGCAGCTGGTTCACGCCCTGATCGGAGGCGGTCATAATTTCGATTTCCCCGTATCCAAAGAGGCGACCGAGCAGGGACTGTTCGGTCTTTACGTCATTGAGCTTGTCGAGGATCGAGTCCGACACCTCCTTGTTGAGGACGCCCTGCATCTGGATCACGCGATGATTGGTGATGACGCTCATCTGGTTTGACCAGACCTGATATTCCCAGATCCAGAATCCCAGCGGCACCAGAGCCAGCGGGGCCACCCAGCCCCAGTACGGCGAGCCGGCGATACGCAGCCAGATAACGCCAATCACGACGGCGGAAAACAGCACAATCCAGAGGATGGTCGTGGCCATCAGGACCAGCCAGTGCGGGCGCGCAATCAGCAGCACCCGCTCGTCCTGACCGAGGACCTGAGCCAGATAGCCGGAGGGATGATAGGTCATGGCAGGCCCCCTTCGGCGGTGACACTATCTGATCGGCCGGCGGCTGCAACGGCTCGGGATCAGAGCGGCGTGACGATCATCATATAGTTGATCGAGGCGTCCGGGCTTTCGCGCCACTGTCCCGACAGGGGGTTGTAGGTCACGCCGAACGGACCATCGACGGCCAGGGGCTCGCCTTCGGCGAAGCTGCGAATTTCTTCCGGCGTCAGGAACTTGTTCCAGTCATGCGTCCCCGCCGGCACCCAGCGCAGGACATACTCGGCCCCGACCTTGGCCAGGGCGAGCGATCTGAGGGTCCGGTTCAGGGTGGCGACAATCATCATCCCGCCCGGGGCAACCAGCCGCGCCGTATCGAGCAGGAAGCGGCGGGGATCGGCCACATGCTCGATGACTTCCATGTTGAGGACGACATCGAACCGGCGGTCCTGTTCGAGCAAGGCCTCGGCCGTTGAGGCCCGATAGTCGATGTTCAGTCCCTGTGCCTCGGCATGGGCGCCGGCGGCTCCGATATTCTGTTCCGAGGCATCCACGCCGGTCACCTCGAACCCCAGGCGGGTCATCGGTTCAGACAGCAGCCCGCCGCCGCAACCGATATCCAGCAGCTTCAACCCCGAGAACGGTCGCGTCTGGCGGATATCGCGCCCGAAATGGGCCGCGACCCGATCCCGGATGAAGCCCAACCGGACGGGATTGAACCGATGCAGGGGCGCGAAGGGCCCGGTCGCGTCCCACCAGCGGTCCGCCAGGGCCGAAAATCTGGCAACCTCGTCCGGATCGATGCTGGAATGTACCTGAGCCATTGCGCGCGGGTGATGGACGCCCTATCGCCCCAAGGCAAGCAGTTTGAACCCCCGGAATGGAAAGGCGGTCATGTCGCGACTGGTGATGAAGTTCGGCGGGACCTCAATGGCCGACCTCGAACGCATCCGCAAGTCGGCCGCCATCGTGGCCGCCGAGGCCGCTGCCGGTCGCCATGTGGCCGTTGTCGTCTCGGCCATGGCCGGCCAGACCAACCAGCTGGTGACCTGGACCGATCTTGTCGGCCCCGCCGCCGCCGGGGTTCCCGCCAGCGATGACGAATACGATGTCGTCGTCACCGCCGGTGAACAGATCACCGCCGGCCTGATGGCCATGACCCTGCGCAACATGGGCCTGAACGCCCGCTCCTGGCTGGGATGGCAGCTGCCGGTCCGCACCGACGATGCCCACGGCAAGGCCCGGATCGCCGACATCGACGGCCAGGCCCTGGGTCGGTCGATGGATTCCGGCGTTGTCGCGGTTATTCCGGGCTTCCAGGGCGTGACCGAAGACGACCGGGTGACTGCACTGGGCCGGGGAGGGTCGGACACCTCCGCTGTCGCGGTCGCCGCAGCCCTGGGATGCCCGTGCGACATCTACACCGATGTCGATGGCGTCTATACGACCGATCCGCGCATCGAGGCCCGCGCGCGACGCCTGGAGCGCGTGTCCTACGAGGAGATGCTCGAACTGGCGTCCCTGGGGGCCAAGGTCCTGCAAACCCGGTCGGTCGAGCTGGCCATGGCCTACAAGGTGCCCGTTCGGGTGCTGTCGAGTTTTGTCGATCCCGAAACCGGCCGGGGCGTCGGCGGTACCGTGATCTGTGAAGAGGATGAAATCTTGGAAAAGCGGATTGTCTCCGGTGTCGCCATGAGCCGCGACGAGGCGCGCGTCACCCTTCTGGGCCTGCCGGACCGGGCCGATGTCACCGCCACCGTCTTTGCCCGCCTGGCCGAGGCGAACATCAATGTCGACATGATCGTCCAGTCCGAGACGCGCAGCGCCGACCTGACCAATCTGGTCTTTACGGTTGGCCGTCGCGACGCCCGCGCCGCTGCCGAACTGATGGAAGCCATCCGCAGCGAGATCAGCTTCGAGGAATGCCGCGTCGATGAGGACGTGGCCAAGGTTTCGGTTGTCGGGGTCGGAATGCGGAGCCACGCCGGCGTGGCCGAGACGATGTTCCGGGCCCTGGCCGACAAGGGCATCAAGATGCTCGCCATCTCGACCTCGGAGATCAAGATCAGTGTGCTGATCGACGCGGCCTATACCGAACTGGCGGTGCGTGCCCTGCACGCAGCCTACGGACTGGCTGAGCCGGCTTAAAGCCAGTCAGGCCTCGCCTCGCGGGCCAGGACGTCTTCCAGACGGGGGCGGGGGCGCACCACCGCCCACCGCTCGCCCTCGACCAGCACCTCTGCGGCGGGCAGTCGGCTGTTGTATTCACTGGCCATCGACGCCGCATAGGCCCCGGCTCCGCCAAAGGCGACGAGGTCACCCGCCTGAAGCGGCGGCAGGTGCCGACCGCGGGCAAACGTGTCCCCTGTCTCGCAAACCGGGCCGACCACATCATAGGCTATGGGCGCGCCGGACCGTGGATCGACGGTCGCCAGATCATGCCAGGCGTCATAGAGGGCCGGGCGCACCAGATCATTCATCCCGGCATCGAGCACCAGAAAGGTGGGGCCGCCCCGGCGGGTGTTGACGTGGATAACCCGCGAAATCAGGACGCCGGCCTCCGCCACAATGGACCGGCCGGGCTCGACCGCCAGCTTGACCTCCAGATCACCGACGGTCCGGCGGGCCAGGTCAGCCAGATCCGCCGGGGACGCGCCCGCCCCGGCTCCCGCATAGTCGACGCCCAGACCTCCACCCAGATCGAGTCGATCCACTGACCGGCCTTCGGCGCGCAGCGCCAGGGTCATCTGCCGAAGGCGCGTCCAGGCGTCCCCGAACGGGTCCACCTGGCGGATCTGGCTGCCGATGTGACAGGCCAGGCCGACAGGCCGAACAGCCCCTTCGTCTGCCGCCCGCCTATAGAGGGCCATGGCCTCCTCGACCGGAACGCCGAATTTGTCGCCCGACTTGCCGGTGGCGATCTTGGCGTGACCGCCGGCCGACACATCAGGGTTGACGCGGATGACAACGGTCGGACGCACACCGCGCGCACGCGCCAGGGCGGTCAGTCGTTCGTACTCAGGCGTCGATTCCACATTGAGCTGGAGCCCCGGCAGGCTGAGGGCATAGTCCAGTTCAGCATCGGTCTTGCCCATCCCCGAGAAGATGATCCGATCCGGCGAAATGCCGGCTTCGAGCGCGCGGCGAATCTCACCTTGCGAGACGGTGTCGGCACCGGCCCCCGCCGAGGCCAAAACACTTAGAACCGAGAGATTTCCGTTCGCCTTCACCGCATAGGCGACCAGACAGTCCAGGCCGGCAAAGGCCGTCAGATAGCGATCCAGCCGCCGGCGCAGCGCCGCGACAGAATAGACATAGGCGGGCGTTCCCACGGCCTTGGCAATCGAATTCAGCGGCACGCCTTCGGAGTGAAGGCTCCCGTTGCGGTAGGCGAAATCGTCGGAAGGCAGGGTCATGTCGCCGCTACATAGACGGTTCGTCCGTTCGTGGGAGCAATTTGTCGCCATCTGCATTGGCGACAGAGCCAACGTCGCTTAGGCAGGGATATCGCTCCGACGAAAGGGAGGCCGTGCCGAAATCACAGACACCTGCGTTTGGCTCAGGGCCGCGCGTTCTGCTCCGGCAGATCCGCGAGGTCATGGCATCCGACGCGCCGGTTCAGGCGCGGCTGGATCAGGTTGTCAAATCCATCGCCCGGCTGATGGTAACTGAGGTTTGCTCGGTCTATCTGCTTCGCAGTACCGGCGAGATGGAGCTGTTCGCTACCCAGGGGCTGAACCCCGAAGCCGTGCACACAACCCGCCTCAGAGAGGGCGAAGGTCTGGTCGGTGAGGTGGTGCGGACCGCCGCCCCCATCGCCCTTTCGGATGCCCCGGCGCATGCCAGCTTCTCGTACCGACCCGAGACAGGCGAAGATCCGTACAGCGCCTTCCTCGGCGTGCCCTTGCTGCGGGGCGGCCGCGTGGTCGGCGTTCTGGTCGTGCAGAACCAGACGTCACGCGTCTATGCCGAGGACGAGGTCGAGGACCTCCAGACCATTGCGATGGTGCTGGCTGAGGTGGTCGCCGGGATCGAGGCTGCCATCGACACCCTGGGCGAGGTCGAGGTTTCGCCGCACCGGCCCGAACGTCTCAAGGGTCAGCGATTTGCTGACGGCCTGGCCATAGGTCGGGCCGTGATGCACGACCCGCCCATCGCCATTGCCCACATCGTCGCCGATGATCCCGTCGCCGAAGAGGAGCGACTGGAGGACGGACTGCTGCGGCTGCGGGCCCAGATCGACAATCTGCTGTCGGTCAGCCACCTGTCCGGGCCGTCCATCGAGGTTCTCGAGACATACCGCATGTTCGCAGACGACCGGGGCTGGGTCCGGTCCCTGGAAGAGGCGGTGCGGGGTGGCCTGTCTGCCGAGGCTGCGGTTGATCGGGCCAGAACCCAGCATCGCGCCCGGTTTGCCGCCGCCAAGGACCCCTATATCCGCGAGCGGCTGCATGATCTGGAAGACCTGGCCAACCGCCTGTTGCGGGTCCTGGCCGGCGAGGTCACCACCCACCGCAACCTGCCCGAGGATGCCGTTCTGGTGGCGCGCAATCTGGGCCCGGCCGATCTGCTGGAATATCCCGCCGGCGCGCTGAAAGGTCTTCTGCTCGAAGAGGGCTCCGCCGCCAGCCATGCGGCCCTGGTCGCCCGCGCGCTTGAGATCCCCTGTGTCGGGCGTCTGACAGGGGTGCGCGATCATCTGTCGGAAGGCGACATTGTCATCGTCGACGGCGAGACGTCCGAGGCGCATTTGCGCCCGCGCCCCGATGTCATTGAGGCCGCCCGATCCCGGCTTCTCGTGCGCGAGACGCTGCGGGCCGACATTGCCGGTCTGCGCGACAAGCCCGCCGTGACGCGCGACGGAACGCGGATCACCCTGTTGACCAATGCCGGGCTGATTTCCGACCTGGCCGCGCTGGATGCCACGGGGGCCGACGGGATTGGCCTGTTCCGCACCGAGTTCCAGTTCATGGTTCAGGATCGCCTGCCGGGCCTGGAGGCCCAGGCGGATCTCTACAGCCAAATTCTGGACGCCGCAGACAATCGGCCGGTCACCTTCCGAACCCTCGATATCGGTGGGGACAAGGTGGTGTCCTTCCTGCAGGAGGGACGCGAGGAGAACCCGGCCCTGGGACGTCGATCCATCCGCCTTGGCCTGGACCGTCCCCCGCTGCTCCGCTTGCAGATCCGCGCCCTGTTGCGGGGCGCGCGCGGGCGTGAACTGAGGGTGATGTTTCCCCTGATCGCCAGCGTCGACGAATTCACCCAGGCCAAGGGTCTGGTGGACGCCGAGTGCGACTGGGCGCGTCGTCGCGGCTGGGCTCTGCCGTCCATGCTGCGGATCGGGGCGATGATCGAGGCCCCGGCCTTGCTGTGGCATCTCGACGCCCTGCTGCCACAGACAGACTTCGTCTCGGTCGGCACCAATGACCTGATGCAGTACATGTTCGCTGCTGATCGCACCAATCCGACGGTGGCGGATCGTTACGACACCCTGTCGCCGCCCTTCCTCAATGCCCTAGCCCGTATCCAGGAGGCCTGCGCGGCATCAGGAACGCCGGTGTCGGTCTGCGGCGAGATGGCGGGCCGTCCACTTGAGGCGTTTGCCCTGGTTGCCCTGGGTTATCAGAGACTTTCCGCCCCGGCTGCCGGCGTCGGCCTGGTTCGGCGCATGATCCTGTCTCTCGAACTGGAGAGGGCGCGCAAACTGTTCCTGCCGCTGCTGAGCCGGACCAGTGGCTCGGTGCGTGGCGAAGTCGAATCCCTGGCCCGAAAATTGAATCTCGCCCTGTGAGGCGTCCCGGGGCGAAACAAGTCTCGCCATCCCGCCGGATTGGTTAAGAAAACCTTGATTTTTGGACCGTCATGGCCTATGCAACTGACCCGTTCGGGGAGCCTTTTTTCCAAAAGGCGGATCTGACGCCCCCAGGGGCCGCGGATCGGAGTGAGTTGGGCGTGAGTGAGGACGTACCGTCAGTAGACGAGGATCCCGAAAACGGGTCCTACCAGACCGCAGCTGTTCGGCGGTCGACGCCTTCGGTTACGCTGGAAACAGCTGAAACGCTTGGTGAGGCCTTCAAGGCTGCGCGCGTGGCGTCGGGACGCTCCCTGTCCCAGCTTTCGGAAACGACCCGGGTCCCCGTTCGCTATCTCGAGGCACTCGAAGAGGGGCGTCGCGCTGACCTGCCGTCACGCCCCTTCGCCCTCGGACACGCGCGGTCCTATGCACAGGCTCTTGGACTGGACGAAACCGCCGTCACCGAGCGTCTGCGCCGCGAGTACGATCTTCCAAACCAGAAACTTGAGGCCCCGGTCGGACTGGCCTTTGACGAGCCCCGCGGCCGGTCACCGGTCTGGGCCATCTCTGGCGTGGTGCTGGTCCTGGCCGTGGTCGGCTGGAACGTGCTGCAGCGTGTCAATCTGATTGATATCCCCCAGACGGCCGAGCTCGCGGCGATCCCCGAAAGCTGGCGCGTCGGTTCAACCTTCAGCGAAATCGAGCTGGATGCGCCGCACCCGGCTCCGCCGGATCAGACCACACCGGTTCTCTATGTCACCCCGGGCCTGGAAGAGGTTCTGGCCCCGGCGCTGGAGGGGGCCCAGGCTGCCGCCGCCGCCCCCGACATGGGCGGACCGGTCGGAGCCGCCTTCAATCCGCGTGGCGCGGTCTATGGCGCGGCCGCCGGCAACTCGGGCGTCATTCTCCAGGCGCGTCGGGCCTCGACCATCGTGGTTCGGGCTGCAGACGGCGTCGTTCATTTTGCCCGCCAGCTCGCGGCGGGAGAAGCCTATCGCGCGCCCCGGACCCAGGGCCTGGTTGTCGATGTGTCTGACCCGACAGCCTTTGACCTGTTCCTCAACGGCGAGCGCGCCGGTCGCCTGGAGCAACCCCAGACCCAGCTCGCGCAGCTGAACGGGCGTGCCGAAAATCTGGCCCGCCAGGCCGCGACAGAAGCCGAGGCCCGCAATCGTGAGGCCCAGCGCGCGGCTGAAGCCCGGTTGCGTCATGCGGAGGCCGCCGCCGCCGCCCGCGCCTCAGAAGCTGTGTCCGAGCCGATCGCGGCCGAGGTCGTCGACGCGACCTCCACCCCGCCGCCGGTTGTCCCTGCCCAATAGCGCCCGGCGCATGAAGCGCCTATTCTAGGTCCATGGCCTCCCCGACCGACCTCGAACACGTTCGACCCTGGCGCCACATCGAGCGCCGCAAGAGCCGCCAGATCAGGGTCGGCTCCGTACCCGTCGGCGGCGGTGCCCCGATCTCGGTCCAGTCGATGACGAACACGCCGACGGCAGACGCCGCCGCGACAATCAACCAGATCCGCCAACTGGAAGACGCCGGTGCCGATATCGTGCGCGTCTCCTGCCCGGACGAACCGTCGACCGCCGCCTTCAAGACCATCGCGCGGGAATCGAACGTCCCGCTGGTGGCTGACATCCACTTCCACTATCGCCGCGGCATCGAGGCCGCAGAGGCCGGTGCCGCGTGCCTGCGGATCAATCCGGGCAACATCGGCTCGATGGACCGCGTCAAGGAGGTGGTTCAGGCCGCCCGCGACCATGGCTGTTCCATGCGCATCGGCGTCAACGCCGGGTCGCTGGAAAAGCACCTGCTGGAGAAATACGGCGAGCCCTGTCCCGAAGCGATGGTCGAAAGCGCGCTGGATCACGCCCGCATCCTCCAGGACCTGGATTTCCACGAGTTCAAGATTTCGGTGAAGGCGTCAGACCCCTTCCTGACGGTCGCCGCCTATCAGCAACTGGCTGAAGCCATCGACTGTCCGCTGCACATCGGCGTTACCGAGGCCGGCCCGCTTCGTACCGGTACGATCAAGTCGGCCATTGGGCTGGGCAATCTTCTGTGGTCCGGTATCGGCGACACCATCCGCGTCAGCCTGGCCGCCGATCCGGTCGAGGAAATCCACGTCGGCTTCGACATTCTGAAGTCGCTGGGCCTGCGCCATCGTGGTGTGAACATCATCGCCTGCCCGTCCTGCGCGCGGCAGGGCTTCAACGTCATCGAGACGGTGGCCGAGCTGGAGAAACGGCTGGCCCACATTTCCACACCCATGAGCCTGTCGATCATCGGCTGTGTCGTGAACGGTCCGGGCGAGGCCCTGTTCACCGATGTCGGTTTCACCGGCGGCGGCAAGGGCGCGGGCATGGTCTATATGGCCGGCAAGATCTCCCACAAACAGGACAACGCCGGCATGGTCGACCACATCGTCAGCCTGGTCGAACAGAAGGCCGCCCAGCTGGACGCCGAACGCGAAGCCGCCAAGGCGGCGGCGGAGTGAGCATGAAACTCTACATCACCGACCCCTCCCCCTACGCCCGCAAGTGCCGGATCGTGCTGCGAGAGCGCGGTCTGGCGGACCGGTGCGAAGAACTGCGCGTCGATCCCTATGCGTCGGACCCGACACTCGTGGCGGCCAATCCGGTGGCCCAGGTGCCGGCCCTGGTGACGGATGACGGTACGGTCTTCACCGACAGCCCGCTGATCTGCGCCTGGCTGGATGCGCACGGCGTATCCGGGGACGCCCTGATCCCGCCGGGGGAGGCTCAGTGGCCGGTCCGTAGGCTTGAAACCCTGGCTGACGCCGGGCTGGAAATGGGCGTGAAATGGGTGCTGGAAAAGCGCCGTCCCGAGGCTGAACGCTCGCCTACCTGGATTGCGCGCTGGCAGGCGGGCCTGACCCGCACCCTCGATGCCCTCGAAACCATGGACATGGACGCCACCCGGCCGGACCTCGGCATCATCAGCGCGGGCGTCCTGCTGACCTGGCTGGATTTCCGCCATCCTGAGTTTGACTGGACGTCGGGGCGGCCGCGGCTTGTGGCGCTACAAACGGCACTCGAGACGCGTTCGAGTTTCGTCGAGACGGCTCCGCGCTAGAACGCCTACAACCACCCCATCAGCCGTGCCGTCTGATAGAGCGCCACCAAGGTAACCAGAATACCGACGGCGAACGTCAGCACCCGCACGGGGGCGATGCGCACGACAAATCCGGCCAGGGGTGCCGCCATCAAACCGCCGAGGATCAGGCCGGCGACCGCCGCCGCGTGATCGGCCAGGCCGTCCGCCGTTTGCCAATGCCCCGTCAGCAAGGCCGCCAGAAAGGTCGCGGAGATGGCCGAGGTGACGAAGAACTCGGCCGCATTGGCTGTGCCGATGGACTTGCGGGGCTCGCTGCCCACCCCGACCATGGTGGTGGTGACCGTCGGCCCCCAGCCGCCGCCCCCGATGGCATCAAAAAAGCCTCCGACGATGCCCAGCGGCGGCGAGTATTTGATCGGGAACGGTCGGGGCTTCACGCCGCGCCAGGCCCGCCACAGGATCATCAACCCCATCACACCCAGATAGGCGGTGATCCAGGGCTTGATCAGGTCGCCGTCAATCGAGGTGAGCAGGAAGGCACCGGCTATGCCGCCGACCACACCCCCCAGGGCCAGAGGCCCGAACAGGCGCCAGTTGACGTTCTTGTTTACGGCATGAGAGCCCGCCGATGCAGCCGTGGTGAACACCTCAGCCGCGTGGACGCTGGCCGAGGCCGTCGCCGGTGGCACGCCGAACGACAAGAGAACGGTCGAGGAAATGACGCCATAGGCCATACCCAGCGATCCATCGACGATCTGGGCCAGAAACCCGACGACGAGAAACAGCAGAAAGTCCTGCATCGGCCCTATCCCTGTTCGCGGCAAAGCGTCCGCAGACGATCAGAATAGCGCGATCCCACGACCCGTTGCGTGACGATCCGCTGGATGACGCAATTGTCATCGGTCCCTCTCGCGCGCTAAGGACCGCCCTCACGCCAAGGATTGATCATTTTGCAACTGCCCCAGGCCCGTCTCGATCAGGTTCTCGACCGTTTCCAGGAAGTGGAGGCCCGCATGGGCGCCGCGACTGACGGTCAGGAGATCGTGCGCCTGTCCAAGGAACACGCCGAGATCAAGCCGGTGGCCGACGCCGTCCTCGCCCTGCAAAAGGCCCGCGCCGAGGTCGATGATCTGGAGGCCCTGGCCTCCGACCCGGAAATGGCCGCCATGGCCGTCGACGAACTGGACGCGCTGAACGAACGCCTGCCTGAGCTGGAACGCGAAGTCGCTCTGCTGCTGGCCCCGCGCGATGCGGACGAGAACGCCTCAGCCATCCTCGAGGTTCGTGCCGGCACCGGCGGCGACGAGGCCGCCCTGTTCGCCGGCGACCTGTTCCGCATGTACCAACGCTATGCCCAAGGCCGCGGCTGGCGCGTCGAGATCGACAGCGTCTCCGAGGGCGAAGTCGGCGGCTACAAGGAAATCGTCGCTACCATCACCGGCGACGGCGTGTTCGGGCGGCTGAAGTTCGAGAGCGGCGTCCACCGCGTCCAGCGCGTGCCGGAAACCGAGGCGGGCGGACGCATCCATACCTCGGCCGCCACCGTCGCCGTCCTGCCCGAGGTCGAGGATGTCGAGATCGACATTCAGGACAAGGACATCCGCATCGACACCTATCGGTCGTCCGGTGCCGGCGGCCAGCACGTCAACAAGACGGATTCGGCGGTGCGCATCACCCACCTGCCGACCGGCATTGTCGCGACCAGCTCGGAGAAATCCCAGCACGTCAACCGCGACAAGGCGATGAAGAACCTCAAGGCCCGGCTCTATGACCTGCAACGCCAGGAAAAGGACAAGGCCCGCGCCGACGCTCGCAAGAGCCAGGTCGGCTCCGGTGACCGCTCCGAGCGCATTCGCACCTACAACTTCCCGCAAGGGCGCGTCACCGATCACCGCATCGGCCTGACCCTGCATTCCCTGCCGCAGATCCTCGAGGGCGACCTAGACCCGGTGCTGAACGCCCTCATCGCCGAGGACCAGGCTGAACGGTTGGCGAGCCTTGAGGCGGAGTTCGGCTAGGCCCACAGGCTCTCAGCGCACTCGACAATCGTGGCCTCAGCCGGACGTGGCTTCCACCCGGTCATGGCCTGGGCCTTGGCCGACGAGAAGCTGATCCGCCGGCCGATCATCGGAACCAGCGGCTTCATCAGGGGGACGAACCGCGCCATCAGCCGCACCAGCCAGTCGGGCATATCGCGCTTGGGAACCTTCGCCGCCCGCGCACCCAGCCGACGCCGCAGGATGGCGGCCACATCGCCCATCCACATCCGCTCTCCCGCCGCGATGAGGCGCTGACCGGCAGCTTCGGGCGTGGTCATGGCGCGGATATGCAGGTCGGCCACATCGCGCACATCCACGACATTGAAGCCCACGCGCGGCGTCATCGGCGGACGACCGTTCATCAAACCGTCGATCAGGGCCACCGAACTCATCGCTTCGCGCGACAGGATCGGCCCGAAGACAGCGGCGGGCAGAACCGTCGTCATCCGCGCCGGGTCATCATGCTCGGACATCCAGTCCCAGGCCGCCTTTTCGGCCACTGCCTTGGAGCGACGATAGTTGTCCAGGTTCGGATCTGACGGATCGGCCCAGCTGGTTTCGTCCACCTCGACCACGCCGGAGGTGTCGCGTGGCGTCACCGCCGCACAGGACGAGGTCACCACCACCCGTTTCACATTGGCCGCCTTGGCCGCCTTCAAAACCCGGATCGTTCCGTCGCGTGCGGGACGGACCAGGGCTTCCAGATCCTGGGTGTCACGGCCCAGCGGAGAGGCGACGTGCAGGACATAGTCACAGCCCTGAGCCGCCTCATTCCAGCCGGCGTCCTGGGTCAGATCGGCGATGGCGAAGCTCAACCGCGACAGGTCAGCCCCGGCCTTTCCAACCGTCTGGCGGACGATATCGGCCTTGTCGTCAGACCGCACGGTGGCCCGCACCGCGTAGCCCTGGCCCAAAAGCTGAGCGACGCACCAGCCGGCGATGAAGCCCGAGCCTCCGGTGACGAGAACGGTCTGTGTCATGGCGATATTCTCCTGGGCAGCAGCCCTATGTATACACATGTAGACCTTCTTGACGCTCTTGTCTACAGTTGTAGAATAAAAATATGCCCAGACCCACTCCGACGCGATCCCGAGACGCCACCGCGACGCGGTCCGCCATTCTCACCTCCGCCCGCGAAGCCTTTGCCCGCTCTGGCTACGACGGTGCGGGTGTTCGCGAGATTGCCGGCGGCGCGGGCGTCACCGCCATGATGGTGAACCGCTATTTCGGCTCCAAGGAAGCCCTCTATGCCGAGGTGCTGGATCAGATTTTCGGCGGTCCGCGTATCCTGACTGAAGAGCTGATCCGCGCGCCCGACGCCGCCCGCATTCTGGCCGAAGCGGTCGTCGACATGACCGCCGTCGGTGCGCCGCAGCTGGACGGATTTGTCATCCCGCTGCGCTCGGCCTCGAACCCACGCGCCCTGGAGATCGCCCGCGAGCGGATCGAGGCCAATCACCAGTCTGCCGTCGCGGGTGCCCTGACCGGCCCCGGGGCGAGAGAACGGGCCGGGCTGATCCTGGCCATGGTCGCCGGTCTGCAGTCCATGCGCCAGACGGTCGCGATCTCATCGCTGGTTGACGCCGACCGGGACGAGCTCATTCGCCAGCTCACCCGCATCTTTTCGGGTCTGATTGCCGCCTAGAGCATGATGGTTTTTGTTGGAACCGCAGGGCGGTGCCAACAAAAAGCTGAATCATGCTCGCGCTTTTGTCTGGAGCCTGATTCACGCCCGAGATGAAATCGCGAAGCGATTCCATCTCAACCGATCAGGCTCTAGTTGCGCCCGGCCTCGCGCCGGGATCGTCGCCGCAACAACCGATCTGACAGCAACTCGGCATAGCGCAGCGTATAGGCCAGGGCCGCCGGATTGCCGCGACGCGCGCCAAGTGTGTCGGCCACCACCGCGCCCCGCTCGCCAATCGGGCGCGGCGTGCCGGTCGTCGTATCCACCGCTGTCTGGTGCTCGATCTCGGCGTTCAGCTCTGCCCCCATGATGACGATCTGCACCGTCAGCCAGGTCCACAGGAGGAAACCCATCATCGCGGCCAGCGGACCATAGGACGCCGTGCGCACGAAGGTCTGGACATACCAGGAGAAGCCGAACGACAGCCCCAGACTGAGCAGACCGGCAAACACCGCGCCGGGAACAACCCATCGCCAGCGGGCGCGGGCACGGCTGGGGCCGATCCGATACGCCAGAGCCAGGGCGGCGACATAGATCACCAGCAGAATCGGCCAGCGCAGAGGCGTCAGATGGTTCCATTCCTCCGCCAGGCCGAACACACCCAGTACGAGCGGCACCCCGACAACGAGCGCCGCACTCAATTGCACCGCCAGAAACCCCGAGAGAGTGAAGGCCATGCAGATCAGATTGAACCGGACGGGGTGCCGGCGCTCAACCTCGTGGTAGGCGACGTTCAGGCTGAAAAACAACATCTTGACCGCACTGTTCGCCGTCCACAGCGACAGAAGCAGCGTCCAGACAAGGGTGAAAGTCAGCTCGGTGTTCGAATTCTCGGCCAGCCGCTGCATTTCCTCGGCAAGGAAGCCGGCGACCCCCGGCGGCAGCACCGAATAGAGCAGCTCCAGCCGCCCGGCAGCCTGCGCAGGATCGGCAAACAGCCCATAGACCGAAACCAGCGCACCCAGGGTCGGGAACAGGGACAGGGCCACGAAAAAGGTCACGCCCCCGGAGAGAAACCCGACCCGGTCCCCGAAATAGGAGGCTCCCAGCCGCCACAGGATATCGGTCCAGCCTTTGCGGGGAATATGTTCGGGTCGATCCGCCGCCCGCCCACGTCCGGGCTCCTCGGCATCGAAATCTTCCGGCGTCTTGGGCGGGGGTGGCGGTGCCAACGCCTCGCGGGCAATGCGACGGGAACGTCGCCCCGCCATGTGCGACGCCGCAGCGCCGGCCGCCAGCCCGGCAAGGGCGGTCCCTGCCAGGGCCCAGAGCCCGCCGATGCCGCCGTTGTTGTCCGCCTTGGCCATGCTGCCTCGTAACGAGCCGCCGGGACGATGGTTGCCAGACAGCCTCTGAACCGCCATTTGGCGCGCATGACCTCGCTTGTGAAGACTTGGAAGGCCGCGCAGACGCGGCTGAAGGACGCCGGCATCGACAGTCCGGCCATTGACGCCCGGCTCCTGCTGGAAGCCGCCGCCGACGTTTCACGTCTCGATATCCTGAATGACCCGTACCGCGAGCTGACGCCCGAACAGCTGGATCGTTATGAAGCCTGGATTTCGCGGCGCCTGGCGCGAGAGCCCGTCGCCCGCATTCTGGGTCGCAAGGCCTTCTGGAAGATCCTGCTCAATCTGACGCCGGATGTGCTGGTGCCGCGCCCGGACACCGAGACGGTTGTGGAAACCGCCTTGTCCGCGTTTCCAGAGGGCACCAGCTTCAACATGGTCGACATGGGGGTCGGCTCGGGGGCCATCCTCCTGTCGATCCTGGCGGAGCGACCGGGAGCCAGAGGCCTGGGCACCGACATCTCCGAAGAGGCCATTGCCGTCGCGCGCGACAACGCGGCGAGCCTGGGACTGGCGGATCGCGCGGCCTTCCTGCGGACCGGCTGGGCCGATGGCCTGGCCGATGCCAGCTTTGATCTGGTGACGTCCAATCCGCCCTATATTCGCTCCGCCGAGATTGCCGAACTGGACGAAGAGGTGCGAGCCCACGATCCACTGCTGGCGTTGGACGGCGGGGCCGACGGCCTGGATGCCTATCGCGCCCTGGTGCCCGAAGCCCTGCGAATCCTGAAGCCCCGGGGCGTTTTCATCGTCGAGACCGGCTGGGATCAGGCCGAACAGGTCAAGACGTTGTTCGCGCAAGCCGGCTTCGAAAATCTCCAGATCGTTCAGGATCTCGGTGCGCGAGATCGCGTGGTGACGGGAACCTGCCCGGCCTGACGAAAAGCCCTTGGAGGGGCGCAGGAAAGGGGCTAAAGAACGCGCGTTCCCTCCCAGAGATAACGCCCGCGACCGAACTGGTCGGTGGCGATCAACGGGGCCATTTATTCAGTGGCCGGGATTTCACGAACCATGGTCGGCGCTATCGGGAGACGGGCTCCCGAACGCTCCACGGACAAGCCTCAAGGCCAACGCCGAACGCGGGCCCAAGGATACGGTATCGAAGATGAGAGACTTCAAGGGCATGAAACGCCAGCGCAACCGCAACCGGCGGTCGGGCGGCGGAGGCCAGGGCGGTCAGAACAACAACCCCAATCGGTCGCTCGATTCGACGGGACCCGAGGGCATCAAGGTCCGCGGCAACGCCCAGACCGTCTATGAGCGGTATCAGCAACTGGCTCGTGATGCGACGTCGTCGGGCGACCGGATTCTGGCGGAGAACTACCTTCAGCACGCCGAGCACTATTTCCGCCTGCTGCGTATCATGCAGCCTAACCGGCCGGTGGCCGAAATCGCCGCGCGCGACGGTCTGAATCAGGGCTTCGACATCGACTTCGAAGACGAGTCCGGCACCCAGTTCGCCCAGGTGCAGCCGCAACCCGAAACCCGCGAAGACGGCCAGACTCAGCCGACCAACGGTGACGGCGACACCGCCGCCCAGGACGAGCGACGCCCCGAAGGCGACAGCCAGCAAAGCCGCCGCGAGTCCCGCCGCGAACGCTATGAGCGCCGCCGCCAGGAGCGCAAGACGGACGATCAGGTCGGGGGCGCATCTGACGCCGACGCCGGCGCGTCGGACCCGCTGGCGGTCATCGAGCCCAAGGCCGACGAGGCCGGCGACGACAACCACATGCCGAGCTTCCTCACCCGCCCGACGCCGGTCGCCGCTGCGGACGAAGCGGCCCCCGAGGCCCCGGCTCGCAAGCCGCGCACACGCCGTCCCCGCGCGACGGAAACCACCGACGGCGAAGCCTGATCGGGCTGAGCTGAGGAGCGCCAATCGTGTGGGGCCTGGCCAATCCTGATCGCTTCATGCGCCTGACCCGAGGCTGGGGCGCAGGCCTGGGCCTATTGGCGGCCTTGCTGATCGGTGCCGGGCTGTGGATGGGCTTCACGGCCCCTGAGGACTACCAGCAGGGCGATACCGTCCGCATCATGTTCATCCATGTGCCGGCAGCCTGGGTTTCGCTGGCGGCCTATGTCGCCCTGGGCGCCGCCAGTTTTGCCGCCCTGGTCTGGCGTCACCCGCTGGCCGATGCCGCGGCCAAGGTCTGTGCGCCGATTGGGGCGGTGTTTACCGTCCTGGCCCTGGCGACGGGCTCCCTCTGGGGCAAGCCGATGTGGGGCACCTGGTGGGTCTGGGATGCGCGCCTGACGTCTGTGGTGGTGCTGCTGCTCTTCTATCTGGGCGTCATGGCCCTGAGGGCTTCCATCGATGACGAGAGCCGCGCGGGTCGCGCCGCTGCCGTTCTGGCGCTGGTCGGCCTGGTCAATCTGCCGATCATCAAATTCTCGGTCGACTGGTGGTCGACGCTGCACCAGCCGGCGTCGGTTTTCCGGGGGGATGGCCCGACCATGACGGCCGACTACCTCTGGCCGCTGGGCCTGATGGGCCTGGGCTATACGCTATTGTTCGCAGCCTTGTGGATTCTGGCCATTCGTACCGAGGTTCGTCAGCGCCGGATCACCGCCCTGATGCTGCGCCAGGCCCGGGGAGGCTAGGATGCTCGATCTGGACATGAGCCCCTATGGTCCGTTTGTCTGGGGGGCCTATGCGCTGAGCGCGATCGCCCTGATTGGCCTGAGCGCTGTCATCGTGCAGCGGGCGCGGTCGGTTGCAGCGCGCCTGGCAAGGCTGGAATCCGAGGCATGAAGCTGCGAACCGGCCTGATGATCGTTGTGGCGCTGCTTCTGGGGCTGCTGGTCTTCCGGCTGTCAGAAGGCGACAGTCCCACCCTGCCTCCGGCACGGGCTGAGGTAGGAGATCGTCTGTCACAGGCCGTACAGGTCGTTCCGCTGGCCGGGGGGGATCCCCGCCCGCTGTCTGACGAGATCGTTGGCCCCACCGTCATCAATTTCTTCGCCAGCTGGTGCGCGCCCTGCCGGGCCGAGAATGTGGTCCTGCTTCAGCTCCAGAGTGAGGGGGTCAGGATTGTCGGCGTGGCCGTGCGCGATCAACCGCCCGCAACCCAGGCTTTTCTGAACGAGCTTGGGGATCCCTTCTTCCGAACCATGACCGACACCTCAGGCGAGGCCATGACCGCCCTGGGCCTTGGCGCGGACTTGCCACAAACCCTGGTCATCTCGCAGGACGGCGAGATCCTGTATCGCCACGCCGGGCCGCTGGTCGGGACCGACGGTGAAGCCGCAGTTGCTGAAATTCGCGACCTAGCGGGTCCGCGTTAACCCTTTTTAGCCAGACCCTGTTAACCATCGGCGCATGACCACGCCGATCCGCCCCGGCCCGATGACGGCCCAACCCGCGCCGACGTCGCGCAGCCCGCAGGCCCTGGCGGCCCAGCGCGCCTTCTTCCAGGCCGCGATAGACCGTGCGGGTGCGGCCACCACGCCGTCTGCCCCGGTCAGGCCCCAGGCCGCGACGGCGCCCCCCCCCTCTGCCCCGACCGCCCGCGCGCAAGCGGCGACGGCGTCACCGACCGAGACGCCCGAGCCGGTGGCCCGCCCAGGGCGCTATCTCGACATCCGCGTCTAGAGCCTGATCGGTTGAGATGGAATCGCTTCGCGATTTCATCTCAGGCGTGAATTAGGCTCCAGATGAAAGCGCGAGCATGATTCAGCTTTTTGTTGGGACCGCCCCGCGGTTCCAACAATAACCATCATGCTCTAGGCCTTCTTTCCCGACCTGGGTTTGGGTGGGGGCGCATCGGCGACCTTGTTCAGCAGCTTCACAAACGTCTCGCGCTTGGGCTTGGACAACAGGGCCAGAATCCGCTTGTCCGCCGCGCGTACCCGCGGACGTGCCGCCTCCAGCGCGGCCTGACCGACCGGCGTCAGGCGAATCGTCTTGGCGCGTCCATCACGGTCTGAGCGCGACCGCTCCAGCAAGCCCTTGTCGATCAGGCGCGCCGCCAGCTCGGCCAGGGTGGATCGGTCGATCCCGGTCAGATTGACCAGGTCCGTTTGCGACGGCTGGTCCGTCGATGCGACCGCCGCCACCAGCGCATATTGGCGCTGCGTCAGGGCGTCCGCGCCCATTTCCTCGGCATAGATGCCCGACGCCCGCTGAAGGACCCGATGCAGCAGATGGCTGGGCGATTCCGTCAGATCGAACGGGGCCTTGCCGCCCTTCCTGTTCTCGGATTTGGCCATGCCAGACGCTCCGTTCCCTGCCTATCGTCCACGGTGTGCCATGGACATTTCGCATCCCGACGACAAATGAACGTCAGGCGTGTGACGGGATCAATCCTGGCTCGGTGCAGTCGGCTCTGCGTCTGCGCTCGGCTCCGTGATCATGTGCTTCATGATGTAGAACACCTGCCAGATGCCGAAGGCGGCGGAGGCCATCCACAAGCCGCCACGGAAAGCGATCCAGGTGTCGTCCGACTGGGTGCGCCAGACAATTTCATTGATGATCGCTACGGCGGCGAAGAACAGGCCATAACGCAGGCTGAGCCCGCGCCACCCCTCATCGGTCAGATTCATGGCCCGCCTGAGCAGGTACTTGAACGGATAGACCCTGAACGGCAGCCCTCCCAGAAGAACCACAGCCAGCACCGCGTTCTGCACCGAGATCTTGATCTTGATCAGCGATGGATCGTCCAGAACGATCGTCAGCACCCCGAAGATCAACGCCATGCCGCCGACAAACAAGGGCATGGGGGCCAGACGGCGTTCCAGCACATAGCCCGCGATCAGGGCCAGGGCTGCGGCTCCGACCAGCACCCAGGTCGCATGAACCATGGCCTCGGGGCCTTCCAGCCCCATAAAGACTCGAAACACGCCATAGGAGCCGATGAAGGCGATCAGCGCACCGAAATCGACCAGCTGACCGATCCACTGGCGGTCGGCGGGGGTTTGGGCCTCACTCATGCCGTCGGCTCCTCTTTCAGTCCGACCAGCGAACGGGCGAAAGCCCGCGCGTCGAACGGCTGCAGATCCTCAATACCCTCGCCGACGCCGATCAGCTTGATCGGGGCGTCAGAGGCCTGGGCCACCGGAACCAGCACCCCGCCGCGCGCGGTGCCGTCCAGTTTCGTCATCACGATGCCCGACACATAGGCCGTTCGACCAAAGATCTTTTCCTGCTCCAGTGCGTTGCGGCCGACCGTGGCATCCAGCACCAGCAGAGTTTCGTGCGGCGCTTCGGGATCGACCTTTTTCAGCACCCGCACGACCTTCAGCAGTTCATCCATCAGGGCCTGTTTGTTCTGAAGCCGGCCGGCGGTGTCGATCAGCACCACATCGTACCCCTCGGCCTTGGCCTTGGTGTAGGCGTCGAAGGCCAGACCAGCCGCATCGGCGCCCTGACGGCGGCTTTCGAAATCCGCCCCGGCGCGTTCAGACCAGACCTTGAGCTGTTCGACCGCCGCCGCGCGATAGGTGTCGCCGGCGACGACCATCACCTTGGCCCCCTCGCCGGTCAGGCTGGCGGCGATCTTGCCCAGGGTCGTCGTCTTGCCCGAACCGTTGACGCCGACGAACAGCACCACATACGGCTTGGGCCCCGACAGCGGATCAAAGGTGTCCTGTCGCGGCAAGAGTTCCGCCGCCACCGCCTCGGCCAGGGCCGTGCGAACCTCGGCTTCGTCCGACGCCTTGCCAAACCGCAGCTCACCGAACCGTTCGGCGATCCGTGCCGCCGCCGCCGGCCCCAGATCGGCCGCGATCAGTTCTTCTTCCAGCTCTTCCAGCTGGGCGCGGGTCAGCGGTTCTTTCGTCGCGAACACCTGGACGACCTGTTCGGTCATCTGTTTGGAGGACTTGTTCAGTCCCTCGGTGAGCTTGGAAAACCAGCCGCCGGACTTCTTGCCGCCGAACATGTCAGATCAGTCCTTCGGCCTCGGCGAGTTCGCGCAGCGACACTTGGGGGCGGGGCCCCCAGTGCGCAATCACTTCCGCCGCCGCCAACGAGCCGAGCTTGCCGCTGGTTTCAAGCGGCCAACCCCGCGCCAGACCCAGCAGGAAGCCCGCCGCATACTGGTCGCCGGCCCCAGTCGTATCCAGGACCTTGCCGACCGGATAGGCCGCGATTTCCAGCCTCTCGTCGCCCGAGACGACGACCGAGCCCTTTTCGCTGCGGGTTACCGCCGCCGTATCGACGATGGCGCGCAACTCGCTCAGCGCCGCCTCGAAATCCGTCAACTGGAACAGGCTGAGCAGCTCGGCCTCATTGGCCAGGACGATGTCACAGGACGTCTCGATGAAGGCGCGCAGTTCGTCGCGCCAGCGGTCCACGACAAAGGTGTCGGACAGGGTGACCGCCACCCGACGTCCCGCCGCATGGGCAACGTCCGCTGCGCGTTCAAAGGCCGCGCGCGCGTCGGAGGGGTCGAACAGATATCCCTCCAGATAGAGGATCTCCGAGGCCTGCACGATATCGCCGTCAATATCGTCCGGTGTCAGCTGATTGGCCGCCCCGAGGAAGGTCGACATGGTGCGCTGGCCGTCGTCGGTGACGTTGATCAGCGACCGCCCCGTCGCCGCGCCACCGATCAGCTCGGGCGTATCGAAGACCGCGCCGATGGCTCGCATATCAGCCCGATAGACCGACCCCAGGTCGTCGTTCGCGACCTTACCGATATAGGCCGCGCGTCCCCCAAAGGAGGCGGCGCCGGCGATGGTGTTTCCGGCGGACCCGCCCGAGGCCTCCATACCGGCGGCCATGGCATCGTACAGGCTGACCGCGCGGGCCTCGTCGATCAGCATCATGCCGCCTTTGCTGAGCCCCTCGCGGGCGAGGAAGGCGTCGTCGCAGGGCGCGATTACATCGACGATGGCATTGCCGACGGCACAGATATCAAAACGGGTCTGGGTCATGGGCGAGCCGATAGCGTGTCTGGCCTTCGGAGGCTAGAAGCGGATCATGGCTTCGATCTGCATCCTCACCCCCGACCCGACCGATGAGGCGTCTTCCGCACGCTGGCCCGAGGTGTTCGCGCGCATGGCTGCGCCGCTCCAGGCTGCGGGCGCGACGGTCGAACCCCGGCCGTGGGTCAACGCCGGTGACCTGACGAACTTTGATCTGGTCCTGGCCCTGATGGTCTGGGGCAACTATCGCGCCGTTGACCGCTGGCTGGCCGCCGTCGCGGCCTGGGAGGCGCAAGGCGTCCGTCTGCACAACCCTGCGTCCGTCCTGACCTGGAATGTCGACAAGATCTATCTGCAACGGCTGGCCGAAGCGGGCGCGCCGATCCTGGGCACAGCCTGGCTCGACCGGGGCGACCCCGAACTGGCCGAGGCCGCGCGTCTGGCCCACGGCTGGGACGAGGCGGTGATAAAGCCGCGCCGCTCCGGCGGCTCATACCGGACCGAACGGCTCCGTGCGGGCACCACCGCCGACTTCGAACGCTTCGACAGCCCGGCCATGCTCCAGCCCTTCCTGCCGGCGGTCGGCACGACGGGCGAGACCTCCCTGGTCTATTTCAACGGCGCCTTCAGCCACGCGGTGAACAAGGTCGCCCGCTCCGGCGACTTCCGCGTCCAGCCCGACTGGGGCGGCCACGTCCGCGCCGTCACCCCCGCCCCCGACGAACGCGCCGCCGCCGAAGCGGCGCTTTCCGCCATCGACGAAACCCCCCTCCTCTACGCCCGCGTCGACCTCGTGCGCGACCTGGACGGCAGGCCGGTGATCATGGAGCTGGAACTGCTCGAGCCGGACCTCTACCTCGGGGAAGAGAGCGGGCCTCAGGAACGCTTCGCGCAAGCGGTGATGAGCCGCCTTTAGCCGTCATCCCGGAAGCCGCGCAGCGGCTATCCGGGACCTAAGCTCAATCGTTCTGCCTGCGTTTAGGCCCCGGATCGGCGCGTCGCGCCGTCCGGGGTGACGACTTTGATTTGATCCTCCCACGCAAGGCGGGGGAGGATCAGCCGGCCTGAATCCCCGCCCGCGACGGGCAAATGTCGTTCAGCACGCAACCATCGCAGTTCGGCTTCCTGGCCGTACACACATACCGCCCATGCAGGATCAGCCAGTGGTGCGCCTTGGGCAACCATTCGGGCGGCACGACCCGATGCAGCTGGTCCTCCACCTTGTCCGGCGTCTTCGCATTGGCCAGCCCCAGTCGGTGCGAGACGCGAAACACATGGGTGTCCACCGCAATGGCCGGTTCGATCTCCAGCTCATTCAGCACCACCGAGGCCGTCTTTCGCCCCACCCCCGGCAGGGCCTGCAGCTCGGCGCGGGTCAGCGGCACCTCGCCCCCGTGCTGCTCGACCAGAATGCGGCTCATCGCCACCAGGTTCTTGGCCTTGTTCCGGTACAGGCCAATCGAGGAGATGTACGGGATCACTCCCGCCTCCCCCAGAGCCACAATCGCCGCCGGCGTATTGGCCACGGCGAACAGTTTGGCCGTCGCCTTGTTGACCCCCACGTCGGTCGCCTGGGCCGACAGGGCCACCGCACTGACCAGCTCAAACGGCGTGGTCCAGTTCAGCTCGGTCTTCGGCTCGGGCATGCCGCGCGCAAGCCGCGTGAAGACCTCATCGACATACGCCTCGGACGGAGGCCAGCGGCGTTTCATCGGGCGCATCTCACACCTGACACCAACCGTGTTTGATCCGTATTGCAAGCCATCTTGATTATTGGACGATATCGTCTATTTAACGCCCTCCTACCCAAACGGACCCGTGCGCCATGTCGCTCTCCCCGGAACTTCGCAAACGTCTTCCCCTCATCGTCGGCGGCATCGTCGGTGTGCTTCTGATCATCGGCGGTGTCGTCTGGTGGCAGGGCAAGCAGCGGTGGGAAGCGACCGACAATGCCTTTGTCGAGGCCGACACGGTCCTGGTGTCGAGCCAGATCGATGGGCGGATCGTCGAGGTTCTGGTGGCCGATAACCAGCGTGTTCAGGCCGGCGACGTTCTGGTCCGGCTCGATGATGCCGACGCCCGGGCCCGCCTGATCCAGGCCCAGGCCCAGCTGACCGCTGCCCTGGCCGCCGTTGACAATGTCGATGCCCGGTCTGCCCAGGAAGGGGCCCAGATTCAGGTCCGCGCCGCCGGCGTGGCCCAGGCCCAGGCCCAGGCCGACCTGGCGGGCGCCGAGGCAGACCGCTACGGTCGCCTCGCATCGCAAGGCTGGGTTTCGGATCAGAGGGTTCAGACCGAACGTGCCGGGGCCGCCCAGGCCCGGGCTGTCGTGGCCGAAGCCCAGGCAGGTCTGGAAGCCGAACGCCGCGCCGCCGCCACCCTGACATCCTCCCGAGGTCAGGCTGAGGCTCAGGTAGACTTGGCCCGCGCCGCCGTCGAACAGGCACAGATCGCGCTGGACCGAACGATCATTCGCGCCCCGTCCACCGGGGTCGTCGGGGCCCGTCAGGTACGCGTTGGCCAGTATGTGCGACCCGGTGGTCAACTCATGTCTCTCGTGCCTTTGGGCGAAACCTATGTGGTCGCCAATTTCAAGGAAACCCAGGTTGGCCGTCTGCGGCTCGGCCAGACCGTCGAGATCACCGCCGATGCCTTCCCCGGTCAGACCCTGACCGGTCGCGTCGACAGCTTCTCCCCGGCCACCGGTTCAGAGTTCGCCCTCATCCCCATCGAGAACGCCTCGGGCAATTTCACCAAAATTACCCAGCGCGTGCCGGTGCGTATCATCGTTGAGACGGGCCGTGAATCCATGGCGCTGCGGCCCGGTCTGTCGGTCGAGGTCCGGGTTGATCTGCACAGCAACGGCGGGGCCTCCTTTGCCGAAGCCGCGACAGGAACGGCCGGATGAGCACCGCCGGCGCGGCCGCAGCCGGGTCGCCGGCGCGCGAGGAGCCGAAGGTCGACTGGTTTGTCCTGCTGCTGGGCTTCGGCGGCATGGTCGTCGGCCAGTTCATGGCCATCCTCGACATCCAGATCGTCGCCGCCTCCCTGCCCCAGATCCAGGCCGGCGTCGGGGCCTCCAACGATGAAATCAGCTGGGTTCAGACCGCCTATCTGATCCCCGAGGTCGTGATGATTCCGCTGTCGGGCTATCTGGCCCGCTGGTGGGGCACCCAGCGCCTGTTCCTGGCCTCGGCCACCGGCTTCATCGTGATGAGCGTGCTGGCCGGGATGTCGACCTCTATCGATATGCTGATCCTGTGCCGGGCGCTTCAGGGCTTCCTGGGCGGAGCCATGATCCCGACCGTCTTTGCCGTCGCCTTTACCGCCTTCCCGCCGCAACAGCGCGTCACCGCCAGCGTCGTCATGGGCCTGATCGTCACCCTGGCCCCGACGGTGGGCCCGACGCTGGGAGGGCACCTGACGGAACTGCTGAGCTGGCGCTGGCTGTTCTTCATCAACGTCATTCCCGGCGTCCTGGTCCTGTTTCTCGTCAGCCAGTATGGAAAATTCGACGAAGGTGATCCCAACCTGGCCAAGGGTTTCGACTGGTGGGGGCTGGGGCTCATGTCCGCCTTCCTGATGAGCCTGCAGTTCGTGCTGGAGGAAGGGGCCAGGAACGACTGGTTTGCGGATGACTGGATCCTGCTGCTGGCCGTCGTGGCGGCGATCAGCGGCCCGGCCTTCATCTGGCGAACCCTGGCCTACAACAATCCCATCGTTGAGCTTCGCGCCTTCAAGGACCGCAACTTCACCGTCGGCGTCATTATGACCTTCGTGACCGGCGCGGCCCTGTTCGGCGGCACCTTCCTGTTGCCGCTGTTCCTCGGACGTGTCGGAGGCTTCTCGGCGGCTGAAGTCGGCACCATCATGGTCGTGTCGGGCCTGGCCATGTTCCTGACCGCGCCCATCGCCGGGCGCATCGCGCGCAAGGTCGATCCGCGCATCCCCATGTTCATCGGCTTCCTCATGGCGGCCTGGGGCATGTGGGAAGCCCATGCCGTGACCCCCGAATGGGGATTCTGGGAATTCGCCTCGGTCCAGGCGTTCCGCGGCGTCGGCGTCATGCTGGCCATGATCGCCTCCCAGAACGTCACCATGTCGACGCTCGAGCCCCAGATGATCAAGAACGCCTCGGGCCTGGTGAACCTGGCGCGAAACGTCGGCGGGGCCTTCGGCCTGGCCCTGCTCAATACCCTGCTGACCGAGCGGACGGCGGCGCACATGGGCGAGCTGACGTCCCGGATTTCGACCGGACACACCCAGACGGCGGATATGCTAGCTGGCCTGATCGCCCGCTTCGAGGAGATGGGCCTGCCCAATCCCCAGGGCTCCGCCTATGCGGCGCTTGAGCGGATGATCCATCTTCAGGCTTCGAACCTGGCTTTCGGGGATGCCTTCGCGGCCCTTGGCTTTGGCTGCGTCGTCGCCGCATTTGTCGTCCTGTTGGCC
Source organism: uncultured Brevundimonas sp. (assembly GCA_964647275.1). GTDB lineage: Bacteria > Pseudomonadota > Alphaproteobacteria > Caulobacterales > Caulobacteraceae > Brevundimonas. The sequence continues at coordinate 145,713 of CAZYFY010000002.1, forward strand.
AAGCCGGTCCGTGGTGGCCTGCTGGCCCCGACCGAGGGAGCACACTGATGCCGCGCGCTGTCGGCCAGATCGATCCGGCCAAGACCGAGGCCATTCTTGCAGCGGCGGCCGAGCTGACCGCGACCCATGGCACCAAGGTGTCGATGGAGGCCATCGCGCGCCGCGCCGGCGTCTCCAAACAGACGCTCTACAATCGCTTCCCTTCGCGCCTGGAGATTGCGCGGGCGCTGGCGGCACAGCGGTCGGACGCCCTGACCCAGCCGTTGCGGACCGGTGGCGATGCCGAAACCGTCCTGACCGCGTTTGCCGCAGGCTTGCTGGAGAAGATCGTGCGCGACAATATCGCGGCGGCCTTCCGCAGTGTCGCCCTGATGTCGGCGGAGACGCCCGAGCTGGCAGACGCTGTCTATCAGGCCGGGCCCGCCGAAGGCATGCGCCGGCTGTCCGCCTGGCTGGCGGAACAGGACAGACGAGGCATCCTGTCCGTCCCTGACCCGGACGTTGCCGCCGAAATGTTCGCCGGCATGACCCTCGGCCACGGACATCTGCGCGCCGTCCTGGGCATTACCCAGCCCTTCGTGGACATAGAGGCCCGCGCGCGCGAAGCCACGCAGCGGTTCCTCAGAGCGTTTGCTGTCTGACCCACCGAGTCCCAAGCCGAACTTGATCCCCGTTGGTCAGGGCGATGTCATGCTCCGGCCCGAGATCGGGCTTTGACACCACGAACGACCACTCCGCGCCGCGTCGCTCAGAGGCCTCATGGCAAGGTCGGCGGGTTGTTTTGAAGCCGACCTATTCCGGATTGACGAATTCCGAAGGCGGCTCGAACAGGGCACGCTCATTGACGGCGACATCAACGAGCAGGGACACCAACAGCGCGACCAACATCACCAGGGCGATTTTTGCCAGCGGCCTAAAAAGGCGAAGCTGAACGCGCGCAGGGATCAGATACATCCGCCCCTCACCCGGCCCGGTTTTTCACGAGTTCATCCACCACCGCCGGATCGGCCAGGGTCGAGGTGTCTCCCAGATTGGACGTGTCCCCCTCTGCGATCTTCCTCAGGATCCGCCGCATGATCTTGCCCGACCGGGTCTTGGGCAGGCCCGGGGCCCACTGGATCACATCGGGCGAGGCGATCGGTCCGATCTCTCGCCGGACCGTCGCGACCAGTTCCGTCTTGAGGGCGTCCGACGGCGTCTCGCCCAGCTTCAACGTCACATAGGCCCAGATGCCCTGGCCCTTGATATCGTGCGGAAAGCCGACGACCGCCGCCTCAGCTACGGCGTCGTGTTCGACCAGGGCGCTCTCGACCTCAGCGGTCCCCATCCGGTGGCCTGAGATGTTCAGAACATCGTCGATCCGCCCGGTGATCCAGTAGTAACCGTCCGCGTCCCGCTTGGCACCGTCGCCGGTGAAATAGGCACCGGGGAAGGTCGAGAAATAGGTCTCCAGAAACCGCTCATGGTCGCCATAGACGGTCCGCATCTGGCCCGGCCAGCTGTCGATCAGGATCAGCGGCCCCTCGGCCTCACCCTCGATCGGCTCACCCTCGTTCGTCACGATGGCCGGAAAGACGCCGGGCAGAGGACGGGTCGCCGAGCCGGGCTTCAGATCGGTCGCCCCCGAGCACGGCGAGATCAGCGCCCCGCCCGTCTCGGTCTGCCACCAGGTGTCGACGATGGCGCAACGGCCTTCCCCGACCACGCGGTGATACCAGAGCCAGGCTTCCGGGTTGATCGGCTCCCCCACCGACCCCAACAGGCGCAACGACTTGCGGCTGGTCGCCGTCACCGGCCCGTCGCCCTCGCGCATCAGGGCCCGGATCGCCGTCGGTGCCGTGTAGAAGACGCCCACCTGATGTTTGTCGACCACCTGCCAGAACCGCCCGGCGTCCGGCCAGGTCGGCACGCCTTCGAACATCAGACTGGTCGCCCCGTTGGCCAGCGGCCCATAGACGATATAGCTGTGACCCGTGACCCAGCCGACGTCGGCGGTACACCAATAGACCTCGCCCGGCCGGCAATCGAAAATCCGCTCATGCGTAAAGGCCGCCCAGGCCAGATAGCCGCCGGTGGTGTGCAGCACCCCCTTGGGCTTTCCCGTCGATCCCGAGGTGTAGAGGATGAACAACGGGTCCTCCGCCCCCATCGGCTCGGGCGGACAGTCGGGCGAAACGCTCGACGGATCATAGACCACGTCCCGGCCCGCGATCATCGGCACATCGGCTCCGGTGTGGCGCACCATCAGCACGGTCTGAACCCCGTCGACCTTGGCCAGGGCGGCATCGACATTGGTCTTCAGCGGCACCGTGCGCCCGCCCCGCAGGCCCTCATCCGCCGTGATCACAAAGGTCGAGCCGCAGTCCTCAATCCGCCCCGCCAGGGCGTCCGGCGAAAAGCCGCCGAAAACCACCGAATGCACGGCCCCGATCCGCGCACAGGCCAGCATGGCCCAGGCCGCTTCCGGGATCATCGGCAGATAGAGGGTGACCCGGTCGCCCTTGGTCACGCCATGTGCCTTGAGCACGTTGGCCATTCGACAGACCGCCTCATGCGCCTCGCGATAGGTAAAGGCCCGGCTGACGCCCGGATCATCGCCTTCCCAGAGGATCGCCGTCTGATCACCCCGCATCGCCAGATGCCGATCCAGACAGTTGGCCGAGACGTTCAGAACCCCGTCCTCGAACCAGCGGATACGGAAATCGTCCTTGAGGAACGACACATCCTTGATCTTGGAGAAGGGCCGCATCCAGTCCAGCCGCCCTCCGACCTCACGCCAGAATCCATCGGGGTCGGTGGCCGCTCGCCGGCGCTCCGCCTCCAGGGCCGCCGCGTCCAGACTTGCGCCCTCAGCCTGTTCAGGCGTCACGGGAAAGAGGGTGTCGTCGCTCATGGTCGTTTCCTCTGGACCGGCGCTGCATCTCTGTTTTTGTCGCGGCGCGCTCATCCATTCAGTATGAGAGGCGCATCCCGAATCCAAGCCGTGCCCGCTGCAGGCCCACCGAGAGTGTCACCATGCTGATCCACCTGTCTTCCTGGCCCGAGATCGAGACGCGGCTGGACCAGACCCGCACGGTCATCATCCCCATCGGCTCAAACGAACAGCATGGGCCGACCGGCCTGTTGGGCACCGACTGGCTCTGCCCGGAGATCATCGCCCACGCCGCTGAACGTCAGGACGAGGGCCTGGTCGTCGCCCCCACCTTCAATATCGGAATGGCCCAGCATCACCTGGCCTTCCCCGGCACCATCACCCTGCGGCCGTCGACCTTCATGGCGGCGATTTCGGACTGGGTGTCGTCCCTGACCCGGCATGGATTTGACCGCATCTATTTCCTCAACGGCCACGGCGGCAATGTCTCAACCATCGAGGCGGCCTTTGCCGAAATCTACGCCGAATGGTCGTTTGCAGAGGAACGCTGTCCCTTCATCCTCAAGCTGAAGAACTGGTGGGATCTGCCCGGTGTCCATGCCCTGTGTGCCAACATCTTCCCGACCGGCCACGGCTCGCATGCCACCCCTTCCGAGATCGCCGTGACCCAGGCCGCCTACCCTGACCGGATCAAGACGGCGGTGATGGAGCCGAAGATCGCGCCCATGGGCCCCATCCGTGATGCCCTGGACTACCGCGCGCGTTTCCCCGATGGGCGGATCGGTTCTGACCCGCTGCTGGCCAGCCCGGAAAAAGGCCAGCGGATCATCGACGCCTCGGTGACGGCCCTGCTGGCCGACGTAAAGGCGTTCTCTGACGAGGTCATGCCCGGCGTCTAGTTCCGGCTATTCCTCGACGATCGCGCCCATCTCAGCGGCAAACAGCGGCGCGACGGATGCGAACAGACGCATGTGCTCGGTCATGGCGTCCCAGGTCATGCCGGGGGTGATCAGGACGTCGTACTGGGCCGCAACCGCCGGGCCGTCCGCGCTTGGGACCTCCAGGGCCTTGAGGTAGCGCCTCTCGAGATTCCAGCGGCTCACCGCCCCTTCCGGCATGTTCGGAATCAGGAAGCCGGCGCTGAACTGCCAGGATCGGCACCGTCCGGCGGTACAGTCAAAGCCGGTGAGGTCCCAGGACACGCCATTGGCCCCCGATTGCACCCGGTCGCCCTCAACCCGCGTATCGAGCCCCTGCCCTCTCAGCCAGGTCGAGACTTCCTCGAGCGTCGGGCCACCGGCGGGAAACGACTGGGCCTGGGCGGTCCCGGCCAGGGCCATCGCCGCAACAATCACCACAACCGGCAAGGCGGAAATGCGCATCAATCCTGCTCCTGAAATCTGCCGGCAACCGTTCCACGCGACGATGACGTGATCAAGGCACCTCGCGGGCCAGACGGAATTCGCCCCCCGGACGAGCAGAATTCGCGCAATTGGGCTTGGCCGGATCGCCGCCAAAGCCTATCGGTCCCCTCGGGAGAAGATGGGCCGCGCGCCAAGGACGGCCCTGGTCAGGAAAGCACCACCATGGACGGCGGCCAATCCGCACAGAGCCTTCAAGCCCTTGAAGACGCAGTCTCGGGCCCGATCGGTCGCAAGTCGGCCAAGAACCTGGAGGCGCTGGAGCGCCTGTTCATCAGCCAGGTCAACGACGATTATATCGCCGACGAGACGCCAGAGCTCGGCCTTGAGGACTTCGGCAAGATTCTCGCCCATTTCTGGGCCTTCGCCGATTCGCGGCAGGCCGGCTCCGCCCCCTCGATCCGGGTCATCCCGGCGCGTGAGGCCGGCGTCGATGCGCCCTACGATCTGGTCGAGATCGTTCAGGACGACGGCCCCTTCCTGGTCGACAGCACCATGGGCGACCTCGCCGAAACCGGCGTGTCGGTCCGCGCCATGTTCCACCCGCTGCTGGACTGCGGACGCGACGACAAGGGGGCCCGCGTTGCCGGGTCAGGCCAGCGGGAATCCATGATCCTGGTCATCATCGATCCGATGACCCAGGAACGTCGGGAATCCGTTCGGGCCAGCCTGGCGGAAACCCTGGCCGATGTTCGCCTGGCGGTTCAGGATCATGCCGCCATGGCCGGGCTGATGGCCGAAGCCATCACCCGCCTGGAAGCCACCGCCCCGGGCGTGTCGCCGGATATCCGCCAGGAGAGCCTGGAGTTCCTGCGCTGGCTGCAGGCCGACCATTTTGTCTTCCTCGGCGCTCGCGATGCCGACTATCCGCGCGATGCCGACGGCGGCTACGCGACCAACGAACCGCTGCGTCAGCGCATCGACGGCCTAGGCGTGCTGCGTGACCCTGACCGGCCCATCCTGCGTCAGGCGCATGAGACGGCGTCCCTGTCAGACGCCTTGCAGCGACGGGCTGAGCGGGGCGAGCCGGTGGTGGTCGCCAAGGCCAACCTTCGCTCCCGCGTCCATCGCCGCGTCCATATGGATTACGTCTCGATCCTCCGTTACGGCGAGGATGGTCGACCGTCCGGCGAGACGCGCTTTGTCGGCCTGTTCACCTCGGAGGCCTACGACAAGGCGGCCTTTGATGTGCCGCTGGTTCGGGCCAAGGTCCGCCAGGTTCTGGCCCGAGGCGGCAAGGCTGAGGGCACCCACAACCACAAGCGTCTCAAGAACATTCTCGAGGCCTTCCCGCGTGATGAACTGTTCCAGGTCGGCGAAGACGAACTGCTGGCCACGACCCTGGGCATTCTGCACCTGAACGACCGTCCGCGCGTCAAGCTGTTCACCCGGATGGACCCGTTCGACCGCTTCATATCGGTCCTCGCCTACATTCCGCGTGAGCGGTACGACGCCAGCGTGCGGGAGCGGATCGGCCTGATCCTGGCCGAGGCCTGGGGCGGGCGCATGTCGGCCTGGTATCCCCAACTCAGCGACGGGCCGCTGGTGCGCATCCACTACATCATCGGCGTGACGCCGGGCGAACACCTGACGCCCGATGCCGGAGAGCTCGAAACCCGGGTGGTCGAGGCCTCCCGCGGATGGTCGGACCGCTTTGAACAGGCCGCCCGTAGTCTGGGGCTGGCTGATGCCGGCATCGGGGCACTGACCCGCAACTGGGCCGAGGCCTTCCCGGCCAGCTATCGTGATCGCTATGACGCGCGCGAAGCCCTGATCGACCTGGCCGAGGTGGATCGGCTTGGCGACAACGATGTGGTGGTGCGGGCCTTCCGCAACACGTCGGACAACAATCTCCAATTCCACTTCAAGCTCTACCGGCGGGGTCGTTCCGCGCCGCTGGCCGATGTTCTGCCCATCCTCTCCGACATGGGGCTGAAGGCGCTCGAAGAGTACGGCCACAGGGTTCAGCCCACCGAAGGCGACCCGATCTACATCCACGAATTTCTCCTTGAGGACCCGCGCGGAAGCGATCTCAAGTTCGCCGACGTCAAGGACCCGTTTGAAGACGCCTTCACGGCGGTCTGGGCCGAAGACACCGAGTCCGACGGCTTTAACCGTTTGGTGCTCGAACTGGGCGTCAACTGGCGCGAGGCCGCCCTGGTGCGCGCGCTGGCACGCTACCGCCAGCAGTCCGGTCTGGATCCGTCCCAGGCCACCCAGGAAGAGGCCCTGCGCGAATATCCAGAAGTCTCGCGCCTGATCCTTGAGCTGTTCCGCGCCAAGTTCGACCCGGACCGCAACGGTGACGCCACCGCCCGCGAAGGCGAGGTCAAGGCCCTGTTCGCCAAGGGCGAGCAAGGTCTACAGGCGGTCAAGAGCCTGGACCATGACCGCGTGCTGCGCCGTTTGATGCTGCTGGTCATGGCCATCAAGCGCACCAATTTCTTCCAGCGGACGGACGACGCCGAGCGACCCTTCAAGTCCTATATCTCGTTCAAGGTCGCCTCGCGGGATCTGGCCGATCTGCCGGCCCCCAAGCCGTACCGCGAGATCTTTGTCTGGGCCCCGCACGTCGAGGGCGTACACCTGCGCTTCGGCCCCGTGGCACGCGGCGGCCTGAGGTGGTCGGATCGTCGCGACGACTTCCGCACCGAGGTCCTGGGTCTGGTCAAGGCCCAGCAGGTCAAGAACGCGGTCATTGTGCCCGTCGGGTCCAAGGGCGGCTTCTTCGCCAAGCATCAGGCGCGTGTCACCAAGGCCTCCGGTGGCGATCGGGACGCTATCCAGCAGGAAGGCATCCGCGCCTACCGGACGTTCCTGTCCGGCCTTCTGGACATTACCGACAACATCCTGGCGGATGGATCAGTCCAGCGTCCGATCCGCGTCATCGCCTGGGAAGGAGATGACCCCTATCTGGTCGTGGCCGCCGACAAGGGCACGGCGACCTTCTCGGACATCGCCAACGGCATTTCGGAATCCTACGGCTTCTGGCTGGGCGATGCCTTCGCTTCGGGCGGATCGGTCGGCTACGACCACAAGGTCATGGGCATCACCGCCCGCGGTGCCTGGGAAGCGGTCAAGCGTCACTTCATGGAGATGGGCAAGGACATCCAGTCCGAACCCTTCACCGTCGTCGGCGTCGGCGACATGAGCGGTGACGTCTTCGGCAACGGCATGCTGCTGTCCAATCAGATCAAGCTGGTGGCGGCGTTCAACCACCTGCACATCTTTATCGACCCCGATCCCGATCCGGCGACCAGCTGGGTCGAACGCGACCGCATGTTCAAACTGCCGCGGTCGACCTGGGCCGACTATGATGCGTCCAAGATTTCCAAGGGCGGCGGCATCTTCTCTCGCGATGAGAAATCGCTGGCCCTGTCTCCCGAGATCAAGGCGGCGTTCGGCATCGCAGAGGACGCACTGTCTCCGGCCGATCTGATCCACGCCATCCTCCGGTCGGAAGCCGAGCTTCTGTATCTGGGCGGTATCGGCACCTATGTGAAGGCCGCCTCCGAGACGGACCTGCAGGTCGGCGACAAGGCCAATGACGCCGTCCGCGTCGATGCCTCGGAACTGCGGGTGAAGGTCGTCGGCGAAGGGGCCAATCTGGGCCTGACCCAGGCCGGTCGTATCGAGTTCGCGCGCAATGGCGGGCGCATCAATACCGATGCCATCGACAACTCGGCCGGCGTGGATTCGTCCGACCATGAGGTCAACATCAAGATCCTGTGCGGCGTCATCGAATCCGCCGGCAAGATGAACCGCGAGGAGCGCAACGTCCTGCTGGCCTCGATGACCGACGAGGTTGCCGCCAAGGTGCTGGTCCACAACTATGATCAGACCCTGGCCATCTCGCTTCAGGAGACGTCTGCGGTCCCGGACCTCGATTCCCACGCGCGGTTCATGGCGCGTCTGGAGCAGGCCGGCAAACTCGACCGCAAGGTCGAAGGACTGCCCGGTTCGGAGAAGTTGAGTGAGTTGGCGACCTCCGGCCTTGGCCTCACCCGCCCGGAGCTGGCAGTCCTGACCGCCTACGGCAAGCTCGAGCTCGACGCCGAGATCGTGGGCGGCAAGTCACCGGACGACCCCTTCTTCGAGGAAACCCTGGTCCGCTACTTCCCGGCCCCGATGGCCGTGTACGAAGATGAAATGAACCGCCATCGGCTGCGGCGCGAAATCATCTCGACCATTCTGTCCAATGAGATTGTCAACATGTGCGGGGCGACCTTCGGGGCGCGCCTCAAGCAATCGGCCGAGTGCGATACCGACGCCCTGGTCACCGCCTTCGAGGCCGCGCGCCGGGTCTTCCGCTTGGACGAGGCCTGGGATGCCGTCTCGGCTCTGGACTACAAGATCCCCGCCGCCGCGCAGCTCGCCCTGTATGGCGAAATCCAGGTCGTTCTGCGACGTCAGACTTTCTGGCTGGCACGACGCGCCCGCAACTCCATCGGCGGGGTCCAGGCGCTCATCGATGCCTATCGTCCGGCGGCAGACGCCCTGCGGACCCAGGGCGCGACCGTCCTGTCCAGCTTCGGCAAGGATCGGTACGAAGAGCGAGCTCAGGACTTCATCGCCCTGGGGGCTCCCGAAGACCTGGCCCGTGCGGTCGCCATGCTGCGTCCGCTGACCGCGACCAGCGACATCGGCGATCTGGCCAATGTGGCCGGCTGGGAAGCGCCCTCGATGGCACGCCTGTACCATCAGGTCGGATTGGCCCTGGGCTTTGACCGGCTGCGTCAGGCGGCCGGGTCGCTGGTCACGCGTGACCATTTCGAGCGCCTGGCAGTCCGCCGCCTGATCGAAGATCTGATGACCGAACAGGCGACCCTGGCCGGGGCCGTTGCCCGCAGCTGCGAGCCGGCGGACGGGGCGGATGAGGCACGCGCCGCCCGGGCGGTGGCCGACTGGATCGGACCGCGCGCCGGCATCGTCGAACAGGTGCGCCGCACCATCGACGAGATCGAACAGGGCGGCCAGGGCTGGAGCTTCGCCAAGCTGACCATCGCCAATGTCGCCCTGCGCGACCTGGCGACCTCGGCCTGACCGACAGAGGAGGACGAGGATGCCCCGCAAGTTCCTCGTCGTCGCGGACGACAGTTCAGAGTTCCGCGCGGCCTTGCATTACGCCGCACGACGCGCCCGTTCGACCGGCGGGCGTGTGGCCCTTCTCAAGGTTCTGCAGCCGTCGACCAATGACTATTTTGCCGGCGTCCGCGAGGAGATCGAGGCCGAGCTTCGCCGCGACGGCGAGGCGATGCTCAATCGTCTGGGAGCTGAGGCAGAGGCGCGATCAGGGGCCAAGCCGGAGTTTCTGATCGAGGTCGGCGACACGCGCGAAGCCTTGAAGCGGGTGGTCCTGGCTGACCCCGACATCAAGATCCTCGTGCTGGCCGCCGCCGTGGGAGGGCGCGGCCCCGGCCCGCTGGTAACGGCGCTTGCCAAGGAGGGGGCCGGTTTCTGGGGTCGTCGCCTTCCGGTCACCGTTGTTCCCGGCGACCTCTCCGACGAGGAGATCGAGGAACTGGCGTGAGCGGACGCTGGGAGTTCTGGATCGATCGGGGCGGGACATTCACCGACGTCGTCGCCCGCGCGCCCGACGGACAGTTGAGCGTCTCCAAACTGCTCAGCGAAGACCCCGGACGCTATGCCGATGCCGCCGCCGAGGCGGTCCGCCGAACCCTGGCCGCCGCCGGGACGCCCGACGCGCCGGTTCTGGTGAAGATGGGCACCACCGTCGCCACCAATGCCCTGCTGGAACGCAAGGGCGAGCCGGTCTTGCTGGTCACCACTGAGGGACTTGGCGACGTGCTTCGCATCGGCTGGCAAAGCCGCCCCGACATCTTTGCCCGCCATATCGTCTTGCCGGACGCCCTCTACGTCGAGGTGCTGGAGGTGGCCGAACGGGTGGGGACCGATGGTGCAATCGTTCGCCCACTGGACGAGGAGGCGACCCGCAAGTCTCTGCAATCGGCCTACAATCGCGGCCTTCGGTCCGTGGCCATCGTCCTGGCCCATGGGTGGAAGCACACTGACCACGAAGCCCGCGTGGCCGGGATGGCGCGCGACATCGGCTTCGACCAGGTTTCGGTCAGCCACGAGATAGCGCCCCTGATCCGCATGGTCGGACGCGGCGATACGACGACCATGGACGCCTATCTGTCACCGGTGCTGCGTCGCTATGTCGATCAGGCGGCACGAGAAATGGGCACGGCGGCGCGTCTGCTGTTCATGCAGTCCAACGGCGGCCTGATCGACACCTCGCTGTTTCGCGGCAAGGACGCCGTCCTGTCCGGACCTGCCGGTGGCGTCATCGGCATGGCCGCGACCGCCCGTGAGGCCGGTTTTGACCGGGTGATCGGCTTTGACATGGGCGGCACCTCGACAGACGTGTGCCACTATGCGGGGGTCTTTGAACGCTCGACCGAGCGGACCGTCGCGGGCGTGCGCCTGACGGCCCCCATGCTCGACATCCACACGGTTGCCGCCGGCGGCGGCTCGATCTGCCGGTTCGATGGCGAGCGTCTGCGGGTCGGACCTGCGTCCGCCGGTGCCATGCCCGGCCCGGCCTGCTACGGGCGCGGAGGGCCGCTGACGGTCACGGACTGCAATCTGGTGCTGGGGCGCATCCGGCCGGAAGCCTTCCCTCATGTGTTCGGGCCAGATGGCGACCAGCCGCTGGACGCCGAGGCGGCGCACACCGGCTTTGCCGCCCTTTCACGGGACACCGGACAATCCGTCGAGGCCCTGGCGGAAGGTTTCCTCGATATCGCCGTCGAACATATGAGCCGGGCGATCCGCCAGATCTCGATCCAGCGCGGGCATGATCTGAAGGGCTACGCCCTGGCCTGTTTCGGTGGGGCAGGCGGACAGCACGCCTGTCGGGTCGCGGACGCCCTGGGCCTGGACACGGTGCTGATTCATCCCATGGCCGGGGTTCTGTCGGCCTACGGCATGGGACTGGCCGCCCTGCGCTCGCTGCGCCGGCTCAGCGTCGAGCGCCCTCTGGTCGAGGCGATCGACGATCTGGCCCGGCTGGCCGGCGATCTGGAGGCGCAAGGTCAGGCCGAGATCCTGTCTCAGGACATGGAGCTGGCCAGCCTGGACGTCGAGCGCCTGGCCCATGTGAAATACATCGGCTCGGATTCCAGCCTGGCCGTCGCCCTCGGCTCGCTGTCCGACATGACCGAGGCCTTTCACCAGGCCCACCTGAAGCGGTTCGGTTTTGACGCCCGGTCCTCGCCACTGGTGCTGGATTCCATCAGCGTCGAGGTCGTCGGCCAGATGACGACCCGGGCACAGCGCGCCCTGATCGAGGCACCGGCCTATGTGCCCGAACCCGCCCAGCGGGTCCGCGCCATCTTTGAGCACTCCGAAGAAACGCCCCTGTATGACCGGGCCGATCTGGTGCCGGGAGCCGTCATTGATGGACCGGCCATCATCGGCGAGGCCACGGCCACGACGGTTGTCGAACCCGGCTGGCGTGCGCGCATGGACGGTCTGGACAATCTGGTACTTGAGCGGGTGGCCCCCCGTATCCAGCGGCAAGCGGATGGCACCGCCATCGATCCGATCCGGCTGGAACTGTTCAACAGTCGCTTCATGGCCGTGGCCGAACGGATGGGGTTGGCACTCCAGGCTACGGCCCGCTCGGTCAATATCAAGGAGCGGCTGGACTTCTCCTGTGCCCTGTTCGACGCCGGCGGTGGCCTGATTGCCAATGCACCCCACATTCCGGTTCATCTGGGCTCGATGGGCGAGAGTATCCGCACCGTCATCCGCCAGCGCGGCGACGCCCGCGATGGACGCGGCATGCGGCCAGGCGACGCCTATGTCCTGAACGCGCCCTACAACGGCGGCACGCATCTGCCGGACATCACCGTCATTCAGCCGGTCTTTCTGGAGGGCTCCTCCGAACCGGGTTTCTATGTTGCGGCGCGCGGTCACCATGCTGACGTTGGCGGCATTACCCCCGGATCCATGCCACCGACCTCCCGCTCGGTCGAGGAGGAAGGTGTCCTGATCGACGACGCCTTGCTGGTCGATGCCGGGCACTTTCTTGAGGCGGAAACGCGCGCCCTGCTGGCCTCCAACCGCTGGCCGGCCCGAAACCCCGACCAGAATATCGCCGACCTCAAGGCTCAGGTCGCGGCCTGTGTTCAGGGGGCCGATGAACTTCGGGGTCTGGTCGATACCTTCGGTCGCGCGGTCGTCGAAGCCTATATGGGCCACGTTCAGGACAATGCCGAGGCTGCCGTAAGGCGGGCCATCGAGGTGCTGAACGATGGCATCTATGCGTTGGAAATGGATGACGGAGCCGTCATTCGGGTCAAGGTCACCGTCGATCGCGCCGAACGGTCTGCTGTCATTGATTTCACCGGCACGAGTGCCCAGCTCGGCACCAATTTCAACGCCCCTTCATCCATCGCGCGCGCGGCCTGCCTGTATGTGTTCCGCACCCTGGTGGACGACGCCATTCCGTTGAACGAAGGCTGTCTGAAACCCCTGACCTTGATCCTGCCCGAAGGGTCGATGCTCTCGCCCCACTATCCGGCCGCCGTGGTCGCCGGAAACGTCGAAACCAGCCAAGCGGTGGTGGATGCCCTTTACGGTGCCCTGGGTGTTCTGGCCGCCAGCCAGGGCACGATGAACAACTTCACCTTCGGTGATGATCGCCGCCAGTACTATGAGACCATTGCCGGTGGCTCGGGTGCGGGGCCCGGCTTCGACGGGGCCAGCGCGGTTCAGACCCACATGACCAACAGCCGCCTCACCGACGTCGAGGTGCTGGAAGAGCGGTTCCCGGTCCGCATTGAACAGTTCTCCATTCGACACGGGTCCGGCGGCGAGGGCCGCTACCGAGGCGGGGACGGCGTCCTCAGAATGGTCCGCTTCCTCGAACCCATGACCGCGGCCATCCTGTCGAACCGGCGCCGGACCCAACCCTTTGGTGCGGGTGGAGGGCAGCCCGGCGCTTCGGGCCAGAACCAGATCCTCCGCGCGACCGGCGACGCCCAGACCCTCGGCTCCACCGATCAGGCCGAGATGAGCGCCGGCGACCTCTTCGTCATCGCCACGCCCGGCGGCGGCGGATTTGGTCCGGGGGGTTAAAAATCTTTGATTTGAGGGCTATGTCCTCGCCATGAGCGATCTGAACAACGTCATCAACCAGGGCCGTGAGGCCGTCTCCCTGAACGCCGCCATGATCGACCGGGCGACCCAGATGGCCGGCAACCTGGCGATCAATTTGGTGGTCGCCGCCCTCATCCTGGTTGCAACCCTGTTCCTCGCGCGCTGGGCCAGCCGCGCGGTCAGCCGGATGTTGTCCCGCAGCAAGCGACGGGCACCGGACCCGATGCTCGAAGGCTTTCTGGTCCAGGTTGTCCGTGTCACCGTCATCGCTGTCGGCCTGGTCGCGGTGCTGCAACGGCTGGGTGTCCAGACCACCTCGATCCTTGCGGTCCTGGGGGCAGCCTCCCTGGCCATCGGCCTGGCTCTGCAGGGCACACTCTCCAACGTCGCCGCGGGCGTCATGCTCCTGATCCTGAGGCCCTATCGCGTCGGCGACGTGGTCCAGGTCGGCGACAAGACCGGCACGGTTCAGAAGCTGGACCTGTTCACCACCCGCCTGATCGACCCGAACAACATGCGGATTACCGTGCCCAACAGCCAGGTTCTGGGCGATGCCATCGTCAATATCTCCGGCCAGAAGACACGCCGCATCGAACTGGCCATCGGGGTCGACTACGACAGCGACCTGAATGAGGTGATGGAGGTGATGAAGGCCACCGCCGCCGGCCATCCCGCCGTGCTCAAGGATCCGCCGCCGTGGGCCGGTGTGATCAAATTTCTCGACAGCTCGATCGAGGTCATGCTGCACAGCTGGGTCAAGTCGGGCGACTATTGGCAGACCAAGGCCGACCTGCACCTGGCCATGAAAGCCGCCTTCGACAAGGCCGGCATCGTCATCCCCTATCCGCACCAGGTTGACCTGCACCGGTCGCTGGCGGCACCGAAACCCAAGACAACCAAGGCCCCTGACCTGAAGAAGAGCCGTCGCACCCAGGCCGCCCAGGGCCGCAGCGCCGCCGCCAAGGCGCAAGCCGCCGGTGGGGATTGATCGGCCCATGCGATACGACTTCGGCTCCGACAACACCGCCGGCCTTGCTCCCGAGGCCCTCTCCGCCCTGATCGAGGCAAATGAGGGGTTCGCGCGCGCCTATGGGGCCGACGACATCACCGCCCGCTGCGCCGATGTTATCCGCGACAAGGTCCAGGCCGATGCCGAGGTCCGTTTCGTCTTTTCGGGAACCGCCGCCAATGCCATCGCCCTGTCGATGCTGGCGCGTCCGTTCGAGGCGGTCATGGCCCACCAGGCCGCTCACGTCTGCACAGACGAAACCGGCGCACCGGGCTTCTTCGGCCAGGGCGTCGGCCTGATCGGCCTGCCCGGCCCGTCGGGCAAGATCGACCCGGCGGCGCTGAAAGCCATCCTGTCCGAACCCGAGGTCGGGCACCGCCAGCCCCCCGCTGCGCTCAGCCTGACCCAGGTCACCGAATACGGCGCGCTCTACACCTCAGAGGAACTGCGCAAGCTGATCGAGCCGGTGAAGGCCAAGGGCTTCGGCGTACATCTGGACGGCGCGCGGCTGGCCAATGCCGTGGCCGCCGGATTTGATCTGGCCGACATTCCGCGTCTGGGCGTCGATATTCTGGTGCTCGGGGCCGCCAAGGCCGGAGCCCCCTGCGCGGAAGCCCTGGTCATCTTTGACAAGTCCCTGACCCGCCGCCTCGACAATCGTCTGAAACAGGCCGGACAGACCGCCTCAAAGAGCCGCTTTCTCGCCGCCCCGATCCTGGGTCTGCTGGAATCCGGGGCCTGGGAGGGTCATGCGGCTCATGCCAATGCCGCCGCGCGGGCCCTGGCCGACGGTGTCCAGTCGCGCACCCGCTACGTGCTGGCCCATCCGGTCGACGCCAACACCGTCTTCGTGCGGATGCCGGCTGCCCATCACAAACGTCTGACGGACAAGGGCTGGGCCTGCTATCGCTTTGATGACGGCTCAGTCCGCTTCGTCTGCTCGTGGGCGACCACCGAACAGGCGGTTGTCTCCTTGATCGACGACATGGTCGACCTCGTCTGATCACCCATCGCGTTTCAGGCCTACCGCACTATCTATGCCAACCATGCGTCCCGCCCCCTCTCTGCTGATGTCACGGACAGCCCGCTGATGGCGCGCGGGGGTAGCCGTCGAAATCTCGATCCCGAGAGCCGGGTGATTGACGCCGGCCTGATTGCTGCAGACCCCAAACTGCCGCGTACATTTGACGCCTTTGCCGATCTGATCCGTCTCGTCGCCCGTTCGCGCGCGCCCCAGTTGCGCCTGCGACTGTTCTTTGCCCTGATCCTGACCATCGCCTCCAAGGCGCTTGGGGTGCTGGCACCGTTGGCCCTCGGGGCCGCCGTCAACCAGTTGGCCGGACAGGACCGTCCCGTCCTGGGCCTCAGCCTGGGGTTCGCCGGCTTTGCCCTGGGCTGGGCCTTCATTCGCTTTCTGTCCTCGGCCATGCCTCAGGCGCGCGACGCCCTGTTCACGGCCGTGGCCGAGGCCACCAAACGCACCGCCGCCACCGAAGCCTTCGGCCACGCCCTCAGTCTGTCGCTCGATTTCCACCAGACAAAGAAGTCCGGGGCGCTGGCGCGCATCGTTGAGCGGGGTGCACGGTCATCAGAGTTCCTCCTCAGGATTCTGGCCTTCAATATCGGCCCGACCCTTCTGGAGTTGATCCTGGCGGCGGCGGTCCTGGCGGGGGCCTATGACTGGCGCTTTGCCCTGGTCGCGGTCGCCACCATCGCCGTCTATGTCGCCTTCACCCTGATGGTGTCCGACTGGCGTATCCGCCATCGACGCGATCTGAATACCGCTGAGGCCGAGGCGGCCGGCCTCGTGGTCGACAGCCTGATCAACTACGAAACGGTCAAGTCCTTTGGAGCCGAGCGCCGGGCCACCGCCGGCTACGAGGGGGCGTTGAGCGCCTATGCCAATGCGGCGGTCAAGTCGAACAACTCCCTGGCCATCCTCAATGCCGGTCAGACGCTGGTGATGAATCTGGGCCTGGGCGTCATGGCCATGCTGGCCGGGATGGAGGCCATGGCCGGACGCATGGGCCCCGGCGACGTGACCGCCTGTGTGCTGATCCTGATTTCCCTTTATCAGCCGCTGAACGTGCTCGGCTTTGCCTATCGTGAGATCCGCCAGTCCTTCATCGACATGGAGGCCATGCTCAGCCTTATCCGCCAGGCCCCGGATGTGGCCGACGCGCCCGATGCCGTCGACCTGCCCGAGCCGGCCCGCGCCGGTGGGGGTGATGTCCGGTTCGAGAGCGTCTCTTACCGGCACTCGGCGCGCAGCCAGGGGCTGGAGGACATTTCCTTCCGTATTCGTCCCGGCAAGACCACAGCCCTGGTCGGACCCTCCGGCTCGGGCAAGTCCACGATCGTCAAACTGACGTTGCGCCTGCTCGATCCGCAGGCCGGGCGCATCCTGATCGACGGCCATGATGCCCGATCCGTGACTCAGGCGTCGCTTCGCAGCGCCGTGGCCCTGGTCCCCCAGGACGTGGCCCTGTTCAACGAGACGCTCCGCTACAACATCGGCTTTGCCCGCCCGCAGGCCGATGACACCGCCGTCTGGGCCGCAGCGGAGGCTGCCGAGCTGGGAGACTTCATCCGCTCCCTGCCGGACGGTCTGGAGACGCGCGTAGGTGAGCGGGGCCTCAAGCTCTCCGGCGGTGAACGCCAGCGCGTCGGCCTGGCCCGCGCGCTGCTGGCCGAGCCCCATGTGATGATCCTGGACGAAGCCACCTCTGCGCTCGACAGCCGCACCGAGGCGGCCATCCAGGCGACCTTGCGCCGGGTCCGCAAGGGTCGCACCACTCTGGTCGTCGCCCACCGCCTGTCGACCGTCGCCGATGCCGATGAGATTCTCGTCCTCAAGGGCGGCCGTATCGTCGAACGCGGCCAGCACGATCAGCTGGTCGCCCTGGGCGGTGAGTATGCGGCTCTCTGGAAGAAACAGACGCGCGGGCGCTAGGCCCTCTCCGTCATCCCGGCCAAGCGCGAAGCGCGCAGAGCCGGGACCCAAGCTCGATCTACCCGCCTGCGTTTAGGCCCCGGATCGCTTCGCGTCCGGGGTGACGGCTGACATCAGAGAAACGAATAGGGGTCCACATCGACGCGCAAGCGCACGCTTGCCGGGACCTTCATCTCCGCCAGCCACGCCCGCAGATAGGCCTGGACGTCCACGTCCCGGTCAGCCCGGACCAGGAACCGCTTTCGCCGTCGCCCGCGCACCAGCGCCAGCGGCGCATCTGCCGGGCCATAGACCTCGACCCGCTCGGCTGTCGGAATGCGCCGCGCCAGGTCCAGGCAGACCCGATCCAGCGCCTCGGGATCGGCGCTCGACACAATCAGGGCTGCCAGCCGCCCATAGGGTGGCAATCCCATCAGTCGTCGTCCGTCACCCTCGGCTTGGGTGAAGGCGTCGCGGTCCATGGCCTTCAGGGCCTGCATGACCGGATGCTCCGGCAACCATGTCTGCAACAGCGCCCGTCCCGGTCGATCCGCCCGCCCAGCCCGGCCCGCCGCCTGGATCAGCAGCTGAAACGTCCGCTCCGCGGCCCTCAGATCCCCGCCCTTCAGCCCCAGATCGGCATCAACTACGCCCACCAGCGTCAGGTTGGGAAAGTTATGCCCCTTGGCCGCGGCCTGGGTCGCCACCAGAATATCAATCTCGCCTTCGGTCATGCGGCGCACCAGATCCCGCGCAGCGGCGGCATCGGGCACTGTGTCTGACGAAAAGACCTCGATGCGCGCGTCCGGGAACCGCTCTGCGGCCTCTTCGGCGATCCGTTCGACGCCCGGACCGATCGACACCAGGCTGTCGGCGGCCCCACAGGCGGGGCAATGGCTCGGCTTGGGCATCGAAAACCCGGTCAGGTGACAGACCAGCCGCCCGGTATAGCGATGCTCCACCAGCCAGGAATCGCTGTCCGGTGCCGTCATCCGCTCGCCACACGCCCGGCACAGCACAACCGGCGCATAGCCCCGCCGGTTCAGGAACAGCAGCGACTGCTCACCCTTCGCCAGCGTCTCGACCATGGCCTCAACCAGGGGGGGCGACAGCCAACGGCCCTTGTCCGGCGGGGTCGCACGCAGGTCGATCAGATCAATATCCGGCAGGACCGCGGCCCCATGGCGGGCTGCCAGCCGCACCCAGTCGTACCGTCCCTGTTCGGCATTGGTGAGCGTCTCCAGTGACGGGGTCGCCGAGGCCAGCACCACGAGCGCCTGGCTCTGGCTGGCCCTGGCCACGGCCAGATCGCGCGCGTGATAGACAATGCCCTGTTCCTGTTTGAACGAGCCATCGTGCTCCTCGTCGACAACGATCATCCGCAAGGACCGGAACGGCAGGAACAGAGCGGACCGCGCGCCAACGACCAGGCGGGCCTCGCCCGAGCGCACCCCCTCCCAGACCTGTCGCCGGACCGGCGGCGGCACACTGGAATGCCATTCCGCCGGGGGCGCGCCGAACCGGGCTTCGATCCGCCGCATCAGGGCCTGGGTCAAGGCGATTTCCGGTAGCAGGATCAACACCTGGGCGTCCGGCTCCTGCCGCAGAAGATGGGCCACGGCCTCCAGATAGACCTCGGTCTTGCCCGACCCTGTGACCCCGTCCAGCAGCACCGGTGCAAACGTCCGATTGTCGATCGCACCGGTCAGCCGTCGTGCCGCCGCCGCTTGATCCGCACTGAGCTGGGTGGCGGAGAATTCAGGGTCTGGCACGCCGAACGGAATGGCGGGCTGGATTTCAGCGACCTCAAGCACGCCCTCATCCATCAAACCCTTGATCACGCCGGCCGAGACGCCCGCCGCCCGGGCCAGGTCAGCCATCGAAGCCGCTTCGTCGTCCCCCAGGACGGCCAGGGCCCGGCTGCGCGCCTCCGTGGATCGGGCCGGATCTCGTCCTGCCACGCGCCGCAACCGGCGCTCGGCCCGCGGCGGCGGGCTCCACAGTCCCCGCGTCGCCAGAAAGGCCATTTCGCCCGGCGGTGTCAGGGTCCAGCGCGCCGCCCAATCCAGGAACGCCATCGCACTGGGCGGGACCGAGGGCACATCCAGCCGCTCCTCGATCTCGCGAAGCCGGCGATTCGATCCGGTGACTTTGCGAACCTCCTGCACCAGGCCCCGTACCCGGCGCGGCCCCAGCGGCACCACGACATGATCACCGACGTCCAGGTCCCAGTCGTCCGGGACGCCGTAGTCAAACGCCTCCGGCAACGGCAAAGGCAGAAGAACCGAAGCGACTTTCAACTGTCTCCCCTCCATCGCCCCGCGATGGGGGGGCAGGCTCGCCACGGCGAGCCGGGGGGGAATCGCGCCGCCCGCACCGGCCGACTGACGCCGGCCGGCCCCTCCACCGCTTCGCGGTCCCCCTCCCCGCCCGCTACGCGAACAGGGAGGAGACGAAGCCGCCGTTCGCCGCTACACATCGTCCCCATGCAACTCTTTATCGACAGCGCCGAAACCGGCCTCATCAAGGACCTCGCCGCCACGGGCCTCGTGGACGGGGTCACCACCAACCCTTCTCTCATTGCCAAATCGGGCCGACCCATCGTTGAGGTCATTGCCGAGATTTGCCGCGCCGTCGAGGGCCCCGTGTCCGCCGAGGTGGCCGCAACCGAAACGGCTGCGATGCTCGAGGAAGGCCGCCGCCTTGCCGGGATCGCCGACAACGTCGTGGTCAAGCTGCCCCTGACGTTGGAGGGTCTGCGCGCCACAGCCACCTTTGCCGCGGAAGGCATCGCCACCAATGTGACCCTGTGTTTCTCGCCGGCCCAGGCGCTGCTGGCGGCCAAGGCCGGGGCCACCTTCGTCTCGCCCTTCGTGGGCCGTCTCGATGACATCGGCGAGGATGGCCTGCTTCTGCTGCATGAGATCCGGTCCATCTATGACCAGTACGGATATGAGACGTCAATTCTGGCCGCATCCCTGCGAAACGTGGCCCATGTGACCGGCGCGGCCCTGGCCGGAGCCGATGCCGCCACCATCCCGCCGGCCACTTTTGCGGAGCTCGTCAAACACCCCTTAACCGACAAGGGGCTTGATGCTTTCCTCAAGGATTGGGCCGGAACCGGTCAGTCGATCTAGGGGAAGCGCATTGGCCGGGGCGGAACGCGAGACGAAGACGGGTGATGAAGCCCCCGGCGTCTGGCCGGACCTGCGTGCCTGGCTCAGGTCCAACCCCCAGCACCTGACGACCGACCACGAGCTGCTGACCGAGCTGGGGCTTAAACCGACGGATAATGTCGTCGCCTTTGGCCCGGCCGCCTTGTCGCGCCTTGAGGAGGCGGTGAAGCGCGAAACGGGAGCTCGGCGCGTCATCGAGCACGTTGCGCGTGCCAATTTCTCCGCCCAGGCCCAGACCCACGTCACGGTCCTGGACCTGCTGGAGGCGCGCAACCATTCCGACCTGGCCACGCGGCTGGATCACGCCTGCCAGGCGCGGTTCGGCCTGGCGACGGCGACCATCTGTCTGGAGCGGCCCGGCACGGCACCTTTCGGCTGGCGCCTGCTGGAACCCGATTCGATCCCGCGCATGCTGGGCGAACACGGGCTGCAACGGCTGGGGCCGTCCGACCACCAGGGTGCCCTGTTCGGATCACGCGGGGCCGAAGTCAACAGCATGGCCCTGGTCCGCATGGCCCTGTGGAGCGGCAACCGAGAGGCGCTGGTCGCTTTTGGCTCGACGGATCCCGAAGGCTTCACGCCGGACATGGGGGCCGAATTGATCGCCTTCGTAACCCGCGTGGTTGAACGCGTGGCGGATCGCTGGCCGATCCTGGACCCGCAGGCGTGACCGCCGACCAGGCCATCGAGGCCTGGCTGGTCTGGCTGACCCATGAACGCCGGGCCTCGCCCAGGACGATTGAAGCCTATGGCCGGATCGGGCGCGGTTACATCACCTTCCTGCAAGCCTATCGCGGCGGCCCCCTGACCCTGGAAGATCTGGGCGGGGTGCGTGCGGCCGAGGTCCGCGCGCATCTGGCCGAGCGCCGATCCGGCGAACAGGGTCTTCAGGCCCGTTCGATCTCCCAGACCCTGTCGGCCATCCGGGCCTTTCACCGATTCCTTGACCGCCGATTGAGCACCCCGGCCCCCCAGATCGCTCTGGTTCGAGGCCCGAGGCTCAAGGCCACGCTGCCACGACCGGTCAATGAGGATCAGGCGCTTGGCCTTCTGGCCGAGCCCGAGGCCGACCCCGACCTGGACGCCTGGGAAGCCGCGCGGGACCATGCCGTCCTGGCGTTGCTATACGGCTGTGGCCTGCGGATCTCCGAGGCCTTGTCCCTGACGGCGGCCGACGCGCCCATCGGGTCTTCGCTGCGCATCCTCGGCAAGGGGTCCAAGACCCGGATCATACCCGTCCTGCCCTCGGTTTCAGACGCCGTAGAGGCCTATCGGCAGGCGACGCCCTGGCCATCCGTCGGGAGCGATCCCCTGTTTCGGGCCAGGCGCGGCGGTCCTCTGACACCGAGGCATGTCCAGGCCACGGTCCAGAAGCTGCGCGCCCGGCTCGGCTTGCCGGCCAGCACCACCCCTCATGCCCTGCGCCACAGCTTTGCGACCCATCTGCTGGGGGGCGGCGCAGATCTACGGTCCATTCAGGACCTGCTGGGCCACGCCTCCCTGTCTACGACCCAGAAATACACCGCCGTCGATTCCGCCGGCCTGCTCGCCGCCTACGCCAAGGCCCATCCGCGCGCCTGACGGCCCCGACCTTGCCGTATTTTGATCCCAGCCTGCTCTCGGGGAGGAGGCTGACGTGTGGAATAGGCGAGGGCTCTTGATCGGGAGCGGCGCGGTCGTTCTGGCATCCCCGGCCAGTTCCCAGCCTATGCCTGTGGCAACCGAACCTCCCATCAGCGAGGCGGCCCTGGACGTTCTACCCAATCTGGTCACGCGCATGGCCGTCAACGTCGACCTCAACGGCAGCACCGGCCATACCTTCGTCGTCGATACCGGAGCCAATCGGACCGCGATTTCATCCGAACTGGCCCAAGCCCTCAATCTGCCCCCCGGGCCGGAGGTTCTGGTCAATGGCGTGACCGCTGCGGTGCCGACGCCGACGGTGCGGGTCGAGCGTCTGTTTGTCGGAGAATCCGCCTTTCGCGACCTGCTGATGCCGGTCATCCCCCACGCACGGCTCGGCGTTCACGGCTTGCTCGGCGTAGACGTTCTGGGACGCTTTGCCGTGACCTTTGACGTCGGCCAGGGGGTCTTGCGGCTGAGGCGACGCGGCGTGGGTCTGTCGCGGGCCGAGGACACCCGGCTCGCTGATCAGGCGACCCTCCAGGCGCGCCAGCGGTTTGGCCAGCTTACCCTGGTGCGTGTCAGCGCCGATGGCGTTCCGATCCGGGCCTTTATCGACAGCGGCAGCCAGTATTCGATTGGCAATATGGCGCTGTTCAACTCGGTTGCGGCCCGCCGCCCCGACGTCAATGACCGGCGTTGGACCGTGCCGGTTATCGGGGCAACCGGCGACAACGTCACCGGCGAGCTTGCCGTCGTCCGTCAGGTTCGCCTGGGCAGCGTGACCCTCAATGAGCTGCCGACGATCTTCTGTGACCTGCACGTCTTTCGGATCTGGCACCTGGACGACCGTCCCGCCATGCTGTTCGGCGCGGACATCCTTCGGATGTTCGATACCGTGACCGTGGACTTCCCCGAACGCGAGGTCCGGTTTGGGCTAGCGACCCAGCAAAGACCCCCCGTCGCTTAGGCCTGCATGGTCCAGCCGTCCACGCCCATCGCCGCCTGACGCACGGCCTCCGAACGGGTCGGGTGGGCGTGGCAGATCCGCGCCAGGTCTTCTGACGCGCCGCCAAAGGCCATCAGCACGCAGGCCTCATGGATCATCTCACCGGCTTCAGGGCCAAAGATGTGCACGCCCAGAACCCGGTCAGTCGTGGCATCGGCCAGCACCTTCACGAAGCCTTCTGTTTCGTGATTGATCTTGGCGCGTGAGTTGGCGCTGAAGGGGAACTTGCCCTTCTTGAAGGCAACGCCGGCCTCCTTCAGCTGGGCCTCGGTCTTCCCGATCCAGGCAACCTCCGGCGAGGTGTAGATGACGCTGGGGACCAGGGCATAGTCGACATGCCCCGGCTGACCGGCGATCAGCTCAATGGCCGCAACCGCATCTTCCTCAGCCTTGTGGGCCAGCATCGGGCCATGGGTCGCATCACCGATGACCCAGACGCCATCGGCCACCTTCAGGTGGTCATTGCCGATGAAGCCGCGCTTGTCCGTCTCGATGCCGACAGCCTCCAGACCCAGACCGTCCGTGTGCGGACGACGCCCGATGGCGACCAGCACGACATCGCCGGTGAGGGTCTCTGCCGCACCCCCGGCTGCCGGCTCGATCGTCAGTTCGACCCCTGCGTCTGTCACCTTGGCCCCCGTGACCTTGGTGCCCATCTTGAACGTCATTCCCTGTTTGGTCAGGGCGCGCTGGAAGGCGGTGGCAACCTCGGCATCCATACCGGCCCCAACCGCGTCGAGGAATTCCACGACCGTCACCTTGGCCCCGAGACGACGCCAGACCGAACCCAGTTCAAGCCCGATCACGCCCGCGCCCACGACGATCAGATGTTCGGGTACCTTCGCCAGGGAGAGGGCCCCCGTCGAATCGATCACCTTGCCCTCTTCGAAGGCCACGCCCGGCAGGGGGGTCGGCTCCGAGCCGGTGGCAATGACGATGTCCTTGCAGCCATAGACGGTCTGGGTGCCGTCCGCTGCGGTGACCTCGACCTGGCCCTTGGCCAGGATCCGCCCCTTGCCCTTGAGCCAGTCGACCTTGTTCTTCTTGAACAGGAACTCGATGCCCTTGGTCAGCTGGTCGACGCTGTCGGCCTTGGCCGTCTGCATCTGGCCGAGGTTCAGGCTCGGGGTCGCGTCGATCCCGATCTTGGCGAATTCCTTGCCCGCCATCTCGTACAGCTCCGAGGCATGCAGCAGGGCCTTGGACGGCATGCAACCGACATTCAGGCAGGTGCCGCCCAGGGTGTCGCGCGATTCCACACAGGCGACCTTGAGGCCCAGTTGCCCGGCGCGAATGGCGGCGTTGTAGCCACCCGGCCCGCCCCCAATGATGATCACGTCATAGGCGGTTGCGGCGTCGGCCATGGTCTTGGTGTCCTGTTGTGCGAGGGGCGCGCCTCACATAGGCCCCCCAAGCGCGCTAGGCAAAAGTGGAATGCGGTTTTGACGGGCGGCGCGCGAAAAAATCGTCGCAAAATGCGTGAGGTCAATCCGCAGAGCCTGTTTGGATGTAGCGGACGTACCGCTCGAACCCGCCGGACATGACGGTATCAACCAACGGAGCCATCGCGGCTGTGGCCTCATCCCCGCCCCCGACAACAAAGGTCTGGGTGACCTCGACCCCGCCCGCGTCACGCGGCCGGATCGTATAGGTGAGGATGGCGGTCACGGGCTGGGCCTGCAAAGGGCCGAACGGCGCATTCATCCGCAACAGCCCCTGTCCGGGCCAGGCCAGCAGAACCCGCGCATGTTCGATCTGCCCGCCGTCCCAGACCTCGCACAGGCAACCGCCCGCCGAAACGTCGAGGTTCAGGTTGGCCGAGTTGCCGGAATAGGTGTGGGCCGGGCTCCACCAACTTCCCCACCGGCCCAGGGCCGTCCACGCCTGCTCCGGGGTTGTCGATTCCAGCACGGCTGTGGATCTCAGCTGAAATCCGGTGGCGCTGGTCGAAACCACCTCGGCAGAAGCCGACGACGCGCCCGCCACCAGCAAAGCCGCCGCCGCCAGAATGGATGCAAATTTCATGGGTTCCTCCCGATCCGGGAGAGACGATGCCGTCAAAACTGAAGCCGCTTCAAGCCGCTTCGAACGTCACCGGCTCGCCCCAGAACTGGGACACCAGATCTGACTGCCGTCCCGGTGTGCCGGTCGTCAGGAATTCGCGCCGCCCTGCCGCGCCGAGGTCGTACTCACCATGCCGCTCGAAGTACCGTTCCAGCGCATCCGCCGTGGCCGAGGGCTGGTGGATCAGGGTCGTCCCTTCCGGCAGAGCCGCCTCGAACAGAGGCGCGACGATCTCATAGTGGGTACAGCCCAGGATCGCCTTGTCGGGATAGCGCCCAATCCGGCGGCGCAGGGCGTCAACGTGGTCACCGACAACCACCTTGAGCTCCTCGACCGGAGCCCCCAGCTCGATCAGGCCCGCCAGCCCCGGACACGGCTCAGAAAAGGCCGCCAGGTCCTCGCGGCGCTTCTGGACCTCGATCTCATAGACCTGGCTCATGGCGGTGGCAGCGGTACAGAAGACCCCCAGCACCTCGAGCTTCTCGATCTTTCCGTCAGGCGGCGGACCCTGATCCCACCCGCGCCCGGTCGCCGCCTCAATGGTCGGCACAATAATCCCCAGCACATTCAGGTTTCGGCCAACCTCGCGCCGATACTCAGGCAGCCAGGTCTGCTGGAGCCGCCGCAGGGCGATGGCCGAGGCCGTGTTGCAGGCCAGGACCACCACATCGGCCCCGGCTTCAAACAGGCGTCGGCACCCCGTTTGGGTCAGATCGACGATCTCTTCGCCGCCCAGCCCGCCGTAGGGCGCGTGCGCCTGATCCGCCAGATAGACAAAGTCTGCCTGCGGGAAGCGGTCCACCAGCTTGCGGTGCACGGTCAGGCCGCCCACCCCGGAATCGAAAACACCTATCGCCATGATCGGCGCTTCTAGCGAGGATTGGCACCGGATGGGAGGGCCGGTTCGGGTGGAATCGTCCAGACTTCGTTCCTCCCGCATTACACCGCGTTCAGGTGACGCCATGGCCCCGACCGGCTAGGGTCGTTTGAAATGGCCCTTTCCGGCGTGCCGGCAATCGGGGTCGCGGCCTGAGGGAACCCTATGAACAGACGTCAGATGATCATCACCAGCGCCGGCGTGCTCGCCGTCACCGCCACCGGATGCGCCACCACGGCGGGCACCGAAGGGGCAACGAGCATGGCGTCCGCCTCGCCTGTTCTCACCGGCAATCCGCTGGCCGATCCCTGGCCCGGCCCCTATCAGGGCGTGCCCCCGTGGAACCAGGTTTCGGTGGATCTTCTGCGTGACGCCCTGAACAAGGGCATCGACATCCTGCGCACCGAGGTCGCGGCGGTTGTCGATAATCCCGAGCCGGCCACCTTTGAAAACACCATGCTGGCCATGGAGCTGTCGGGTGAGCACCTGGACCGCGCCGCCTCGATTTACAGCGTCATGGGCGGCAATATCGGCACCCCGGAATATCAGGCCCTGACCCGCGAGATGTCGCCGGTTCTGGCGGCGGTCTCGGATGAGATCACCTTCAATGACGCCCTGTTCCAGCGCATCCGCCACGTCCATGAGACGGCCGCCGCAGCCGGCCTGACGCCCGAACAGGCGCGCCTGACGCGTCGGTCCTACGAGCGTTCGGTTCGCAATGGCGCGGCGCTCGACGCCGCCGGCAAGGAAGAGCTGGGCCGCATCAACCAGGCCCTGTCCAACGCCTTCACCGCCTTCCAGCAGAAGGTCGTGGCCGATGAGCAGTTGATCACCCACTACACCACCGAGGCGGACCTGGACGGCCTGCCCGATTCCAACAAGTCCGCCGCCGCCGCCGCCGCGCGCAGCCGCGAGCTTGATGGCTGGGTCATCGTCAACACCCGCTCGGCGGTCGATCCCTTCCTGACCTTCGCTGACAATCGTGGGAAGCGTGAAGAGATCTGGCGCAAGTTCGTCAATCGCGGTGACAACGGCGACGGCAACGACACCAACGCCACCATCGCCCAGATCCTCGACCTGCGCGCCCAGCGCGCGCGCCTGCTCGGTTTCGAAACCCACGCGCACTGGCGCATGCAGGACACCATGGCGGGCTCGCCTGAGGCCGCCATGGACCTGATGATGCGCGTCTGGCCGCCGGCCGTCGCCCGCGTCGGCGAGGAAGTGGCCGAAATGCGCGGCGTCGCTGGCCACGACATCGAGCCCTGGGACTATCTGTACTACCTCGAGAAGGTCCGCAAAGCCCGCTACGACCTCGATCAGAACGACCTGAAGCCCTATTTCGAGCTGACCTCGATGAAACGCGGGGCCTTCTATATGGCCGAGCGGCTGTACGGCATGGTCTTCACCGAACTGGCCGATGGGACCATTCCGGTCTTCCACCCCGACATGAAGACCTATGAGGTTACCGACCGGGCATCCGGTCGCCACATCGGCATCTTCTATTCGGACGACTTCGCCCGCTCGGGCAAGCGGTCCGGGGCGTGGATGACTACCTACCGCAGCCGTTCGAACATGAATGGCCGTACCGAAAACGTGCTGGCGTCGAACAACAACAATTTCATCAAGGCTCCGGACGGCGAGCCTCTGCTGATCTCGCTGGACGACACCCAGACCCTGTTCCACGAGTTCGGCCACGCCCTGCATTATCTGTCGTCGAACGTGACCTATCCGGGCCTGGGCGGCGTGCCGCGCGACTTCGTCGAATATCCGTCGCAGGTCCACGAGAAGTGGGTGCTGACCCAGCCGATTCTGGATCAGTTCGCCCGCCATCACGAAACCGGCGAAGCCATGCCCCAGGCGCTGCTCGACAAGATCGAGGCCTCCTCGACCTTTGCCGAGGGCTACGCCACCGTCAGCTATCTCTCATCGGCCCTGGTCGATATGGACCTGCACAACCGGACCGAACCGGTCACGGATGTGGATGCATTCGAGCGCGACAGCCTGGCGCGTATCGGCATGCCGCGCGAAATCGTGATGCGGCACCGCCTGCCCCAGTTCAATCACCTGTTCACGTCCGACGCCTATTCGGCCGGCTACTACAGCTATCTCTGGTCCGAAGTGATGGACGCCGACACCTGGGCGGCCTTCATGGAGGCGGGTGATCCGTTCGATCCCGAAACGGCGCGGCGCTTCCATCAGATCATCCTGGCACCGGGCAACACCACCGACCGGGCCCAGGCCTATCGTGACTTCCGCGGTCGCGACCCGGATGTGACGGCCCTGCTGCGTACACGCGGCTTCCCGACCGGCTAGATCGGGCGGTCATTCTGCTCGGGAGAGGGTCGCCTTGTGCGGCCCTTTTTCGTGTCAGGCGGGCCGACGCAGCGTCACATACAGCGCGCCCTCGCCGCCGTGTTTTCGATGCGCGTTGGAAATGCCGGACACGACGGCCCGCAGCGGCGGATGCGCCACCCAGTCTGAAACGGACGACCGGATGATCCCCGGCGTCCCGCGCGAGCCCTTTCCGGTCACTACCAGCACGGCCCGATAGCCGCGTCTGTGGGCGCTCAGGACGAAGGCGGTGAAGGCATCCTGGGCCTGAAACCGCGACAGGCCGTGCAGGTCGATGCGGGCCTCGATCGGGTCGCGCTCGCGCGCCAGCCGGCGGTGACGGCGCGGTTCCAATTCCTGTGGCGCCGCATGACGAAGCAGTCGCGCCGTCGGCGTGGCAGGGGCCGCCACGGACGGCTTCACGGGTTTCACAAATTTGGGCGGAGGCTTGGGGCCATGCCCTGCTTCCGGTTCCGGCTCCGTCGCGGGCTCGGGGCGTTCGGGCCGTGCCTTGTCGAGCGTGCGCTCAACCCGGGCCCAGAGTCGCCGATCTTCGCGCGTCAGCGACCGCCGGGCCACGCTCAGGCCGCGTCTTCGGTGTCATCGAGCCCGGCTTCAGAGGTCCCGGGTTCATAGGCCAGAAGGTCGCCGGGCTGGCAGTCCAGTTCGCGGCACAGCGCATCCAGGGTCGAGAAGCGCACAGCGCGCGCCTTGCCGGTTTTCAGGATCGACAGATTGGCCAGGGTCACCCCGACCCGGTCCGCCAGCTCGGTCAGCGACATCCGCCGCTCGAGCAGCATCCGGTCCAGATTTACGCGGATCGCCATCAGATGGTGAGCTCCTGTTCGTGGCGCAGACGCGCGCCTTCGCGGAACACCTCCGACAACACAAAGATCGTCAGGACCGAAAAGATGGGCACGATCAGGTCCCCGACATCGAATCTCACATCCGACTGCGGATAGATCACCGCCAGGAGGGGACGGAAGGCCAGCTGCATCAGCACCACGCCGGTCATGGCGAACCCAATCAGCCTGAGCCGGTGCACATTTTCCAGGTCAAACGGCTCGCCGGCCGCCAATGTCAGGAAGACCTGTCTGAGCCGGCGAAGAATAAACAGTGAGGCCCCGATATTGGCCACGACAAACGCCAGGGCATAGACAATCAAGGCCCGCGAAAGCGGGGCATCGATGGGGCCGTCGGGCCCATCAAGCGTGACGTCAAACTGATCCAGCGGGACGAAGAAGCTGACCACAAACACCGCAACAACCACGGCCAGCCCCAGCCAGAGCGCCCAATAGGCGACGTCCAGGGCGACTTTCAGAAGGCTGGCGACCGATCCCGGTCCGAGAGCTCGCATCAAGTTGGTCTCCCTCAGGCCGCACCGGGACCGGTCCCGTCTGCGATCCCGCCCCGGCACGAGACGGTCCGCAGTCGGGATATAGTCGATGACCCATGGTGCGACGCAAGGCCCCGCATCTAGAAGCTCTGGATCAGCGCGGCCACCAGGCCCAGCGGCAGACCCGCCAGCATCACTGCATTGATCACCGTCAGACCGAACTTTTCCACCCAGATGGACGCGTTCATCGTTTGCATTGTCGTTCTCCGTTGTCCTGAGCCTTGGCCCTTGTTCGCCGCATCTGAGCGCCCGGGTTTTCCCTCGGTCCGTCGAACGGCTGCGGCCCCGTCCTTGCCGATAATCAATATGGGCATATCGAAAAACGATCAAGGCAATTATCGTTTTTCGATATTAAACTTTCGCAATATGTGAATCGCCTGTAAGGCGCGGTGATGAAACCCAGACTGCTCAAGGGGTCGCGCCTGGTGGTGGCGACCCACAATCCCGGCAAGGCCCGCGAGATCGCCGGGCTTCTCGACGGTGAGTTCGAGGTCCTGACCGCCGATCAGGCCGGCGTGCCCGAGCCCGACGAAACGGAATCGACCTTCATCGGCAACGCCGTGCTCAAGGCGCGTCACGCCGCCGCCGTCAGCGGCCTGCCGGCTCTGGCCGACGATTCGGGTCTGTCGGTGCGCGCGCTTGATGGTGCGCCCGGCATCTATTCCGCCCGCTGGGCCGGCCCGGATAAGGACTTCGCCCCGGCCATGGCACGCATCCATAAAGAGCTGGGTGACGCAGAAGACCGCTCCGGCTGGTTCACCTGCGCCCTGGCCGTCGCCTGGCCGGACGGCTCGGTCTTTGCCGTCGAGGGAACGGTGGAGGGCACGCTTGTCTATCCACCACGTGGCGACCGGGGGTTTGGCTATGATCCCGTCTTCCTGCCAGAGGGCGGCACCGAAACCTTTGGCGAGATGGACCCTGCCGCCAAGGACGCCATCAGCCACCGCACCCGCGCCTTCACCCAGCTCAAGGCCGCCCTGATTGACTGAGCCGGCCCCCGTCGCGGTCTATCTTCACTGGCCCTATTGCGCCCGCATCTGTCCGTACTGCGACTTCAATGTCGTGCGCGAGCGCGGCCGCGAAGCCGAGAAGGCCGCGCTGATCGACGCCATGGTTGCCGACCTGCGGGCCCAGGCCGCCCGTCTCGGGCCACGACGTCTGGCCTCCATCTTCTTTGGCGGCGGCACGCCATCCCTGATGCCGCCCGAGGGTGCAGCCCGCCTGATTGACACGGCGCGTCGCCTCTTCCCGGCCACCGACAAGGTCGAAATCACCCTCGAAGCCAATCCCACTGACGCCGAGACCGCCCGCTACCGCGCCTTTGCTGAGGCCGGGGTCAATCGCCTGTCGCTGGGGATCCAGTCGTTGAATGACGACGCCTTGAAGTTCCTGGGCCGCGATCATTCCGCCGCCGAGGCCCGCCGCGCCGTCGAGGCCGCCCAAAGCGCCTTCGGCCGCGTCTCCATCGATCTGATCTATGCCCGCCCGGACCAGACTGCCGCCGCCTGGCGCGCCGAACTTGCCGAGGCCCTGGCGCTTCGGCCCGAGCACATCTCGCCCTATCAGCTGACCATCGAGGCCGGCACCGCCTTCGGCAAGGCCTATGAGCGCGGCACCCTGGTCCCGCCGGACGAAGACGCCCAGGAAGACCTCTACGACCTGACCCAGGCCATCCTCACCGAGGCCGGTTTCGACGCCTATGAAGTCTCAAACCATGCACGCGGACACGCGGCGCAGTCGGTTCACAATCTCCACGTCTGGCGCGGCCACGAATACATCGGCGTCGGCCCCGGTGCCCACGGTCGCCTCAATCTGGAGGGTGCCCGAACGGCGACAGCCGCCCACCGCGGCATCGCCGACTATGTCGCCGCCGTCGACGCGACGGGGCTGGGTTGGGCCGAGGCCGAAGGCCTGTCACCCCTTGAGGCCGCCGAGGAGCGATTGATGCTCGGCCTGCGCACGACCGAAGGTATCGCCGTGGACGCGCTGGTACCGTTGGACTTGGACACACGCGTGGCCTCGCTGGTTGACGACGGGTTTCTGGAGATCAAGACGGGTCGCCTGTCTGCGACCCCGCGCGGCCGCAAGGTCCTCGATGCGGTTATCCGCGCCCTGCTGGTCTAGTTCATCGGTCCGGGTCCACCTGCCGCCCATCCTTCTCATCGATGAGACGACGGCTAAGAGCGAGGCGCTCGGTCAGCTTGTCAGTCAGCGGCCCGGCCCGCGCGATGCGGTCCAGACGCGCCGCCGCCGCCTCGAACAGGCCCGCCTGGCGCTCGACGTTGGCGACGAAGCTCTGAAAGGTGGCCCAGTTCTCGACCCCAACGGCCAGGAAGGCCTCCGACGCGGCCTCTGCCGCCTCACCCAGAGCCTGGGCATAGGCGGCGTATTCGGGCGAACCGGTCGACGTCTGCCAGCACGCCTTCAACAGATGATCTGCCCGCTGCACCGGGTCCGACCGGCCCAGTTCCGACAGAACGAAATCAAGATGCGCATAGCTCGGCTCACGCGTCATCGCAGCATAGGCCGGCGTCTCGACCAGGGCCCGCGCCCTGGCCAGCTCCGTGTCGCTCAGCTTGTCGATCCAGGCTGGAAACACACAGGTCGGACAACGCGGTATCCGGTGCGGCATGGGCGTCAGCGCGACCGGCAAGCCGTCCAGTCCACAGCCATAGGTCCCATAACTCAACAGGCCGACATATTCGTACTCAGTGCGGTCCAACGGACAGACGGCGATCTCGGTGCTCAGAATGGTCATGGCGCGCCCCCTCTGCTGACCCGCTGAGAAAGGAACCGCACCCGCCCTGTTCAAGCTGATCGGCGGCCATGTCAGGCATCGTCAGCCCTTCGCCATCCCGCTATACGGCGTCCATGGCCTTCAGTCCGCCGCCGCCCAAGCCCGTCTCGCCGGGCCTCTATCTGGTCGCCACGCCGATCGGGAACCTGCGCGACATCACCTTGCGGGCGCTCGATGTGCTGGAAGCGGCGGATCTGGTGTTGGCCGAGGACACCCGCGTCACGGCCAAGCTGCTCAACGCCTATGGTCTGTCGAAAAAGCTCCAGCGGTATGACGAGCACGTCTCCACCGAGGTCGAGGCCCGCGTCCTCGACGCCCTGGCTGCCGGCCAGATCATCGCCCAGGTTTCCGACGCCGGCACCCCGCTGATTTCCGATCCCGGCCAGTCGCTGGCCCGCGCTGCCGCCGAGGCCGGCTTTCCGGTCCATCCCATCCCCGGTGCCTCCAGCGTTCTGGCCGCCCTGTCGATTGCCGGCCTGCCCACCGAGCGGTTCCTGTTCGCCGGCTTCCTGCCGCCCAAGTCGGGCGCACGACGGACACGCCTGGAGGAACTGGCCCAGACAACGGCGACCCTGGTCCTGTTCGAAACCGGCCCGCGTCTGGCGGCATCGCTGACCGACATGGCTGCCGTCTTCGGCCCCGGCCGCCCCGCCGCCGTCTGTCGCGAACTGACCAAGCTGCACGAGGAGAGTGTGCGCGGCCCGCTGTCGAACCTCGCCGCCGATCCACGTCTGAACGCGCCCAAGGGTGAGATCGTCGTGGTCATCGGTCCCGCCCGCGCTGAGGCGGCCACCGAGGCCGACGCCGACGCCGCCCTGCGCCTCGCCCTGCAAACCCTCAGTCCATCCGAGGCCGCCGCCGAGGTGGCCCGCCAGCTCGGTCTGAACCGCCGCGACCTCTATCGCCGCGCCGTCGCCTTCAAGAGCGAATGAGCGCCCCGCCGCGACCCTGGCGCAAACAGCTGGGTGCCCGCGCGCATCGTCAGGGCCACCGGGCTGAATGGATGGCCGCCGCGCTGCTGATGCTCAGGGGCTATCAGATCCTCGGCTTTCGCCTGAAGACCGGCGGGGCCGAGATTGACCTGCTGGCTCGCAAAGGTCGCGCCCTTGTCCTGGTTGAGGTCAAGCGCCGCGCCACGCCCGAAGCGGGGCTGGAGGCGCTCGGTCCCGATCAACGGCAGCGCCTGCTTCAGGCCGGCCAGGCCCTGATCCAGAGCCGCCGCGCCTTCGCCGGCCTGGACCTGCGGCTTGACCTCATTGCCTTTTCGCCCGGTCGACTACCGCGTCATTTCCGCCATCTCGACACCGGCATCACGCCCTGACCCGCTTGCGCCCCGACGGACACCAGCCCAGATAGCCATCATGCTCAATGTCGCAGTCCAGATGGACCCCGTTCAGACCGTCAACATCGAGGCGGACACCACCTTCATGCTGGCCATGGAGGCGCAAAGGCGCGGCCACAAGCTCTGGCATCACGGGCCGGAAAATCTGGCCCTGGAAGACGGCGAGCTGTTCGTCCGGGCCCGTCCGCTGGAGTTCCGGGCGGTCAAAGGCGATCATTACACTCTGGGTGAGGCCGAAACGCTCAAGGTCGCCGACCATTTCGACGTGGTGCTGATGCGTCAGGACCCGCCTTTCGACATGGCCTATGTCACCGCCACCTATCTGCTCGAAACGGTCCACCCCCAGGTGTTGGTGGTCAATGACCCCGCCGAGGTCAGGAACGCGCCTGAAAAGCTGTTCGTCACGGCGTTTCCCGGCCTGCAACCGCCGACCGTGATCTCGGGCGATCCTGACATCCTGGCCGATTTCCACCAGCGCCACGGTGACGTGGTGCTCAAGCCCCTGCACGGCGCGGCCGGGGCCGGCGTCATGCGGCTGAAGGCCGATGATCGTAATCTCGAATCGCTCGTGGAAACCTTTGGAGCCATCAACCGCGACCCGCTGGTCATGCAGGCCTTCATCCCGGCGGTGTCCGAGGGCGACAAGCGCATCATCCTGGTCGATGGCGAGGTGGCCGGGGCCATCAATCGCATCCCGCCCAAGGGCCACGTCCGCTCCAACCTGCGTGTCGGTGGGGTCGCCGCGCCGGTCGAGCTGTCCGAACGCGACCTCGAAATCTGCGCCACCATCGGCCCCGAGCTACGCCGGCGCGGCCTGATGTTTGTCGGCATCGACGTCATCGGCGGCTATCTGACCGAGATCAACGTCACCTCGCCCACCGGGGCCCAGCAACTGAAACAGTTCGGTGGGGCAGATTCCGCCGCCCTGCTGTGGGACGTGATCGAAGCGAAACGCCGCTAGGACGGACAGGTCGCCGACAGTCGACGCGCCCGGATGGTGCCGGTTGGCCGCACCGAAATCCCCAGCACCCGTGTGTCGAGCTCGGCCCGCATCTGGAACTGCGTCGGGGAATAGGTGCCCGAGGCGACGACGCCCACCTCACGTCCGCGACGGTCGCGACAGGTGCCTTCGAAGCGCATCTGGCCGTTGTTGACCACGCGCGTCGGGTAGTCACAGGTGTAGTGCCGGTTCGACGGCCCGTTGAAGAAGCGATTGATCTCGTTCTGCCGGACGCAGCGATTCTCGGTATCGGTCGATGAGACGCCGAAGCGGATCTGGCTGGTGTACTCCCAATAGCCCGGCAGGATGGTTTCAGTGCTCTGGGCGTGAGGGGCGGCAGCCGTCAGTGCCAGAAACGGCGTGGCGACAGCAGCAACAAGAAGCAGACGACGAAGCATGATCACAGGTTCGCTGGAAGGGAGGGCGATCTCTATATAGGGCCCTGTGAATACGGCCTGAATGGGTCAGAACCTGACTCCTGCGCCTTGACGCCAAAGGGCCATCCCGTCTATATGCCCGCCTCTCGCGCGGGTCGAATGCCCGCGCGTTCCCATTTCCGCGCTCCGGTTTCGGTCGGGACGCCAACTCTGACAAGGATTACCGAGATGTCGCGCCGCTGCGAACTGACCGGCATCGGTCCCATGACGGGCCACAGCGTGAGCCACTCGAACGTCAAGACCAAGCGCCGCTTCCTGCCGTCGCTGAAGTCGGTGGCGTTGCACTCCGAGGCCTTGGGCCGCTCGGAGCGTCTGCGTATTTCCAACGCCGCCCTGCGCACCCTGGACTTCAAGGGTGGCCTGGATGCGTTCATCGTCAAGGCTTCGGACGACAAGCTGTCGCCGAAGGCACAGAAGCTGAAGCGCCAGATCAAGGCCAAGCAGGCGGAAACCGCCGCCGTCTGATCCCGCTTCAGGGGCAAAGGGGCTTGAAAGGCCGGCGGCAGCGCCGGCCTTTTTTATTGCCGCCAGTGCCAACGGGCTTCAGGCTGTTCCCATGAACCGTCGATCCCTTCTTCTCGCGGCTGCCGCCGGCGGTCTGGCATCCGCCGCACAGGCTCAGCCGGACGCGGACGGCATGGCCGACCTGCTGGCTCAACTGCGAAGGGAAGCGGGTATCCCGGCGCTCGGCGGGGCGGTGATCACGCCAGACGGCATCGCGTGGCTGGACGTAACCGGCGTACGCCAGGCTAGCGGCTCCGATCCGGTGACTTCAACCGACCGCTGGCACCTGGGCTCCAATACCAAGGCCATGACCGCGGCCCTGTACGCGCGCCTGGTCGAGCAGGGGCGGGCGAGCTGGGCCACGCCGCTGCCAGGCCTGTTCGCGGACCTGGCCGTCGACCCCGCCTGGGACGCCGTGACCATCGGGCACCTGTTCCGGCACCGGGCCGGAGTTCTTGATCCCGCCGTCATGCCCGTTTGGATGATGACGGCCTGGGGCGACACGGATGTGCGTGAGCTGCGATCCAGCCTGGCCCGAACGGTCCTGAGCGCGCCCCCCGCGGGCGAGCTGGAGCGGTTCGCCTATTCCAATGCCGGCTACATCCTGGCCGGGGCCGCCATCGAGCGGCTCACGGGGGAACCGTGGGAAACAACGATGAGGCAGGAGGTCTTCGAGCCTCTGGGCCTGGCTTCAGCTGGATTTGGGGCACCGACCGGCGACAATGCCTGGGGGCATCAGGGCGTCGGATTGCGCCCGAAAGATCCCGCCCTGCGCGGCGCGGACAATCCGGCGGCCCTTGGGCCGGCCGGGACGGTTCATGCCACCCTGCAGGACTATGCCCGCTTCCTTCGGGTCTTTCTGAATGGCGGCGATGGCTGGCTGTCAGCCGACAGCCTGGCAATCCTGACGGCGCCCGGGGCGCAGGGCTCCCCAGCCTATGCCTGTGGCTGGGGCGTCATCACCGGCCCGGCATGGACAGGCGGCACCCCGGCGCTCACCCACGACGGTTCCAACACCCTTTGGCTGGCACGGGCGGTCGTTGTTCCGGCAAAATCGACGGCGCTCATCTGTGTCGCAAACGCCGCAGACCCGGCCGAGTCGGCCATCCAAGGATTGACGCGAAGCCTGATCGAACGGTTCCTTGCCTGATCTATCGGGCGCCAAATCGAGGCAGGGGCGTTTTAGACCATCATGAGACGCGCCCCGAACGATCCGGGAAAACGCCAGATCCTTGCCGACCTCTGGGTCCAGCTCTGGCAGGCCGTCATCGTCGGGGCCTTTGCCCTGGCGGTTCTGGACGGCTGGGTTCCCTCCGAACACCTGCCGTGGACACGGCTCGACCTCGGTCAGCCGGTCGGGGTGACGACGGCGGCCAAGATCGCAGATCTCGAACTTCCCTACCGAACCACCAACCAGTCCCGGATCGACGCCGACACTGAGCGGTGCATGCAGACGCTGCGTGAAGCCGGCGTCCAGGTCGAGCGCGTTGCCGATATTGATGACGGAGGTTTCTGCGTCATCCAGGGTGCGGTGCGGATCACCGGGGGCGAGGTCACCCCCTTGCGTCCCGAGGGCCTGGTCATGCGGTGCCCGCTGGCCATTCGCTACGTCATCTGGGAACGCCAGAGCCTGCGCCCCGCGGCGGAGGAAATTCTGGGCTCTCGCGTCGCCGGCGTCGAGGCCGGTAGCTATGCCTGTCGCCGGATCAACGGCTCAACCGACCCGTCGACGCAACCCAGCGAACATGCCAGCGGCAATGCCCTGGACATACCGGCCATTCGACTGGAGGACGGGCGCCGCATCACCGTCGCCGGAGGCTGGGGGCCGATCCGCGCCGATTCACGCGCGGCCCGGCTTGAGCGGGAGGCCAGGGGGGCCCTGCCTCCGCTGTTCGACCCTCCGCTGGCCGAGGCCAATACGCCCGAGGCGCGGTTCCTTCGGCGCATCCGCACCGATGCCTGCGACGTCTTCGGAACGGTCCTGGGACCCGAGTACAACTCGGCCCACCGTGATCACCTGCACCTGGATGGCTCGCGCACGCCCCTGTGCAGCTAGTCACAGTCGCTGCCGTCCCGGAGCCGCCGACGCCGTGCCAGGGCATCCGAGAAAGCCGCCGACAGTATGCCGGTTGGAGCGGCGATCAGGCCGATCCCGCAGAGCGCCGTCACCCCGGCCACCATGCGCCCCCCCAGGGTCACCGGAAATACGTCACCGTAGCCGATCGTGGTCAGGGTCACGATCGACCACCACATGGCCCGCGGGATTGAACCAAAGGCCTCCGGGTTGGTCGGCCCCTCCATCAGGTACATCGCCGTCGAGCTGAGCACGAGCAGCACAAGAGCTACCGCCAGGCTCAACAGCAACTCAAACCGTCGCTCCATGATGGCGTCCCCCATCAACGAGATGGCCGACGACATCCGACCGAGCTTGGCAATGCGAAGAATACGCGCCAGCCGGAACAGCCGCAGAATATAGACGGGGCCCGCCCCCACGAAGATCAACGCCGGAATCAGAGCCACCACGTCGATGATGGCGGTCGGCGTCATCATCCATCTCAGCCGCCCCCGAAGCGGCTCGGCGTAGCGAGGGTCCTCGGGCGCGATCCAGATGCGCACAACATATTCCGCCAGGAACAGGGCGGTGAAAATCACCTCGGAAATGCCGAAGGCCGCCGCAAATCGGGTCGCAACCGAGCTTTCCGTCTCCAGAATCGCGGACATGACCGAAAGCACGATGGCGATCGTCAGCACCTTGTTGGCAAGCGACAGACCGCCGGGTCGCGCCGAGGGGTCCAGCCGATCAAACACCCAGCGTCTCAGGCTGATTGCAGCATGCGCGCCCATTTGCCCTCCGTCCCTCACGGGCGAGCCTAGACCGCCGATCACTGGTCGCGCAAACGCAAGTCTCGCCCCTCGCCGCCATCCGGTCTAAGGAGCCGCCATGACGGCCCCCCAATCTCCCGCGCCCTCCAGTTTCGCCGCCCTGGCGGTGCTCTTCAGTGTGGTGTTCATCAACCTGGTCGGGTTCGGCCTGATCGTGCCGTTGCTGCCCTTCTTCGGCTCCAGTCTCGGGGCCGAGCCGTGGCAGATCACCCTGCTGTTCGCCGCCTATTCTCTGGGCCAGTTCTTCGCCGAGCCCTTCTGGGGGCGGTTATCGGACCGGATCGGCCGCAAGCCGGTTCTGCTGATGACGCTGTTGGCCAATGCGCTCGGCTATCTGATGCTGGCCTTCGCACCGGACATCTGGACCGCCATCGCGGTGCGCCTGTTCACAGGCCTGGGGGCCGGAAACATCTCGACGGTTCAAGGGTACGTCGCCGACGTCACACCACCCGAAAAGCGCGCAGGTCGTATGGGCATGATCGGGGCAGCCTTTGGGCTGGGCTTCATCGTCGGACCGGGTCTGGGTGGCCTTCTCGTCGACGAGGCCGCTGGCCATCAGGGCTTCATCGTGCCCATCTATCTGGCAGCAGCCATGGCGGCGCTGGCAGCGGTGGGCGTGGTCGTCTTCCTCAAGGAGAGCCGTGCCAAGGCCGACCCCGCCGCGCCGCGTGAACCGTTCCTGGCCGGACTTCAGGTGGCCGAGCGAAACCCGGTGGTCAGCCGCGTCCTGCTGGTCACCCTGATTTTCATGGCGGGGTTTGCCGGTATGGAATCGACCTTCGCCCTGTGGGCTGAGGATGCCTGGAGCTGGCACGCGCGCGAGGTCGGGCTCAACTTCATGGCCGTCGGGGTCGTCTCGGTCATCAGCCAGGCCTTTCTCACCGGTCGCCTCGCGCGTCGGTTCGGCGAGGCCAATGTGCTGGCGTTCGGGGCCTGTCTGTTCGGGGTATCGCTGGTGGCCCAGGTCGCGGCGGCCCGTCTGATGACCGGTCACGACTGGATCGTGCCGGTCATTACCGCCTGCACGGCCTTCGGCATGTCTCTGACCATGCCCAATGTCTCGGCCCTGATCTCGCGATCGGTCGATCCTGACCGCCAGGGCCAGATGCTGGGGCTGAACATGGCGTCCGGGTCCATTGCCCGTATTCTCGGCCCGATCGTGGCCGGGGCCATCTATTCGGGCCTCGGGCCAAATTGGCCGTTCCTGATCGGGGCTCTGTTTGCCATTCCGGCCGCAATCATGGCGCTGAATGCGGGACGGGCCTTCTTGCGGACCCAGACGGTGGTGCCGGCGGATCAAACCTAGACTCCGCTTGCCTTTCCCAATGCTTTGGCGTATCAGCGCCGGCTTCCGAGCCGCCGGGCCCTAGACATGCCTGGGCGGCTCCTGACTTCTAAAGAGGACGGGCGAAAGCCCGCAATGAAATGTCTGGGTACAAACTGAAGACCAAGTCGGGCGCCAAAAAGCGCTTCAAACTGACCGCCACGGGCAAGGTGAAGGCCGGCGTCGCCGGCAAGCGCCACCGTCTGATCAGCCACAATTCCAAGTACATCCGCCAAAACCGCGGCACGGAAACCATGGCTGAGCCGGATGCTCGCAAGATCAAGTCCTACATGCCGTACGCGTGAGCGCGGCACCGGATCTGACATCAGTTTGAAGGAATAGAGAAAAATGGCTCGCGTCACCCGGGGCGTTACGTCCCACGCCCGTCACAAAAAAGTTCTGGAACAGGCCAAAGGCTTCTACGGCCGCCGCAAGAACACCATCCGCGCCGCCAAGGCTGCCGTTGACCGTGCTGGTCAGTACGCCTACCGCGACCGCCGCAACAAGAAGCGCAACTTCCGCGCCCTGTGGATCCAGCGCATCAACGCCGCCGCCCGCGAACACGGCATGA
>CAZYFY010000003.1:0-136859 GCA_964647275.1 uncultured Brevundimonas sp.
AGCGTCTCGGCCTCCAGCGGCAAGGCCCACGTCATCAAGAGCCACCACAACGTCGGCGGCCTGCCCGACTATATGAAGCTGAAACTGGTCGAGCCGCTTCGCGAACTGTTCAAGGACGAGGTCCGCGCCCTGGGCCGCGAGCTGGGTCTGACCGACGCCTTCGTCGGCCGCCACCCCTTCCCCGGCCCCGGCCTGGCCATCCGCATCCCCGGCGAGATCACGCCCGACGCCGTCGCCACCCTTCAAGAGGCCGACGCCATCTACCTCGACGAAATCCGCAAGGCCGACCTCTACGACGACATCTGGCAGGCCTTCGCCGTCCTGCTTCCCGTGAAAACGGTCGGCGTCATGGGCGACGCCCGCACCTATGAAAAGGTCCTGGCCCTACGCGCCGTCACCTCCACCGACGGCATGACCGCCGACTTCTACCAGTTCCCGTGGGAGATGCTGGGCCGCACCGCCACCCGCATCATCAACGAGGTCCGGGGGGTAAACCGGGTCGTCTATGACGTGACGTCCAAGCCTCCGGGTACGATTGAGTGGGAGTGACCCATGTCGTTTAAGGCCTATATCGACAACGTCGAAAAACAGACCGGCAAGACGATTGGCGAGCTTCAAGCGCAGGCTGAAGCCAAGGGCTTCGCGGATGCCTCCGGCCTGAAGGCCAAGGCGACGCAGGTCACCGATTGGCTGAAGGCCGACTACGGTCTAGGCCACGGACACGCCATGTCGGTCGTCGCCTGGCTCAAGGGCAAACGGTCCTAGTCGCTGAACTTTGGCAGGCGCTTCTGCATGCCTGCGGCGACGGCTTCCATCTGATTGCGAGTCCCGATCAGAGCGCCCTGCTCGCGGCTTTCGGCCAGCAGGACCGCGTCCGTCTCTCCGAGCTCCGACAGATTGGCCAGCCGCTTGGCTGCCCGGATCGCTTGCGGGTTCTTGCCCGCGATTTCCCGCGCCAGGGCCAGCGCCTCGGCCAGCGGATCGTCCGCCGTGCGGGTGACAAATCCGAGGCCGACCGCCTCGTCGCCCGAGAACTCGCGTGCCGTATAGGTCAGCTCGCGCAGCACATCGTCACGCACATTTCCTGGCCACAGGGCGAAGCCTGCCATATCCGGCACGATCCCCCATTTCAGCTCCATGACCGACAGCCGTGTGTCGGGCCGTGCGATCCGGATGTCGGCACCCGACATGAGCTGAAGCCCGCCACCGAAGGCCACGCCGTGCACCGCCGCGATCACCGGCACCGCCAGCGTGCGCCAGCCCCAGCAGACCTGCTGGAAGATATTCGCCGGGCCGTGCGTCCTCGCCATGATGTCAAAATCGGACCCGGCCAGTCCGGCCATCGCCATCATGTCGAGCCCGGCGCAGAACGCCCGTCCCTCGCCTGACAGCACCACAGCCCGCAGCCCCGCCGTTTCGGCCAGTTGGTCAATCGTAGCGGCCAGCGCCTCGATCATCGCCGGATCGAGGGCGTTCATCTTTTCGGCGCGGCTCAGCCGAACGTCGGCGATGCCGGCCTCAATGGATAGGCTGACGCGGTCGTTCATGGCTTCACCCGAATGACAGGGGCCTCGGTCCGATCGACGCAGCTAGTGCCCGCCCGGCGTGCGGAAATGCTGCGCGTCAACGCGCGACTGAGCTGGGGCCGCCGCCTCACGTGACGATGACATGTCGATCCGATAGCTCGTGTCGCTGCAATCGCCGGGCGCATCCGGCACATCGCCGTTGAACACCATGACCACCGCAAATTCATAGCCGGTCGCATCAAACACGCCGTCTCGGCCCAAAGGCGTCACCTCAACCTGACCGTTGCGGACGCCCAGCCCGGTCATCGACAGGCCGTCCGCACCGTCGAGCGCGTATCGCTGGGCTCCCTGTGCACGGACCTGGTGATAGGCAGCGCCCAATTCCTGAACGGACCCGCGGAGCGAGCCGCCCGACCGCTTGCCGGCACCGGCCAGAGCCACCGCCCCGTCGATCCGTGGGGCCATCTCATAGTCGCGCGCAAAGTTCTGGATCCGCCATTCCAGCAGAGCCATCGGGATCGAAGTCCCGGCCTCGCTCAGTGTCGTCGTCATGGTTTCGAGACCATCGAGGGTGGCGGCGTTCTCCCAAAGACGGGTCACGATACGCGGCCCATGGCGGTCAGCCAGGGACTGCAACAGGGTCCACTGACCGTAGTTGTGGCCGGCCTCGGTTGTCGTCCAGCACAGTTGGGGCGCGGCAAAATCGGTCACCGCATAGCGAGCGGCGTCTTCGTCCTCGCCCATGGTGGCCGTCTCGATCCAGGAGGCGGTCGATTCATACAACCACTGAAGACCCTCTTCGGCATCATAGCCGTACTGGACCATGTGATTGAATTCATGCGCGGCGGTGGCCCGCATCAGCCGCATGGGGTCTTCACCCTCGTCGCGGCCCTCACTGAGGTTGTTGTCGATCACCAGAATGGTGCGTGACGCGGCCCGTTCGCGCACACCCGGCGTCTGGGGATTGTCGAAGATGATCTCGACCCCCTTCATATAGCCCATCGTGCCTTCGCCGGCGTCGGCGATATAGGCCCGATAGCGGCCATTCGGGTCACGGACAGGCGCCGACCATCCCATGCCGTTGATCTGGGTGTCATAGGCGCGCTGGATGGCATCCGCCGTCGCTCGCGCGTAGTCCTCGGTCGTGCGGTCGCGCCCCTGCAAGGTGTACATCAGGCGGAAATCAGTCGTCTCCAGAACCTGTTCCGGCCCACTCAGATGCACCGGATTTTCAAACTGGGCCTGCAACTCGGCAACAAGGCCGGCATCGACGTTGGAGATCTCCAGCGTGTAGTCACCCGCCGACGCGCCGTCCGAATAGCGGGTCATGTTCAGCACATATCGACCCGCCGACGGGGCCGTGAAGGCAAAGGCCGAGTTCAGCGTGCCGTCGCTGCGGTCATCGTTCAGCGCCACCGGATAGCCGTCCGGCCCATTGAGGGTGATGACCGGGTCCAGGTCTTCATTCGGAGAGTCCGCCATGACCAGAATGGTCTGGCCGGCCGCCAGGTCCAATGGATAGTCGTCCTCGGGATTGGCATCGTTGATCGCGCCGTTGTGCCGCGCAATGACACTGCGCTCGATCGTCGCATAGTTGAACGGGGCCTGCGCGTTGGGATCGACCGCCATCGACACGACGGCATCGCCCGTGTCCTGGCCGCTGAACGAGCTGACGACCACCGTGTACCGGCCCGGCTGGTCGGCTCGATAGACGAGCTGCGAGTTCAGGGTGCCGTCGCCCCGGTCATCGTTCTCAGCCACCGTTTCGCCAGAGGCGCTGATCAGGCTCAGGGTCGTATCCAGGCCATCGGACAAGGCGATGGTCGTCGCCACAAACGGCTCCCCGGCCGGCAGGTCGACCTCATAGCGCGCCTCGGTCTGGCGACGCGACAGGGCCACGATGGCATCCTGAAGCGTCCGCGACTGGTACGACAGGCCGACATTGGCTCCGTAGAAGACGTCCATCTCGAAGTCGCCGGT
The DNA here is from genome assembly GCA_964647275.1 of uncultured Brevundimonas sp. Classification (GTDB taxonomy): domain Bacteria; phylum Pseudomonadota; class Alphaproteobacteria; order Caulobacterales; family Caulobacteraceae; genus Brevundimonas. The sequence goes on from CAZYFY010000003.1 coordinate 3,507, forward strand.
GGCATTGCCATAGCCGGAAACCTGCACCCGGTAGCGACCGGGGCGTTGGGCGGCATAGATGATACGCGAGCTGAGATCACCGGCCATGACGTCATCATTGGCCGCCACCTGGCGACCATCCGGCCCGATCAGGGTGAGCATCGTATCCAGGCCTGACGTACCGAAGGCCGTAAGGGTCACGATCTGACCGACGCTGAGGTCCAGGGTGTATTCCGCCCGAGGGGCCCTGTCCGTCAGTGAGCCCTGATAGTTCGGTCCCGGCTGGGCCCAGGCGGCGGTGCCTGACGCGGCAAGAACGAGAGCGGCAATTGCGACGCTGGTGCGCATGAAAGTTCCCCCTGCCGATGCCCCTTTGGCCGATCGACGATCCTTGCTAGCCCGCGCGAACCGGCCTTCCAAGACTGATTTTCTGTTGAAATCTGACAATCATGGCCCATCGATCGATCCAGAGCCCGTTCGCTCAGGTCGATACAAAGAAAAAGGGCGGGAGCTTTCGCTCCCGCCCTTTCTGTCGTTCCGGTCTGAACGGCTGGATCAGAAATCCATCCCGCCCATGCCGCCCATGCCGCCCATATCCGGGGCAGCCGGGGCCGCCTTCTTGGGCGCATCGGCCACGGCGGCTTCGGTGGTGATCAGGATGCCGGCAACCGAGGCGGCGTCCTGCAGGGCGGTACGCACGACCTTGGCCGGGTCGATAACGCCCATCTTGACCAGGTCGCCATACTCTTCGGTCTGGGCGTTGTAGCCGAACGCGGCGTCCTTGTTCTCAAGGATCTTGCCGACGACGATCGAGCCTTCAACCCCGGCGTTTTCCGAAATCTGACGGATCGGAGCCTGCAGAGCACGCTTGACGATGGCGACACCGGCCTGCTGGTCGGCGTTGTCGGTCTTGACGCTGTCCAGCGAACGCGACGCCTTGAGCAGGGCCGTGCCGCCGCCGGGGACGATGCCTTCTTCCACGGCCGCGCGGGTCGCGTTCAGGGCGTCATCGACGCGGTCCTTCTTCTCCTTGACCTCGATCTCGGTCGAGCCACCCACGCGGATCACCGCCACGCCCCCGGCCAGCTTGGCCAGACGCTCTTGCAGCTTTTCCTTGTCGTAGTCCGAGGTGGTGTTTTCGATCTGGGTCTTGATCTGGCCGATACGGGCCTCGATCGCGTCCTTCTCGCCGACGCCGTCAACGATGGTGGTGTCGTCCTTGGTGATGGTGACCTTCTTGGCCTTGCCCAGCATGTCCAGGGTGACATTCTCGAGCTTGATGCCGAGGTCTTCCGAGATCACCTGGCCACCGGTCAGGACAGCGATGTCCTCCAGCATGGCCTTGCGGCGATCGCCAAAGCCCGGAGCCTTGACCGCCGCCACCCGCAGGCCGCCGCGCAGCTTGTTGACCACCAGGGTGGCCAGGGCTTCGCCTTCGATGTCTTCGGCAATGATGACCAGCGGGCGGCCCGACTGAACCACGGCTTCCAGGATCGGCAGCATGGCTTGCAGGCTCGACAGCTTCTTCTCGTGCAGCAGGATCAGCGGCTCTTCCAGTTCAGCCACCATCTTGTCGGCGTTGGTGATGAAGTAGGGCGACAGGTAGCCGCGGTCGAACTGCATGCCTTCCACGACGTCCAGCTCGGTTTCAGCCGTCTTGGCTTCTTCGACCGTGATGACGCCTTCGTTGCCGACCTTGTCCATGGCCTTGGCGATCATCTTGCCGACTTCGTCGTCGCCATTGGCCGAGATGGTGCCGACCTGAGCGATTTCGTCGTTGGACGTGACCTTCTTGGAGCTGTCCTTGATCTCGGTGATGACCTTGGCCACCGCCTTGTCGATGCCGCGCTTCAGATCCATCGGGTTCATGCCGGCGGCGACGGACTTCATGCCCTCGACGACGATGGCCTGGGCCAGAACGGTCGCGGTGGTGGTGCCGTCACCGGCCTTGTCGTTGGTCTTGGAGGCGACCTCACGGATCATCTGGGCGCCCATATTCTCGAACTTGTCTTCAAGCTCGATTTCCTTGGCCACCGACACGCCGTCCTTGGTCGAGCGCGGAGCGCCGAAGGACTTTTCGATCACGACGTTGCGGCCCTTGGGGCCCAGGGTCACCTTGACCGCATTGGCCAGGACGTTGACGCCGCGCAGCATCCGGTCGCGGGCATCGGTGTTGAAGTATACTTGTTTCGCAGCCATCGGGCGTGCTCCTCAATTCAGAATTTCGGGAAAGAAGGTGGCTCGACGCCGGGTGCTTAGGACAGCACGCCCAGGACGTCAGATTCCTTCATGATGATCAGGTCCTGACCATCGATCTTGACCTCAGAGCCCGACCACTTGCCGAACAGGATGCGGTCGCCGACCGACAGTTCCATCTTGATGAAGTCACCGTCTTCGTCGCGGGCACCCGGCCCGACGGCGACGACTTCGCCTTCCTGCGGCTTTTCCTTGGCATTGTCGGGGATGATGATCCCGCCAGCCGTTTTCTCTTCTTCCTGGACGCGCTTGACCAGGACGCGGTCGCCGAGCGGACGAAACGCCATATTGTAGATCTCCTAGATGGACAATCGTGGGGGCACCCGGTTGCGCCTGGTAGCAGTCGCCGTGTCTGAGTGCCAATGCGCCGGGGAGGTAGGCAGCAGGTGCTCGCGAGTCAAGGATCACAGGCGGCTTTTCTGCGTCCCGTTTCACCGCTTTTTACGGTGTGCGGCGTGTGCCTGCCTACGGCGTTTCGATGGTTTCGTCGGCGTAGATGGCGACCTGAGGTGCGGTGTCCTGATCGGCCCAGCCCCGATACATGCCCGATGTATTCATCGAAAAGGCCACCGAGCCGTCTGCCGTCAGGGCAATGACGCCGCCATCGCCGCCGATGGAGCCAACCTCGGAGATGATCAGGTCGGCCGCCTGCTGGATCGGCACATGGGCCGCATGATTCAGCCCGCAGATGTCGCGCGCCACCGTCAGGCGAATGAAGTACTCGCCCGTGCCCGTCGCTGAGACGGCGCAGCCACGCCCGGCCCAGGTCCCGGCCCCGATCACGGGCGTATCGCCAATGCGGCCCCAACGTTTGGCCGTTGTGCCGCCGGTCGAGGTTCCCGCCGCAATATGGCCCTGGCTATCGACGGCGACGACACCAACGGTGCCAAAGCGGTGGTCATCGAGATCGGGCAGCGAGGCTGTGTCCGCAGGAACGCCCGCTGGGCGCTCGGGGATGGGCCAGCCGCGGTCGGTCAGGGTCTGGATCAGCTGATCCCAGCGGCGCTGGGTGAAGAAGAACGCCGGGTCCACCTGTTCCAGGCCGACGGAGGCACCAAAGGCGTCAGCCCCCTCCCCGGCCAGCATCACATGGGGCGATTGTTCCATCACCGCCCGCGCCAGGGCGATGGGGTGGCGGGTTCGCGACACGCCCGCAACGGCCCCCGCGCTCATGGTCTGACCGTCCATGATGGCGGCATCGAGCGAATTGGTCCCTTCGGCGGTAAAGACCGCCCCGCGACCCGCGTTGAACAGCGGATCATCCTCCATCACCTGGATTGAGGCCTGGATGGCATCCAGCGACGAACCGCCGCCGCGCAGCACCTCGGCACCGGCCTCGACGGCGGCGGTCAGGGCGGCCCGGTATTCGGCATCCCGCTCAGGCGTCATCTGGGCCCGATCGATGGTCCCCGCTCCGCCATGGATGGCAATGGTCCACTGGCCTGCGTCCTGGGCAAGCGCCGGAGAGGCAAACAGGGCAAGGGCAAGGGCGGCAAGAGCAAAGCGGTGCATGGCGGTTCCCTAAATCAGGCGCGACAACCAATGGAAAATGTTGAGCGTGAATTGCGCGTCGTCGCGGTGCGCCGCCTGGGGGCCGGAGACAGGGTCCGGCTGTGAGCTGCCCTGCGGCAAAGCCAGGCCCTGGACCGACAGCATCCCGGCGTCGCCAAGGACGACGACCCGACCCTCCCCGTATTCAAAGGCGACTCCCTGAGCCGTCAGGGCCGGACGAGATAGTTCCGACAGCACCAGATCCGGGTCTTCACCAGCAGCCAATCGTTCATTGATGGTGCCCAGGGCCGCCCAATTACCCGCTTGGCGGTCCGCGGACAGCAGAGCCAGCAGCACCGTTGATCCTTCAGGGCCGGTAATCGACTGGCCGGTTGACGACTGGACGGCGCGGATGACCTCATCCCCACCTCGCCCGGCCAGGATCGGATGCTGGCCCAGCGTGTGCGTATCGTCGCTGAACATCAGCTGCGAGCTCGCCGTTTCGTCCGGCAACAGCCGGAAAGCAATGCCACCGCCCATTCGCACACCGAAGGCACGACCTAGTTCCTGTGCGCTGACGTTGTGGGGGTATTGATTGGCCGCAAGAAGCAGGGCCCCGCCACCACGAACCCAAGCCTCGATGGCCCGTATCTCGGTCACCGAGTAGGCCGAGGGATTCGGCCCGCCAACGACGAGGGCCGGATTGGAAATCACCAGAATGTCGATGTCATCCAGCGCGCCCGGCTCATTGAACCTCTGCGTCCCGGACTCGACACGATAGCCGTCCGCCTCGGCCAGAGCGGCAAATCCGGCATATTGCCCCTCTATCGTCTGGCCGCTGCCATGGGCCTCATCGAACAGGATCAACTGTCCGGCCTCAGCATAGGCCGGGACTTCTGGTGGGGGTTGATCGGTGCGATCGGGTACGTGTTGCTGAGCACAGGCCGCCGAAGACATGACCATAAGGCCAGCTGCCAGCAGTCCTGCCCAAGCCCTCATTGTGGCCTCCACGGTTCCGGTAAAGAGCTTGGCAGGTCAGGCCAGTTCAGCCAACCGGAAACCGCGGATTTGCCTTGCCGTCGCCTAAGCGGTCGCGTCTGCGAACAGGGCGTTGACCTTGTTCCAGTTCACCACGCTCCAGAAGGCCTTGAGGTAGTCGGCGCGACGGTTCTGGTACTTCAGATAATAGGCGTGCTCCCAGACGTCGGCCCCGAGGACGACCGCGCCCTTCTCATCGGCGACGTCCATCAGCGGATTGTCCTGGTTCGGTGTGGAGGTGATCTTCAGCTTGCCGTCCTGGACGATCAGCCAGGCCCAGCCCGAGCCGAACTGTCCGGCGCCGGCGGCGTTGAAGTCGGCCATGAACTTGTCCATGCCGCCCAGATCGCGGTCGATCGCTGCGGCGAGTTCAGACGAAGGCTCGCCGGTCTGGCCGTGGGGGGCCATCAGCTCCCAGAACAGGCTGTGGTTCCAGTGGCCACCGCCGTTGTTGCGCACAGCCTTGGGCAGCTTGGACATGGTGGCGAACATCTCTTCCAGCGACTTGCCGGCCAGCGCGGCATCGGCGTCCACGGCCTTGTTCAGATTGTCGACATAGGCCTGATGGTGCTTGTCGTGGTGGAAGGTCATCGTCTCGGCGTCGATGGCCGGCTCCAGGGCGTCATAGGCGTAAGGGAGGGGCGACAGGGTGAAGGCCATGGAACGGCTCCTTGAGATGAATCTTCGGCTGGGGTGTATCTAGGCCAGCTATCGGCAATGCCAAGCCATGAGATGCGATTTCGTTCCCGGTCAGCCCCTCAGCCGCACCGCATGAAACGCCACATGGTCGTCGATGAAGCTGGCCATGAAGAAGTAGCTGTGATCGTAGCCGGGCTGCATTCTGAGAGTCAGCTTCTGGCCAACCGCCTCGGCGGCCTCCACCAGAAGCTCCGGCTTGAGCTGCTCGATCAGAAAGGGGTCGATCTGCCCCTGATCCACCAGAATGTCGTCGAACCGGCCCCTGGCAGCCCCACCTTGGAGTAGCAGCGCGGCGTCGTGAGCGACCCAATCGGCCGGCTCGGTTCCCAAATAGGCGCTGAACGCCTTTTCACCCCAAGGACATCGTGTCGGCGAACAGATCGGGGCAAAGGCCGACACCGACCGGAAAAGGTCCGGGTGGCGCAGGGCCAGGGTCAGAGCCCCATGTCCGCCCATCGAATGGCCGAAGATGGAGCGGGTGCCGTTGGTCGGAAAGTGCGCATCGATGAGGGCGATCAGCTCGCTCACCACATAGCTTTCCATGCGGTAGTGGGCGGCCCAGGGCGCGACCACGGCATCGACATAGAAGCCCGCTCCCTGGCCCAGATCATAGTCCGGCACATCGGCCACGCCCTCGCCGCGCGGCGACGTGTCGGGCGCGACGATGATGACGCCGTGCTCGGACGCCGCGCGGTAGGCCCCGGCCTTGGTGGTGAAATTGTCCTCGGTGCAGGTCAGGCCCGACAGCCAGATCAACACCGGAAACGGCCCCTCGCCAGGCGGCACAAACACCGACAGGGTCATGGGCGTGCCGGTCTGAACGCTGTCGTGTTTCAGATAGCGAAGGGTGCCGCCGTGGACGGTGTGGGTCTTGAGGGATTCCATGACCCTTCCTCGACGCAAGCGAACCATGCGTCAACCGTCAGGCCAGTCGGCGCTCCATCATCACCAGATCGGTGCTGATGATCTGGCCGCTTGCATCGCTCCTGACCCGCAGATCCGGTACCAGGCGGTGGGTGATGCGATAGCCCAGCCGCTGATAGAAGGGACCTGCCGTCTGGGTGCCCAGATGTGCGACGCCGACCCCGGCCTGTCTCAAGGCTGCGTCCACTGCCTGACCCAGGGCGGTTCCAACACCGGGCGGCAGGCCCTCGTCCAGTGTCATGATGGCGATATAGGCATGCCGCTGTCCGTCGCGGTCATGGATCGAGCCCCAGGCCCCGCCGCGTAGCTGCCCGTCAGCGTCGTGCAGTTCCAGAAGGAAGTCGGGCCTGATTTTCGGATCAGCCTCATTGACAGCTTCGACATAGAGCAGGTGTGTGCCGTCGCTTCGGTCCAACGCATAGGCCCAGGTGCCATCCGGCCCGGCAGGCATATCGATGGGCTGACCGGTCCAACCTGCTGCCGTCAACGCCGCACCGACCTGATCGGCCCAGGTCGTCAGGATCACGACCCGGCCTACCGACCGGCCTTCTGCTTCCAGGTCCGTGAGCCGCTTCGCCAGATAGGCCGGGGCATCGGCCAGAAAGGGGCTGTCGGTGCCCTGGTCGATCTCGGGATAGTCGACCGTGATGTCGGGGTTGAAACCGAACTCCGGCTCTCGCCGCAGGAACAGCTGGAAAAGGGCCTCCGTCCCCGGCTTCAGATCGGCGCGATCGACCGCGTCCGAAGTCCGGGTTGTCAGCGTTAGGCCGAGGTCTTCAAAGAACACGCAAACCTCATCCCGGCCGATGCAGGGCACAGACCTTGTTGCCGTCAGGGTCGCGCAGATAGGCGAGGATCAGCTTGCCGAAGGGGCCGTTGCGTTCGCCGGGCGGGTCCTCGATGGAACGCCCGCCCGCCGCCACGCCGGCGTCGTGGAAGGCCTGGACCATTTCGGCTGTCCGTGCGTGGAAACCGATGGTTCCGCCGTTGGCATGACAGGCCGGATCGCCGTCGATGGGATTGCCGACGGCGAAGGCGCCCCGTTCGGTGCGCCACCAGTAGCGGCCCTTGGCGTCCGGTCCCTGGGCCGGTGCAACGCCGAGCGCGCCCAGCGCAGCATCATAGAATTCGCGCGCCGCCGCCGGATCGTTGGAGCCGACGAGGATGTGAGTGAACATGGGCTGGTCCTTCTTGGTTGTTTTTGACTACTAACTGGTCTGAGGGGCCTTGTCACGGGGGGCGGCGACTAGGGGGCGAGCTGCCGCGTGCGCAGGGTCAATAGCGCAAGGGGAACGCAGGCTCCGGTCAGGCCGATCAGCAGCAACAGAAGCGCTTCAACGTGTCCGGGCGCATAGGTAGCGGCAGGTATCGGAGGGTCGATGCAGATGAGGCCACTGTGCTGGCTGATCTCGACATAGAGGGCACCCAAGGCGCCCCAGACGAAGGCGTCGCCGATGCCGATCAGGGCCTTGATCCGCGACCCGGTCCAAGCGAACCAGACGCCTAGACCCGCCAGTACGACGGACATCACCGCACAGACCATCGGCACGAAGCTGGCCCGCTGCAGAAAAGACAGCAGATCGCCGGGTGGTATCCCGCCGACACCCATCTGCCACACGATGCCCCACACGCTCGCCCCCCAGGCGATCATGGCGGCGATGAACAGAAGGCGGATGGTCATGGCTGTGGTCCCGGCCAGAGGAGACCATGTCCGGGTCGTGGTGGCAAATGTGTGGAGGGCTTGATGAGCGGCGGTGCTGGCGTGACGCTTTGCGCGCTGCCTTGTCCCATCAAGCGTGAAGGGCACGGTGTTGGCGCGTGGGTGGGTCTTGCACGACGAGAATCACCAGTCGTGTGACCCATGAGACATCCATCAGTCGGTCGGCTCGACAAACGCTTGGCCACGATCAAGCGCCTGCTGGACCATTTCGGCTTCTGCGGCTGTCAGCTCGCCCTGTATGACCCGGAATCGCATTCGCCCATTCGAGATTTCGAGGGAGCCGATCACGCCCCGGGCCCCGATCATCATGGGCACCCCGAGATCAACGACAACGCGGAAATCGTTGTCAGAGATGACCAGATTGGGCCGTGCACAAACGATGGCCTGGACGCCGTCAAATCCCGGCGGAAATCTCAACGGCAGGTCCGAATTCTGCACCGAGTAACCGGCGACAGGCTGGTAGGTGACCCCCTGACCGCTTGGGTGCGGGATAATTACGCTGCACTGCTCGGCTTGCAAGGCGGCGACAAGGGCCAGTGTTGTCAGGAACATCAGAACACCACCACGCTTCTGATGCTCTCGCCCGCGTGCATCAGATCAAACGCCTCATTGATCCGCTCCAGCGGCAGGGTGTGGGTGATCATGGGGTCGATCTGGATCTTGCCGTCCATGTACCAGTCGACGATGCCGGGCACATCGGTGCGGCCGCGAGCGCCGCCGAAGGCGCTGCCTTTCCAGACGCGGCCGGTTACGAGCTGGAAGGGCCGCGTGGCGATCTCTTTCCCGGCCTCGGCGACGCCGATGATGATGCTTTCGCCCCAGCCGCGGTGACAGGCTTCCAACGCCTGACGCATGACATTGGTGTTGCCGGTGCAGTCGAAGGTGTAGTCCGCGCCGCCGCCCGTCAGTTCGACCAGATGGGCGACGATATCGCTATGCTCGGTCGGATTGACGAAATGGGTCATGCCGAAGCGTTCGCCCCATTCCGCCTTCGTCGGGTTCAGATCGACGCCGACGATCATGTCGGCTCCGACCATCTTCAGCCCCTGGATGACGTTCAGTCCAATGCCGCCCAGACCGAAGACAACGCAGTTGGCTCCAGGCTCGACCTTGGCCGAGTTGGTGACGGCGCCAACGCCAGTGGTGACGCCGCAGCCGATGTAGCAGGCCTTGTCGAAGGGGGCGTCCTTGCGGATCTTCGCCACCGCAATCTCGGGCAGGACGGTGAAGTTCGAGAAGGTCGAACAGCCCATGTAGTGGGCGATGGGCTGGCCCTTGTAGCTGAAGCGCGACGTGCCGTCCGGCATCAGGCCCTTGCCTTGCGTGGCGCGGATGGCGGTGCACAGATTGGTCTTGCGGCTAAGGCAGGATTTACACTGGCGGCACTCGGGCGTGTAGAGCGGGATGACGTGGTCGCCGACCTCGACAGACGTGACACCCGGCCCGACCTCGACCACGACGCCGGCGCCCTCATGGCCGAGGATGGAGGGGAAGATGCCCTCTGAATCCAGACCGTCGAGCGTATAGGCATCGGTGTGACAGATGCCCGTCGCCTTGATCTCGATCAGCACCTCAAACGCCTTGGGCCCCTCCAGATCGACCTCGACGATCTCAAGCGGACGTTTGGCCTCAAAGGCGACGGCGGCGCGGGTTTTCATGTTCTGATCCTCCTTGTCCTTCTCCCCTTGCGGGAGAAGGTGGCAGGCCGCAGGCCTGACGGATGAGGGGTCGCACCGGCGGCGGCGGCGTTCAACCCTTTCAATCGGAAAAGTCAGCGCCACCCCTCATCCGACCCGCTTCGCGGCCCACCTTCTCCCGCAAGGGGAGAAGGGCTAGATGAGATTCATGCGCTATCTCCACACCATGGTCCGGGTTTCGGACCTCGACGCCTCGCTGCATTTCTGGTGCGACCTGCTGGGTCTGGAGGAGGTGCGGCGCATGGACAGCGAACAGGGGCGTTTCACCCTGGTCTTTCTGGCAGCCCCGGCGGATCTGGCGCGATCTAGTGCCGAGCGATCGCCCGAGGTCGAGTTGACCTACAATTGGGACCCTGAGACCTATTCGGGCGGACGGAATTTCGGCCACCTGGCCTACAAGGTCGATGACATCCATGCGGCCTGTCAGCGGCTGATGGACGGCGGGGTGACGATCAACCGACCGCCGCGCGACGGCTATATGGCCTTCGTCCGGTCACCCGATGGAATCTCGGTGGAGCTGCTGCCGGAGGGCGATCCACTGCCGCCCGTCGAACCGTGGGCATCCATGCCCAATACGGGGGCCTGGTAAGGTTCCCAGATCGTTGATTGCCGACCTCCCAATTGCGGCGTACTGTCGCACCAGTTCATGACAGGGAGGAATGCCATGACAGATAGTCCAATCGAGAATGTGGGCCGCGGCCTGCGACTAGTGGGCGGCTTCTACGCCATCCTTATGATTATACTGGGTGTTGCGGCCCTGGCCCTGCCGGTGGTGTCGACGCTCGCGACGGTCCTCGTCATCGGCATCGTCATGGCGGCGGGGGGCCTGATCGGCCTGATTGCCACCTTTACCGAGCGCCGCGGCAACGGCGTCTGGATGAACGCCCTGTGGTCGATCATGGCCCTGGGCCTCGGCATCTGGATCATCGCCCAACCCGGCGTCGGAGCCGTGTCGCTGACCATGTTTGTCGGCATCGTTCTGGTCGCACGCGGGATCACCGGCATTATCCTGGCCTTTGACGGCCGGTATGGTTCGTCGCGGATCTGGCTGGGCCTGGGCGGGGCGCTCAGCCTGCTGCTGGGCGGACTGGTGCTGTTCAACCTGCTGGAAATGGCGGGCCTGACCCTGGGCACCATTGTCGGCGTGGACTTCCTGGTGACCGGCGTGTCCCTGCTCCTCGCTTCGATGATGGGCAATCGCGCCTCCAGCTGACGCGAGCCCCGGCACCGGATCAGGCATGGCACGAAGGCTTGTCGTCCTGACCGGTGCCGGCATTTCGGCCGAAAGCGGCGTCCCGACCTTTCGGGCCGATGATGGCCTTTGGGAAGGCCATCGGGTCGAGGATGTGGCCACGCCTGAGGCTTTCGCGGCCAATCCGACGCGGGTTCAGAACTTCTACAACAAGCGCCGCGCCTTGCTCCCGACCGTGCATCCCAATGCCGCGCATCGTGCGCTGGCCCAACTGGCCGCCCGTTGGGATGGCGAGTTTCTTTTGGTCACCCAGAATGTTGATGACCTGCACGACCGTGCCCATGCCGACATATTGCCGAGGTCTGGGTTCGATCTGATCCACATGCACGGGGAGTTGCTCAAGGCCCGCTGCACGGCCACCGATCAGGTGTGCGACTGGCACGAGGATTTGGACCCTTGGCACGACAGTCCCTTCTCGTCGGACGGCTGGCTGCGGCCACACATCGTCTGGTTTGGCGAGATACCGCTCGAAATGCCGCGCATCTATGCGGCGCTGGAGCGGTGCGACCTGTTCGTCTCCATTGGCACCTCCGCGTCCGTCTATCCGGCGGCCGGCTTCGTCCGAGAGGCCAGATTGGCCGGAGCCCGCACGGTGGAAATCAATCTGGAGCCGTCATTGGCCGCCAGCGCCTTCGAAGAGCATCTATATGGCCCGGCAACGGAGATGGTGCCGCCGTTTGTCGCGGAGCTCTAGAGCCTGATCGGTTGAGATGGAATCACTTCGCGATTTCATCTCGGGCGTGAATCAGGCTCCAGACAATAGCGCGGGCATGATTCAGCTTTTTGTTGGGACCGCAGGGCGGTTCCAACAAAAACCATCAGGCTCTAGTCGCGTCGCCGCCAGCTCAGGGTGATCGCCGCGCCGCTCGAACGATCCGAGGGCGCGATGACCGCCTGACGGTCCTCTCCGGCCCAGACGATGACGCCCAGCGTCGGGCCACCCTGGACGAAGACCCGCCTCATTCCCAATGCGGTCAGGGTTTCGGCGGCCAGGTCAGAGACTTGCGCCACGCCACCTTCGGCCAGATCGATCGAACAGACCTGATCATTGTCGTTGATCAGAACCACCTGCCCGCGATGGACCAACGCGCCGTCCAGAACCACGAAGGGCGGCGGATCGGCTGGATCGACGGTGAGCCCCACTCGGTACCGATTGGCAACGCCGGCCTGGACCGCAGCGGCCAGATTGCCCGTCTGCAAATAGGGGCCGCAGATTTCCGTCAGCGTCAGGCGCGTGATCAGCGGGATGTTCATGGATTGCGCCGACGCGGCCGGGGCCACCGCAAGCGCCATCGCCATGATCGGGGCTGCTATCGTGCGCATCGGTTTCTCCTGTTCGAGGCAACCTAGCGCGGCACGGGCCAAGGGCTACTGACCGGGCCTGACGGCTAGCCGAGCCAATGCATATGCTCGGCCAGTATGGTCACACCGATCCCGATCAGCAGCACACCGCCGAACCCTTCGGCCAGCTTGCCGAACCGGGCCCCGACCGCACTTCCGATCATCATGCCCACGGTCGTCAAGGCAAAGGTGGTGAAGCCGATGCTCAGCGCGATGACCCAGATGTTGGCGTCGATGAAGGCCAGACCGACGCCGACCGCCGCCGCATCGATGGAGGTGCCGACCGCGGTGGCGATCAGGCCGAGCAGGCCGCGCCGGGCCGAGGCCTCAGCATCAAAGGCCTCAACCGGCTGAAACGCCTCCCACAGCATTCTGGCCCCGACGGCCCCAAGCAGGCCGAATGCGATCCAGTGATCAATCGCTTCCACGAAACTGGCCGCCACCAGGCCGAGCGACCAGCCGATGATCGGCGTAATCGCCTCAATCACGCCGAAGACCAGACCGTTGCGCACCGCCTTGCCCAGCGGGGGACGGTGCGAAGCCCCGCGCCCAACCGCCGCGGCAAAGGCGTCGGTCGACATGCTCAGGGACAGGGCCGCAATCGCGAGAGGGGTCATGTTGAAAAGTCCGCCGGGCACACAAGACAGCGCGCTCTCGCACTCCGCCGGTCAGGAGCCGAAAGGCACGCTGGTCTCGCTAGGCGGGAACCACCGGTAGACGGTGATCTCGCTGGTCACGCCACGCCCCGAGAGGCGAGTCTGTTGACGTGACCCCGGCATATGTCTTGGTGCCGGAAGCTACTCCCCAACGGCGCGCTGACTACAGCGCGGGCGGCGGCGATGCAACCTGGGCCGTACCGGCACGCAACGATCAGGTTTGGAAAGATGCCGTGGGGACCGCGCTGTGCGACACGTTCGGTATCGACCACCGCGTTGATCGGCCCCGGCTTCCAGAAGGAGGTGCGGGGCCGACGCGTCTTTGCCCTCAGAGAGAGACGCCATGTCGGACGAAAAGAAGCGCCAGCGCCGTCGCCGCGATGCCTTGCGCATGAAGGCCAAGGCCCGGCGAATCTATCCGAACACGCTCAAAGCCCACTACTGGCCGGACCGTCTGGCCGTCTGTTCATGCGCCATGTGCGGCAATCCCAGGCACGTCTGGAAAGGCGCGGCCGAGACGGTTCAGGAGCGCAAGGCACGTTTGCGCGAAGCTGACGAGGACTGATGGCGGGTTTGCAGCGCGGCGTTCCTGGGCCATGAAGGGTCATGGGGGAAACTGCGGACCAGTCACCGAAGGGCCTGTCGATCTTCAGCCTGCTGGCGATCGTCGTCACCGGCCTGATCCCGATCTGGGGTGTGATCAACTACGGCTGGGACGCGGTCCAGATCGTGATCCTGTTCTGGCTCGAAACCCTGATTGTCGGCATCTACACCTGGCAGCGGATCAGGGACGCAGAGCGCAATCCGGGACACGACGCCCCGTCATTGCGGGTCAGCAGCTTCTTCCTCGCCCACTACGGGCTGTTCTGGCTGGTCCATGGCGTGCTGACGTGGGTTCTGGTCCTGTTTTTCCTGCCGGGCGGCGGGTGGACGTCAGCCTGGCAATCGACCTTTGGAAATCAGAGCTTCTGGCTGGCCGTGATCGGCATCGGTCTGCTTCAGACCCTGGTTCACTGGCGGGACTGGGCCCGACCGGAGGCGTGGCGCGGGGCCGACCCATCTGCCGAAATGTTCCGGCCCTATGGGCGGGTTATGGCCCTGCATCTGGCGGTCATAGGCGGCTTCTGGATCGTCAGCCTCAGCGGCGGCGCGCGCAACCTGGTCATTCTGCTCTGCGTGGCCAAGATGATCATCGATGTCGCGGTGGCGCTCTGGCAGGCCGGCTTCAAGGTTCGACTTGAGGCGGTGCGATGACCGACCAACCCGCCCGGTTCCCGCTGGCCAAGGTCTGGACCGTCATCTGGATCGTGTTCGGCAATCTGTTGCCCGTCTTCGGGGTCCTGTTCCTCGACTGGGACCCGGGCATGATCCTGATCCTCTACTGGATCGAGAATTTCTTCGTCGGCCTGTTCACCGTGCCGCGCATCCTGATGGCCCAGGGGCCGCTGCCCGCAGTGGGTTCGGTGATCGGCGGCACGCCCTTTGTGCAGCGGCTGGGTACCGCTGCCTTCTTCACCTTCCACTATGGCGTCTTCTGGATTGTGCACGGTGCCTTCGCGATGATGCTGGCCAGCGAGATTTCGCCCGACGAATCCTCGCCTGGCGAGATGCGCGGGTTCGGCTACGCGATCATCGGCATCCTCATCATCCAGGCGATGCAATTCTGGCAGGCCTGGATCAGACCCCGTGCCTATGAGACCGCGAATCCGAAATTGGAGATGTTTCTGCCCTACCCGCGGGTCATGGTCCTGCACATCACGGTGCTGCTGGGGGCCATGGGGCTGAACGCCATTGGCGCGCCGACCTGGACGATGCTCCTGCTGTGCATCGGCAAGATGATCATCGAGCTGGTCGGAACGCTCGGCAAGAACTGGCTGGCCAAGGCGCAGGTGAATTAGGCGCCGCCCGCAGGCGGCGCCTCTGTCACCCTGATCAGGCGTCGACCTTCACGACCCCGCGACGGATCTGGTCCAGCTCGATCGAGTCGAACAGGGCCTGGAAGTTCCCTTCACCGAAGGCCTGATTGCCCTTGCGCTGAATGATCTCGAAGAAGATCGGACCAAAGGTGTCCTGGGTAAAGATCTGAAGCAGAAGCCCATCCTGGTCCGAGCCATCGATCAGAATGCGGTTCTTGCGCATCCGCTCCACATCCTCGCCGTGGCCGGGCAGGCGGGTGTCGATCAGGTCGAAATAGGTTTCGATGGTGTCCTGGAAATCGATGCCGCGCCGCTTCATCTCTTCGACCGTCTCGAAGATGTTGTCGGTGTGCAGGGCGATGTGCTGAATGCCCTCGCCGTTATAGCGGCGCAGGAATTCCTCGATCTGGCTCTGCTCGTCCTGGCTCTCATTCAGCGGGATGCGGATCATGCCGTCCGGCGCGACCATGGCTTGCGAGAACAGGCCGGTCGCCTTGCCCTTGATGTCGAAATACTTCTGCTCCTCGAAGCCGAAGACATCGCCGTAGAAGCCCGACCAGGTCCGCATCTGGCCCTTGCGGACGTTGTGCGTGAGGTGATCCAGCAGCGTCAGACCAACCTGGTTCTTCGCCTCCGCATCGGCCCAGCCGGGCGTCTCAGTCCAGCCGTCATAGAGGGTTTGCGCCCCCCAGGTATCGACCAGATACAGCAGGCTGCCGCCGATGCCCTGCAACACATAGGGATAGTCGCCCAGGGCGTTCTGCGGCGCTTCGGCCGGCTTGGCACCGCGCGCGATGGCCTGTTCGTAGGCTGCGGCGGCATCCTTGACCCGGAAGGCCATGCCGGCCGCCGACGGACCATGAGCATCACGGAAGGCGACCGCATTGGGGCCTTCGGAGGTGTTGATCAGGAAGCTGATGTCGCCCTGCTTCATCCGCACCACGCCGCCGTCGGGGCGCGTGTGGGACGCGACGAAGCCCATCTTTTCGAAATGGGTCTTCATGGCCTGGGGATCGGGGCTGACGAACTCGACGAATTCAAAGCCGTCCAGGCCCATCGGATCGGTCGGATTGGCGGTCATGGCGGCCTCCTGCAGTGTCTCGGTTGCGCGGAACCTAGGCACTGGCGACCCGAAAGCCAAGGTGAGGCCGTGCGGAAGTCGCCCCTGGGGTGCGGTGACCCGCCCGTTGGGGCCGCCTTTTTTGTGGATCAACCCGCCCGAGCGGCCCGGCGGATGGCCTGTTCGCCCAAGGCGGCGAGTTGGGCGAGGGGTTTCATGGGCGCGACGTCAGAGAGACTGGTCGCTTTTGCCGTCTCCTCCGCTTCCCATGAGGTGATCAACTCAGCATCACTGATGACCAGACGAACCCATAGATAAAGGTGAAGGCGGGCAGCCAAACCGAGATGGCAAGCTGGACTCGCCGATTGCGCCAGAAAGCGACCAAGAGCGCCAGCACTAGATAGTGCAAAATGACCGGTAGATAGAAGACGGGCGTGAACAAGGAAGCATGAAGCCACGTCTGGACGATATCCAGAGCCGCCATCGCCGCCAGGGTCAGACCGACAACCGGTAGGTGCGACGTAAAATCCTGATGTGCGATATCGCCCGGCGGAAACACGGCGACGCACAGGGCCAACATGGACAGGCTCCACACCACCAGGACGAGGAACTGCATGAGGGTCCAATCCGGCCTGTCGGACCAGGCCAAGAGGCTCCACCACTGAATGGTGATGAGCAGCAGGGCGAGCACCGCATAGGCCGCCTGCATAAAACCTAGCTGCTTGCGGTAGATCTGCTGGACGCCGCCCGAGAACAGGTGCGCCAGCCCCATCCCGAGAATGATCGAAGCGAAGACCGTGCTGAATTCAAACGGATTCATCTCATCACCCCTCGCGATGAGGTGATCGTATCCGATTCCAGATTGCGGTCGAGCAGCGAGCGCGGCGGGTCAGCGAAGCGTTGGGGACGCTATCCCGCCCGCGCGGCCCGGCGAATGGCCTGTTCGTCCATGGCGGCGGATTCGCGGCGAGCGAGGGCGGCCAACTGGCTCAACCGGGTCGCCTCGGCGACATGTTCGAACTTCTTGAGCTCCTCGAACGCCGACATGAGGGCGTCTCGGGCTCCCAGCTCTTCGGATTCAACCTCGCGCAGATCCGATTGGGCGGTGTCGCGACGCAGCTTCCACCCGCCCAGATACGCCTCAAGCAGCCGGCCTGACGACGGACAGGCGCGCGCATTCTCTGTTTCCAGTTCGCGCTCGGCATCCAGCACGGCAATCCGCATTTCGGCGGTGGCCCGGCGCGTGGCGATGTCTGCCAGACGCTTCTGCAGCGTCTCGACCTCGTAGTTGGAGATGCGGATCAGCGACTGCGCCCACTTGGTCATTGGATCGGCTCCTCAGCCCTGCCCTGGTTCAGTATGGCTGCCAGACGAGCAAACGCTTCGTTAAGAGGCGTCGAATCGTCCTTGTCCTGACGCAGGAATTCCTCGAGCGACGGGTTCAGGGCAATGGCCCGGTCCACGATGGGGTCGGCACCGGCGCGGTAGGCCCCGATGCGGATCAACTCTTCCATGTCGGCATAGGATGACAGGCTCAGGCGCGCCCGCTTGTTCAGCTCGCGCTCCTCGGGCGTCTGACAGTCCGGCATCGTCCGGCTGACGGACTTCAGCACATCGACCGCCGGGAAGCGTCCGCGCTCGGCGATCTTGCGGTCCATAACGATGTGGCCATCGAGAATCCCGCGCACGGCGTCGGCGATGGGCTCATCGTGGTCGCCGCCGTCCACCAGCACGGTGAACAGGCCGGTGATGGGCCCGCCCCGCTTGCCATTCGGCCCGACAGGCCCCGGTCCCGCACGCTCCAGCAGCTTGGGAAGTTCGGAAAAGACAGTCGGCGTATAGCCCTTGGTCGTCGGCGGCTCTCCCGCCGCCAGGCCGATCTCGCGCTGGGCCATGGCGAAGCGGGTCACCGAATCCATCAGACACAGGACTTCCAGCCCCTGATCGCGCAGATACTCTGACAGGGCCATCGTCATATAGGCGGCCTGACGACGCTTCAGGGCCGGCTCATCGGAGGTGGCCACGACGACGATGGACCGGGCCAGACCGGCCTCCCCCAGCGTCTCCTCGATAAACTCGCGGACCTCTCGGCCCCGTTCCCCGATCAGGCCGACGACGACGGCATCACAGGTCGCCTCGCGCGCCAGCATCGACAGCAGCACCGACTTCCCGACCCCCGACCCGGCAAAGATGCCCAGACGCTGGCCCCGGCAGGTGGTGACGAAACAGTCGAGCGCCCGCACGCCCAGGTCCAGTCGCTCTCCCACACGATCCCGCGCATGGGCGGCAGGCGGGGCGGCGCGCAGCGGATAGGGAACCGGCCCGCGCGGCAGCGGACCCTTGCCGTCAATCGGCTCGCCGAAGGCATCCACGATACGGCCCAGCCAGGCGGTCGTGGGCCGCACATTGGCACCGTCCGCAACCAGCCGGATATCGGCACCGGGCGACACGCCCTCGACCGGTCCGAATGGCATCAGCAGCGCCTTGGAATCCCGAAATCCGACCACCTCGGCCGGAAGAGGATCATTGGCGGCACTGCGGATGATTTCGGCCCGCGCCCCAACCGACAGACGCGACAGCCCCCCGCGCGCCTCGATCAGAAGGCCCGACACCGCCGCGACCTTGCCGGTCACGACCAGCGGATCGACGGCACGGACAGACTGAATGAGATGACGCAAACCCGGGCCCCGCGGAACTGATCTCCACGAATGCGGGAACGTGGTTAATGGGGGATGAAATTCGGGGTCCTCGTCTCCTCCCCATTTCAATGGGGAGGAGACAAGCGCCTTACGCCGGTGCGTCGGTCGGGATCGCGGACTTGGGCGTGGGAGCGCGACTGGTGGCCGCCGCGCCGACGGACGCCGCGACAATGAAGGCCACAGCCAGCCACTGAACCCCCGTCAGCATTTCACCCAACAGCAACAGACCGAACAGGGCCCCAACCGCAGGATCAAGGCTGAGCATGACGCCAAAGGTCCGGCGCGGCAGGTGCTTCAGAGCCGCCATTTCCAGCGAATAGGGGATCGCGCTCGACAGGATGGCGACCAGCAAGCCCAGGCCCAGGACCATCGGCGTCAGGACACCGGGCACCGACAGCGGCTCGATGCCGATGGGCGCGACGACCAGCACCGCCGCAAACATCCCCAGGGCCAGCGACCGCCCCGGATCGAAGTCCGACAGCTTCTTGCCCAGCACGATGTAGAGTGCCCAGAACACCGCAGCGAGCGCGGCGAAACCGGCCCCCACCGGATCAATGCCACCCCCGGCAATCGGCAACAGCAACACCAGGCCGCCAGCCGCCAGGGCCACCCACAGAACATGCGACAACCGCCGCGCGCCGATCAGGGCCACACTGAGCGGACCAATGAACTCAATGCCCAGCGCCACGCCGATCGGAAGGGTCCGAAGCGACAGATAGAAGGTCAGGTTCATGGCCCCCAGCACCAGGCCGAACAGGACCGTCAGCCACAGGTTGGCTCCCGTCCGCCGCGCCTTCCAAGGCCTGAAAATGACCGCCAACACGATAGCCGACAGGATGACGCGCAGGGTCACCGCCCCTTCGGCCCCGACCAGGGGGAAGAGCGACTTGGCCACCGTGGTCCCGACCGCAAACGAAACGATGGCTGCAACCACCGCCGCATAGGGCCAGATCGCGCGCAGGCGAGCCGTCAAATCATCGTGTCTCAGAGCCAGTTGTGTCATGTGCTGACCGTATCGAATTCCCACTTGCGCTTCCCGGCGATCTTCGCAGGATGCGCGTCTGTTTTCGTCGTGCGCGGGCCTGAAATGACGGAATTCGTCAAACTCGATTCCTTTGACCGCAAGCTGATCGCGCGGGCGCGGGCCAATAACCTGGAACCGGCGCGGGTGACGGCAGACGCCGTGGGCCTGTCGGAATCAGCGGTGCTGCGCCGACTGCGCCGACTGCGAGCCGAAGGCGTGATCGTGCGCGACGTGGCGGTGGTCGATCCAGGTCGGATCAAACCGCGCATCGTCATCCATGTCCTGGTCAAGATGAGGGACCAGGATCGCGCCTCCGGTGCTTTCAAGGCCGCCATGCGAGCTAGCCCGGAGGTCCAGGCGGCCTGGGATGTGACTGGAGAGTGGAGCTTTCTGTTGAATGTCGCCGTTCCAACCATGGAGGCCTATGAGGCCTTCGGGGAGCGCGAACTGACGGATGAGGCGCACGTCATCTCTTACCAGAGCATGGTCACCATCCGCGAGATCGTGGCCTTCGACCCGTCCCGGGCACCGTTGGCGGGCTAGGCCAACCGCTCCAGCATATCCCGGGCAAACACCGACAAGGTGTCGTCGCGCGCGCCCATGATGATGATGCGGTCGCCGGGCCTGGCCAGGTCCACCAGTCGATCCCCACACGCCGCGCGATCAGCATAGGCCTCGGCCTTCACGCCCATGGCCACCAGATCACCGACCAGGTCCCGGCTCCCCACGGACATGTCCGTGGTCCCGCCGAAATAGACGGGCTCAGGCATGATCAGCACATCATCGGCGGCCAGCCCGTGCTGGAACGCCTCGGCCAGTTCCCGACGCATCAGGCGGATCGGTCCAAAGCCATGCGGCTGGAACATGACCAGCAAGCGACCGGGGAAGGCCCGCAGCGTTCGAAGCGTCGCGGCGATCTTGTCCGGGTTATGGGCAAAGTCGTCGATGACGATGACCCCGCCGGCAATCCCTGTGACCTCAAGTCGACGCCTCACCCCGCGATAGTCCGAAAGCGCCTGGGTCGCCGCGGCCATGTCGACCCCCAGCGCCTGCGCAGCCAGCAACGCCGCCAGGGCATTGGCGACATTGTGCAGGCCCGGCGTCCGCAGGCTGACCGGCCAGTTGGCTCCATCCCTAGAATGGGCGGTGAAATCGACGCCATCCGGGCGCTGGACGATATCACGCGCGCTGAGGTCCGCCTCGGTTGAGGTCAGGCTGAAACTCACCGCCCGAGCGGCCCGACCGGCCAGGGCCAGGCTTTCGGCGTTGTCGAAATTCAGAACGGCCACGCTCGACTTGGCGACAAAGTCTCCGAACAGCTGACGCAGCTCTTCCATCGATTTGTGGTCGAGGCTGATGTTGGACACGACGGCAACGGTCGGGTTGTACAGGGCAATGGTGCCGTCGCTCTCATCGACCTCGGCGGCGAACAGGTCCGGTCCACCGACACGCGCTGCGGCAAACGGAGCCTCGGCTGTCACATAGTTCAGCATATCCGCCCCGTTGATGACGGTCGGATCCTGACCGGCGCGGTCCAGAATCCAGGCCAACATGGCCGTGATCGTTGACTTGCCCGAAGTACCGGCCACGCCGACGCGCTGATCCGAGCCGTTGAACAGCTCACTGAGCAGCTCGGCCCGGCGCATGACCCTGGCCCCGACGCGACGCGCCGACACCATGTCGGGAACCGTATCCTCGACGGCGGCAGACGCGACCACGATCTGATCCGGGCTGATCACACCTGACCCATCCTGGGCGAACAGGTCGATCCCCTGGCTTTGGAGATAGTCAAATCGAGCGGCCACACGCGCCTGGTCCAGCGCCCGGTCCGACCCCTGAACCCGGAAGCCCTTGGAACGCATGATGAGCGCCAGCGGGGCCATGCCCGAGCCACCGACGCCACAGAAAAAATAGGACGATTGGGTCATGGGGCCTCTATAGACGGACAGGCGCGTTTGGGGAGAGCCGATTGATGACATCACCGTTCAGGATCGGCATCGTCGCGCCCGCCGGACGGTTCAGCCCCGAGGCCGCCGACCGCGTCGTCAAGTTGGCCGCCTTGCGAAAGGGCCATCCCGTCGACCTGGTCGTGCACCCTCAGTGCTTTCTGACCGATGGGCATTTTGCCGGGCCGGACCAGGCCCGCGAGGATGCCCTGGTCGAGGTGGCCAACGACCCCACCCTCGACGCTGTCTGGTTCGCGCGCGGCGGCTATGGCTCCAATCGCATTGCCAAGGCGGCGGTCGGGCGGATGAATGCGGCCGCATTGAAAAAGCCATTCCTGGGCTATTCCGACCTGGGGTTTGTCCTGGCCGCCCTGGCCAAGGCCGGGGCGTCGCGCTGCGCCCATGGGCCGATGTGTCAGGACAGTCTGCGTCCCGGCGGCGAGGCGGCGGTGTGGCGCGCGCTCGACTGGCTGGTCGATGAGAATGTCGCAGTGTGCGAGCCGAATGCGCTCAAGATGCCGACCATGGCGTTCAACCTGACCGTCCTGTCGAACCTTCTGGGCACGCCGCTTGAGCCGGATTTTTCGGGCCGCGTCCTGATGATCGAGGATCTGTCCGAGCACCTGTATCGGATCGACCGAAGCCTGTTTCACATAACCTCCAGCCCCAATGTCCGGCGTTCGGCGGGCCTTCGCCTGGGCCGCATTTCAGATATCCCTGACAACGATCCCCCGTTCGAACAGACGCCCGAACAGATTGTGCGGCACTGGTCCGAGGTTTCAGGCGTTCCCTTTCTCGGGGTCGCCGACATCGGCCACGATCTCGACAACAAGATCGTGCCCTTTTCCTGAGAGGCAAACGGAGGCCGCCATGCGACCGGCGATGATCCTGACGACCGCGATGTTCATGGCCCTGGCCGCCTGTGCCTCAGGCCCAACCCAACCCACGGCCTTCAATGGTGAAGCCACGGCGCGGCTGGGAGAGACAGCCCGCATCGGTGACGTCTCAATCCGTCCTGTCGAGGTGGTTCAGGACAGTCGCTGCCCTGTTGATGTTCAATGCATTCACGCCGGCTTTTTCCACGTCAGGGTTGAGATCCGCACCGCGCGAGAAGCCCGTACCGAGGTGATGGAGCTTCGCCGCGGTATCGCCCTGGAGGACGCCCGTAGCCTTCGCCTGACGGAGGTCACGCCGGCCCGGCGGACCGCACCGGAGCAGGGGCCGCTGGACTATCGAATGACCTTCGCCCTCGGACCGGGCGACTGACTCTGGATTAAGTGAAAGCCGCCCGCCGGCGGGGCGGACGGCTCTCGTCTCCGGGTGGGGTATTCGTCCCACGGGGTCGGTGGCGGGTCGCAGGACCTCCCAATCCGGAGAGGTTCGTCAAACGGCCTCAGCCCTCGCCGTCGTCCTGGCCTTCATCGGGCTCGGGACTGCCCAGCATGTCATCGGCAATCCGCTCCGTAGACCCACGCACGGCCTTTTCAATGGCGTCGGCAATGTCGGGATTCGCCTTGAGGAATTCCCGGACATTCTCACGCCCCTGACCGATCCGGGTCGAGTCGTAGGAGAACCACGAGCCGGACTTCTCGATGACCCCGGCCTTGACGCCCAGATCGATGATCTCGCCCAGCTTGGACACGCCCTCGCCGTACATGATGTCGAAGACCACCTCGCGGAACGGCGGCGCGACCTTGTTCTTGACCACCTTCACGCGGGTTGAGTTGCCGACGATCTCGTCACGGTTCTTGATCGATCCGATGCGGCGAATATCCAGACGCACCGACGCATAGAACTTCAGCGCATTGCCGCCCGTCGTCGTCTCGGGCGAGCCGTACATCACCCCGATCTTGTGGCGGATCTGATTGATGAACAGGACGATACACTTGGACTTGGCAATCGAACCGGTCAGCTTGCGCAGCGCCTGGCTCATCAATCGAGCCTGAAGCCCCGGCAGGCTGTCGCCCATCTCGCCTTCGATTTCGGCCCGCGGCGTCAGAGCCGCGACGGAATCGACGACCACGATATCGACCGCCCCCGAGCGCACCAGGGTGTCGGTAATCTCCAGCGCCTGTTCACCGTGGTCCGGCTGCGACACCAGCAGGTCATCCAGATTCACACCCAGCTTCTGGGCATAGGTCGGGTCCAGCGCGTGCTCCGCATCGACGAAGGCCGCAACGCCACCCTTCTTCTGGACCTCGGCCACCGTATGCAGCGCCAGCGTCGTCTTGCCCGAGCTCTCCGGCCCGAAGATCTCAATCACGCGCCCAACCGGCAGGCCACCGATCCCCAGCGCCATATCCAGGCCGAGCGACCCGGTCGAAACGCTTTCGATCTCGGCCGCAACGCCTCCGGTCCCCAGCTTCATCACTGAGCCCTTGCCGAAGGCACGGTCGATCTGGGCCAGCGCCGCTTCCAGCGCCTTCGCCTTATCCGAATCCTGCTTGCCCACCAGTCTCAAAGCCGCCTGCGCCATCAAAGATCTCCCCTTACACGATTCCCGTCGCTGTCCGGTCAGCCCGCCATGGACCCGCCGCCGCGTCGAGAGGCATATGTGCATGGTTTGTTCTCGTTCGCAATATGTTCTCTTTCGCGTGTTCGGCGAGCGCGACCTGGGTACGACCATTTTTGTCGCATCACCTTGCGCTGAGCGGACGTTCAGAACGGCCCTCGCAGCCGTTTTCCTGTGTGCTAAGGCGTAGGCCTGATCCGCGCAAAAGGGGGCGCAATCATGGACGAGTGGACGTTCGGCCTGTCGGCAATGGACCTTGGGGCGCTGGTAGTCTTTCTGCTGTCCTGGCTGGCCTGTGAGCCGATGATCCGCGCCATCAGCCGCCGGCGCGGGGCCCTGAACGCCGATCTCGATCTGATGCGAACGGCCTGGATGCGCGCCATGACCCGGCGCGAGATGCGCATGGTCGACAGTCAGCTGCTGGGCCACACAATCAATTCGGCATCCTTTTTCGCCTCGGCCAACCTGATTCTGATTGCGGCGGTCGGCGGAGTTCTGTTCGGGGGCGAAGCAGCCCTGCGAAACCTTCCGGCCGTCGGGGTTGAAGCCCCCACCCGCGTCATGGAGGTCAAGTTCGCCCTGATCAGTATCTGCCTGGCGCGCGGCCTGCTGGACTTCATCTGGTCCATCCGCCAGCTCAACTACACGGTGGCCCTGGTCGGGGCAGCCCCGGAATCAGACTCTGCGCCGGACCATCTGGATGCCTATGCCCTGACGGTGGCCGAAGTTCTCAACCCGGCCATGCATGGGTTCAACCGTGGTGTTCGGGTCTATTACTTCGCACTTGCGGCCGGAGCCTGGCTGATTCACCCGGCTTTTCTGGCGCTCGGCGCCTTGATGGCCATCGCCCTTCTGGCCTGGCGACAGTCGGCATCCCCTGCTGCTTTGGGGGTTCGGCACGCCCTGTCAGTTCTCGGCAGCCCGGCTGCGCCCGCCCCTTAAGGTTTTTTCGCGACTGCGAACGAATCGGGGTTGCGGATTGTGCAATGCAGCGTATCTTGAGTTTGCCCTGATTGGGCGTTTCCTCCCAAATGACTTCAAGCCGCGCTTTCGGGCGCGGCTTTTTTTGACTCCAGCCAGGCGATCAACGCCTCGCCGACTGCATGGACGTCCGCCTGTAGCCTCACCAGACCGGGCGTCGGCTCCAGGGTTTCCTCATTCAGATACAGGCTCCGGTCGATCTCGACCTGTACGGCGTGAAAGCCCTCGTTCGGCTGACCCCAGAGCTGGGTCGTATACCCCCCGGCGAACGGACGGTTCATCACGACCCGCCGCCCTCGCGCTTCAAAGGCGGCCCGAACGACGCCGGCGATCTCTAAGGACGCGCTCTGCCCGTGGCGGTCACCCAGCACGATCTCAGGGCGCAGGCCCCCTCGCCGCTGCTCCGCCTGCGCCGCCAGCGACGGCATCGAGTGCCAGTCAATCAGCACCGCTCGCCCCCAGCGGGTCTTAGTCTCATGCATCATCGCCGTCAGTTCGGCGTGATAGCGGCGGTGAACCTCACGGATACGTCCTTCGATTTCCGTGCGTTCCAGCCGGGCGCGATAGAGCGCCTTGCCGTCTCCGCCCAACCGCGGAACGACTCCAAGGCCGGCCCGCGTGCGCGGTGTTTCGCGCCCCCGACCATCCTCGACAAGGCGCGGGTCGATCTCGGCAGGATCCCGATTCACATCGACGCAGGCGCGCGCCGTGCGGTTGACCAGCCGCTCGATACCCAAGGCCCCCGCTCCGTCGGTCAGTTGATCCACCAGCGGATCTTCCAGGCTTCGCAGGGTTGCGGTGTTGGCCTGAAGTTGCGCGCAATGCGCTTGCGGAAACCCTCGTCCGGCATGGGCGACGGCATAGATCAAAGGCGTTGACCTGCACGCCGCGAACCGCTCGAGGATCATCGTCTGGTCGCCCGCCGCCTTCATTCCCGGTTTACGCCCTTTCCGCTAAGCTCCGGGTTCTGATTGTAGGGGGCACAAGCTGTGGCGCATATCCTTTTGGCCGAAGACGACGGGTCCCTGCGCGGCTTTCTCGCCCGGGCGCTGGAAAAGGCCGGACACACAGTTATCGCCTGCGAAAACGGGGATGACGCCATCGATGCCCTCGATCAGGGGCCTTTTGATCTGCTGCTGACCGATATCGTCATGCCGGGGGCCGACGGCATTGAGGTGGCGCGCATCGCCGCCCAGCGTCAGCCCGGCGTCAAGATCATGTTCATTACCGGGTTCGCGGCGGTGGCGCTTTCCGCCGCCCAGGCCGCGCCCGAAGCCAAGGTTCTGTCCAAGCCGGTCCACCTGCGCGACATCGTCGCCGAGGTTGATCGCATGGTGGCTGCTTAACCCCCTTGCGGCCCCGGCGAATGCCGGGCTATAGACCCGCCTCCGCGCCCACAAGGCGATCGGACGGACGCGTAGCTCAGCGGTAGAGCACTACGTTGACATCGTAGGGGTCACAGGTTCAATCCCTGTCGCGTCCACCATTCTTTTCAAACGAATCCGTACAACGGGACTCAGTGGCCCGGTGCGGGCGCTCGTGTCCGACTTGGCGCGTTCACCGCAGGTGCAAAGACAAGAAACGCCCTCCGGCCTGGGCCGAAGGGCGCATCTCGAATCGTCACGTCATGGCGCCTAGAGCATGATGGTTTTTGTTGGAACCGCCGCGCGGTTCCAACAAGAAGCTGAATCATGCTCGCGCTTTTCTCTGGAGCCTGATTCACGCCTGAGATGAAATCGCGAAGCGATTCCATCTCAAACGATCAGGCTCTAGGGTCGGTCGCGTTCCGGCAAGGCCGTGACCTCGGCATCGGTCAGGAGGCGCACGCCCGTCACCGGACAGGTTGTGCGTCCGCCGGGCAGATCCGGCACGATCAGTTCGGCATCCATACTGGAACAGACCGAGGTGCCGCCACCGCGCGGAACAATGCCGATCTGGTGCGACCAATCGACGTTGGTGCAGCCCATGGTTCTCAGCTCGAAGACCTCGTCGCGACCGGTCCGAACATAGACGTGGCGGTCATCGGAAGAGGCGAAAGATCGGACTTCGCTGGCGAAAAAGCACTCACGCGGGGTGCCGGTCTGGGCCATGCCGGGGGTCGTGGGTGCGCAAGCAGCACCGGCCCCGAGGGCCAGAGTCGCAAGGATAAGCGGGGTTCTCATTTCTGGGCTCCTGCCTTGGGGGATGCCGCAAGACGATGCGGCGCTATGAGAGGGAGGTGATCAGCAGATACGGGCGAAGGTGTGGCGGTCATCTCGGCAACAAGGTGCTCGGCCAGAAGCGGGGCCCACATGAAGCCACGGCCTCCCAGCCCGCTCAGGACCCACACCCCCTGCCCGACCGCCCCGCACAGGGGCCTGTGATCCGCGGTGACGGCGCGCACGGCGGCCCGGGCCATGAGCGCCCTGCCCTCCAGTTTGCCTGCAAGGACTGGGCGCGCGTCCGCCAGTCGGGCCAGCAGCCGGTCCGTATCCGTGGCGTCGATGTCTGCGTCGGCCCGCCCCCGGTCATGGGTCGCACCGACCAGAGTCCCGGACCGCGTCGGTATGGCATAGCCGGGCCCCCAGATCGCTGCCCGACCGGCCGTGATCTCGTCCGCCCAAAACAGTTGGCCGCGGACAGGTGACACCCCCTCCACCCCCAAAGCCTTTGAGCCAAAGCCGGCGGCGACAATGATCGCGTCAAATCGCTGTTCGCGCCCATCGTCCGTGACAATCACGGGCCTTGTTCCGGGCCGGATTTCCGCAACACCCGCTTGCACTAACTCCGCGTCCGCCAGCCAGGCATCGAGGATCGCGCGCGGATCAACGGTCAGGGCATCCATCAGCCAGACACCCGGCTGTCGCGGCGGTTCGTCAACGAGGGCCGCAGCGCCCTCGGCGTCCAACTCCGAAATCAGGGTCGACGGCCAGATCGCCTGTCCCGCTGCCGTCAGCCATCGTTTCTGATCCGCCGCGTCGCGCGTCAGCTTCAGCACGCCCCGATCGATCACGGCCTGCGGCGT
Source organism: uncultured Brevundimonas sp. (assembly GCA_964647275.1). Lineage (GTDB taxonomy): Bacteria > Pseudomonadota > Alphaproteobacteria > Caulobacterales > Caulobacteraceae > Brevundimonas. The sequence goes on from CAZYFY010000003.1 coordinate 31,702, forward strand.
TTCCCTCTGATAGAGGTCCGTCGCGAGAAGGAAAGCCTGGGCCGCCAACACCGAAGCCGAAGACAGGCCGGCATCGACCCAGGGCGTCACGAGCGCCGCCGGAGCCCCTGAAGCGCCGGCTCCCGGCCCTTCCGCGTCAAACACCGTCACCGACCTGCCGAGGCGAACCAGGGCGCGAGCCAGGGCGGCACCTGCGATCCCGGCCCCAATCACAGCGACATGCCGGACATCGGACGCCTCCGGGCGATTCCCCGGATACACGGCCTCCAGCCGCTCTCGTTTGCGGCCGTGGCCTGGCTTCTTCTCGACTTCAAATCCCGCTGCCGCCAGCCCGCGCCGAACCTGGCCCGCGACGGTAAAGGTCGCCGCACGCGCGCCCGGGGCTGAGCGTTGACCGACCAGGCTCAGGACCTCATCTGACCACATGGCGGGATTGGTCGCCGGCGCAAAGCCATCCAGAAACCAGGCATCGGCACGCCCGGACCACTGCCGCAACATCGGCTCGACCTCGCCAAAAGCCAGATCCAGCGTGGCGTGGCAGTCCGGCAGGGACAGACGATGGGTTCCCGGTGTCAGGATCGGCCAACGGTCAACGATCTGCCTTGAAATGTCTGACAGATCTGGCCAGGCGGCATGGGCCTGCTCAAGGGCCTGTTTCCACAGCGGGTGCGCCTCGACCGACCAGATATGCAGATGGCCGCCCGCGGGCCGTTCACGCCTCCACAGGTCCAGCAGCGCCAGTATGTTGAGGCCCGTCCCGAATCCCAGCTCCGCCACGGTGAAATGGGTCCGACCGTGCCAGACCTGCGGCATGCCGCACCCGGCCAGGAACACAGCCCGGCTCTCCGCCAGCCCGCCTTCCCGCGAGAAATAGACGTCACCGTAGACCGACGACAGCGGCTGACCGTCCTCGGTCCAGTCCAGTTCGGCCAGTTTGAGAAAATCGGGACGCATCCCGGATGCTGTGAACCCGAATGCGTCAAAGGAAAAGGGGCCGCCCTATGGGCGACCCCTTCCCAGACAGTGTGCCTTGCGGCGATGTCTTAGTGAGCGGCTTCCGAAGCGGCAGCTTCGGTACCTTCAGCGGCAGCTTCCATGCTGGCACCGGCGGCTTCAGCGCCTTCGGCAACAGCTTCGCCGGTGGCGGCGGCGGCGTCGCCGGCAGCGGCGGCAGCGGCGTCAGCCGAGGCAGCGGCGTCAGCAGCGGCGTCGGTGGCCGTTTCAGCGGCGGCATCGGCTTCAGCGGCTTCTTCAGCGGCCGGCTGGCAGGCGGCGACCGACAGAGCGGCAACACCGATGGAAGCGATGAGGAGCTTGCGGATGATCATGATGCGTTCCTTCCCTAGGGACTTTTTTGACGCGGGATCATGAGTCCCGCTGAAGGGGACGTAACGCGGATTTGATCGCAGCCGCAAGCAAAGAATCACGAAGCCGTGATCACATTTTCCCCTCCGCCACCGATCAGGCGGCGGCATCCATCGGCGCGGCAGCGAGCGTTTCTTCAAGCTGGGCAAAGCTCGGCTGGGCGGTCGATGGAATGTCGGTCCGGCCAATTTCCACCGAGATCTGGGCCGCATTGCCGTGCAGGTGAGCAATCAGGACCGACTGGATGATCTTGTAGAAGGCCGCTTCCTCGTCGACGATCGCCTTGAGGCGCGCCGCCAGCGGGCCAACCATGCCATAGGCCAGGAACACGCCCAGGAACGTCCCGACCAGCGCGCCGCCGATCATGCCGCCCAGAACCTCTGGCGGCTCGGTGATCGAGCCCATGGTCTTGATGACCCCCAGCACCGCCGCAACGATGCCCAGCGCCGGAAGGGCGTCGGCCATGTTCTGAAGCGCGTGGGGTGCGGCCAGGGCTTCGTGGTGGTGCTTCTCGAGCTGCTTCTCCATCGCGTCCTCGACCTGGTGCGGATCTTCCAGGTTCATGGTCATCATCCGCAGGGTGTCGCAGATGAAGTCGATGGCGAAATGATCCTTCATGATCTTCGGGAACTTCTGGAAGATCGAGGAGTCTTTCGGGTTCTCGATATGGCTTTCGAGCGCGATCACGCCCTTGGATTTCATGGTCTTGGTCAGCATGAACAGCAGGCTGAGAAGGTCCTTGTAGTCGCCGGCCTTCCATTTGGGGCCCGCGAACGCCTTGCCCAGACCGCCCAGGGTCTTCTTGATCACCGTGGCCGAGTTGGAAATCATGAAGGCGGCGACCGCCGCGCCCAGAATGGCCATCAACTCATAGGGCAGCGAATGCAGGATCACCGCCATCTTGCCGCCGGCTAGAATGTAGCTGCCGAACACCATGGCAAACAGCAGAACGATGCCGATGATCTGAAACATGTAAGGCCCCGAGGCGTGAGATATCGCAGCCATCGTGAAGACGAATGCTTAAGGCGGGGTTGCTCGCCGAATGCCCGATCCGGCTGGACCGGCCAAAGTGACCTTCGGCCCCATTTCGCCGCCTGCGGTTCCGGTATAGCTAGGCATCCATGGCTCTCTTGATCGGCATCGTAGGCGGCTCCGGCTCTGGCAAGACGACGATCGCACGCGCCCTGACGGACCGGCTGGGTGCCGCCGCCACCATGATCGCCGAAGACAGCTACTACGGCGATTGGGGGGCCGAGCCCGGCTTTGATCCAGCGCACTTTGATTTCGACGATGTCGCCTCACGCGATCACGCGCTCCTGGCCGAGCATCTGGCGACCCTGAAGGCGGGCGGCCAGGTCCAGGTGCCCGTCTATGATTTTGTCACCCATCGTCGCCTCGATAGTCAGTCGACCCGCGTGGGACCGGTCGACGTCGTGGTCGTCGAAGGGCTCCATCTATTCTGTACGCCGGAGGTGACCCGCCTGTTTGACTTGCGGGTCTTCGTGGATACGCCGGCTGATATTCGCTTTATTCGCCGCCTCATCCGAGACCAGGCAGAGCGCGGGCGCACATGGGACTCGGTGGTCAATCAGTACCTTGGCACCGTGCGCCCCGCCCATCTGCGCCAGGTCGAGCCCTCTCGGACCGAAGCCGAAGTCGTCATCCTCGATGAGGCCGGTGCGGTACGCCTGGACGGACAGACCAACCTCGATCGCCTGATTGCCCCGCTCCTGGCCGATCCTCGGCTAAAATCCATCATCGAATGAATTTTCCCTGCACGGCGGGGTTGCGGAACGGCGATTTCCCGGATTAGGAATTAACCCTGACAGGATGTGGGGCGTCCAGTTTAGGGCACAGGCAAGGGGCATGACGGACGGCTTGGATGAGGACTTCGACGACAAACGGCGACTAATTCTGGACAGGGCGCGGGACTGTTTTCTCCGCGACGGCTTTGGCAAGGCGGCCATGGGGGCGATTGCCAGATCCGCCCAGATTTCGACGGCAACGCTCTATCTGCACTTCCCGTCGAAGTCAGAATTGTTCCACCACACGATTCTGGATTCCTCGGAACATTTCGCCGGGATGATGCGGGCGGTACGTTTCGGGTCGGGCGCGGCTGAGGAGCGGATTCTCAATTTCGCTCGTGGCTACGCCCAGTTCCTTTCGGATCCCTTTGTACGGGCCGTTTTGCGGCTGATCGCGGCTGAGCGTGACCGTATCCCACAGGCCGCCGCTGACGTCTATGAACGCGGTCGGCGCGAGGTCGGCGGCCCCTTGATTGCGGCGCTGAGAACGCTTGCCAGTGAGGGACGGCTGATCGTCGAGGACGCGGCCACTGCGGCGGGTCAGCTCATGGGCATGATCGAACACCCGCTGTTCATGTCGGCCATGATGTTGGGCGATACCCATCGACTGGAGCGCAATCTGGATCAGATCGCCGAGGACGCGGTGCGAACCTTCATGGCCCGCTATGGAACGGCCGAGCCGGCACCTTCGGAGCGCATCACGGGAAAAGACGGCTTCGCCGCCAACCATCGGACGATCGGCTGAACAGGAGGCGGTCGTGCAGTCGAAAGGGACGATCTCGCCAGAACTCCATCTGTTCGGGGAAGAGCCGCCATCCGGTCCAGTATGGCGGACGCGCCACCGGCCCCAGCCCGAACTTGAGACCGTATTCGGCCACGCGGCGCTCCAGCTCGAACCGCCCTTCCAGGGGGCGTGACTGGTCCGAGGCCCATGCACCGATGCGCGCGTCTCTGGCCCGGCTTTCAAAATAGGCGTCGGCATCGGCCTCGCTGACCGGTTCGACCCGGCCTCGCGCCCGCACCTGCCGGCGCAGCGACTTCCAGTGGAAGAGGAGCGCCGCCTGGGGATTCTCGCCCAATTGCCGCCCCTTGGCGCTCTCAGCGTTTGAGTAGAAGACGAATCCCCGTGCGTCGAAATCCTTGAGCAGCACCATGCGACAGTCGGGCAGGCCCTCTGCATCCGCCGTCGCCAGGGCCATGGCATTGGAATCGTTGGGCTCGCGTTCGCGGGCCAGGGCCAACCACTCACCGAACAGGGTGAACGGTTCCACCCGTTCGAACTCAGCCTCGTCGCCGTTGGCTTCCAACTGGCGGGCATAGTCGTCTGCAGACGGACTGGGTGGAATGCGGGCATCTCGGCTCATGCGAGCGATATAGCGCGCTTAACGGGGTTTTCAGAGGCAGGGCGTATTTCCTCGGGTCGATATGCCTGTCGCCCGGCCCATGACCTCCAAGGACGCCTGTATCCTGCTCGGCCTGAACGGCCCGGCGGGCGGGGCCGATCTGACGGCCGCCTTTCGCCGTGCAGCCAAGGCGGCGCGCCCCGATCAGTCTGGCGGCGACGAGGACCGGTTCCGCCAGGTCATCGAGGCCTATCGTCTGCTTCAGGCCCTGGAAGCCGCCCGGACCACCATGCCGGCCCGACCGGTACCCCCATCGAAACCCGCCTCTGAACCGCCCTGCCCGCCCATGTCCGTCCTGGAAATCTCGCCGCGTGAAGCCATGCTGGGCGTGTCTCGCCGGGTCGAGATCACCTCGGGGCGCACTCTCGGCCTGAGGCTGCCGGCCGGGCTGCGCACCGGTGAAACCGTGCGTCTGGGTGGCAAGGCGGATGACGGCTCGGATCTCATGCTGACCGTCAAGGTCAGGCCTGACGCAGACATGCGTATTATCGGCGACGATCTCTGGCTGGAGTGCCAGGTCGACCCGTCTCTGCTCAGCCACGGCGGTCGCTTCACTGTTGTCAGCCCCCGGGGCGAGCACGCCGTCACGGCCCCTCCGGCCCTGCCTGCACCCTACCGGCTACGCCTGAAGGATCAGGGACTTCCCGCCCGCGCGGGCAAGGCGCAGGGCCATCTGTTTGTCACGCTCAAGCCTCTGGCCGTGACCGCACCCGATCCGGTGCGTGAGCGACTGGGCCGCTTCAAGCGCGCCTGGATGCGGGGATAGGCGACGAACGCCGGTTCGGCTAAGCCTGATCCCATGTCTCACAACAGCTTCGGCCATCTGTTTCGCGTGACGACCTGGGGCGAGAGCCACGGGCCGGCGATCGGCTGTGTGGTTGACGGCTGCCCGCCCAACATTCCCCTGTCCGAAGCCGACATCCAGCCCTGGCTGGACCGCCGCAAACCCGGCGGCTCCAGATTCGTCACCCAGCGGGGCGAAACCGACGGGGTGAAAATCCTGTCCGGCACCTTTGATGACGGCAATGGCCCGGTCACGACCGGCACTCCGATCAGCCTGGTGATTGAGAACCAGGACGCGCGCTCGAAAGACTATGGCGAGATCGCGCGCGCCTACCGGCCCGGGCACGCCGACTATGTCTATCAGGCCAAATACGGCGTACGCGATCATCGCGGCGGCGGCCGGTCTTCGGCGCGTGAAACCGCCACGCGGGTGGCCGCCGGGGCCATCGCGCGCAAGGTTCTGGGCGACGGCGTCGTCATCCGCGCCGGGCTGGTGCAGATCGGGCCGCACCGATTGGCCGACGACCAGATCGACTTCGGGGCGGTGAACGGCAATCCGCTGAATGCCGCCACGTCCGACACGGCGGCGTGGGAAACCTATCTGGACGAGGTTCGCAAGGCCGGCTCTTCCATCGGAGCCGTCGTCGCCCTTGAGGTGACAGGGGCCCCCGTCGGCTGGGGCGCGCCGATCTATGGCAAGCTGGATGCCGAACTGGCCTCGGCCATGATGTCGATCAACGCCGCCAAAGGCGTCGAGATCGGTGCAGGCTTCGGTGCCGCAGAACTGTCGGGCGAACAGAACGCCGACGAAATGCGGCTGGGCCCGGACGGCCAGCCGGTGTTCCTGTCCAACAAGGCCGGCGGCATCCTGGGCGGCATCTCGACCGGCCAGCCGATCACGGCGCGGGTCGCCTTCAAGCCGACGTCCTCGATCCTGACCCCGCGCCAGTCGATCACGCGCGACGGGGCCGAAACCGAGATCCGCACCAAGGGCCGCCACGACCCCTGCGTCGGCATCCGCGCCGTACCGGTGGTCGAGGCCATGGCGGCGTGTGTTCTGGCCGATGCAATGTTGCGGCACCGGGGGCAGGTGGGATAGTCAGCCTTGCTTTGCCGCTCGGGCTACATCTAGCAGGTCGCCGAGTTCCGATGGAGTTAGTGGGGTCTTCTTGCGATGCACGACCCGATGGCAGTTGGGACACAGAAGCATCAGGTCCGAGAGCTTGGTCAAGGTGTTGGGTAAGAGCGATGCCAGAGGCCGTATGTGATGAACATCAATAACGTCCTTGGCGTAGTCCCCGTAAACCTCATCAAATGAGAAAGCGCACGCTTCGCAGTGGACTTTTCCGTGTTCTGCCTTGAATCGGGCTATCTTTTCTCTGGCAATCTTGCGGTCCCGTTCGATCCTGTAGTGCGAAACGAGACGGCGCTTCGTCTCGTCAGCGGACAGATCATCCAACGCGGGAGCGCCGGCCTGAACGGCGACTTCGTCTATCTCGATCTCCAAAGTCGGCTCATCGAGCCCCGTGCTCAATTCGGGATGATTTTCCAATGCCTGTCGAAACTGGGACGACAGTTCGCGAAAGGCCACGACCGCCCGACCGTTTGCGATCAACTCGCGATATTGCTCGGCGAGGTCAGCTAGGTCGGGGGGTAGGTCCGCTCGGGCGATCAGTTCATTCACGGCCCGTAGGCGCGAAGCAATGTCGATGACCGAAGGATCGTGCAGCACCTGCATCCGTAGAGGCGTGCAGACGGCAGCACCATCCTCGACAAGCTCCGCGTCAAACGTGAGCGTGCTGACGACATAACCATCATCTCGCAGCGGCAATGTCAGATTTCCAGTGTCCTCTCGTCTCGGATCAGGAAGCAGAGCAAGTGCAGCGACCAGATTTGGGACATTCAGCATAGTCTGATCATATTGGTCGTCCCGGCGCAGTCTCGGCTTGCCGTCACGCCTCTGGCCTCGAACATCTGTAAAAACCGCCTGGTCCATGGTCGAGCTTGTCGCTATGGCGATCCTCCGATCCATGAGGACGTCGCTCGGAACGTGCTCAAACTCCCCTCGACCACCGCTCCGCCGCCAGCGCACTTCAACTTGGGGCATATGTCATCCTTGATCCCGCTGGCCTAAGCATAGCCATCGCCCCGCGCCACGTGAAAGAGACTTGAGCCGAACCCCAAACACATTCATGTTGTTCCCGAACCGTTCTGGTTGGCTTTCAAGATTTGGGGCGGATAGTTGATCCAACCACTACACCATGCGTCATTCTTCTCTGGCGTGGGCGGCTTTGACTTGGGCTTTGAACGGGCCGGAATCGAGAGCGTTTTCCAGTGCGAGAAGAAGGCGTTCTGTCGTCGCGTTTTGGCCGAGCGATTTTCAAACATTCCAGTTGAAGAGGACATTCAGAATGTCGACGCGCATCGTATCCCTGAAGCCGACGTCTGGACCGCAGGCTTTCCCTGCCAAGACCTCTCTCTCGCCAGGATGGGGCCAAGAGCAGGCCTCAGAGGAAACCAGTCAGGACTGTTCCATGATTTCGCAACCCTGGTTCGTGCGCGCCTGCCAGAAGTTGTTGTCCTCGAAAACGTTCACGGTCTTCTCACTAGCCACGGAGGACGAGACTTCGCCATCGTACTCAAGACGATGGACCAGCTCGGGTACGGTCTGGCGTGGAGAGTGCTCAACAGCCAACATTTCGGAATCCCCCAGTCACGGAAGCGAGTCTACGTTGTTGCCGTGCATCGAGACCCAGAAAGTGCCGCCGAAATACTTTTTGAGCCCGAACGCGGCGACCGGGATATTGCGCCGCGTGGACCGAATGGGAAGAAACCTCCCAGCCTCTTTCAGACAGTCCTTGGAGATCCTCTCAAAGGGCCGCTCGTAAAAGGACGCGCCCACTGCATATATGCCGAAAGCGCACGGCACACAGGCACCGACTGGAGCCGAAATTACGCCTGGTATCCCGATGGTCGAGTCCGCCGCTTCACCCCGGTTGAGGTCGAGCGTGTACAAGGCTTCCCTGAGGGCTGGACCGACATTCCGACGGTCGGGAAAGAGGACTCAGACAGCCTACGGTATCACGCCATCGGCAACTCGGTAACGCCGCAAGTAGCTGAATGGTTGGGCGAACGAATCGTCAATTATCTTCGAGCAAGTCGCGCTGCCGATGAGCGAGCGACAGCGACGGGCTAAAGTCCGTTTGGACGCCCCGGTCACACACCGCTAACCATGTCGCGCTAAGAGGGGTCAGCTTGCAGGAGCCCGCCATGTCCCCTCGCCGCATCGTTCGCCCCGTTGCCCTCGCGACCTTGCTCGCTATGAGTCTGGGCCTGCAGGGCTGTCTGGCCGGTGCTGTGGTCGGCACGGCGGGGGCTGTCGTCGGAGCCGCCGCCGGCGCAGCAGGGGCCGTGGTCGGCGCGGGCGTCGATGCGGTCACCACCTCAGACGCCGAAGAATACCGTCAGATGCGCCGCGAATGCGAACGCCGCGTCCGGCGCGGCTCGAACGAAGACTGCTCGGTCTATCGCCCGCAGTAGCCAGGCGGCCTATTCACTCCGCTGGAAGACGATCGTCATCTCCTCGACGTCGAGGTCGCGCTCAAGGTTGTGCAAGACTTCGTCCTCGATCTGTCCAGCACGGTGAAGCCGGAGCAGAACCGCCCGCGCGGCCGCGACAGCCTCCAGTGACGCGTCGAACTGGGGCTGCATGTTCTCCAGTTCTTCCTCGGCGTTTTCAGCATAGGTCTCCATGTACTGGGTCCGGCGCGTGTGCATTTCGAGCATCAGCGGGTGCAACAGCGTGCCGTCCGGCGCATAGGCGAACGCTTCCACCACCTCCAGCTTGGCGCGGGCCATGGCCAGCTCGGCCTGGGCCATGGACACCTCGGCTTCGGGCTCCAGATCGACGGGTTTCACCAATCGGATAAGCCAGCCCAGGGTGCATCCCTGGACGATGACGGTAACAAAGATCACGGCAAAGGCCGACATCAGGATCAAATCCCGGCCCGGCATGTCCAGCGGCACGGTCAGGGCGATGGCGAGCGTCACCACACCCCGCATCCCGGCCCAGCTCAACACCGTCGCCTGACGCCAACCCAGCGGCTCGCGCTTCAGACCCAGCCGGTGGGCTACGGCCATGACCGCATCCGCGCCAAAGACCCAGGCGAACCGCGCGACCGTGATTGCCAGGACCACACCCAGCACCGCCCCACCGAGGCGCGGAAGGTCACCATCCTGGCTCATCCGCTCCATGACACCGCGTAGGGAGAAGCCGATCAGAATGAAGACCATGGCCTCCAGGACAAAGCTCACCAGCTCCCCGGCCCCGCGTCCTTGCAGGCGGACCGCGGCGGGCACGACCTCGTGCTGGTACCAGCCCTGAATCAGACCGGCGACGACCACGGCGATGACGCCGGATACATGAACCGCCTCGGCAGCCAGATAGGCGGCCCAGCAGAGCGTCAGGTTCAAACCGATGATCAGCAGCCGGTCAGTCAGGTGCTTGACCACAAACAGCCAGGCAAACCCGATCGCGGCTCCGACCGCGACACCCCCGATCGCCAGGATCGAGAAATCCCACACCGCGTCGGTCAGGCTGAAGGCCCCCGTCAGGGCCGCCGCCACCGCGAACCGAAACAGGATCAGGCCCGTGGCGTCGTTCAACAGGCTTTCGCCTTCCAGCAGGGTCGTCAGCCGCCGCGGCAGGGTCACCCCCTTCAGAATCGCCCGCGCCGAGACGGCATCTGGCGGCGACACCACGGCCCCCAGGGCGAAGCACGCAGCCCAGGGCAAGGCCGGCACCAGCCAATGCGTCACCATGCCGACAACCAGCGTCGTGAAGATGATCGCCCCGACCGCCAGCGAGAGGATGCCCCTCAGATGATATCGGAACCGGCCCAGGGCGGTGTTGACAGCTCCATCAACCAGGAGCGGAGGGAGAAACAGGGCCAGCGCCAACTCAGGATCCAGCTCGAAGACCGGCAGGCCCGGCGCAAAGGCGATCAGCCCGCCACCAATCAGCAGAACCGTGGCCGGCGGCCATTTCAGCGTGAGCGCCACCCAATGCAGGAAGAACACCAGCGCCAGCAGCACCAGGATCAGTTCGAAGGCTTCCAGCGCGTGCATTCAGATGGCCCCTCCAGCCAGCGACATTCTCGACTAGATGATCGTCGCGCCATGGGAAAGGACATGTGCTTTCGAGGCTAGACCTCCAGCACGCACCGCTCGCCGATGGTCGGCCGGATCAGGGTGACCTTCGACAGGCCGGGAAACTCCGGCTTCAGACGATCTGCGAACCACAGGCACAGGGCCTCCAGGCTGGGCTTCTCAAGCCCGGCGTGATCGTTGAGCAGGCTGTGATCCAGTTCGCCGGCGGCGGCTTTCAGCCCGGCCTCCAGCCGCGTCAGATCGACGACAAATCCCATGTCTCCGCCGCGCTCACCGCGCACCGTGGCTTCCACCAGAAACGAGTGGCCATGCACGCGCCGGTGCGGGCTGCCTTCCGGTCCCATGGGAAAATGATGGGCCGCATCGAAATGGGTGGCCTTGGTGACTTCGAAGATCTGGCTCATTTGACGCCGATGTACTTGTGGGTCTGGACGCTCAGGCGCCACTGGGGATGGGCGAGGCAATAGTCGAAGGCCGCGCGTGTATTGGCCTCCAGATCCGGCCCGTCCATGGGCTGGAGCCAGAAGCGTTCGAAATCCAGATGGGCAAACCGTTCGGGCCGTGCCTTGTCCTGGGGAAAGACCAGTTTCAGTTCCTGGCCCGACGTCTGCACCACCGGTGCGTCGGCCTTCGGGCTGACGCAGATCCAGTCGATGCCGTCGGGGGCGGCCTGGGTGCCGTTCGTCTCCACCGCAATGTCAAACCCCCGCGCCTGCAGCGCGCTGATCAGGCGTGGATCGAGTTGCAGAAGCGGCTCGCCGCCGGTGCAAACAACCAGCTTGGGCATGCCGGAGGCCCCGATCCATTTGTCGGCTACCGCGTCGGCCAGGGCTTGCGGCGTGTCGAACTTGCCGCCGCCCTCGCCGTCCGTCCCGACGAAGTCGGTGTCACAGAAGGTGCAGACAGCCGTAGCCCGATGGCTCTCCAGCCCGTTCCACAGATTGCAGCCGGCGAACCGCAGAAACACAGCCGGACGCCCCATCTGGCCACCCTCCCCCTGAACGGTGAGGAACATCTCCTTGACCGAATAGGTCATGCGGGCACCCCCGCAAATTCGGCCCACCCGGCCGCACGCAGTTCGCACGCCGGGCATTCGCCGCAGCCATAGCCCCAGGCGTGACGTTCACCACGATCCCCCAGATAGCAGGTGTGGCTGTCCTCGAGGATCAACTCGACCAGCCCCGTCCCGCCGATCTCATCGGCCAGAGCCCAGGTCTGGGCCTTGGTCAGGGCCATCAGCGGCGTCTCAATCCTGTAGTCGCGCGCCATCCCCAGATTCAACGCGAGTTGCAATGCATCCAGCGTATCGCGGCGGCAATCCGGGTAGCCGGAAAAGTCCGTCTCGCACATGCCGCCGACCAGCACCTCGATCCCACGCCGATCAGCCAGGGCCGCCGCATAGGTCAGGAATACGAGATTGCGCCCGGGCACGAAGCTGGTCGGCAGGCCCCGGCTGTCCATTTCAATGGCGCGGCCCTCCGTCAGGGCGCTGGATGCGATCTGGCCAAAGCCACGAATGTCGACGGTGTGATCTGGCCCCAACCGATCCGCCCAACCCGGCTTGAGGGCCGGCAGGCGTTCCAGCACCGTCTGGCGCGCCGCCAGTTCAACGGCGTGGCGCTGGCCATAGTCAAACCCGACCGTCTCGACGCGCGCAAAGCGTTCCAGGGCCCAGGCCAGGCAGGTGGCCGAATCCTGACCGCCTGAAAACAGGACCAGGGCCGAGTCTTGCAAGGAAGCGTGGGTTTCGGACATGACAAACCTGCGGTCGGCCCGCAGGCCGCGCGCATGAGAAAGGGCTCAGACGTGGAACAGATGGCGCTGCTTTACACCACTTGGCCCGATGCGGGAACTGCCGAACGCGCGGCGGCGACGGCGGTCGGGGCTCGCCTGGCAGCCTGTGCCAATATTCTGCCCGCCGGGCGCTCCATCTATCGCTGGCAAGGCCAGGTCGAGACGGCAGATGAGGTGATGGTCGTGTTCAAGACGACGCGAGCACAGGCCGAGGCCCTGTCAGACCTGCTGGTCGGCCTTCACCCCTATGAGACGCCGGCTGTTGTGGCCCTGGACATACGGGAGTCGGGCTCCAGTCCCGATTTCCTTCGATGGATTGTGCGAGAGACAAGCTAGACGACCAGAAAATCCAGCGTTTCCGTTTAACGGTTCTGAAAAAGGTGCTGTGGATACTGCCGGTCGAGTTCAAGGAGCTGCGGCCCGAGTATGCCGACAATCGAATTGTACACCGAACACCTGGATCCCCTGGTTCCGAGCGCGAGTGGTGGTGACGCCCTGGCTCGATTTGAGGCCGAAACAGGCACACTCCTCCTGCCGATCGTCGACGATGGGCGCCTGCTCGGCGTCATCGAACGCGACCCCTTCCTCAGGCAACTGGCGCGCACCAACGACACGCAAGCGACGTTGGATTGCGTTGTCGTCGACCTGATGGACGTCGAGCCGGTCGTCATCGAAGGCTCCATCAAGCTGATGGGAATGGCCGACGTTCTGCTGCAGCAGGCCAACCACCAGATGACGCGCGGTTTCGTGGTCACCCAGCAGGGCAGATACATGGGCGTCGGCTCTCTGTTCAGCCTGCTCAAGGCCGAGCACGACCTGCGCTCTGATGCGGATCTCAAGCGCTTTGAGATTCAGGCGATCCGCGCCGAGGCTGACGACGCCATCCAGTCTGCAGCCCAGGCCCGCTCTGGTTTCCTGGCCCTGCTCAGCCGCGAACTTCGGACCCCGTTGAACGGTGTCGCCGCCGTCGCCGATCTCTTGCGTCGCCAGCCGATTGGGCCGGACGCCCATGCCTATGTGCAGACCATCATCGAGTCTTCCGAGGCCACCCTTCGGATCCTTGAGGACGCTGTTGATCTAAGTCGGGCTGACGCCGGCGAGCTGGTTCTCGATCCCCAGCCGTTGCACCTGCGCCAGTTCATGGATGACCTGGAAGGCCTCTGGGCCCCGCGCGCCCTGCAGGACGGTGTCAGCCTGATGATCGGCTATGAGGGCGATACCGAATTGGCCGCCGAGATTGACGGCGCGCGCCTGCGTCAGGTCTTCAATCACCTCATCGGCAATGCCCTGAAGTTTGCCCGCAACGGGGTTGTCGAGGCTTTCCTGGCCGCCAAGGCCGAAGGTGGAGACATCGTTCTTCAGGCCCGCGTCCGTGACAATGGACCCGGCATCGCGCCCGAGCGCATCCCCGGCCTGTTCGAAGTCGGTGGGGCGCATGACGGCACCAAGGCCGGTGGCCTGGGGCTGCCGATCTGCCATCAGGTTCTCAAGACCATGGGCGGAGGCATTCGCGTTAGCGCCAACGCTGGCCAGGGCGTCACCTTTACCTTTCACGTGACCGCGCCATGTGCCCATGTTGAATCGGAAACGGTCGATGCAGGTGTTGCCGGCATGGACGAGCTGAACCTTTCGGCTGCGCCCCACATCCTGATCGTCGATGACAACGGCACCAACCGCATCGTCGCCCAGGCGCTGTGCGAAATGTTCGGCTGCACCTCGGCCCAGGCCGAGGATGGTGTCGAGGCCGTAGAGGCCGTTCAGGCTGGTCGCTACGACCTGATCCTGATGGATATCAAGATGCCCCGCATGGACGGCGTCGAGGCGACTCATGCCATCCGGGCCCTCGGCAACGACAAGGGACAAGTCCCCATCATCGCCCTGACCGCCAATGCTGATCCCGAGGACGCCAAACGCTACATCGCGTCCGGCATGGCGGCTGTGGTCGAAAAGCCGATCAAGCCCGAGCGACTTATGCAGGCCATCAACGCGGCTCTGTTTGAGGCTCAAGTGACGGAAGATCAGGCCGGCCAACGCCGCGTGGCCTGATCCCCATCTCGCCGCCCTTGCTCCCGGCGCGCCTTCCCCTTAGGAAGCCCCGAGCGTTCGATTTAATTCATCGAACGATGAAGAAGGAGCGGCGAGCCCATGCAAAAGGTCTATCCAGACGCCAAGAGCGCCCTTGAGGGACTGACCTTCGACGGCATGACAGTGATGTCGGGCGGTTTCGGCCTGTGCGGCATCCCCGAGTTCCTGATCGCAGCGCTGCGCGATTCCGGTGCGAAGAACCTGACGGTTATCTCCAACAACGCGGGCGTCGATGGCTTTGGCCTCGGCCAGCTTCTTGAGACGCGCCAGATTGCGAAAATGATCTCGTCCTACGTCGGCGAGAACAAGGAGTTCGAGCGCCAGTATCTGGCTGGTGAGCTGGAGCTGGAGTTCAATCCGCAAGGTACCCTGGCCGAGCGCATCCGCGCGGGCGGGGCCGGCATCCCGGCCTTCTTCACCGCCACCGGCGTCGGCACCCTGGTTGCCGAGGGCAAGGAGGTCCGCGCCTTCGGCGAACGCGACTACGTCATGGAAACCGGCCTGGTCGCCGACCTGTCGATCGTCAAGGCCTGGAAGGCCGACGAGCGCGGTAACCTCGTCTTCCGCAAGACGGCCCGCAACTTCAATCCGATGATGGCGACCGCCGGCAAGGCCTGTGTGGTCGAGGTCGAGGAGATCGTGCCGACCGGCTCACTGGACCCGGATCACATCCACACGCCCGGCATCTACGTCGACCGCATCATCAAAAGCACACCTGAGAAGCGCATCGAGCAGCGGACGGTACGGCAGCGGGCGGAAGCGTAGGAAGGGTGTAGGGTGTAGGGTGTAGGGTGTGAGTGGATCGCTTTCATCTTACCGCGGGCTGACCGTTTGGCGCGAAGGCGTGGCGCTCGTGAAGGCCTGCTACATCCTCACTCGGGCGTTTCCCAGGGATGAGCAGTTTGGACTGACCTCCCAGATCAGACGGTCCGCTGTATCCGTCCCTGCCAATGTCGCGGAAGGGTACGGACGTGGCACCCGAAAGGATTACGTGAGGCATCTGATGATTGCGCAAGGATCGCTGAAAGAGTTGGAGACCCATCTGATCATTGCCGCCGAAGTCGGCTGTATCTCCCAAGCTGAAGCAGCCCCGGTGCTCGACCATTGTGATCAGCTGGGTCGAGGCCTGGGTGCCCTGATCCGCTCGCATCGCGCAAAAGACGACTAACCCCACACCCCACACCCCACACCCCACACCCCACACCCCACACCCCACACCCCACACCCGGAAAAATCCCATGCCCCGTACCCGCGAACAACTGGCTGAACGCGCCGCGAAAGAGCTGCAGGACGGCTTCTATGTGAATCTGGGCATCGGCATTCCGACCCTGGTGGCCAACTATATCCCGGACGGCATGACCGTGACGCTGCAGAGCGAGAACGGCATGCTCGGCATGGGGCCGTTCCCCTACGAAGATGAGGTCGATGCCGACCTGATCAACGCCGGCAAGCAGACGATCACGGAAATCCCCGAGAGCAGCTATTTCAGCAGCTCGGACAGCTTCGCCATGATCCGCGGCGGGCACATCAACCTGTCGATCCTGGGCGCGATGGAAGTGGCCGAGAACGGCGACATCGCCAACTGGATGATCCCCGGCAAGCTGGTGAAGGGCATGGGCGGGGCCATGGATCTGGTTGCCGGCGTCAAGCGCGTCATCGTCGTCATGGAGCACGCCAACAAACACGGCCAGTCCAAGGTCCTGAAGTCCTGCACCCTGCCGCTGACCGGGACCGGCGTGGTCAATCGGGTCATCACTGATCTGGCGACCTTCGACGTCAAGCCGGACGGCTCTGGCCTGGAACTGATCGAACTGGCCGAAGGCGTCACCCTGGATGAAGTCGCCGCCAAGACCGAAGCCACCTACACGGTGAAGGCGGGCGTGGGCTAAACGAACAGCGTCGCCAGTTCCGCGACCGCGCTTTCGGCCTCGGACCAGTCGGGCGTCTCGTCATCCAGTCCGTAGCCGACCATCGCGCTGGCTCCCTGGGCCTGAACAATGATCCCCATTGGCCGGGGGATCATGGTCACGGCGTTGTAATTCAGAGAGTAGGTCACCTCCGGCTGGGCCGCCAGCCAGGTGATCTGGCCCCGGATCGGGACCAGGCTGATGTCACCGAACAGCGCCCGCGCGCCGTAGCCGGTACAGTTGACCACGACGGGCTCCGCCAGATCGGCGAACTCTGACGGATGATTGAACCGACGGATGACCAGTCGCCCCCCCTCACCCTGAAACAGGTTCAACAGCTGCTGGGCATATTCGCTGACATTGAAGGTCAGCCGAGACACGACTCGCGCGGCGGAAACCGGGAAGCGATGTTCGGATCGGGCCAGTGCCCGCGAGACGGATCCCAGGCCGGCCAGCCGGTCCTGATACCGGACAAAGGGCACCCGTCCAGGAGAGGGCATCGGACCCACAGCCCGCCCCCGCCCCTGTGCGGCAAAAAGGTTGTACTGATCGATGACGCTGACCGGCTCTCCCGCCAGTCCGACAAAGTTCATGTGCTGGTACCAGGATTGCCGCGCCATGCCCTCCCAGCGTGACGCGAAGTCCCCCGAAACAGCATCGGACGCAGCCAGACGGGAATCGGGCGACCACACCCCGGTCGCCCGGACAGATCGCGTAAATGGCGCAGGCTCTGCCGCATAGATGGTCGTGGGACAGCCCGATCGCAGGATCTGGATCGCGGCCGTTAGCCCGAGAACGCCACACCCCACCACCGCACATGCCGCCGGGCCATCCTCGAGCGCGAGATCTCTCGCAAGGGCCGCCGAGCCCCACGACAGCGACCATCCGGCACCGCCGTGGCCATAGTTGTGCACGACCCGCTTGTCGCCAACCCTCTCGACCTCGATGCGCGGACCTGCCGCCCGAAAGGGTCGCGTACAGACGGTAATGCGGCTGATCCGCCCGACCTCCGCCCGCAAGGGGCTGAGATCCATGGCCTGCGACAGCGAACGTGCCTGCGAAGGCCCGGACCTTCCGGCCAGACCTGACGCGCCCAAACCAGCCAAGAACAAACGGCGATGGAGCTGATGGCCCATTCGCTTCCCCCTGTCCCGGCCCAAGCCGTAGCAGCGGCGAGGCCTTCGGACAACACGGGTCGACGGAGCCGGAATCTAGGCGAACAGCGTCGCCAGCTCCGCCAGGGCCTCTTCAGTCTCCGCCCGATTTGGCACCTCATCGTCGATGCCGTAGCCGACCATCTCGCTGGTGCCATTGGCCTGGATGACGATGCCGTCATGCCGCGGGACCATGCTGACCGCGTTGTAGTTGATGCCGTAGGTGACCTCCGCCTGGGGCACCAGCCAGCCGATCTGACCACGGACCGGAACCACGCTGTCGTCCCCAAACAGGGCGCGGGCACCATAGCCGGTACAGTTGACCACCACGGGCTCGGCCAGGTCTGTCAGCTCTGACGGGTGGTGAAAAACGCGACTGACGATGCGCCCGCCTTCCATCAGGAAAGTCTCGGTCAGTTGCCGCGCATATTCCGCGACATTGAAGGTCATGTTCGGAAAGACGCGGGCACGGGCCACCGGGAAAGGATGCTCGGCATCCGTCAGATTGCGACCGCTCGGGCCCAGGTCATCCAGGCGGCCATTGAAGTGCACGAAGTTGACTTCGCCCGGCGTGGGATTTGGCCCAACCGCCCGCCGACGATCATCGAAGGCTCTCAGATTGTAGGTATCGATGAAGCGCACCGGGTCGCCGTCCAGACCGACAAAGGCATGGTGATCGGCCCAGGACCGGCGTGCCATGGCGTCCCAGCGCGCCGGAAAATCGGCCCCGATGGCGTCGGCATCGGCAACTCGCGAGGCCGGCGACCAAACCCCGGTGGCCCGCGCCGAGCGGGTATAGGGCGTGCGTTCGGCGGCATAGATGGTCGTCCGCGCACCGCTTCTCAGGAGTTGAAGGGCCGCTGTCAGACCAAGGGCACCACAGCCGATGACCGCCACATCGCGCGGTCCCCCGTCCAGGGCCAGATCGCGCGCGGCAGCCCCTGATCCCCAGGACAGCGACCAACCCGAGCCGCCATGGCCATAGTTATGGACCACCCGTTTGTCCCCCACCCGCTCGACCTCGATGCGCGGCCCAGCGGCCCGGAAGGGGCGGGTACAGACGGTGATGTGGCTAATCCGACCGGGATCGGTGATCAGCGGGGCGAGACCAGGGCGCAGGAACCCTGGCCGGGGACCTGCCACCGGTGGGGTCGACGTACATGCGACCAGACCTGATGCACCAAGGCCAGTCAGAAGCATGCGTCGGTGCAAGTGCAATCCCATGACCCCATCCCCGTCTGGACCCATCCGGTATCAGCCGCCTCCGGGGGCAACAACGCAATTTCCGGGCTGCGACAATCCGCTCGACCTCGCCTGATAAGAGGCATGGGGTGACCGCCCGGATTTCGCACGGCATAGTCAGATCCATGTCCACAACCGCCCCCACTGTCATTCCCGGTCCGACGGCTGATCGTATCTCTGAACTGCGGGCCAGCCTGGACCCGACTCAGCCGGAGAGCTTTGCCTCCTTTGGTGCCGAAGCTGAGGCGGCGATCGATGCCGCCCGCACGCCGCTGGTCCAGGCTGATGCTTCCCGGATCAGTCAGGACGCCCGTGCAGACCTTGACCAGATTGCCACCACGGCACGCACGCTGGATCCGCGGGATCTGATACCCCGGCGCGGCCTGGCCGGTCTGTTCGACAGTCGCGGCGGGCGACTGAAGCGCACGCGTGAAGCCTTCCTCAGTGTGGATCGCCAACTCGCCCAGTCTGCCGGCAATCTGAAAGCCCGCGCTTCGGCGCTGACGGCGCGGGCGACACAGCTTGACCCGGCCCAGGAGGCCATTCGCCAGCCCATCGTCGACCTTGGGGCCTGGATCGAAGCCGGTCGGCAGCGCCTGTCGGATGCCGCCGCCGAGGCGGCTGAAGGCGAGATTGCGCCCCGCGCGCGCCTGTCAGAACGCCTGGAAGGACTGGCCGCAAAGCGCATGTCCGCCCTCGCCCACCTGCCGCTGGCGCGCGTCATGCAAAACGCCGATGTCGTGGCAGCAGCGCGCCTGGAGGAGGCCTCTACCGCCATCGACGCCTGGCGGGCTGACTGGCGAAAAGGGCTGGGACTGGACGGAAAACGCAAACGCAAGGTTCAGCCGGATCCCGCCGAAATGGCCGCGCTGACGGCCCGCCTGACCCGAACGCTCGACCGCGCGGGTCAGGCCCTGTCGGACGGCACAGCGCGACGCAAGGCTGCCGAAGGTCGGCTGGCGGCCTTTACGGCAGCGGTTGGGCCTCGCGCGGGCGCAGAATAAACGCCGAGATCGTCGGAACGACCTCTTCCGCCAGCGGCAACGCAGGATCAGCATAGGTGGCGACATTTGCCGCCTGATCGGTCGGGGCCACTTTCAGGACGTGGTTCACACCCTCCAGAACCGCCAGTTCGATCCCCTCACGCGCGCGCGCCAGCGCCTCGGCATCCGTCACCGTTGTCTGGATGTCGGTTGATCCCTGCACCACCAGGGTCGGCAAGGCCGACTGAGCCGCCAACGCCGCCGGGTCGACGTCCATCCACGAGACGACATAGGGCTGAACCGACGCGCGACACAGGGCTGCAAATAGCGGCGGACAGTCGATGGCCTCGCCGGCGTCCAGGGCATCAACGATGGTGAGCGCCTGGCTCAGATAGGGCTCCGGCGTTCCGGCCCGGAGCTGCTCACGCAGGACCACAGCCGCAGGCCGCCCGGCCCCGGAAACCAGAACCAGCCCGCAAATCCCCGTGGGGTCCTGGGTGGCAGCCGACTGGGCGATCAACGCCCCCTCGCTGTGCCCGATCAGCCAGACGCAGTCCTGTCCGGTTTCAGCCCGCAACAGGCCGGCCCAGGCGCGGGCGTCCTCCACATAGGTCTGAAAGCGAAGATCAGCTTCGGCGACCATCGCACCCGCACTTTGGCCGACGCCGCGCTTGTCATAGCGCAGGGTGCTGATCCCCTCAGAGGCCAGGCCTTCGGCCAGCAGTCGATAGGTTCCCGCCGAAACGCCCAGCGGGCTGTTGCCGTCACGATCCGTCGGGCCGGAGCCGGCGATGATCACGGCAGCGGGTGCGTCAGGCCCGGCATCGATCATTGTCCCGCTCAGTGGGGCCGGCTGCGACGGCAGGCTGATCTCGCGCGGGTCGATTGGCAAGATCTGCAAGGCCAGGGTGGAAGCGATCAAGGCGAACATCTCGGGGCTCCTTGGAAGAAGACAATCAGAAGGGTTGACGTTCTGGATCGGTGCGCCACACACGCCAGCTCTCAAAACCCGACCAGGCAGCCGCCGCCAGAATGGCGATTCCGAGGCCGGTCAGCGTCCAGGTCCCCGGCAGAAATGGCGTGGCGATCAGGCCCGCCAGGCCGAGCCAGAAGAACAGACGGCCTGCCAGACGGTTGCTCCGATCCCAGGCCAAACGGCTCTTGAAGGCCCAGGGCGTGCGGACCCCCATGATCGGGTTGGGCGCAACGCGCCCCAGGCCGGCCCCGATGACGATCAACAGCGCACTGACACCCAGCGTCATCCAACCGAGAGACGGCATGGGTTGTCCCTCTGCACCTCGAAGCATGGTCGCGCCCATAAAGGCCGTCGTGCCGGCAACGGCAACGAGCGAAATCAACTGTGCAAGGCGCAGACTGCGACGACGCGTCGGATCTTCGACACGTCCAACAGCCCAACTCATGCCGCCCGCCGTAGCGGCCGCCATGAGGGCCATAAAACCGAACAGCCCAGCGACCTCGGAGCGGTTGCCGAAGCGATCAACCTGTCCTTCGAAATTATAGTGGACAGGGATCGGCCCTGCTGGCCCCTTCAGCGCAAACCAGACCGCAAATACGGTGATCGTGATCGTCACAACGACCGTAGCGACGTCCAAGAGAGAAAGTCTCATCAGGCGAGTCTGCGTCATTTTTCAGTCTCCGTATCGGGAATGTCATCAGGACGGGCACCCGTCATGGCGAGAAGGAAGCCGAGCGCCTCCTCTACGGCTGAAATTTCCAGGCGATATCGGATCGAGGTTCCATCGCGCTCCTGCGACACCAGGTGAGCATCTTTCAGAGCGTTTAGGTGACCGGTCACCGTAGGCCAGCTCATGTCGAAAGCAGCTGCGATGTCGCCCGAAGTCATCGGCCCCTTGCGGAGCATTTCGATGATCTGACGACGCACAGGATGCGACAGGGCCTTGAAGAGTGAGTTCATAGGAAAATATCTAATTAGGAATTTCCCTAAGCGCAACCTTTATTTTGTCCATCGGCTAATAAAGCCGCGGCATCGTCTTTTATCTCGCAGTGGCATCGACCCAGGCGACGACGTCACGATTGAACGCTGCCGTCGCCTGGTCAAAAGCGTCCACCACCGATGACACCCGGTTCTGCGCCGCCGGCTGTTGAGAAATGAAGGTCCGTTCGGCCAACACCGTCCGGTCGGCGGACACCAGCCGGGCCCGGCCTGTCACAAACACCACCGGGGCAGCATCGGGACCATCCAGATAGCGGGCTTCAAAGCTGGTCACATCGAGATTGAGCGCCACGCCGTTGCGGGGTGCTTCGCGCCGTTCCGACACGCTGACCGAACGACCGCTCCGCAGGAACTCGGCCTCGAGGGCACGACGATACAGCGTCTCGGACGGACCGACCCAGCGCGCACCGGCCAAATAGGCCACCTGCCCGCCCGTGGCCGTCAGGATTCGATCCCCGTCAGCCCCTTCAGGAAATCCGATCGGATTCAGCACCACCACCGTGCGACCGACCTGGGCCGTCGTGGCCGGAGGGTCGAGATCACCGAACCGGTACAGGGCCACCGGGTCCGGCGTGCTCAATAGCGAACAACTCGCCAGCGCCAGCGTCGTCGCGGCAACAGCTAGAGTGCGGATCATTGTTCAATCTCCATCTCTTCGGACGGGGGCCGCTGGATGAACTCGCGCGGGCTGCGATTCACGTCGGCGATCAGGTCGTTCAGCGTTGCTGTGGCTTCTTCCAGTTCGCTGATGGTGTCGGCCAGTTGCGGCAGACCCTGGTCAGCAAACTCTCCAACCGGGCCCTGGAGCTGGTCGGTCATGGTTCGAACATCGCGCGCCGCCGCTTCGGCCTCGGCCGCAGCACGCTCGATATTGGCGATAGCGGTCGCCCCGTCGCCCTGAACAATCTGGCGTAGGTCCTGCCCCAGCCCCTGGTACTCCAGGATGGCCGCATTGGCATTGGCCACAGCCTCTTCCAGATCGGCAAAGATCTGGCGGCGGGCTTCCATCTCGGCGGTCAACGTTTCGACATTTTCAAGGCTCGAGGCAAAGGATCGGATGTTCTCATCCGACAGGACCCGGTTGATCCGGTTCAGGGAATCGACCGCCTGCGCCAACAGCGTGCCTGACCCTTGAAGCAACTCAGCCACCGGACTGCGCTGGCTCTGGATGACCGGCGTAACCCCGGCCGGGAATTGGTCCTTCAACAGCGGTCCGCCCGGCGTGCCCGAGGTGATCTGGATATAGTTCACCCCCGTGATGCCCAGAGGCTCCAGCTGGGCCCGACTATCCGTACGGACCGGAATACCCTCATCCAGGCGGATGCGCGCGATGACCTGGTTTCCGGTTTCCCGATCCAGCGTCAGGTCGGTCACCTCCCCGACGCGGATGCCGTTGAAATGGACCTCACCGCCCACTGACAGGCCGCGCACGGGGTCCGTGAACAGCACATCATAGACGTCGTACTCTTCGTTGAACGAGAAGCGGGCGAGCCAGACCACAAACACGGCGAGAGCCACCATGAGGGTGACGGTCGCCAGTCCGACGGCGGCATAGTGGGCGTTTCTTTCCATCAGCCGTTTCCTCCAGCTGCCCGGGCAGCGCGACCGCGCGGTCCCAGGAAATATTCCTTGATCCACGGATGATCTGAACGCTCGAGCTCTTCAGGTGGTGCCACTTCGACCACCCGTTTGTCGGCAAGCACCGCGATCCGATCACAGATTGCATACAGACTATCGAGATCGTGCGTGATCATGAAAACCGTCAACCCCAGATCCCTCTGGAGTTGCAGGATGAGATCATCGAAGGCTGCCGCTCCGATCGGGTCGAGGCCCGCCGTGGGTTCGTCCAGAAACAGCAGCTCGGGGTCCAGAGACAGGGCACGCGCCAGACCGACGCGCTTGCGCATCCCGCCTGACAGCTCAGCCGGCTTCAAATAGTGGGATTCAGGCCCCAGACCGACCATGGCAATCTTCATCTCGGCCAGTTCGCGGATGGTGTCGGACGGAAGGGCCGAGTGCTCGACCAGCGGCGAGGCGACATTTTCAAGCACCGTCAGGGACGAAAACAACGCCCCATGCTGGAAGAGAACGCCCCAGCGCTTTTCCACCTCATCGAGCTGATCGCGCGTCATGTGCGCGGTGTCTTCCCCGAACAGCTTGATCGTGCCCGCCGTCGGCTGGCGCAGGCCCAGGATTGAACTCAGCAGGACCGTCTTGCCCGTGCCCGACCCCCCGACGACGCCCAGCACCTCGCCGGCCTTGACCGTCAGATCGAGGTCTTCGTGGATCACGCGGTCGCCGAAGGCATTGACCAGCCCCCGCACCTCGATCGGTGGCGGCAGATGAGCCCGGTCGCGAACGGTTTCTTCGCTCACAGCCCGATCCTCATGAACAGGAGGGCGAAGACGGCATCCAGGGCAATGATGGCGAAGATCGACTGCACGACGGCCGCCGTCACCCGTTTGCCGAGGCTTTCGACGTCCCCGCCGACGGCCATCCCCTGGCGACAGCCGATAGCCGCCACGACAATGGCGAAGACCGGTGCCTTCACCATCCCGGCCAGCATGTGCTGGGGCATATAGCCGTCCAGTACCAGCCGCTGCAGAAAGAAGGACGGCCCGAGATTTAGCTGCGTCCAGGTCACGACGATCCCGCCGACCAGGCCCGACACCATCGCCAGAAAGGTCAGCAAAGGCAGCATCAGCAACAGGGCGGCAAGGCGCGGGATCACCAGGGCCTGAAACGGATCAACGCCCATGACCCGCATGGCATCGACTTCCTGGTTCATCTTCATCGACCCGATCTCGGCCGCAAACGATGACGCGGATCGACCGGCCAGCAAGACCGCTGTGATCACCACCGCAAACTCTCGAAACACCGCCACGCCGATCAACTGTACGGCAAACACACCGGCTCCGAAGTCGGTCAGAAGGTCGGCCCCGATGAAGGCCACCACCGCGCCGATAAAGAAGGTGGTGATGACCACGATCGGAATCGCATCAAGGCCGGTGTTCTCTGTCTGGCTGAACCAGGCCGCCCAACGAATCTTCGTCGGGTTGGTCAGGGTCCTGAGACACGCCAAAAGCAGCTCGCCGAGGAAGGCAAATGAGGCCCAGGCCTCCGCGCCGAAATCATAGACTCCGTGACCCACACGCGCGAAAAACCGCGTCAGAACGTCGGCCTTGCGCGGCGGCTCGACGGCGTGGCGCTCCAGCTCCTCGACGAGAAGCACGACCTGTTTCACCTCTGGCCGGGTGGTCCAGCCTACCTTTGGCATCGCATGGGGGTGCGCCTGGACGAGCGCCAGGGCACCGGCCGTATCGAACCGGCCAAGATCGGATAAGTCTACGGAATCCAGAGTCTTGTTGCGAAGCTCTGCCGCCAGACGGCGCGGAAGTCGGCCCAGGGTGCGCGCGGTCCAGTCCCCGGCCAGCACCAATGCCAGCCGACCGTCCTTCCCCCCCACGACTCGGTAAGCAGCCGGCGTCATTCGGCTTTCATAGCAACGGATTCCCGTTCCGTCTTGGAGACTCTGCCATTGGCGCGCCCGGATATGCGCCGGTGAAAGTTGTTAGTTGAGAAACATTCTCATCTATGTCAGACGGACGGCAACACGATTGAGGACCCACCATGATCAAGCGCCTGTCCGCCGCCACCCTTCTGGCCAGCTCCATGCTGGTTGCCGCCTGCCAACCGCAGGCCACCGAAACGACATCAACCCAGGCGGACTGCGTGCCGTCGACGGGTGGCGCGCTCAACCTTTACACCGCCCGCCACTACGCCTCGGATGAGGCCATCTATGCGGCCTTTACCTGTGCCACCGGGATTGCCGTCCACAAGATCGAGTTCCGCGCGCCGGAATTGCTGGCTCGTCTTCAGGCTGAGGGCGCGTCCAGCCCGGCTGACGTCGTCGTCATTCAGGACGCCGGAGCCATGGGCGAAGCCGCGAATGAAGGCTTCCTCGTTCCGTTCGAAGACGCCACAATCGACGCCCGCGTCCCTGAACAATGGCGGGACCCGCAAGGTCGCTGGTTCGGCATCGCTCGCCGCGCCCGCATCGTCGCCTATGATACCCAGCGGGTTCGCCCCGAAGAGGTTGACGATTACGCCGACCTCGCCTCGCCGCGTTTCCGCGGCAAGGTCTGCGTCCAGACCTCCGACGCCGTCTACAACCTGACCCTGATGTCCGCCCTGATCGACCGTTGGGGTTCCCAGCGGGCGCTGGAATGGGCGCGCGGGGTCGTCGCCAACATGGCGCGCCAGCCGCAAGGCTCCGATAGCGACCAGATCCGCGCCGTGGCCGCCGGCCAGTGCGAGGTGGCGATCACCAACCACTATTATTTCCTGCGCATGGCAGAATCCGACGACGCGGCGGATCGGGCCGTGACCGAACACGTCGCGCTGGCCTTCCCGCAGATCAATGGTCAGGGCTCGCACTTCAACCTGTCGGGTGCCGGCCTGGCGGCGCATGCGCCCAACCGCGAGAACGCCATCCGCTTCCTGGAATTCCTGACCGGACCCGAGGCACAGGGCATCTTCGCTACCGAGACGAACGAGTTCCCAACCACAACCGAAGCAACCATGCCGGAAGACGTCGCGGCCTATTCGCACCACGCCGCCGACCCGCTGCCTTTGCCGGCCTACGCCGAACACCGCTCAGAGGCGCAACGCATTTTCGAGCAGGCGGGCTGGCGCTAGACTGCCGGCCCCCGGCCATCGGGGTCTTTCAGATCGGCATGAGTGTGTGATCCAGGGCGTGCCATGTCCTATCGCCTGACCCCCCTTCGGATCGGGGCGATTCTGGCTGCCCTGATCGCCGTCGTGCCGCTGGTGGCCGTGCTTGTCACGGCTGCCGGCCAGCCCGGCGACACCCTGACCGCCGAAACCTTCTGGCGGTACACGCGAACCTCGGCAGCCCTGGTTCTGCTGGTCGGAGCCGGGACGGCCTGCCTGGGAGGGATCGCCGCCTGGCTGGTGGCCTTGCACGACTTCCCCGGCCGTCGCCTTTTTTCCTGGGCTCTGGTGCTGCCGATGGCTGCGCCGGCCTTCGTCGTCGCCTACGGCTATGCCAGCCTGTTTGACGTGGCAGGGCCGATTCGCACGGCCTGGCGAGCCACCTTTGGCTGGGACCCGCCGCTTGAGATGCGCTCCCTGTGGGGGGCTGCTCTGGTGATGACCCTGGCCTTCTACCCTTACGTCTACCTGACCCTGCGCGCCGCCCTGATCAGCCAGTCCAGCAGTCTGGCCGAAGCCGCCCGGACCCTCGGCCTCAATCAGCGCCAGACCTTCATGCGCGTTATCCTGCCGTTGGCACGGCCTGCCCTGGTCGCCGGTGTGGCCCTGGCGGCCATGGAAACCCTCGCCGACTATGGCGCAACCTCCTACCTCACCGTTCAGACGCTCACGACGGGCGTGGTCCGGGCGTGGTCCGTCTTCTATTCCGCCGCCGAAGCGGCCCGGCTCGCCCTGCCCTTGCTGGCCACGGCGGCGGTCTTGCTCTGGATCGAGCGCGCCGGTCGCCCGACGACCTCGGAAACCGGTCAGGCCCGCTGGCGCGAGGTGCCGCGTGCCGCCCTCAAGGGTGGCTGGGGCTGGGCTGCGACCCTCTATTGCCTTGTCCTCATCGGTCTGGGTCTGGTCTTGCCGCTGGGCTGGTTGGCCAGTCTCGGCTGGCGCGCCGAAAACGACTTGCCGCGTCTGGTCGCCGCCGGGCGCAATGTGCTGATCGTCGGGGCCGTGGCCGCAGCCTTCACCGGAGGTTTGGCAACCCTGGTGGCCCTGGGAACACGTCAGGGCCGGTTCCTGCCGCGTCTGCTGAGCCTGGGATATGCGACACCCGGAGCGGTCATGGCCATCGGCCTGCTGGCACCGGCGGGCATCATCTGGCGGGCCTTTCCATCAACCGTGTCCAGCTTCCTGATGGCGATCACCTTGCTCATCCTGGCCTATGCCTCTCGACTGATGGCCGCGGCCCTGGAGCCCATAGACGCCGGCCTCCAGCGGGTTGGACGCTCGGTGTCGGCCGCCGCCCGGACGCTGGGAGAGACGCAGGCCGGCGCAGCCCGCCGCGTTGAGCTCCCGATTGCCTCGGGCGCACTCTTCACCGCCGTCCTGCTGGTCTTCATTGATGTGCTGAAGGAGTTGCCGGCGACGATGATCCTTCGTCCCTTTGGCTTCGATACCCTGGCGGTGATGGCCGACTACTACGCCAAGGACGAACGCCTCGGCGAAGCCGCCTGGCCGTCGATCGCCATCGTTCTGATCGCCATTCCTGCCGTCATATGGTTGACCCGGCGTGTTTCCCATTCTCGTCCCGGAGACAGAACATGACCGCAACAATCGAGGTTTCGCATGCGACGCGGGCCTATGGCGGCAAGCGCGCCGTCGATCATGTCGATCTGAGCCTTGCGGCCGGGCGTATCACCTGTCTTCTCGGGCCCTCGGGTTGCGGCAAGTCGACCCTGCTCAGGCTGATCGCCGGTCTGGAGCCCCTGGACGGGGGCCGTATCCTCGCCAATGGCCGGGACATCACCCATCTGCCGCCCGAACAACGCGACATGGGCCTGGTCTTCCAGGACTACGCCCTGTTTCCGCACCTGCGCGTCGATGACAATGTCGGCTTCGGCCTGGGCGGTTTGCCCATCGTGGAGAGACGCGCGCGCGTCGCGGACCTTCTCGGCCGAATTCGGCTGGGCGAACGCGGGCGAGCCTTCCCCGGTGAACTTTCCGGCGGAGAACAGCAACGGGTCGCCCTGGTGCGCGCTCTCGCCCGCCGACCGCACACCGTCTTGCTTGATGAGCCTTTTTCCGGCCTGGACAGCCACCTGAAATCCGAGGTTCGCGAGGCCACGCTCGCGGTTCTGCGCGAAACCGACGCCGCCGTTCTGATCGTCACCCACGACGCCGAAGAGGCCATGCAGATGGCCGACGAGCTGGCCCTGATGATCGACGGCAGGATCCTGCAACGGGGCACGCCGCAAGCATGCTATCTCAACCCAGTGTCCCTTGAGGCCGCCCGCCTGCTGGGTGAGGCCCAGGTGATCCCCGCCCAGGTGTCAGCCGGTGTCGCCCAGACGGCTTTCGGCGCGGTGCCCGCCCCCGGCCATCCCGATGGCGGAACTCAGGTCATGTTGCGTCCGAATGCCCTCGTGCCCGGGCCCGGCGTAGAGGCGGACGTGTCCGACGTGCGCTTTGTCGGTCAGGCCTGGCGCGCCACCCTGACGACCGGCGGTATTTCGACCCAGGCCCGGCTGTCGCACCAACCGGGAAGCCGGCTGTCGGTGTCACTGGATCCCGAAGCGGCGCGCGTCCTCGCCTGAATGGGTCCAAACGCAAACGACCGCGCCCTGACGAGCGCGGTCGTATGTCTTGGCTAAAACCTTGCGTTTAGCGGTACTGCTGGATGCGCGTTGTGCGCAGGCCCTGCATACCCCAGCGGTCGATCGAATGCTGCCAGCCGAGGAACTCCTCGGTCGTCAGCCGGTACCGCTTGCAAGCGTCTTCCAGCGAAAGCAGACCACCGCGAACGGCGGACACGACTTCGGCCTTGCGCCGGATCACCCAGCGTTCGGTCTCGGGCGGGGGCAGATCGTCCAGGGTCAAAGCAGCCCCCGTCGGGCCGATGACATAACGCTCGCCTTTGCCATTGATACGCTGTTGTTCAAGCATGGGCTTTTCGCCTCTCGCACCACCATCACTGATGCAAGAATACCCAGAGGCTCATAACACCCGTTTAAGCGCCTTGGTGAACAGGTTCTAAATCGAGGAAGCCGGTCGTTCATCGTTGAGTCAGGCCTTATTAAATCAGTATTTAACCGCGTTACTCAATCGTTACTCATCAGCGCTTCACGCGGATCAGCTCCTCGAGCATTTCGTCGGCCGTGGTGATGATCTTGGACGAGGCCGAATAGGCCCGCTGGGTCGTGATCAGGCCGGTAAATTCTGCAGACAAATCAACGGTTGAGGCTTCCAGTTGGTTCGGCGCGATCATGCCCGCACCGCCCGTTCCGGGGGCCTTGAGGTTGTAGGTGCCCGAGCCCTGGCTGACGCGGAAGGCGTTTCCATTGACCGAGATCAGGTTGTCCGGGCTGGGGAAGGTCGCGATGGCCACCTGAGCGATCCGCCGGGTCACGCCGTTGTCGAAGATGGCGGTGACATAGCCCTGCTCATTAATTTCGATGTTTGTCAGATTGCCGAACGCGGTCCCGTTGGTGATCACCGCCTGAACAACCGACTGGCTGTCGTACTGGGTCAGGCCACCGGCAGCGGTATCCAGATCGAAGCTGACCTGCTGGTCATCGACACCCAGGCCCGGAGCCCAGTTGACCTGCCCGGCACCCGGGGCACCCGCATCGGACGCGCCGAAGACCAGATTAGCGTTTTCAGGATCGGGGAACAGGGCCTGCGCCCCCATGGCCTGCATGGCGTCGATGTCGAGGCGTCCATCCTGCGTGAAGGCGACAAGACCCGTGCGTATCTGGCCGTTTGACAGCCCGGCACCCGTCACCACGTCTGACGCCGGCACCGCCCGGATTTCGGCCAGCCACTGGTTCGGCACATCCGTCTTCAGGAACGAGATCGCCAGAGTGCGCTTGCCGCCCTTGGAGTCCGAGACGGGGATCTGCATTTCGAAGTCCGGCCGCACCCCCGTGCCTGTCTCGGGGTCGTACATGGCCATCGAGTTGGTCGACGCGTCATAGGTTGCGAACTCGGGCGAGACGGCCTGGCTCGACATCAGGTTGGCGTTTAGCGACACACGGGTGGTCGGTTCCGCAGCCCCGCCGACGGCTCCGACATTGATCGAGTTCAGGCGGCTCAGGTCAGACGGGTCGACCGTGATCTCCCCTTCGGTATTGGCAATCCAGCCCTGCAGGAAAAGCCCGGCGCTGTTTCGCAGATACCCCAGCGTATCCACGCTGAAAGAACCGGCGCGGGTGAACAGTCGCGAGTCCGACGCCGTCAGATCTTCGGCCCGTTCGGTCGTGACGAAGAACCCCTGGCCCGAGATACCCAGGTCGGTCGACGACCCGGTCCGCTGGAGCAGGCCTTCCTGCGTCACATAGTGGCGCGCATGGGCCAGAACGCCACCGGCGGAATAGCCGCCGGATGATCCGCCCGTCACCATGGTCTGGAAATCGACCTGGCTGCGCTTGTAGCCGACGGTATTCACGTTCGCGATGTTGTCAGACAAGGCGGCGAGCGCGGCGGAGTTGGCCTTCAGCCCTGAAACCCCGGCCAGCATGGCGCTGTTGATGCTCATCTGTTTACTCCCCTAGAAATCAGAACAGTCGAAGCGGGTTGATCGCGCCCGCCAGGGCAGCGATCTCGTCCGCAGGATTGAGAAGGTCTTTGGCCAGGTCGACGGCAGAGGCGATCAGCCCTTGCTCTTCGCCGTCATCGTTTTCCGGAGCCGGGGCCTCGGCATTGACGCTGATGATCTGGCTCATCGGCACAATCGAGCCGCCGACGGTGACATAAGGCTGGCCGTCATACATCTCGACACCCGAGACGATGCCGCGGATCAGGACCTGGCTGTCGACCGTCTGGCCGCCCGTCGTCGTGGCCGCGACGCGCAACGTATAGACGCCTCCGTCTGCCAGCTGGTTTCCGCTGGTGGTGCGACCGTCCCAGGCAAAATCATGGATGCCTTCGCCGTTGGCCGGGGCCTCGCCCGACCAGACAACAGCCCCGCTGGAATCCAGCACCTCAAGCTGAACATCGGCCGCATTGGTCGCCAGTTCGTAGCTCCAGGTCGCCGCACCGTCTTCCAGGCGCGTCGCTGAACCGGCCGCCGTGACGTACTTGCCGATGTAGCTGACCGCACCGTCCAGACCGCCGGAACTCTGATTGACCAGGGCCTGCAACAGGTCATTCGTCAGCAACTGCTGCTCGACGCCGGCCATCTGGGTGAGCTGGGCGGTGAAGTCGTTGGAATCCAGCGGCGACAACGGGTCCTGGTTCTTCAGCTGCGTGGTCAGCAGTTGCAGGAACGTTTCGAAGTTCGAGACGAGATTGGCGCGCCCCGAAGCCGTGGCGCTTCCCGTGACCGCAGGATTGATGGCATTGACCGGCATTCCTAGACCCTCACATCCAGGCCCAGCCGCGTCAGCGTGCGCAGGGCCGGTTGGGCCGCGACATCTGTCTGATCGGCAGCCTCGATCGACCGCGCATGAGCGCGCCGCCGGTCATCAGCATCAAAGCTGCGGCGATCATCCGAACCGCCGCGATCCGTGAACGAGAAGGCGTCCTCCGCCAGCTGGAATCCGGCCTGCTGAAGGTCGCGACGCAGCTCCTCGACCCGGCCGCGCAATTCCGTTGCGGCCAGTGGATTATCAAACGCCAGACGCGCCGCCAGACGACCCTCCGCGTCAATGTCCAGCCGAACGTCCACGCGACCCAGCTCGACCGGGTTCAGCTCCATGTCGAAACGGGTCACCCGCGTCTCGAGCCGACGGATGATCTGGGCCGACACCTGGGCCAGGGCATCAAAGGACAGGCGACCTGCGACGCTGGCCGCATCGGCCCGGCTCGTGTGCGTGACCGTCACCGGCTCAGACGTCGCCGGGGCCACGGTCATATCGGCTTCCGTCGCCTGGGGATCGGTGGCCGCGTCGTCGGTCTGTTGAATATCAAGGGCTTCGACAGACGACCCTGTCGAAGGTTGTGCGCCCTGGAACGCGCCGCCCGCTGCCGCCGTGCCGGCCTGGACGCCGGCAGAAGCCGCCGCACCGCCGGCGTTGCCTGCCACGGTCGCGCCGTCGGTCTGCGGTGCCAGGATCACCTCGGGATCGATCGCTTCCAGATCGGGAGCCACCGACGGCTGGGCCACGATTGCTGTCTCGGGCGCGCGGGCGACCGTCTGTTGAGCAGCCTGGACAATGGCCCCCACGGCCTCGACCTGACCATCAGCAGACAGGGCCTGGAGGGCCGTCGCCATGACACTTTCAGCCGCCGGTCCCGCAGCAGCCGCAGCACCGGTGCCGGGCAGGACCAGAGGCACATCCGGCTTGGTCGGCGTCGGACCGGGGTTCACCAGCGGCGCATCCGGTTTGACTGACCCCGGCCCGGGATTGATCAGCGGCCCCAGGGGCTTGGTCTCGTTCGTCGGACCCGGATTGATCAGCGGGACGTCCGTCTTGCCCTCATTCGTCGGACCCGGATTGATCAGAGGTCGATCGTAGGGCCACAGGCCACCGCCAGAGATCAGACCCACGTCTGACGAATCTTCCGGGCGGATGACGGCGTCCGTCTGCTCAGCCAGGCGCGCGCCGAAACCCAGCCGTCCACGCGGCCGCGAGGCACCGTGGCTTTCCAGCATGCCCGTGAACAGACCTGCATCTCCGGGTTCACCGGTCGATGGGGTCTGGCCGGACGCGGCCGCAGGGCTGAGGAGGTCAATAGGCAGCATGAACGCGATCTGGGGCCCGCCGGGGGGCCTTGTTGAGCAGCGCGTTCGGCGCAGGGGTTCTTCGCCCCCTTCCAAGCAACCCGTGGGCCACCTGTTGGTTGCGTGTATATTATTGTTTACATTGATTTTAATGGCCTGTTAGGCAGTCAAATTTGACCGCCCTCGGCTGATTTTGCCGCCCCGTCCTGTCCGGCCTTGCCGCCCGCCGCCTGATCCGCACCCGGCATTAGGTATCGGCAAAAATCTCGCTGACCAGACGCTCCAGGGCCTGGGCGTCAATAGCGTCGAATGTCCCGAAGTCGGCAGAATCGATATCCAGCACAGCGATCAGGTCGCCGCCGACATCGGTGACCGGAACCACAATCTCGGAATTCGAGCGGCTGTCGCAGGCGATGTGGCCGTCAAAGGCGTGGACGTCTTCGATCACCTGGGTTTGCCGTTGCTCGGCCGCGCGACCGCACACACCTCTGCCGAAGGGGATCCTCAGGCAACCCAGCTTCCCTTGATAGGGGCCGACAACCAGTTCGCGGGGCTTGTCGGGATCGACCAGATAGAAGCCTGTCCAGATGAACGCCGGAAAGGCGTCTGCCAGCATCGAGGCGACCGTGGCCATGCGCGCAACCCGGTTCGGCTCGCCCAGCAGGACGGCCCGGATTTCCTCGCTCACCTCCTGATAGCGTTCAGCCTTGTCAGTCGGGCGGTCATCGCGTGCGACGTGGGCCATGGGGGACAGTCTCCGGCTTGGTCAAGGTTAGATAGGCTTCGCTGTTGAGGAAAACAGGTGCGATGCGAAAGGGACTTCCGGTGAGGCGGGCGTGCCCGAACCGATCCTCAAGTCTGCGGCGCAATTGCCGATGGTCGAAGCCCAGATGAAAGGAATGATACTTCCGGTCCGGCCCGAGCATTTCGGGAGGGCGGTCCGTGGGCGCTCGCCCGGTTGTGGCCTGCCAGATTCGACCCAGATCGGCATCATAGGCACCTGCCCTGCGCCAATGCCGGAACAGGCCCTTCAACAGGGCCGGTGGCCCGACCTCAACCGGCACGCCGATCACCAGCCGCCCACCAACCTTCAGAACGCGGTCGATCTCGTCCAGCGCCCGATCCGTCTCAACGTCCGGCAGATGCTCGAAGACCTCGGTGCAAAAGACGACATCGGCCCCGGTGGGCAGGTCCGCTTCCCGCTCAATCACGGACACCGTCGGATAGGCATCCAGCCGGCGGCGTGCCGCCTCGGCCATCTCGGTATAGGGTTCAAAGACGACGACGCGCGTACCGGGCCATTGTTTCTGGATCACCTCGGCCAGCATGCCGTCACCGCCGCCGAAGTCGATGATCAGGCCGCGCGCCTGATCCGCACCGATCTGGTACAGCGCATCGCGGATACGCCGATGCTGGAGCCAGCGCTTGACCGCATTCGGGTCATTCCAGGTCAGGTCCGCATAGGACACAGGGATCGCTAGGCTCGCAGCCCGATGGCGCGCAGGCGTTCATCCAGAAGTTCACCCGCCGTGATCGGCGGCGGAACCGGCGCATGGCCGCGGCATGACGGCAGAACATCCAGCGACGTCGCAAGGGTCGGATGCATGAAGAAGGGCATCGAGTAGCGGCTGACATTCGGTCCGCTGGGATTGACCACCCGATGGGTCGTCGCCGGGATCACCCCATTGGTCAGGCGCGCCATCATGTCCCCGCTGTCGACAATCAGGGTTGAGGGATCGGCCACGATCGGCAGCCAGCTGCCGTCACGATCAAGCAGTTCAAGCCCCGCCCCCCGCGCCGCCGGCATCAGGGTCAGGAAGTTGATGTCCTCATGGGCGGCCGAGCGCACCGCGCCTTCAGGGGTATCGGCCGGCACCGGCGGATAGTGCAGAATCCGCAACAACGACGTGCCCCACCGGACCTTGTCGTCGAACCAATGGGTGGTGAGGCCCAGCTCGGGGGCCAGCGCCTGAAGAACGACCATTCCTGTGTCGTTGAGCCGGTCAAACAACTCCGTCACCGTCGCCTGAAAGGCGGGAACATCCGCAGGCCAGACGTTCGGCTCGAACGGTTCATCGATCAGATCGTGGCGCGCCGGGGCATGGCCGACCTGCCAGAATTCCTTGAGGTCCGGCTTGCCGGAATCCTTGGCGTGCTCGACCCCGAACGGCGTGTAGCCGCGCATGCCTGCCGCCGACTGGCGCTTGGTCGCTTCCGGCAGGGCGAAGACAGCCTCCGTGGCCGCATAGGCAGCGTCCAGCAACTCAATCGGCACGCCGTGATCCCGAAGAACCACAAAGCCATAGTCCTGCAACCCGCGCATCAGCTCGGCCGAAAAGGCGGCGCGCCCGTCGGGCGTGCCCTCCAGAAATGCGGCGAGGCTGAGTTCAGGAACAGCGCGAGTCATGGGGTATCTCCTAGCACAGCCTCGACCTCGGCGCGCGTCGGGGCGGCGGGCTGCGCGCCCGGACGCGTGGTCGCCAGTGCCCCTGCGGCACAGGCGAACCGCAACGCTTGCTCAGGCGACTGTTGCTCCATCAGGGCCACTGTCAAGGCTGCGACAAAGACATCGCCGGCGCCGGTCGTGTCGACGACCTCAATCCGAGGGGGCACCGCCGCGGCGATCCGCTCGCCCTGTCGCCACAGCTCGGCCCCTCGGGCACCCAGGGTGATAGCAATCAGGGCCGGCGACCAGAAAAGGCTCTCGCCGTAGAATTCCATCTCGGTCTCATTGACCACCAGCAGGTCCGCGCGGGCCATCAGGCTGTCGGGGACCGGTGCCGCCGGGGCCAGATTGGCCACCGCAAAGCCGTCAAAGGCGTCAAACGCATCCGCCACCGTCTGGATCGGGATTTCCAGCTGGCAGATCAGCGCGTCCGCCTCAATCCGTTGTGGCGGTGTCACCGCAGCATTGGCACCTGAGCAGACGGTGATCTGGTTTTCGCCTTCAGGCGACACAGCGATCAGCGCGACCCCGGTCGGATGCTCATCATCGACGGCAACCTGGCCCAGGTTCGTGCCGCCGCGTTTCAACAGATCAAGCGCCGGCTCCGCAAACGGGTCGCGCCCGACACGTCCGTACATGTCGGTGTCCGCCCCAAGGCGGCGGGCCGCATGGGCCTGATTGGCACCCTTGCCGCCGGGATGCTGGTCCAGCCGCGCCCCTGACACGGTTTCCCCTGCGCGCGGCAGCGGCGCACCCGAGGCGACGATATCCAGATTGATCGAGCCGAGCACCGCAATCTTCATGCCTGAGCCCTCAGGGCCGACACGATCAGGTCGAACACCCCGTCGCGATCTGCCTTCGCACCCCAGAAGTGGCGCGGGGTCGCGCCTTCGGCCAGACGGAACTCGACCTGGGTATGCCCCCGTGTCAGCGACGAAATCGTCTCAACCTGAATGTCGCAAGGGCGCACGTCGAACAGGTCGGGGCGCAGGATATAGGCGATGACACACGGGTCGTGCATCGGGCCTTCCTGGCCCTCGCGCCACTTGCGGGCCGTGTACTGGCCATAGTCCAGCATCGCCGCCGTGGCTTCGGCGGCAGGGGTGCCGATGGCGCGGATGGTGTCGATCACCGCATCCGGGGTGCGGACCTGATGGGTCACGTCCAGCCCCAGCATCACCACCTCGACCGGCGCGGACAGCACCTCATGGGCGGCCTCGGGGTCGGCCCAGATATTGTACTCGGCGCTGGCGGTGATGTTGCCGCCTTCGCTGCGCGAGCCGCCCATGGCGACAATCCGCTTCAGGCGTCCGGCCACCCGGGGCTCCTGACGCAGGGCCAGCGCCACATTGGTCATCGGTCCGGTTACCGCCAGGGTGATCGTGCCGGGCGCGGCCCCCATCACCAGATCAACGATCGCCTCAGCGGACGACCCAGCCGCCAGTGGAGCCGACGGCTCGAACGGCTCAAGCGTGCCCAGGCCCTCCGGACCATGGAAATGGTCCGCGATATCCAGGCTGCGTTCGAGCGGCTGGGCTGCACCGGCATGGACCGGCGGCTGATCGGTCAGGCCGGCGATCTGTCTCAGCAACCGCCCGTTTCGCGCCGTCCGATCCGCCGGGACGTTGCCGCCGACCGTCGTGACCGCGAGGATGTCCAGTTCAGGCGAGGCAAAGGCCAGGAACAGGGCGACGGCGTCGTCCACGCCGGGGTCGCAATCAATGATGACGGGGATGGATGGGTTCATGCGCCGCTTATCGGAGCCTCACTCGCCCTGAACAAGCCCGGACCGCGCCGTGCGTTCGAACACGGCCACCCGCTCTAAAGCATCCGCTTCAATGTCGGCATAGAACAGATTGTAAGGCGGTGACTTTCTGCGATCCGCCCACGACCCGCTCGGCCGCAGGGACTCGGACCGCGGCAGCGAGTGACGCAGAACCCCGTCAACACACTGGGTTTCGATCTGGCGCGAGATGAAGGGCGGGCGTGATCCCCATTCCAGGCCGCTGGCGTTGGCCGCCCCCAGGCTCAGCCGCGCCGGCACAAGCGCGTTGCTCTGGGCCCCCAGAACCGGATTGACGCATAACGGCAGCCGCCCCTCAAGACCGGTCAGGGTGCCACGATCCGTCCAGACCTGAGCGCGTTCGACCCGTCGCCGCGCCACATCGTCGGCCCCTTCGCGAACCTGGGCAAAGGCGACCAGACACCCGGCCTGGCTCCGCGACTGGCAGGCCGGCAGCAGGTCCGTCACCCGGTGAGCATCCTCAGGAACGATGGCATCCACCACATAGACCGCGACCAGTTGCTGACGCAGCGCAGGGTCCTGTCTCAGCACCTCATCGGCCAGACGCGCGACCAGCTCGGCCCCCTGCCCCGTACCTGCCAGGATTAGGGGCCGCCCGGAATCCCAGGTCGCCCGATAGTGATCGAACGCCGCCCGAATGTCCCGATAGACAAAGGCCCGCGCATCGCGCGCATCGTCGCGCAGGGTCAGCTGCGTATAGAGGCTCGACTGGCGATACCGGGGGGCATAGATCCGCCCGACGTGGGCAAACGGCCCCGCATAGTTGGGCAGCATGACCCGCCGCAACAGGTCGGACGACGCCGCATCATCGATGGGGCCCAGCCAATCCGCGCCCCCGTCATAGGTGGTGGGATGGACAAAGAAGATGTCCGCCGCCCCCGAGGGTCGGGTCGCTTCCCCCGCCAGGGCCCAGGCCGCCGGACTGGCATAGTCCGGGGCGGCCGGCGGCTCATAGGTCTGGAACGGCACCTTGGGGTCCAGCCCGGTTTGCAGGATATCTTCGCGCCAGGCGAAGGCGGCGGCTACGCCAAACAGCAGCAGTGCTGAGAGCGCCAGGGCGGCCCGGCGGCTCCACACAAATCGCTTGTCGCGCGCCTTGTCCTCGGCCCGCAGCGCCGCATAGGTGTCCTTGGGCCACCGCTTGTGAACCCAGAACCATTCCTCGGGTCTTTCGCGCACACGCTCCTCGACCCAGGCGTTCACGCGCCGAACCGCCGTTTCAATGTCGCGCGCCCGGTCACCGGTCTGTTCCAGGTGGATCGGGTCGTGAACGACGACGCGATACCGCGCGCCGCGTGTCCGCTCGACCGTCATGGTTTGCAGCGGCGCATCATATTTGAGCGCCAGCCGGCTCGGCCCCGGTGCCGTGTGGGCGTCATGGTCGAAGAAGGGCAGCGCCAGGCCGGCGTTGAACTTCTGGTCGTTCATCAGGGCGACCGACTGGCCGTTCGACAGGGCTGACATCAGGTCGCGGGTCGCCTCGCCCTTGGGGGCAAACAGCTTCACCCCATAGGCCGCCCGGCCGTCCTTGACCCGCTTGTCGATC
This sequence comes from uncultured Brevundimonas sp., assembly GCA_964647275.1. Classification (GTDB taxonomy): domain Bacteria; phylum Pseudomonadota; class Alphaproteobacteria; order Caulobacterales; family Caulobacteraceae; genus Brevundimonas. Next base: position 70,549 of record CAZYFY010000003.1, read on the forward strand.
AGCGGATTGTTCATCGCCCGATAGGTCATCAGGCAATCGACGCCGGACTCGACGATGGTGGCCGGCATCACCTCCCAGTTGGCAAAATGGCCCGAGATGAAGACGACCGGCTCGCCTCGGTCGCGGATTTCCGCCAGCCGCTCGCCATTGATAACCTCGACGCGGCCTGTGCCGGGACGAATCCGGTCCATCAGCGGGAATTCGGCAAAGGTTCGCCCGACATTGTCCCATTGGGCGTTGAGCAGGCGGGCGTGCTCGCGCTCACTCAGCTTGGGAAAGGCCAGCCGCAGGTTGTCCGAGGCCGTCCGGTTCACCGGGGTCAGCGGGCCGATGGTCCGAAACAGCCAGCCTCCGAAGGCCGAGGCCCAGTCCACCGGCAGGGCGCGCAACAACAACACCACCAGATCATAGCCGATCGCCTCGATGCGCCAGCTGATCTTTTCGCCCAGGGTCGGGTTGTCACGCGACACGCTAGTCCACCCCCAAACGCCGCTTCAGGCGCGTCACACGCTTGTCGATGGACCGCTGAAGTTTGGGCCAGAACCCCTTGGCGCGGGCCTTTCGGAACGGGTCTTCGACATGGGCGTCGCCGCCGATATGTTCGGCCGAGCCGGGCGTCAGAAAGGCAACGGTGAATCCATCCTTCTTGAGCCGGTAGGACAGCACCTCCTCCGAGCCGTGCTCCGCGAATGGCCCATAGGTCTGCCAGCTCTCCAGCCGGACCAGGCTGGGATTGAAGGAATAGCCGAACCACTCGGGGTGGGCGTCGGGCGGCATCACGGCCACACCGTCCGACAGCGGGGTCAGACGGGTCTGATACTTCGGGTGCAGTTCAGCCGGCTTGCGGACACAGGCGACGCTGATCGTCGGATTGTTCTCCAGCACCTCACGGCATGGGTCGAGGAACGGTTCAGGCTCAAATCGCCAGTCGTCCTCGCAATGAAAGACATAGGGCGTTCGCACCGCGGCATAGGCGCGGTCGATCGCGCGCATCTGCCCGATGTTCGGCTGATTGAAGATCAGCTCATAGTCCGGGAAACGCTTGGTAATCCGCGCGGCCATTGAGGCATCGCCGGAATCCTCGATGATGATCCGGTGGGCAAAGCCGTTCGGCTCCGCCGCCTCAAGGCTTTCGAGCGTCTTCTCCAGCAGATCGAACCGCCCGCACGAGGTCAGGACCAGGGTCACGTCACTGCTCATGTCCGCGCCGCCTCGCCCTGGGCCTTGAGGATGCGTAGCAGGCGCCGGACCCGCATCTCGGCGGCGATATGGCTGGACTGCAGGCCGAACATCCCGCCGGTGAAATTCCGCCTCAGGATGTAGTACCGGAAGAAGACCAGAGGATATTCGAACGGCAGCCGCAGATAGATCGCCAGCGGCGATTTACGCAGCTCCTTGGCCTGCAGCTGAGTATAGCGATCCAGCTTCTGGCGGACGTGTTCAATCGAGCGGTTCGAATAGTGCAGGGCCACGTTTTCGAGCTGGCCGACCGGCTCATGTTTGGTGTCGACGGTGTCGTGGACCAGGCTCTCGCGGAACCTCACCTTGCGGCGGTCATACAGGCGCACATAGTTGTGACTCTCGGCCCAGAGCCGGGGCCGCGTGGCCCCCGGAAACACCGTCGGCATTCGGATTCGATAAGCCGGCAAGGGCGGCTGGGCGATCGACAACAGGGTCCTGATCTCATTGGCCAGGGCGGGCGTCACCACCTCATCGGCGTCCAGGTTCAGGATCCAGTCGAAGCGCGCGCATTCCTCGGCAAACCGCTTCTGCGGGCCATAGCCGTCCCAGGCCCGCTGAAAGACCTGAGCGCCCAGTGACCGGGCCAGGTCCACCGTCCCGTCCGTCGAGCCGGAATCGACCACGACGATCTCGTCGGCGATGTCGCGCACGGCTTCAATGCACCGAGCCAGACGGTCGGCCTCATTGAAGGCGATGATGCAACAGGAAAGCCGGACGCGCGCCATGGCTGGGATCAGGCCGCCTGACGTCGCTTGGTCAGGGCGTCATATTCGAGCAGTTCGGCCGCCAGGGCCTCGAACTGATCCAGGGGCACCATGTTCGGCCCATCGGATGGGGCGTGGTCAGGGTCGGGATGCGTCTCGATGAACACGGCATCGACGCCCACAGCGACGGCGGCCCGCGCCAGGATGGGCACAAACTCGCGCTGTCCACCCGACGACGTCCCCTGCCCGCCTGGCTGCTGGACGGAATGGGTGGCATCGAACACCACCGGGCAGCCGATCTCCTTCAGCACCGGCAAGGCCCGCATGTCGGACACCAGGGTGTTGTAGCCGAACGAGACGCCGCGCTCACAGGCCATGACATTGGGATTGCCGGCCCCCGTCACCTTGGCGATGACGTTCTTCATGTCCCAGGGGGCCAGGAACTGCCCCTTCTTGATATTGACCACGCGACCCGTCTGGGCCGCGGCAATCAACAGGTCGGTCTGGCGGCTGAGGAAGGCCGGGATCTGGATCACATCGACGGCCTCGGCCACCGGCGCACAATGTTCGACCTCGTGCACATCCGTCAGGGTCGGCATCCCTGTGACCTCGCGGATTTCCGCAAAGATCGGCAGAGCGTCCTTCAGCCCGATCCCACGCGCCGCATTGGCCGATGTACGGTTCGCCTTGTCATAGCTGGTCTTGTAGATCAGTCCGACGCCGAGCCGGTCGGCGATCTCGCGCAGGGCACCGGCCGTCTCCAGCGCGTGCTGGCGGCTTTCCATCTGGCAGGGGCCGGCGATGAAGGCCAGTTTCTCGCCGCCGCCGATGACGACGGGTCGAGCAGTTTCGATACGGATCTGGGCGTTGGGTGCAGTCACAGCGACATTCCTGAGCGTTCGCGTTTCACTGCGCGGAAAGTGGCGTCAGGGCAAGGCGTTCGCAAGGCGAAGCGGCTATCTACGCTTCGCTCTCGTCAACAGACAAGGATGACGAAGAAGAGGCTGCGGGCATCGCTCCACGTCCGGGGGACGGTAAGATGCTCCCATGACCGAATCGCGTTGCGGATGGTGCGGGACCGACCCGCTGTATGTGGCCTATCACGACACCGACTGGGGCGTGCCCGAGCATGACAGTCGCGCCCTGTGGGAAAAGCTGGTGCTGGACGGGTTTCAGGCCGGGCTGGCCTGGATCACCATCCTCAGAAAGCGTGAAGCGTTTCGAGCGGCCTTCGACGGCTTCGATCCGAGGAAGGTCGCCACCTATGGCCCCGAGGACCGCGCCCGCCTGATGGCGGATGCCGGCATCGTGCGATCCAACGCCAAGATCGACGCGGCCATCGCCGGGGCGAAGATCTGGTGCGAAATGACGGACAATGGCGAGGACTTCTCCGCCTGGCTGTGGAGCTTCGTCGACGGCCAGCCGATCCAGAACCGGTGGGGGTCATTGGCCGAGGTCCCGACCCAGACGCCCGAAGCCGAGGCCATGTCCAAGGCCTTGAAGGCGCGCGGCTTCAAATTCTGCGGACCTGTCATCGTCTACGCCTTCATGCAGGCGGTCGGGATGGTGAACGACCACGTCACGCCGTGCTTCCGGCATGAGGAAGTGAAGGGGTTGGTGCGGTGAGTCTCCTTCTCCCCTCGGGGGAGAAGGTGGGCCGCGAAGCGGGTCGGTTGAGGGGGTTCTCTCCGCTCCACGGTCTTCGGATAGCCAACCCGGAACAACCAGCCCCCTCAACCGTCTCAGCTATCGCTGAGCCACCTTCTCCCCCGAGGGGAGAAGGACAATGACCCCCGACCTCTCCCTCGAATCCCTCCACCCCGCCCCCGTCTGCGGTGTGGACGAGGCCGGTCGCGGGCCGTGGGCGGGGCCGGTGTCTGCCGCCGCCGTGATCCTGAATCCTGACGACCTCCCCGAGGGCCTGAACGATTCCAAGAAGCTGACCGAGGCGCGCCGCATCGCCCTGGAGGCCGAGATCAAGGCCCGCGCCGTCGCCTGGTCCGTGGCCTTCGCCACGGTGGAGGAGATCGACGAACTGAACATCCTTCAGGCCACCGGACTGGCCATGCGCCGCGCCGTCGAGGGCCTGGCGGTGCAGCCCGCCTTCGCCCTCGTGGACGGCAACTACCGCTTCAAACTGCCCTGCGCGATGGAGCCGGTGGTCAAGGGCGACAGCCGCTCGGCCTCCATCGCCGCCGCCTCCATCCTGGCCAAACAGGCGCGCGACCGGCTGATGGTCGAAGCCGACGCCCAATGGCCCGGCTACGGCTTCGCGGGCCACAAGGGTTATCATGCGCCGGTGCATGTGGCGGCCCTGCAAAGGCTCGGCCCCTGCCCGATCCACCGCCGATCCTTCGCCCCTATCCGGGCCCAGATCAAACAGCGCGAGCTGATCTGAGCAGCCGGACCTTCGAGTAGACGGTGACGGGAATGCGGCTTAGATTATCAGCAACGCAAGGAGGCTCCGTCCCGTGGGGTTGATGAGTCGACAGGCCCGTTTGTGTTGCGGGTTCATCGCACTGCTGGTCGCGGGCTCAGCAATCCCAGCGGCAGCCACTCCGCTTTGGGCTATCGGGTCGTCCGCGGATGCCTGGGAACATTCCGGCGTTCCAATTGAACGTTGCGTACCGGTTCCTGACGAGCAGCTGTTCATACCGGAGCTCAGCATGGCTTTGTCGGCTGCCGACCGCCTCGATGACGCGTCTTTGATTGCCCTGACCGATCAAGAATCTGCTAGTCTTCTCGTTCTCCAAAGCGATGAAGCCTCGGGTAATCTGGCCGAGCGGGTACTGACAGACGCCATTGCCGTTCTTACGGCACAAAGGAGCCGGGCCTACGAGCAGCGCCAGGGAAGCTGGAGCATGGCGGACGAGCAGAAGCTCGTTGCGCTGACGGGTCGGCGAGACGCCCTCGATGAGCGGCCCATGACCTTCTATCTGGTGCGCGCCTTGGTGGCGGACGCGGCGAGCCTTGAAGATGTGTCGGCTTCGATCTGCGATCAGACGCTAATGACCAGCCTCCATTCGTCGACGATCCCGAGCTTGGGCCACAGTCCCCAACGATTGGCGATGCTGGTGTTGTTGGAGACTCGGCCAGATCAATCCGTCGCTCGGTGGACCTATCCCTATCGCGCGCCGGATGCAGGCTGACCCGGAGCCGCGTCGCCGAAACGTCGGCTCCATACCCGCACGTCCGACCGGTAGATCTCTGTATTGGTACGCCTTCGTCACCGATCCGCGCCGATTTTACCCCACTGATTCTGCAGGGCCAGTCCGGGCCTTGATCGAACAGCGCGAGCTGATCTGACGCGTCATTCGTCCCCGCACCCTTCAGACGGCCCTATCATGTGTCATGGACGTAACAGGTGCCGACGCCCAAGGAGGCTCAAACCCAGAGGGGATCAATCACACAGCTTCCCAGCCGGCCCTCACAAGTGCGTCCAGGTTTCTGCACCTTTTGCACCTTTTGCACTGTGTTTTCACAGTGCAGATTCACGCTTTCCGGTGTCCGTGATCGTCCCCGGCACACCGCCGGCGCGCCATCAATAGATCAGGAACGGCTGACGAATCTCGGCCCAGGCCGTCTCGTCGGGCGTCGCCACAGCGTCAAGATCGTTTGCGCCAGCACCGGCATCATCGACCCATTCCCTCAGGACCGGCGACCCATTGATCACATCAATCGGCAGCTTGCCGAAGGCATACTCATACGGGAAATCCCGCCACAGATCGTAGTCGGGATAGAGGCTGCGGATCGCCTTGAAGCCCAGAGCCTGAACCCGCCAGGGCTGGAAGGCCAGATGGTCATAGACCGGCCCCTCGGTGTGGATCTGAACCGTCGAACACAGCTGGCCGGCGTGCTTGTGGAAGGTCGGCAGGATCCAGCAGTCCCTCAGCACACACCCGCCCAGCCACTGGGGTGCCAGCCGCTGCATCTCTGAGATGACCGCCCGCGCGTCGATATCGGGCGCCCCGAACAGCTCCAGCGGGCGGGTCGACCCCCGCCCCTCCGATAGGGTCGTCCCCTCCAGCATCACTGTCCCGGCATAGGCGCGCGCCATGAACAGGTTCGGCGCATTGGGGCTGGGGTTGATCCAGACCCGCTCATTGAGCGGCCAGCCGTATCCCGGCCCGGCATTCGGGTCATAGCCCTCCATCTCGATGACCCGATAGGCCACATCCAGCTTGAAGTGGTCGATGAACCAATGCCCCATTTCGCCCAGGGTCATGCCATGGCGCATCGGCATTGGCCCGGCCCCGACGAAACTCTCCCAGCCGGGTCTCAGGATCGTCCCCTCAACCGGTCGCCCCGCCGGATTGGGACGGTCCAGAACCCAGACTTCCTTGCCATGCTCGGCGGCGGCCTCCAGCACATACAGAAGCGTCGTTACGAAGGTGTAGATGCGACAGCCCAGATCCTGCAGATCGACCAGCAGAACGTCGAACGTCCCCATCGACTGGCCGCTCGGTCGGCGCACCTCGCCATAGAGGCTGAAGACCGGAATACCGTGGACCGGATCGGTCTCGTCCTCGGTCTCCATCATATTGTCCTGGAGATCGCCCTTCATCCCATGCTGGGGGCCGAAGGCAGCTGTAAGATTTATGTCCGGGCACGCCGCCAGCGCGTCCATCGAATGGGTCAGGTCCGCCGTCACCGACGCCGGATGCCCCAGCAGCGCGACCCGTTTCCCCTTCAACGCCGCGCGCAGCTCAGGCTCGGCAAGCAGGCGATCAATGCCGAACTTCATGGCAGCTCCAGAACGAACGAGTCGGGATGGTGAAAGTCCGGCTTATCCGAAGGATGCGCCAAGGCCCAATAGGAGATCGCGCCGTCAGTGGTTTCAATCACGGCGGAGAGGCCGAGGCGGCGCGCGCCGGGGGGGAGTTCGATCTCGGCCTCAAGGGCGACATAGTCCTCGCCCGCATCCAGGCCCAGGACAGATGCCGTGACCTCTGCGGGTCGCATCGCCGCACGATAGTCGTCGAACGCATAGGAAGCCCACTGTCCTGACGGCGACAGATTGAACTCGACGTAGCCCGACCCCGTCGCGACGAAGGCTTCAAAGCAGGTCGTCTTCCATAGGCCATCCGCTCGTCCGGAACTCTCAGGCGGCCACGCCAATGTATTGGGATTACCTTCGACCACGAAGCGCAACCATAGCCAGTCCCCGCGCCGCTCGTGCAGCACTTCGATGACCGTAACGGCGACCCTCAGTGACGACGGATGCGGAATCAGACGGGCCACCATAGGGCTTCTATAACTGCGGAGATGAAATCATGCCTCATCCGTTCTATGATGAGCACATGTCCCAGCCGCGCCCGCACATTCTGGACGACGTATCCGCCGATGCGGACGAGCGCGCCCTGCAAGAGGCGGAAGCTGACGCAGACGCCGGGCGGGTCGTTCCACACGCCCGCGTCAGGGCGTGGCTCAAATCCCTTGGCACGCCTGATCAGACGCCAACGCCCTTCTCTTGGCGCAAGTAGTCTGGACAGACCGGGCGCTGGCGGATGTCGAAGCCGCCGCAGCCTGGGTTGCACGACACGCCCCCTCGCCGCACAGCGGCTGGCTAGCAGCCTCATCGAAGCAGGAGATGGCCTGGAGGATTTTCCCTTGCGTGGGCGCGACATTGGGCGGGGAAGGCGCGAACTTCCGCTGGTCTGGCCATTTGTCATCCGGTACCGGGTGAAGGCTGATGTGGTCCAGATTCTTGAAGTCTGGCACGGCGCGCAAGACCGACCAGACTGACATTGACTCTAACCCACCGGCGCACCAAACCGAACCTATGTTCCATCCCCGGCCCCTCGCTCGCCTTTATTATCCCTCGCTGATCTAGCGAGCGGCCCGCGAATCCCTGCGCCGCATTTGCCGGCGCATTCCCCACCTGACGGACGCCGGCTTCCCTGCTAACGGAGCCGACATGACCTCCCCAAAGACCGAACCAGATTTCAAGTCCGACTTCCTGAAAACCCTTCAGGCCCGTGGCTACATCCACCAGATCACCCATCCGGCCGAGCTGGATGAGGCGGCATCGACCGGCATTGTCTCGGCCTACATCGGCTTTGACGCCACTGCGCCCAGCCTGCACGTCGGGTCGCTGATCCAGATCATGATGCTGCGTCGGCTCCAGCAAGCCGGCCACCGCCCCGTCGTCATCATGGGCGGCGGCACCACCAAGGTCGGCGATCCGACCGGCAAGGACGCCTCGCGCCCGCAACTGACGGATGAGACCATTCAGGCCAACATCGCCTCGATCAAGACGGTGTTCGAACGCTTCCTGACCTTCGGCGACGGGCCGACCGACGCTGTGATGATCGACAATGACGACTGGCTGTCGACCTACGGCTACGTCCAGTTCCTGCGCGACTACGGCACGCACTTCACGGTCAACCGGATGCTGGCCTTCGATTCCGTGCGCATCCGCCTGGAACGCGAGGAACCGATGACCTTCCTCGAATTCAATTACATGCTCATGCAGTCGGTCGATTTCCTCGAACTGAACCGCCGCCAGAATGTCACCCTGCAAATGGGCGGCTCGGATCAGTGGGGCAACATCACCTCGGGTGTCGATCTGGTGCGGCGGGTCGATCAGAAATCCGCCTTTGGCCTGACCACCCCGCTGCTGACCACGGCCTCGGGCGGCAAGATGGGCAAGACGGCGCAAGGGGCCATCTGGCTGAACGCCGAGAGCTTAAGCCCCTATGACTACTGGCAGTTCTGGCGCAACGCCGACGATGCTGATGTCGGTCGGTTCCTGCGCCTGTTCACCGACCTTCCGTTGAACGAGATCGCGGCGCTGGAAGCCCTTGAGGGGGCCGGCATCAATGACGCCAAAAAGGCGCTGGCCGACGCGGCCACGACCATGCTCCACGGGGCCGAAGCCGCGGCGACGGCTCGCGCGGCTGCCGAGAGCGCCTTCGAAAAGGGCCAGCTTTCGGCTGACCTGCCCACAGTCGAACTGCCGCGTGATGAGGTCATCGGGGCCATGATCGCCGCCGTCACCACCAAGGCTGGCCTGACCCAGTCCAACGGAGAGGCCCGGCGGCTGGCCCAGGGCGGAGGCTTGCGCCTGAACGACGCCCCGATCGCTGATGGAGCCCAACTCCTGACCGAGGCCGACCTGACGGGTGACGGCGTGCTCAAATTAGGGGCCGGAAAGAAAAAGATCGTTCTGGTGAGGCCCGTCTGATGACCGAATTGACCGACGGCCAGAAAGCCCCCGCCCTCGACCTCCCGACCGACGATGGCAGCCAGTTCGATCTGGCGCGCGCCGGCGGCCCCGTGGTGGTCTTCTTCTATCCCAAGGCCGACACACCCGGCTGCACGGTCGAGAGCCAGGATTTCTCCGCCCTCAAATCTGACTTTGAAAAGCTGGGCGTCCAGGTGATCGGCGTTTCGCGCGACCCGGTGAAGAAGCTGGCCCGGTTCCGGACCAAACACGGCCTGACCGTCCTGCTCGGCTCTGATGAGACCGGAACGGTGACAGAGGCCTGGGGCGTCTGGGTCCAAAAGCAGCTCTATGGCCGGACCTACATGGGCATCGAGCGCGTGACGGCCCTCGTCGGGCCGGATGGCCGGCTGGCCAGGGTGTGGCGAAAGGTCTCGGTCAAGGGCCATGCGGCCGAGGTTCTGGAAGCCGCCACACGCCTGTGGAAAATCTAGATAGATGAACCTTTAATCTTGTATCCAAGGGGTCGTTTCTCTTCGAATACGATCCGAAACGTCGATTTCATCGATTCCGTCTAGATTCGTTGCTCATTCCCCTCGTAGGCGAGAAATCCCAGGCAAGCTAACCTGAGCGAGTTTGCACGCCGTCATCGTGGTTAACAAACGGTGAACACCCTTGCGCACTTGCGGCTACTTGCTGCATATGTCTTCGCACGGGTATGGGGGTGGTAGAGTAATGGTCAAGCGTACCAAGGGCAGAATACGCCGGTTCTTCGAACGCCGGTTTCCTGAGCGGCACGTGTTCGTCCGCACCCCTGACGGTGAAATCACCGGTCGCGTCCTGACCCCCCGAAAACAGATTCTGATGGCCTGCGGCGTGGCCGTTTTGGGGGCCTGGTGCCTCTTCACCACGGCCGGCACCGTGTGGGGTGCCGTCACCACCTTCACCGCCGAGCGTGACGTGCATCGGGCCCGGGCCTCCGCAGAACGCATGAATGCCGACCTCCAGGCGCGTCTCGACAGCGCGGTGGCGCGCATGACGGCGACCTCCGGCTCGATCGACGACCTGGCCCATACGGTCGAGCGTCGCCACGCCGCCCTCACCCAGGTGATGACCCTGTTCCGGGGCGTCGATGGTGCCGAAGAGGCCCTGCGTCCCACCGTATCCCAGGACCCCGATCAGGCCCCGGTCGCCCGTCTCGTTTCGGTACAGATGGATCAGGAGCGTCTCATCTCGAGAGCCCAGACCTTCGCCGATAGCCGGGCCGAGCGCCTGCGCCTCGCCTTCCGTCTGGCCGGCCTGAACCCGGCTGCCTATGCGGGGTCACCGGATTCACTGGGCGGGCCTCTGGTCGAGGCCAACGACCCCGAGGCTCTGGCAACAATTCTCGATGTAGATGAAGCCTTTGCGGCCCGTATCCAGGCGGCGGCTGACGATCTCTCGGAGATGAGAACCCTCGCTGATACCGCCGAGCGCCTGCCGTTCGGGCGCCCCGCAACGGGCGTGCGTCAGACCTCCAGCTTCGGTGTTCGGTTCGATCCATTCAGTGGTCGCCCGGCCGTTCATCGTGGTCAGGATTTTGCAGGACCCTACATGACGCCGATCCGGGCAACCGCGCCTGGGGTGGTGTCCTTCGCAGGTGTCCGCAATGGCTACGGCAACACAGTCGAGATCGACCATGGCGGCGGGTTCAAAACCCGCTATGCGCACCTGCAAGGCTTCAACGTCGCCGTCGGCCAACGGGTCGGTATCGGTCAGCGCATCGGCGCGATGGGCTCGACCGGCCGCTCAACCGGCGTACATCTTCACTATGAGGTGTGGGTCGATGGCCGTCCCCAAAACCCCGCCCGTTTCATGAGAGCCGGAGACTATGTTCAACAAGCCGAAGAATAATCCGCCGCAGCCCAAGTCGCGTTCCGACGTTCCGGTCCCACCGCTGCCTGATCTGCCGTCTCCGGGACAACAGAACGGTGCTGCGACCGCCCAGGTCGCCGCCGCCCCGGCTGCAGAGCCCGTGGCACCGCCGGCCCCGGCGCGCGGGGCCTCGGTCCTGGCTCGGGACCTGGTGTTCGAAGGCAACATCTCGGGTGATGGCGAACTGACCATCGACGGTCAGGTCAAGGGTGATGTCCGCGTCAATCGTCTGATCGTCGGTGATACCGGCTCGGTCGAAGGCACCGTCCAGGCGGACAACGTCGACGTCAAAGGACGTGTCGTCGGGGCCGTCAACGGCAAGGCCGTCAAGCTGATGTCGACCGCCTACGTCGATGGGGACATCAACCACGAACAGCTGGCCATCGAAGTCGGTGCCTATTTCCAGGGACGCTGCCTCCAGAGCCGTCCGGGTCAGGCTGCGGCTCCGGCCCGTCCGGCTGCCGCACCGGCGGCGGCACCGGCGGCGGCCCCCGCCGCTCCGGCGGTCCAGGGCGAGGTCGTTAACCTCAAGCCCACGGTCTAAATTCTCTTTCGGCCACGAACCGGGGCGGAGCCTGCAAAGGCTCCGCCCTTTTTCTATTCCTCGACGGTTTCCCCGCGCGTCGCGCCGACACGCTGGGCCAGGGCTGCACCCATGAAGGCGTCCAGGTCGCCGTCCAGAACCCCCTGGGTATCCGACGTCTCGACCTCGGTGCGCAGATCCTTGACCATCTGATACGGCTGCAGGACGTAGGACCGGATCTGGTGGCCCCATCCGATGTCCGTCTTGGCGTCGGCCAGGGCCTGGGCGGCGGCCTCGCGCCTTTGCAGTTCCAGTTCGTACAGGCGCGCCCGCAGCATCTTCCAGGCCTGTTCGCGGTTCTGGTGCTGGGATCGTCCGGCCTGACAGGCCACCACCGTATTGGTCGGAATGTGCGTCAGGCGTACCGCCGAGTCCGTCTTGTTGACGTGCTGACCGCCCGATCCTGATGCCCGGTAGGTGTCGGTTCGGACATCCGCCGGATTGATATCGATTTCGATGGTGTCATCCACCACCGGCGACACGCCGACCGAGGCGAACGACGTATGGCGCTTGGCTGCCGCGTCATAGGGGCTGATCCGAACCAGCCGGTGCACGCCCGATTCCGACTTGAGCCAGCCATAGGCATTGGGGCCGGTCACGAGGATGGTCGCGGACTTGATACCGGCCTGATCGCCGTCTTCCTCGGCCTCGATCTCGACCTCATAGCCATGCGCCTTGGCCCAGCGCGTGTACATGCGCAGGAGCATCCCGGCCCAGTCGCAGGACTCGGTTCCCCCCGCCCCGGCATTGACTTCGAGATAGGCGTCATTGCCGTCGGCCTCACCGGACAGCAGGGCCTCCAGCTCGGCCCGGGCGGCGCGCTCCTTGATCGACCGAAGCTGGACACGCGCGTCCTCAAGGGCCGCCTCATCGCCTTCTTCGTCCGCCATCTCGGATAGCATCACGGCCTCTTCCAGGCCGGTCTGCATCTGCTTTACGCCGTTGATCTGGCCTTCAAGGCGGGCACGCTCGCGACTGACGGCCTGGGCCTCGTCGGGGTTGTCCCACAGCGTCGGGTCCTCGACCCGAGCGTTCAGCTCATCGAGTTTTCGAAGGGCCGGCTCCCAGTCAAAGTCGCCTCCTGAGCAGAGCAAGGCTCTGCTCGATGTCGGCCGACATGGCCTCGACATCCAGTCGCATGGTCAATCTCTCAGTGACACGTCATTCATGGCGATCCGCATCGCCGAAGGGCCGTCAGATAGGCCATCGCGGCTAAAACGGAAAGACCGGGTAACGTCAGTACAGCCCGCTCAGGTCTTCAGGCGGCGGGGTTCTCGGCGGCGGTGCCACATCCGGCGGTGGCGTCGGCAGCTCATCGGGCGGCACGCGCGGTCCGGGATTATAGGGAACACCGTCGACCGGGGCATAGGTCGGACGCTCGCCGGTCGCGACCGGACGAGCCACCTCTTCCTCTTCAAGCTGCCGGCGCAAGGCTTCCGAGCCCGGACGGAAGGCTTCCTCGATCCCGTTCACATTGCGCCAGATGGCATTTTGCGGACGGGTGAACTGAAGCACGGGACGGCCGCGCATCGCTTCCTGCATGAAGTCGACAAAGATCGGCACCGCGGTCACGCCGCCGGCTTCGCCGGAACCGAGCGAGCGGTTGTCGTCAAAGCCGATGAAGACGCCCACGATCAGGTCCGGCGTGTAGCCGACGAACCAGGCTGACCGATAGTTGTTGGTCGTCCCGGTCTTGCCGGCGACCGGCCGGCCCAGCACGCGGGCCGAGGTGGCCGTTCCCCGCTGGACGACACCTTCCAGCATGGAGGTGATCTGATAGGCCGTGATCGGGTCCATGACCTGCTCGCCACGAGCCGGCAGGCGCGGGCTCTCGCGCCCATCAAAATTGCGTTCGCAGGTTGGACATGACCGGGTCGGATCGATGTTGTTTTCGGCGCTCCAGATCGTCTGGCCGTTGCGGTTCTGAACCAGCTCGATCAGGTGCGGGCGCACGCGCCGCCCCCCGTTGGCAAAGGCCGCATAGGCCCCCGTCAGACGCAGGGCTGTCGTTTCACCAGCCCCCAGCGCCATCGACAGAACCGGCTCCATCTCATCGACGACGCCGTAGCGAATGGCGTCATCGCGCACCCGCTCCATGCCGATCCTTTGGGCCAGACGCACCGTCATCGCATTTCGCGACAGCTCCAGACCCCGGCGCAGGGTGGTTGGGCCATAATAGCGACGGCTGTAGTTCTGGGGGCTCCACCGCTGACCACCGGCACCCACCAGGGTGATCGGCCCGTCGACGATGATCGAGGTCGGCGTAAAGTCTGTCTCAAGGGCCGTGGCATAGACGAAGGGCTTGAAGGCCGATCCCGGCTGGCGCATCGCCTGCGTGGCCCGGTTGAAGCTCGACAACGAATAGGAATAGCCGCCGACCATGGCCACGACCCGGCCCGACCAAGGCTCGATCGCCACCAGCGCGCCGTTCACCTCGGGTATCTGTCGCAGGCCGTAGCTGCCGCTGTCCAGCGGCTCAACGAAAATCAGATCCCCGCGCGACAGCCCCGCCCCGGCATTGGCCCAGGCCGCGTCTGACGCCAGAAGCCCGGCCTCCGAGCCATCCGAGGCCAGCAGAATACGGACCGTATTGCCTGAGACGGACTCGACAACCGCCGCCTGCCAGGCCCGGCGTTCCGACGGCGGGCTTTCGGCCGAGGCCCTCGCCTGCCAGCCGTCGTTGATTTCGGTCTGTCCCCAGGCCCCGCGCCAGCCGTGTCGCCGGTCATAGGTTTCCAACCCGCGCATGAGGGAATCGCGAGCCATCGACTGGAGCCGTGGGTCCAGTGTGGTCCGCATGTAGTAACCACCCCGATTGACGTCCTGCCCCCACGTCCGCAGGGCAATCCGGCGAGCCTCTTCGACGAAATAGTCGGCGTCCTGATACTCCGCCCGCACCGGCGCATCGCGAACGATCAGCGGCGCGGCCGCCGCCTCCTGGCGCTGGGCCTCGGTCAGCCAGCCCTGCTCGGTCATCTGGCCCAGGATCCAGTTCCGGCGGCCAACGGCAGCCTGCGTTTCTTCCCGCGGGTGATAGTTGTTCGGACCCTTCGGCAGCGCCGCCAGGAAGGCCGCTTCGGCCGGCGTCAGTTCGTCCAGCGACTTGCCGAAATAGTTGTAAGCGGCGGCGGCCACGCCATAGGACCGATAGCCCAGGAAGATCTCGTTCAGATACAGTTCGAGGATCTGTTCCTTGGTCAGCACCGATTCCAGGCGTTGCGCCAGAATCGCCTCACGAACCTTCCGCCCGATGGTCGTGTCGCTGGTCAGCAGGACATTCTTGGCAACCTGCTGGGTGATGGTCGAGCCGCCTTCCAGTCGGCGGCCCTGTGCCAGGTTGATCACATTGTTGGCCATCGCCCGGCCAAAGCCCGCGACATCAATCCCGCCGTGCTGGAAGAAGTGTTTGTCTTCCGCCGCCAGGAACGCCTGAATCACGACAGGCGGAATCTCGCGGTAAGGCACGAAGATTCGGCGCTCTTCCGAGAATTCACCGATCAGGGTTCCATCCCAGGCATAGACGCGCGTGGCCGTCGGCGGGCGGTAGTCCGCCAACTCGCCCGCATCGGGCAGATCATGGAACAGATAGGCCGTGTACAGCGCCACGACCATGCCGGCGAGCGCCACAAAGCCGAGGATACCGATCCCGACCATGACAAACCAACGCTCGGCTGTCTGCACGTCAAACTCCCTGGCCCGGCCGCTGCGCGGGCCGCACAGGTGGATTTAGCCGGAGCCGTCGCCGGGGGGAAGGTGCCTTAGGGCAAAGCCGCGCCAATCGCGGTCGGACCGGGCTGGAAATAGGCATCAATCGCCCGCACCACAGCCCCCATCAATCGACGCCGACCGTCCTGGTTTCCCATGAACGCAGCGTCTTCGCTGTTGGTGATGAACCCCATCTCCAGCAACACCGCCGGAACGTCCGGGGCCAGCAGGACCGCCAGGTTCTCATCACGATGGCTACGCTGCAACAGGGGCGCTTCGGTGCCGAGCTGGTTGAGCAGGGCTCCGGCGAATACCGATGACCGATTCATCGTCGCCCGCTGGGTCAGGTCCAGAAGAACGCGGCGCACGGCAGGATCACCCGCCGGAAGGTCGATGCCGCCGTAAGGCCCGCCGCCCAGGGCCTGACGGGCGGCACGGTCAGCCCCCCGGTCAGACAAGGTATAGACACTGGCCCCCCGCGTCGCCGGGTTCTGGCTCGAATCAGCATGCAGGGAAATGAACAGATCGGCTCCGGCATCGCGCGCAATCGCGACCCGGCGCGCATGCGGGACCAGCACATCGGTCGAGCGCGTCATCACCACGCGGTAACGACCCGTTGCTTCCAGCTGCCGGCGCAGCTCCAGCGCCGCCGCGAGGGTCAGCTCGCGCTCGTGGTGGTTGGCCCCCAGGGCGCCCGGGTCCGTTCCGCCGTGACCGGCATCAATGACAATGATCTGGCGCGACGGTGGCTGCGGGTGCCGGCGCTCGGCGACCGGAGGCGGTGCGGCGCGCGCCTCATCGCGCGGGGCCGCGCCCGGGGCTTCCAGATCGATGACGTAGCGATACACCCGCACTCCATCGCCGGGAGGCAAGATGAAACGTCGGCTGACCTCGGCCGAGCCGGTCAGATTGAGCCGGAGACGCGCCCCGTTGCTGCGCGCTGACATTTCGTAACTACGGACCAGGCCCGCTCCTGGGCCGGACAGGCCCTCACCCGCATCAACGCCGGGCAGAAGCACGGACAATTCCGGCGGGGCTTCACCCCGTTCGATTCTGGCGCTGGCGGAACGCGTCAGTTCGACAACCACGCGGGTCCGCTGGGCGTCCCCGCCAAAGCGGACTTGAACGACGTCATCCTGGCGCGGGCCATCGGCGAGGCCTTGCCCTGCGGCGAAGGCCGCAACAACAAATGCCACAAGCGCGGTCAGGCCCACGGCCAGCCGTCGCGAACTTCCGAAAAGCTTACTCACAAACGCGCCCACGTCGGCTTCTCCAAACGCTTGACGCCAATCATGCCAGAGCGAGGCTGGAAAAGGGTTAAGACCGCGGACAAATTCGCCTCACACGACACCTTTCTTTTCGAGGTCGCCTCTTGCTAAAAGGGGGAAGCCGACCCAGCTACCTTACCCAAGGGAAGCGACTACAAGGGTCTGCACCCCCCGGCGTGTCGCGCAGACGGTCTTTTGGCCCTGACGATACGCCCCCACCGCGCCTTGCAGCGCGACCGACTGAGACACGACCCCATGGGCCGCACCGCCGCCAACTGGCTGATTTCAGGGATCGCTTCCAGCGACCTGATCGCGTGTGCGCCATCCAACCTGCAATTCAGGCGAGCCGCCCGCGTCCGTGATGGACGCCTGGCTTCGGCGCGCCCCGGAGACAACCACCACCATGTCGAAAATCATGCTGATCGACGCGGCCCATGCGGAGGAAACCCGCGTCGCCGTCGTCAACGACCGCCGAGTTGAGGATTTCGATTTCGAAAGCCGCGATCGTAAACAACTTCGCGGCAACATCTATCTGGCCAAGGTCACACGGGTAGAACCCAGCCTTCAGGCCGCCTTCGTCGAATACGGCGGGAACCGGCACGGCTTCCTGGCCTTCAACGAAATCCATCCCGACTACTATCAAATCCCGGTCGCCGACCGCGAAGCCATCATGGCTGAAGCGGAAACCGAGGAAGAAAAGGCCGAGGCCGAAGCCGAAGCCGACAACGATGAAGGCCTGTCCGCCGACGAGGCCAAGCTGCGCCGTCGCCTGATGCGCCGCTACAAGATTCAGGAGGTCATCCGGCGTCGCCAGATCCTGCTGGTTCAGGTCGTCAAGGAAGAGCGCGGAGCCAAGGGCGCGGCCCTGACCACCCGCATGTCGCTGGCCGGCCGCTACTGCGTGCTGATGCCCAACACCGGCAAGGGCGGCGGCATCTCGCGCAAGATCACCAGCGCCACGGACCGCAAACGTCTGAAGGCCGTCGCCCAGTCCCTGGATGTGCCGCATGGCATGGGCCTGATCATCCGCACGGCGGGGGCCAAGCGGACCAAGACCGAGATCAAGCGCGACTACGAATATCTGCTGCGTCTGTGGGAAGACATTCGCGAAACGACGCTCAACTCCCATGCGCCAAGCCTGATCTATCAGGAAGAAGACCTGGTGCGTCGGGCCGTGCGCGACATGTTCGACAAGGACTTCGAGAGCCTCCAGGTCGAAGGTGAGGATGCCTGGCGTGAGGCGCGCGACTTCATGCGGGTTCTGTCACCGTCCCTGGCCAAGAAGGTCCAGCTCTACGAAGGCACCACGCCGCTCTTCGTCAAGCACAAGGTCGAGGATGTCCTGGCCCAGCTCCAGACTCCGACCGTGCCGCTCAAGTCCGGCGGCTATCTGGTTGTCAACCAGACCGAAGCCCTGGTCGCCATCGACGTGAACTCGGGCAAGGCGACCAAGGAACGCAACATCGAGGCGACGGCGCTCAAGACCAATCTTGAGGCCGCCGAAGAAGCGGCCCGCCAGATGCGGCTGCGCGACCTGGCCGGCCTGATCGTCATCGACTTCATCGACATGGATGAGTCGAAGAACAACCGGGCGGTCGAGAAGGCTCTGGCCTCGGCGCTCGAAAGCGACCGCGCCCGGCTCCAGATGGGCAAGATTTCCCAGTTCGGCCTGATGGAAATCAGCCGCCAGCGCCGCCGCATGGGCCTGCTGGAGGGCGTGACCCACACCTGCGAACACTGTGGCGGGTCGGGGCGTGTCCGCTCGACGGAATCCAGCGCGCTGCTGGCCATGCGGGCCGCAGAGGCCGAAGCCGGCAAGGGCGAAGGGGCCATTGTCCTGCGCGCGCCCGCTGCCGTGGCGCTCTACATCCTCAATCACAAGCGCGACACCCTGGCACGCCTGCACGCGGTGGCCGGCCTGTTCGTGACCGTCCAGATTGATGACCACCTCGCCAATGGTGAGACGGCCATCCAGCGCCTCGACATCGAAGTGCCGCCGCCGCCGGTCGTGGCGGCCGTCACGCGGGAGCGCGTTTCCTACCGCCCCGAAGACGAGGCCGACGAATCCGTCCCCGACGATGAGCCGGAAGACGAGGACCTGGACGAGGACCAGGAAGATGCCGACGACGATCAGTCTCTGGCGGCCCTCGAAGACGCCGAAGATCGCGACGGCGGACGTGGTGGACGCCGCCGGCGCCGTCGCCGCGGTGGCCGTCGCAACGAAGGTGGCCCGGTCGCCGACAGCGAGGTCGCGACGGATGCTCCCTCCGACGATGACGACGAGGACGGCGGATCACGTCGCCGCCGTCGAGGTCGCCGGGGCGGTCGTCGCGGACGCGACGGCGACGGCGGTCGTGACGGCACCTACGTTTGGGTGCGGGGTCGCACGCCCTCTCTCGAAGACCCCTATGTCTGGTTCGATCCGCTGGAACGCGCGCCCAGGGCTCGCCCCGAGCCGGTGGCTTCGGCAGACGACGACGCTGTGACCGATGCACCTGAAACGGCTGAAAATGAGCCGGTTGCGACCGCGCCCAGCGAAGGCCGTCGCCGGCGGGTCCGCCGCAGGTCGCCGCGCAACGCCGAAGCGCCTGTCGTCGCCGCCGAGGTAACCGAAGACGAAGCCGTCGCCGAAGCGGAAACCACAGAGCCGTCGATCGAGGAGGTCGTGGAAGCCGAACCAGCCCCCGAACCCGTCCCGGCCCCTGTCGAGGAGCCGGTCACGGTCGTCGAGGTCGCCGAGACGGTCCAGATCGAGCCGGAACCGGTGGCCTCAGAATTGCCATTGGCTGAGGGCGAGATCACCGCCCCGCCCGAAAAACCCAAGCGGGGATGGTGGCGGCTGGGTCGCTGACAACGTCGCGGCGCGAGCACGAGCCAAGGAGGAGACAACATGTCCCAATCCCGACGCGGATGGCTTGCGGCAATCACAGCGGCAACGCTCTGGGCGGCGACTCCTATCGTCGCCCAGGCCCAGTCCCTGATCCGGGACACAGAAATCGAACTGATCATCCGGGACGGGGCCGACCCGATTCTGGAGGCCTCCGGGCTTGATCCAGACAATGTCACCATCCTGCTGGTCAACGACCCGACGCTGAATGCGTTTGCTACACAGGGCCAGCGGATGGGGTTTCATACCGGCCTGATCCTGGAGGCGGATACGCCCAACCAGTTCCTGGGCGTCCTGGCCCATGAGGCAGGCCATCTGTCGGCCGGCCACACGATCCGAGGAGACATCGAGCGGGCGGGCATGCAGCCGTTCCTGTTGACGATGGGCCTCGGTGTTCTGGCGGCCCTGGCCGGTGCCCCCGATGCGGGGGCCGCCCTGATCGGCAGTTCCAACTATTTTGGAACCCTGAGCGCCCTGACCTATTCGCGTAGCCAGGAAGCCGCCGCTGATCAGGCCGCCGCCACTGCCCTCGAAGCCGCCGGAGTTTCGGGGCAGGGCCTCGTCGAGTTCTTTGAAGAGTTCCGTTATCAGGAATTGTTCTCCAACGACCGGCGCTTTCCCTTCTTCCGCAGCCACCCCCTGTCCAGCGACCGGATCGCCGGCCTGCGCCGTCGCGTCCAGGGCCAGGCCCATTACGACGTGGTCGACACCGAAGAAGCCCTGTTCCAGCACCGTGTGATGCAGGCCAAACTCTATGCGTTCCTGAACGCACCAGCCTATACGCTATTGCGTTACCCGGTAACCGATACCTCGTATGAAGCTCGCTATGCGCGCGCGATCGCGGCCTTTCGCGCCTCAAACATCGATGATGCCCTGAACCAGATCGACGCCCTGCTTGAAGAGCATCCCGACAACCCTTTCCTGTGGGAGCTCAAGGGTCAGGTCCTGTTCGAGGGCGGGCGTCCCGCCGAAGCCGAGCCGGCCCATCGTCGTTCGGTGGAGCTGCTACCCGAGGCCGGCCTCCTGCGCGTCAACCTGGCCCAGGCGATTATCGCGCAAGATAATCCCGCCCGCCTGGATGAAGCCATCGCTGAGCTACATCGGTCCCTGACCTTTGAGCGCGACAATCCCTTTGCCTACCTCCTGATGGCCCAGGCCTACGGCACGGCCGGCAATGACGGAGAGGCTCGCCTGGCCCAGGCCGAATACCACTTCTCGATCCGCGAGATGGAAGAGGCCCAGCGCACGGCTGTGTTTGCAAGGGCCCGGCTGACACCGGGAACGGCCTCCTATCGCCGCGCTGTCGATATTATTCTGGCCACTGGGGCCAGCCTTGAGGATCTCGAGGAACTCGACCGGTCCCAGCAGAACTGAGAGAGATGGAATGACGGACACACCGCCGCCGGAACCCAAATCCGAAACCAGCCTGCTCGACCGGTTCAACCCCGGCTGGGCGGCTCTCGTGGTGTCTCTCGTGGCCTTGATTTTGGCGGCGAGCCCGTTCGTGCCGGGCGGGATGACCCAATCAGTTCGATCGGCCCTGCTCAACAATCCTGAGATCCTTCGTGAGGCGTCGACCCGCCTCCAGCAACAGGAAAGTGCCGCCGTTCAACAGGCCGCCCGTGCGGCGATCTCGCAGCATCTGACGACCCTGAACCAGGACCCGCGTGATCCGGCCATCGGACCGCACAACGCGCGCGTCACCGTGGTGCAGTTCTTCGACTACCGATGCCCCTACTGCAAACAGGTCGCCGAGCCGTTCATGCAGCTGGTGGAGGCCAATCCCGACGTTCGCTTCGTCTTCAAGGAATGGCCGATCCTCGATCGCGATGAGCCGTTGTCCGAATATGCGGCGCGCGCCGCCCTGGCCGCCTGGCATCAGGGCCGCTACCCCGCCGTCCACCAGGCCCTGATGTCGGCCCAGACCATCGACCAGGCCAGCGTGGACGCCATTCTGGCCGCCAACGGCGTGGACATGACGCGCGCCCGCGCCGACATCGCCAACGCCGAGACGAGTCAGCACCTGACCGACATCATGACCCTGGCCCGCAACATCGGCCTGTCGGGAACACCGACCTTCATCGTCAACGGTGAGCTTGTGAATGCCCGCTCCACGGATGACCTTCAGGCGGCCATCGACGCGGCCCAGAGTGGCGCATAGCCCACATCCGCGTTCAATCTTGCGACTAGGTCGCAATTTGATTGCGAAGCATTCGCGGCTCATCTAGGGGAGCGCCCGAAACCTCTGCCTTTTCGGGAAACCCCTATGTCTAGCCTCAATCGCGTGTCGTTCCTTGCCCTCGCCCTGGCGGCCACCGCCCTGCCTTCGGCCGTTCTGGCCCAGCCCTATGACGCAGGGGCAGACGATCAGAGCCAGCCCGCCACCGAGGTTGCCCCGGTTGAGGTCCGCGGCCAGCGCGCGCCCGTCTACAATGCCAACGCCACCACCTCGGCGACCCGCACCGACACGGCATTGATCGATACGCCCCAGGCTATCTCGGTCGTCACCCGTGACCAGATCGACGACCTGGCTCTGCAAAGCATGGCAGATGTCGTCCGCTACGTTCCCGGCGTCGGCTACGCCCAGGGCGAAGGCAACCGCGATGCGCTGGTTTTCCGAGGGAACACCTCGACGGCCGACTATTTCACCGACGGCTTGCGTGACGACACCCAGTACTATCGCGACCTCTACAATATCGACCGCGTTGAGATTCTGCGTGGGCCCAACGCCATGGCCTTCGGTCGTGGCGGCCTGG
Organism: uncultured Brevundimonas sp.; assembly: GCA_964647275.1. Classification (GTDB taxonomy): domain Bacteria; phylum Pseudomonadota; class Alphaproteobacteria; order Caulobacterales; family Caulobacteraceae; genus Brevundimonas. Next base: position 92,773 of record CAZYFY010000003.1, read on the forward strand.
GAGGCCTGCTCAACCGTGTGACCCGTCAGGCGGGTTGGGGCCACGAAAACGAGCTTCACCTCGAAGCCGGCTCCGACGACCACTTCCGGGGCACGATCGATTACAGCCTGGAACTCAGCCCGTCAGCGGCCCTGCGGGTCGTCGGCCTGTATCAGGACTCCGGCAGCTATCGCGACGGCGTCACCTACGAGCGCTTCGGCATCAATCCGACGGCGGCCTTCCGCACCAGCACCGGCACGTTGATCGAGCTGGGCTACGAACATTTCGAGGATCGCCGCATCGCCGACCGCGGCGTGCCGGCCAATCCGGGAGGAACGCGCGCCAACCCAGCCGAGCCGCTGGAAGGCTACCAGAGCGTTTTCTTCGGTGATCCGGCCCTGAGCCCGACCGACACGGACGTCGATGCCTTCAGTGCCCACGTCGTGCACGAATTCGGCAATGGTCTGACGGTGCGCAACCGCACGCGGGTCGCGGACTATGACAAGTTCTATCAGAACGTCTTTCCCGGCGCGGTGAACGGTGCCGGCACGATGGTCACCATCTCGGCCTACAACAACGCCACCAATCGCACCAACCTGCTGAGCCAGACGGACCTGATCTATGAAACCCGCCTGGGCGGTGTGGAGCACACCCTGCTGGCCGGTTTCGAGTTCGGTCATCAGGATACCGAGAACCTGCGCGAAACCGGCTATTTCCCTGGCGGCGTCACGCAGATCACCGTCCCGTTGACCAATCCGACGATCAATCTCCCGATCACCTTCACGCCCAGCGCCACGGACGCCAGCAACGACGGTCAGGCCCGAGTCCTTGCCCTGTACGTCCAGGACCAGATCGAACTGACCGAACAGCTCCAGCTCCTGGTTGGACTGCGCTACGACAGTTTTGAGGTCGACTTCCTGAACCGCCGCACCGGCGCGCGCCTCAGCAGCTCGGACGACCTGTGGTCGCCGCGCCTTGGCCTGGTCTTCAAGCCCCAGGACAATCTGGCTTTCTACGCCAGCTATTCGCGCAGCTTCCTGCCGCGCTCGGGTGAGCAGTTGACCTCGCTGACGGTCGCCAACTCTGCTTTCGAGCCGGAGCAGTTCGACAATTATGAAGTCGGCGCCAAGTGGGATGTGTCTCCGATCCTCAGCCTGACGGCTGCCGTCTTCCAGCTCGATCGCACCAATGTGGTCGTGCCCGATCCGGCAAATCCGGGCCAGTCGATCCTCGTCGATGGCCAGCGGAGCCGCGGGCTGGAGCTGGGTGCCACTGGCCGGATCAACGACCAGTGGACCATCATCGGGGCCTACACCTGGCTGGAGGCTGAAATCACGGCCAACCAATCGGCGACGGTGCTGGCGGGCAATCGCCTGGCCAACACTGCCGAGCAGAGCTTCTCGGTCTGGACGCGCTACGACTTCACGCCGAGCTTCGGCGCGGGTGCCGGCGTGATCTACGAGGGTGAGCGTTTCACCAATGCCGACAACACCCAGGTGATGCCGGCCTACACGCGCGTGGACGGCGCTCTCTACTATGCGCTGAATGACAGCATCGACCTTCAGTTGAATGTCGAGAACCTGTTCGACGAGGACTATTTCGCCTCGGCCCACACCAACAACAACGTCACGCCGGGCGCACCCCGCTCGTTCCGGGTCGGTCTGACCGCCCGGTTCTAATTGAACGTCGGGAGGCCCGCGCACCCTTGCGCGGGCCTGTCCCGTAGAGTGTCCACGACCTAGATCAGCCCCGACAGGGGGCTGGACGCGCTGGCGTAGCGTCGCTGGGGCATGCGCCCCGCCAGATACGCTTCACGACCCGCGATCACCGCGTGTTTCATGGCCGAGGCCATGAGGATGGGGTCCTTTGCCTGCGCGATGGCGGTGTTCATCAGCACGGCGTCACAGCCCAGTTCCATGGCAATCGTCGCATCCGACGCTGTGCCGACCCCGGCATCGACCAGCACGGGCACCTTCGCCTGTTCGACGATCAGACGGATATTGACCTTGTTTTGAATTCCCAGGCCCGAGCCGATCGGAGCCGCGGCCGGCATGATGGCGGCGGCCCCGGCCTCTTCCAGATGGCGGGCCATGACCACGTCATCGGTGCAATAGACCATGACGTCGAAGCCATCCTTGACCAACATCTCCAGCGCCCGCACCGTTTCCGGCATGTCGGGATACAGGTGCGGGGTGTCCGACAGCACCTCCAGCTTGACCAGGTTCCAGCCCCCCGCCTCGCGCGCCAGCCGCAGGGTCCGCACCGCGTCCTCACCGGTGAAACAGCCGGCGGTGTTAGGCAGGAAGGTGAACCGGTCCGGCTTCACATAGTCGACCAGCATCGGCTGGGACGGGTCCGACAGATTGACCCGGCGCAGGGCTACGGTGACGATTTCAGCCCCCGCCGCCTCGGCGGCAGCCGCATTCTGGGCATAGTCGGCGTACTTTCCCGTGCCGACGATCAAGCGTGAGGTGAAGGTCCGTCCGGCAACGGTCCAGGTATCCGGGGAGGTTTGGGTCATGCCAAGGAACTAGACCTTCCGGGAAGCGGCTTAAAGCCCCAGCGCCTCACGAAAGTCGGCCGGTATCAGATCCTGGGCCTCCTTGTGCCGTTTCATCCACAGCGCGACATACGAACAGGTCGGGATGATCTTTACGCCGGCCTCGCGGGCAGCGGCCACGGCTGCCGTCACCAGAGCGGAGGCTACCCCCTGCCCTTCCCATTCCGGCGGCACCTCGGTGTGGTCCATGATCCAGGCACCGTCGACCGGCTGATAATCGGCAAACGCCATCCGACCGTCTTCGACGATCTCAAACCGATGGTCAGGAATGTTGTGAACGACGGGTGTGGTCTTGTCGGGCATTTCGTTCCTCGGAGAACGCGCTAACGTTCAAAGACACCTATCAACTCAATATGCGCCGACCACAGGAACTGGTCCACCGGCGTAACGTGTTCGAGCCGCCAGCCCGCGTCGACCAGAGCCCGCGCATCGCGGGCGAAGGTCGTCGGATTGCATGAGATGCCTACGACCCGCACAGCGTCCGAAACGGCGATCTCGCGGGCCTGTTCGAACCCGCCCGCCCTCGGCGGGTCAAAGACGATGACGTCACAGCCCCTCAGTTCCATGGCGGAAACGGGTTCGCGGAACAGATCGCGGGTCACGGCCTGGATCGGCTTGAGGCCTGGCGTCCGCGCCGCCGCCGCCTTCAGGGCCTCAATCGACTCGCCGGCGGAATCGGTGGCCAGAACCGGGACCTGCTCAGCCATCGGCAAGGCGAAAGAGCCCAGACCACAGAACAGATCGGCCGCGCGACTGGCCCCTTGAACGGCGGCGACGCAGGCGGCCTGCATCGCGGCTTCAGCCCCAGGCGCGGCCTGCAGGAAAGCCCCCGGCGGGGGCTCCACCTGGGCTGAACCGATCCGCACCACCGGGCGTCGCGCCTGATACAGCGGCTCTCCCCCCAGCGTCAGCCGCGCCAGATCCAGCGCACCGGCCGCTTCCGCCGCCTGCATCTGACGATCGGCGCTCAAGCCCCCGGATTTCCTCTCAACGCCCGAAACCTCAATATCGAGCCCGGTTTCCGTCGCCGTGACGCGCAGGGTCGGGGCGGATTTGGGATGATCCAGGAATGCCGCCGCCAGCGTCCGAAGTCCCGGCAGCGCCGCGACAATGCGGGGGTCGGCGATCAGACAGGTCTGGATATCAGTCACCGTCCATGACCGCCGCCCCTTGAACCCCAGGCGCGGACCATTCGGACCGGGGCGCGCGTGCAGGGCCACGCGCCGCCGTGATCCAGGTGAGGTCGCAATGACAGGGCGGATCTCTGTCGCGATCCCCTCGCGAGCGAGAGCCTGACGCACCTGATCGGATTTCCAGGCCAGTTGCCCGTTCAGGCTCCAATGCTGGAACGCGCATCCCCCACACGCTCCATAGTGCGGGCACGGCGGATCGACCCGCTCAGGGCTGGCGGTCAGAACCTCGAGCAGCTCGCCACGATCACCTTCGACCCGAGCTCGAACCCGCTCTGCGGCCAGGGTCAGGGGCACGAAGGCCCGATGACCGGCCTCATCGACCGCAAGACCATCTCCGCGGGCGCCGACCTCACCAACAAGAAGTTCGCGCGTCTGGGGATTCGAGCTCACTTTTTTTCGGCGCATAGGGGCTTTTGCCAAAGCCGTTCACCCGGCGAAAGAGCCCGATCCCTTGTCGGGCTTGGAAATACCCGTTCAGGCTGATGAACGAACATGAACAGCCATATCAAAACCCGTTCAGCTTGGCCTCTCTAAAAGGGTCATCAACGGAGCGGCGCAGGACTTCTTCCTGCTGCCACCCCCAGACGAAGGGAGCTGAATGATGCGTACCCCCAAGACGATTTCTGCTGTCGCGGCCCTGGCTGCGGTGAGCGCCCTGGCCATCCCGGCCGCCGCCCAGGCTCAGTCCTACAACGGCTATCAGGACGGCTACTATAACAACCAGCAACAGCCCTATTACGACCAGTGCGAGCGCGATCAGCGCCAGGGCTCGACCGCCGGTGCCCTGATCGGGGCGGTGCTCGGTGCGGCTGCCGGTTCCTCCATCGCCTCGGACGGTGCGCGGACTGAAGGCGGTGTGCTGGGCGGTGCCATCGGCGCGGCGATCGGAGCCGGCGTCGGCCGTCAGAACGCCTCGTGCGACAGCGACTACTACAGCAATCAGTACGGGCGTCAGTACGACAGCCAGTATGGCTACCAGTACGGCAGCTACGGCAACCAGTCCGGCTACGGCTATCAGGGCTACGACCGCGGCTACTACGACCAACGTGGATACGGTCAGCAGGGCTATGGCCAGTACGGCTACGGCCAGCAGAGCTACACCGTCCACCCCAGCCAGGTTTATGGCCGCGAAGACCGCAACGGTTGCCGCTCAGCCAATGTTTCCGATGGCCGCTACGAGCGACGCGTCCGCGTCTGCCCGGACGGCTACGGCCAGTATCGCATCGTCGATTAAGTCTTCAGCCCCCCTGTCGATCGACGATGTGTAGGAAGCCCCCGGTGGAGAAATCCACCGGGGGCTTCTGCCTATTTGGAACCTAGGTTTTGTCGAACCAGCCGCACACCGGCCCGGATCGCGACGAAGCCCATCCACGGGCCAATGAAACACCACAACAGGCGCGTCCACGCCCGGCTGAGCCAGATACCCTCGCTAAGATCTTGGGTGAGGGCCGGAACCGCCTCGATGGCAATCCAGACAACGATTGCCCAGACCGCCAGCCCCAGAACAACAAGCACGCTTCCATTGAGAACATTGGCCGCTCGGACGTCACCAGATGGCAATGGTGTGTTCGGCTCGTCAGACATGGGGGAGCTCCGATTTTCGCGATCCTATCCCTGGCGAGACGCCCAAACCAGCCATTCCCGGTTCCCGTCGCCGCCCTCGATGGGGCTTTCGGCGGTTTCGCGAACGCGCCAGCCCTGAGCGTCCAGCCATGCCGAGACCTTGGCCAGTGCCGCCTGACGCGCCGCCGGGTCAGCAACAAGGCCGCCCTTGCCGATGTCGGCGCGGCTGTCCTGTTCGAACTGGGGTTTGACCAGGGCGATGAGATCGGCACCTTGGCTTGCAAGGGATAGCGCGGGGCCGAGGGCCTTGGTGAGGCTGATGAAGCTGAGGTCGGTGACGATGAGGCCCGGCGGTTCCGGGATCAGCGTGGCGTTGAGGTTGCGGGCATCGGTAGCCTCGAGGTTTACGACACGTGGGTCGGCCTCGATCCTGGCGTGGAGTTGTCCGCGACCGACGTCGACCGCATAGACCCTTTCCGCACCCCGGCTGAGCGCCACCTCGGTGAAGCCGCCCGTCGAGGCCCCGACGTCCAGAACCGTGCGGCCCTCAACCTCAATCGGCCACAGATCCAGAGCTGCCACCAGCTTGAGGGCACCACGACCGACCCACGGGAACGGCTCGCTCGCCTCGATGCAGGCGGTGTCGGCCACCTGCTGACTGGCAGATCGAGCCGGTTGGCCATCGACGATCACCAGGCCCGCTGCAATGGCCGCCTGGGCTCGAGCCCGGCTGTCGAACAGGCCGCGATCGACCAACAGCCGGTCGAGGCGGGATTTCATCCCGCCGCCTTCAGGCGCTCCAGAGCGGCCTCCAGCTTGACGCGAGCCGCTTCCCCGTCGGTCAGACGCTGACGATTTTCCTCAACCACCTCGGGCTTGGCGCGGGCGACGAAGTCCGGATTGCCGAGCTTCTTGCGCGTGACCTCGAGGTCCTTGTCGATCCCGGCGATCTCCTTGGTCAGGCGCGCCGTCTCGGCCGGAATGTCGATGTACTCGGCCACCGCCATCGCCCAGGTCGCCTCTCCGACGACGAAGGGGGCGGACCCTTTCGGCGCCTCCTGCACCGACTGAACCTCGCCCACGCGCCCCAGGGTCTGGATCGCCGTGCGATGCGTGGCCAGGCGCGCCAGGGTCTGTTGACCCGCCCCGATCACATCAATTGCCGGTCGTGCCGACGCCGGCAGATTGGTTTCCGCCTTGAGTGAACGGACGCCGGAAACCACCTCAACCAGCCAGCCGATCTCCTGATCCGCCGTCGCGTCGATCCAGCTATCCGGAGCCTCGGGCCAGGCGGCCGAAATCAACATTGATTCCCGTGCTGGGCCGCCGAACTTCGCCAACTCCGCCCAAAGCTCCTCGGTGATGTAGGGCATGATGGGATGCAGCAGCAGGCAGCACTGATCGAGCAGCCAGGCCCCCATGGCCCTCGTCTCGTCGCGGGCGGCCACGTCGTCGCCGTTCAGCACCGGCTTGGCCAACTCCAGCCACCAGTCACAGAAGACATTCCAGACAAAGCGGTACAGGGCCTGGGACGCCTCATCAAAATGGGCGGCATCCAGGGCGGTGGAGACATCGCGCGTCACCTTGGCCAGCTCGCCCCGGATCCAGCGATTGATCGTCAGCTCCACCGATGCCGGATCAAACCCGGCAACACGGCGGCACTCATTGACCTGACAGAAGCGCGCGGCGTTCCACAATTTTGTGCCGAAATTCCGATAACCTTCAATACGCTGTTTTGACAACTTAATGTCGCGTGTGCCCGACAACATCGCCATCGTCAGGCGCAGGGCGTCGGCTCCGAGTTCATCCACGATCTCAAGAGGATCGATGACGTTCCCCTTGGACTTGGACATCTTCTGCCCCTTCTCATCGCGCACGAGGCCATTGATGACCACGCGATCAAAGGGGACCTTGCCGGTGAAATGGGTGCCCATCATCATCATCCGGGCGACCCAGAAGAAGATGATGTCAAAGCCGGTGACCAGGTCATTGGTCGGATAGAACCGCTTCAGATCATCCGTCTCCTCGGGCCAGCCCATCGTTGAGAACGGCCACAGCGCCGATGAGAACCAGGTGTCCAGGACGTCTTCGTCCTGGATCAGCTCAACCTCGTGATCATAGTCCGACAGCGCCTGCTCACGGGCATCCTCTTCGGATTCGGCGACGTAGATCTCACCATTGGGTCCGTACCAGGCCGGAATTCGGTGACCCCACCAAAGCTGGCGCGAGACACACCACGGCTCGATATTCCGAAGCCATTCGAAATAAGTCTTCTCATAGCTCCTGGGCTCAAAGACGGTGTCACCGTCTTCCACCGCCTTGATGGCCGGCTGGGCCAGGGTCCAGGCATCGACCCACCACTGATCCGTCAGCCACGGCTCGATCACCACGCCCGAGCGATCGCCGTGCGGGACCACATGGCGGGTCTTCTCGATCTCCTTGAGCCAGCCCTCCTCCTCAGCGCGGGCGACGATGGCCTTGCGCGCCGCGAAGCGGTCCATGCCTTCGTACTCGGCCGGCACGTCGGGCGTGTCGACAGCAGTGATCCGGCCGAAGGCATCCATGACGTTCAGCGCCGCCAGGCCGGTGCGCTTGCCGACACCAAAGTCGTTGAAGTCGTGCGCCGGGGTGATCTTTACAGCACCGGAGCCCTTGGTCGGATCGGCATAGTCGTCCGCCACAATAACGATGCGGCGACCGGTAATCGGATGGTCGATGAACTGGCCGACCAGGCCCTTGTAGCGATCATCCTCGGGGTGCACGGCCACGCCCGTATCACCCAGCATCGTCTCGGGCCGGGTCGTCGCCACAACGATATAGTCGCGGGTCTCGTATTCCGTCGGCTTGCCGTCGTCGTCGAAAGCGATCGGGTGCTCATAGGTCACTCCGTCGGCCAGCGGATAGGCAAAGTGCCAATAGGCCCCGTCGACCTCCTTTTGCTCGACTTCCAGGTCCGAGATGGCGGTCTGGAAGTGCGGGTCCCAGTTCACCAGCCGCTTGTCGCGATAGATCAGTCCCTGCTTGTAGAGGTCGACGAAGACCTTGCGTACAGCGGCGTTGAGTCCGTCATCCAGCGTGAACCGCTCCCGCGACCAGTCGCAGGACGCGCCCAGCCGGCGCAGCTGGCGCACGATGGTTCCGCCGCTCTCGGCCTTCCATTTCCACACGGTTTCGAGGAAGGCGTCGCGACCCATATCCCGACGGCTGATGTTGCCCTGGGCCGCCAGCTGGCGCTCGACGACCATCTGGGTGGCAATCCCGGCGTGGTCTGTACCCGGCAGCCACAGCACCGCCTCGCCCTTCATCCGGTGATAGCGCGCCAGAATGTCCTGCAGGGTGTTGTTCAGCGCATGGCCGATGTGCAGCGACCCCGTCACGTTCGGCGGCGGAATGACGATGGAATAGGTCCGGGCGTTCGGATCAGCCGCGAGCACGGCGTCCGGTGAAAAAGCTCCAGACTGTTCCCAGGCCTCGTAGAGGCGGGGTTCGACAGAGCGGGGATCAAAGGTTTTTTCGAGCATGGCGTTCAGGCTGATAGGGGTCGTTTCGGAAAAGGAAAAGGGCGACCCCTGAAAAGGGGCCGCCCTTGTTCACGCCGCGAGGTGTGTCGCGGCGGTTAGCGGAATACGTTGTTCAGCTTCTCGCGCAGCATGTCACGAAGCATGCCGTCGAGATTTTCATCGAGCCAGGTACGAACCTGGGGCTCGACAATCGAACGGACCAGTTCTTCGACCGTCGTGCCACCGGCCATGGAGGCCACAACGGTGTCCGTAACCGTCAGCACGGGAGCCGGCTCAGGCTCTGGCGCAGGTTCGGGCTCCGGCATGACGGGGAAAGGATCAGGCGCGACACTGGCTTCAATGTCACCAATCGTCTCGACCTCGGCGACCGGCTCTTCATAGCGGTCCGTCAGATCGAGGGGCACTTCCTCGGCCACAACAGGCTCCGGCTCCGGCGCAGGCGGCGCGGGTTCGGGCTCAGGCTCGGGCACCACCTCGGCGACGGGCTCCGGCTCAGGAGCCGGCGGCGCAGGCTCGGGTTCCGGCTCGGGGGCCGGGGTCGCCTCTGCCGCAGGCGCACCTTCAGCCGGTTCGTCCTCTGAAATGATGCGGCGGATGGAGGCGAGAATCTCCTCCATCGTCGGTTCCTGCGTCTGGTCGGACATGGGCCCTTGATCCTGGGTCGAGTGTTCAGCACGGCCAAGCGCGACCGTTCCCATCACGCATGACGCCAAACGATTACGAAATCAACGACGACTTCGCCATTGGCGCGAATCGATCAGGGGGCCGTGCGAATGATCTCGGACGAAAGCTGATCGTCGATGGGCGCATTCGGCTCATCGGGGGCCGGCGTCACCGGGAAGGTGGCCAGCCGATCGAGCCCCTCAACCAGCCCTTCCCACGGCACGCCACCGGCGCGACGCACCCGGTTGAAGTTGGCATCGGGATCGTAGGCGGGAACTTCGCTGACCAGGTCGGGGCCTTCCAGCCCACCCAGCGCCGCCAGCAAGAGAGCCTGGGCCACATAGCGGTTCCGCTGGGCCGAGACATAGGCGATCTCGGCATTGCGGAGTTCCAGCTCCTGGTTCAGCACATCCAGGGTCGTGCGCAAACCGACCTGGGCTTCCTGGCGGACACCTTCAGCCGCAATCCGCGCGGCTCGAACCTGTTGCTCCGAAGCCGTCAGCGTCGACGCCGTCGACAGAACCTGGGCAAAGGACGAGGCGACGTCCTGCAGGACCGCGCGGCGTGCGCCTTCCACGTTGAGCTGGGCGGTATTGGACTGTTCCAGAGCCTGGCGCACGCGCGAGCGATGAATACCCGCGGCGTAGAGGGGCACCGACACATTCACGCCGGCCCGCAGGGTCTGCTGGTCATCCAGGCCAAACGGCTCCGCCGTTCCGGCCGTGCCGTAGCTGGCCGACAGACCGGCCGACGGCAGATATTCCGACCGGGCCGCAGCGACGGCAGAGTCGGCCGCCACCAGATTCCACATGGCCGCCCGAAGTTCGGGGTTGCCGTTCAGGGCCGCATCCAGGGCCACATCGAAGTCACCGGGCGTGGTCGGCAGGGCCGGCAACGGCTCCAGCGTTCCGGGGGCCTGACCCACAACCGCCGTATAGCCGGAACGGCTGATTTCGAGCTGGGCCCGGGCGTTGGCCAGATCCGCTTCGGATGCGGCCAGGCGGGCCTGGGACTGCGCGACGTCCGTCCGCGTGATCTCGCCGACCTCAAAGCGGGCTTCGGCCTCTTCCAGCTGGCGCTGCAACACGCCGAGATTGGTTTCGCGGATGCGCAGAACCTCGGTGTCACGGATCACGTCTGCATAGGCCTGGATCACCGCCAGCATGATCTGCTGTTCGACGTTGCGCAGGTTCTCACGACCCCGCTCGACACCGGCCATGGCCGTGTCGATGCCGTGGGCAATGCGTCCGCCGGTATAGAGCGGCTGGGACAGGGAAATCGTGGCCGAGCTGGAATTGCTCTCGTCCGACCCGAAGACCGGCGCGGGCCATTGGCGAACATAGCCGACACCCGCTGACGCTTCGACCTGGGGCCGCAGTCCGCCGCGGGCCTGGACATAGGATTCGTCCGTCGCGCGCTGCTGCGACCGCTGGGCCAGAAGGGTCGGGTTGGTCTGATAAGCCAGGATGATGGCGTCGCGCAGATCCTCGGCTGAGGTCGGCTGGGCCACGGAGATCAGCGCGGTCGTGGCGGCGGCAACGCTGAGAAGACGACGAAGTGACATCAAGACAATCCCTCTGGCGGCAGGGGCCGCCTGATCCTTTGCTTTATTCTATCCGGCCTAGATCGCAGAACCGAGGTGCGAAGCCAGTTAAGGTTTTTTCACGTCCAGGTCGCCGATTTCCGTCTCCGGCGACCGTTTACAGGGCGAATGTAGGTCTTTTCTCGAAACCCGCCAGCACCGGCGGAGTTGCATCAAACAGATCGCGGCTCGACACAACACCCGAAGCCGCACGAACAAACAGGCGCGCATGGCCAACGGGGCCATCACGTTCAACAACGGCCAGCCGCCCGCCCGGCTTCAACGCCTTGAGCCAGCCACCGGGCACGTCCCCGACCGCGCCTTCGCAAATCACCACGTCCCAGTCAGAGCCGACCGGTTCGGACAAATCACTGACGACCTGCGGGACGCCGGCCTCTGCCAGGGCCGGTTCGACCACGGCGGCCACGGCCCCGTCAGCCTCCTGAGCCTGAACCTCAAGGCCCATGCGCGCCAGCAACGCCGCCGCATAGGGGGCCGCCAACGCCAGGGCTCGCTCGCCCGGCTGCGGGCGCAGGGCCTGCAACAGCTTGGCCACTTCGCGGGCCTGCATCAGGCTGCGACCATTCTTGATCGGCACCGTCGCATCCGCATAGGCCGAAAACGCCCGATCCGGCTCGCAGAAATCCTCACGTCGTGTTTCCAGCATCGCCTTGTGAATGGCGATGTCGGTCACGTCCGAGGTGCGGACCTGGCTATCGACCATGGCCTTGCGGGCCGAAACGAGGTCCATGCGGAGAACTCCAGAGGAAGGCGGTAATCGCGGGGTTTATAGGTTGCGCCGCCTTTTCGGGCAATCAGTCTGAACGGACGTTGCGGCCATCCAAACGATCTGATAGCGAACGCCCTCCCCCGCATGGGGGTTCCCGGCACGGCCTGGTGGCGGAGTGGTTACGCAGCGGACTGCAAATCCGTGTACCCCGGTTCGAGTCCGGGCCAGGCCTCCAAACTTTCCTGTCGATATCGTCGGATAGGCGCGGCCTCACCGCGCTTCGCAGGCTATGCCGTCGTTGTCGCGATCCAGGTGGGTGCCATAGCCGGGCTCTCCACGCCGTATGTTGGTTCGGCCTGCGGCACGCGCTGCCGTGCAATTGGGAAAGGCGCGTGTAGGTACGTCCTGGTCACGACCCGCCTCTGGAACGGCGCGCCGGGGAGGGTCCGCTGGAGGGCGCACAGCCCCACCCCCGCCGCCATGACAATGACGCAGGCCGGTCGCACGCTCACGATGACAGCCTTGGCTGTCGGTTCCACCCGGATGGGTCACCGCCAGGGTCAACGATAGCGCCAGGGCGATCATGCCGGCCCCGAACCTGGTGCGCGATGGCTCATCCGCTTTCCTGACAACGAAGGCACACTCAGGGTCAAGGCCCTCTAATCTCCCCTTAACCTTGTCATTTAACGCGCCCTTAGCCGAGCTCGAAGAAGATGGGCATATGGATAATCTTCGCAAAGCAAGGGGAGCCAGGGCTGCTCGAGCGGTCAGGTTCTGTCGTCGCTTCCTTGGGGATCGGGGTGGCAACATCAGCCTGATCGCCGGGATTAGCCTGCCCGTACTTGTTCTGGCCGTTGGCGGCAGCATCGATATGAGCCGCGCCTTCGCCATGCGTCAGGAACTCGCCAATGTGGCGGAGCAGTCATGCTCTCAGGCCTCTCGCGAGATCACGCACCTTCGAGAGCAGCCCGAGAACGCTGGACGAAACAATCGCTACTTCCTGGGTACGGCGAATTCAATCTCCTCCCGACGGCTCGCCGCCAGCGGCAGTCCGGGGCAGATTGAGAATGCGATCACCCGTCGCCAGCTCACCGTGACCGGCACGGGCGAGAGCCAGAATATCTTTGCGGCCTTCATCGGACCAGAGACGACTCCGGTGTCCGTCCAACGTGTTTGTGCGATCGCCGATCCGAACACGACCACAGGGCCTGGTACTCTGCTGTTCATGGAGTCCTTCGAAACCGGACATTCGGTCGCGGCCAATAACTGGAGCGTCCTGCAAAACTGGAACGGCTGGGTCACCCAAAATGCGGGCGTTGAGATCAACGGCCTGCCTACCCTGTCCGCCGGCACCATCCGGTTCGGCAACTTCTTCGCGGAACTCGATTCGCACTGTTATGTGGCGGGCTGCCAATCGAACTCGGCCTTGTCGCGGATACTGCGGCTGACCCCCGGCGACTACGAGATTCGCTACTGGTACATTTCCCGCGTCCGAAACACGAACCCGACCTGGAGCGGGGTGGTCGCCTGCGGAGCCGGTGCGGCCCTGGAACCCTATCGGGCGTGGAATGGCGAAACCAACCGCATCGACGTCTATGTGGAACGAGAAGGCAACTATAATTTTTCCGCCGCCAACATTGTCGATTCCTGTGTCTATGCCGATGAGTGGATCGAACGTCGGGTTTCCGTGAGGGTCACGAACGCGGGTAACTATCGCATCAGTTGGAAAGCATCCGGTCGCCAGGACACTGTGGGTGGCCTCATCGACTACATCCGCATCTGTCGTGGGACCTGCCCATGACCCTGCGGCGCAGCTTTTGGAAGGCAAGACAAGGATCTGTCGCGATCGAGTTCGCTCTAGTCGCGACAGTCTTCATCTTCATGCTGCTCGGGGTCCTGCAATTCGCCCTGTTCTTCCTCTCGCGCGTCATCATCCAGGACACCTTGTCGGATCTGGCCACGGGCGATGGCGTTGCGCTCCTGCAAGCGGCGAACCGAACGGGCACGCGGGACTATATCTGTAGCCGCATGATCTTCTCGCCAGGGTGCAGAACCAGCCTCCAGGTCGAGATGCGCGGCGTCGGCGGTGCCTCTGCGACCAGCCTCTCCAACACCTTTGCCAAGGGCTCCACCGGCACCTTGATGGTCGTTCGGGCCCAGGTTCCCGTTGTCGTCTTCATTCCCTTCATCTCAACGCTTCATGTCCATGGGAAGGCCGTGTTTCTGCAATCATGAGAAACTGGATCCAACAAGGACGCGCGCTGACGCAGAAGATGGCCAGGGACACCTCGGGTGCCGCAGCCATCGAGTTTACGTTCATTGCCATCGTCCTGTTCGTGCTTCTGGCGGGCGTCGTCGACCTGGTCGATGAACAGACCCGACAAAGGGAAATCGACCGGATTTCGGTCGAGGTGGCCGAGGCCATGGCCGACTGCCCGGATTCCGACTGCGTCCGGGTCGCGGTGCAGGACATCCTTCGGTCGAGCGCGGTCATCCTCAACGAAGTGTCCGGCGCGACGCTGGGCGCCGCAGAAGTCGCACGGATGAGCAGCGGCATCGTCGTGCTGCAGGGCACGATGACCTACCTGCCGAACGATGTGAAAAACGAAGCCCTGGCGGTGTTGGCCAACGGCGACATCGGCGTGGCCGTGCTGGTGAGTTACAACTACAGGCCCGCGATCGGCCTGTTCCCTGGCAGTCCGCACGAAATCAGAAGTTTCTCGGTGGCCCTGCGCGCCAAAGACATCACGACGCTCTGACGCGCGACCGCAACGCCCTGTCCTCAGGCTTTCTCGACCGTCTGTTCGATGGTGCCGAAGATCGAGTGATGCTTGTCGTCCAGCATCTCGATGCGGACCGTGTCACCATATTTGAGGAAGCCGGTGGTCGGCTTGCCGCCCTGAATCGTCTCGACCATCCGCACCTCGGCAATGCAGGAATAGCCGAGGCCACCTTCGCTGACCGGCTTGCCGGGTCCGCCGTCCTTGTCCTTGTTGGACACGGTGCCTGAGCCGATGATCGACCCGGCCGACAAGGCGCGGGTCTTGGCCAGGTGCGCGATCAGCGTTCCAAAGTCGAATGTCATATCGACCCCGGCATCGGCCTTGCCAAAGTCCTGTCCGTTGATCTGGACCGACAGCTCGCCGTGCAGCTTGCCGTCCTTCCAGCGGTGCCCCAAGGCGTCGGGCGTGACGAACACCGGCGACAGGGCACTGGCCGGCTTGGACTGGACGAAACCAAAGCCCTTGGCCAGCTCTGCCGGGATCAGGTTCCTGAGCGACACGTCGTTGACGAGGCCGACCAGACGGATCTGTTTCAGGGCATCCTCGCGGCTGATGCCTTGCGGCACATCGCCGGTGACCACCACGATCTCCGCCTCCAGATCACAGCCCCAAGCCTCATCGGCCAGAGGGATTGGGTCGCGCGGCGCCAACATGCCGTCTGATCCGCCCTGGTACATGAGAGGGTCGGTCCAGAAGGTCTCCGGCATCTCGGCCCCGCGGGCCTTACGAACCAGCTCAACGTGGTTCACATAGGCCGATCCATCGGCCCATTGGTATGCGCGCGGCAGGGGCGCATCAGCTTCCCGCTCATGGAACCGCCCGGTCGGCACCGCCTCATGTTCCAGGCTTTCGGCCAGGGCCCGCAATTCGGGCTCACACCGCTCCCAGTCATCCAGGGCCGCCTGCAAGGTCGGCGCAACCAGGCCGGCATCCGTGTACCAGGCCAGGTCATTCGAAACGACGACGAGGCGACCGTCACGGCCGGATTTAAGCGACGCGAGTTTCACTTGGGGCTTCCCTTTTTGAATCCGGTCCAGACGTCGTCATAGTCAAGCTGCATGGCCGGTGTCTCGACCGCCCATCGGGTCGGGCGAAATACGAAGCGGCTTTCAAACATGAAGGCCAGCGTATGGTCGATCTTGTGCGGCTTCAGCTCAACAGAAGTCGCTGTGTCATAGGTCGCCTGATCCGGCCCGTGACCGCTCATACAGTTGTGCAGGCTGGCACCGCCCGGCGCAAAGCCATCGCCTTCCTTGGCATCATAGACGCCGTGGATCAGACCCATGAATTCGCTCATCACGTTCCGGTGGAACCACGGCGGACGGAAGGTGTCCTCGGCCACCATCCACCGCGGCGGGAAGATGGCAAAGTCGCAGTTGGCCGTGCCGGGCGAATCCGTCGGACTGGTCAGGACCGTGAAGATCGAGGGATCCGGGTGGTCGAAGCTGATCGAGCCCACCGTGGCAAAGCGCGCAATGTCGTATTTGAACGGGCACAGATTGCCGTGCCAGGCCACAACATCAAACGGCGAGTGGCTGAAGGTCGTGGACCAGAACCCGCCCTGGAATTTCTGAATGACCTCGCAGGGCTCGTCGCTGTCGATATAGGCCGCGACCGGGGCCAGGAAATCGCGCTCGGACGCCAGGCTGTTGGAGCCGATGGGTCCCCGCTCCGGCAGGCGGAACTGGGCTCCATAGTTTTCGCAGACATAGCCACGCGCCCGACCATCCGGCAGGGCGACCTGGAAACGGACCCCGCGCGGCATCAACAGCAACTCGCCCGGGGCGACCTGTAGCCGGCCCAACTCGGTCCACACGTCCAGCCGCCCCTCCTGGGGCAGGATCAGCATTTCGCCGTCGGCATTGTAAAAGGCACGACCTGTCATGTCCCGGGTCGCCACATAGACCAGGGCCACAAGACCCGACTGGGCACCGGGGTCGCCGGCCCCTGCATAGGCGGTCATGCCGTCCACGAAATCGGTCGGCTCGCTCGGCCAGTCCAGAGGCGACCAGCGCATCCGGTTGGGGCTGGGCGCGACCTCATCGAACGGGCCGGAGCGCCAGCGGACAGCACCTGCATAGGGTTGATAGGCCGGATGCTGGGCGGTCGGGCGCAGGCGATACAACCAGGAACGCCGGTTCTCGGCGCGCGGCGCCGTGAAGGCCGATCCCGAAAGCTGTTCTGCATAGAGGCCGAAGGCCGGCTTCTGCGGGCTGTTGCGGCCAACCGGCAAGGCTCCCGCCACCGCCTCAGTTTCGAACGACGAGCCGAAACCCGACAAATAGTGCAGCTCTGCTCCCGCCGCCGAAGGCGTCTGGACCGACATCAGCTTGGCTCCTGTGGTGCGCGACGAAGGTCTCTCCGGCGCACCGGCTCCGTCATCGCCCCCGGTCCTATTCCCCGAGGGCGTCGATTGCAACGGAGCTTGGCAATAGATCAGGTGTGAGCCGTCTGATCGGGCCCCGAAAGACGCGACGTCCCTCGCGACGGCAACAGAAAGGGTTTGAACGCCTGAGCCGGCAGGAAGAACAGCCGATAGCTGATCCCCGCCATCACCCACGCCAGAACCATGACGAACGGCACGGCCATCAGCTGTTGACTCATGGAGGCCTGTTCGAGCGGCCCGGACACCCCGATGGCAAGTCCAACGAAGGTGATCGCCGCCATGTGCCACAGATAGGCCCCGTAGGATCGACGTCCCATCCAGCGAAAGACTGGCCACTCCAGAATCTGAACCATCCAACCCAGCCGACCCACATTGATGAGCGGCAGAACCAGCATCGCCAGGGCCAGCCCCTGAATCGAATAGCGAAAGGTTTCGCGAAATACGGGGTCGCGCCACACCAGCGAGCCACCCAGCAAGGCCGCACCCAGCACGAAGGCCTTCCCCCCATGCCGGCTGATCCTATGCATCAGACCCGGCGCAGATATCTGGATCACGGCGGCCAGACAGCCCCAGGCAATG
The DNA here is from genome assembly GCA_964647275.1 of uncultured Brevundimonas sp. Classification (GTDB taxonomy): domain Bacteria; phylum Pseudomonadota; class Alphaproteobacteria; order Caulobacterales; family Caulobacteraceae; genus Brevundimonas. The sequence continues at coordinate 110,312 of CAZYFY010000003.1, forward strand.
GAATCCAGCCGGGTTTCGGTGGCCTCATAGGTGTAGTCCGGCCCCAGCCCCAGCACCGTCACCGCAATCACCCGCCAGACCAGACAGGCGACGATGACCACGCCGAACAGCCAGGCCATCCGGCGTGCGGCGAACCCCGCCAGAATCAGGGCGGCGGGCATGATCAGATAGAAGTGCTCTTCCACCGCCAGCGACCACAGATGCCCGGTCACCGCACAGTTGGCGCAATCCCCGCCCAGATTGAAAATATTGAAGTAGTTCGTCCAGTAGGTCAGGTTCGCCAGGGCCTGAAGCGGCGGCAGGGGCTGGTTCAACAGCGGCCCCATCACCAATCCGCCCACCGCCACGAAGGCCACCAGCTCGGGCATCAGGCGAAGGAAACGGCGCCCGTAGAAGCGGGGCATATCGACCTGCCCGTACCGCCACCGCTCCTGCCAGAGCAACAGGGTGATCAGATAACCCGAGATGAAGAAGAAGGTCGTCACGCCCAGCCCCGCCGGCAACAGCCAGCTGAAGCCGACATGGGCCAGGATCACCACATTGACCGACAAGGCCCTCAGACCATCAAGGCCCGGCACATAGTTCGAGATCGTCGGCGAGGGCGTGCTCATACCGGCGATATTGGCTCAGAAGGCTTAAATCTCTGTTGGAGGCCGATTCACGGTCCCTAAAGTGAGTTCGGGCATGATGTCGGTGAACATCGGAGCCCTGCGCGTGACCCAGTCCCCCGTCATCGAAGGCGTGTGCATCAATCTGGCGACCCAGAACGACGCCATCGAAACCGCCATCGCGCGCGCCGCCAGAGGCGACGGATTTTACCTGTTCACCCTGAATCTGGATCATCTGGTCAAGCTGCGCACCAGTGCCGCCTTTCGCCGCGCCTATGGCTCAGCGGGCCTGATTTCGGCCGACGGGGCCCCCATCGTCTGGCTGGCCCGGCGTCAGGGGGCGACCCTGGAACGGACAACCGGAGCCGATCTGGTCGAGCCGCTCCTGGCCCAGGCGGCGGCCCGCGGCCTGTCCGTCTACGTCGTCGGCCCGGGACCGGTCGCACAGGAAGCCGGCCTGGCACGCCTGAAGACGACCTATCCCGACCTGATCATTGCCGGGGCCGAAACCCCCATGGTGCCGGGCGACGACAACGGCCTGGCACCGAGCTTCGATGTCGAGGCCCTGGCTGAGCGGATCAATGCCTCGGGCGCGCGGCTATGTCTTCTGTGCCTGGGTGCCCCCAAACAGGAGCTGCTGGCCGAGGCCCTGAACCGGCGCTGTCCCACGGTTGGCTTCCTCGGCGTCGGCGCGGCGCTGGATTTCATCGCCGGCGAGGTATCGCGCGCGCCGCGCTGGATGCAGGTCACCGGCCTGGAATGGACATGGCGCCTGATCAGCCAGCCTCGCCGCCTGGGCCTGCGCTATGCGCGCTGCGCCCTGCTGTTTGGCGAACTGGCGATCAAGTCGATGATCCGTCAGGATCGCGGTCCGCCCGCCCCCATGCCCGAGCCGGCCCGATGAGGCTGTCTCGTCGCGCGCTGCTGGCGTCGTCCCTGGCCCTGGCGGCCTGCGACCGGCCCATCGGCGCGACCGCCGCCGCCCAGACGCCACCCAAAGGGGCCGCCCCGCCTCTGCGCGATCTGGCCCCCTACCCGTTCGGAACCCAGCTGATCTCGACCGAGCTGGACACGCCGATCATCGCCGAGCTGGCCGCGCGCCATTTCGACCAGGTCAACACCGGCTTCGAACTCAAGATGGAGTACATCGTCCAGCCGGACGGTCGGCTGCGCTTTGAGGGCGGTGATCGACTGGCCGCCTTCTGTCGGGCGAACGGTCAGGCCATCCATGCCCATACGCTGGTCTGGTACGCCGACACCCCCGCCTGGTTCGAGCGCATGGACGGCTCGCGACGGGCCATGGAGGCGGCCTACGACGGCTATATTCGTGATGTGGCGGGTCGCTACGCCGGGCGGGTTCGGGCCTGGGACGTCGTCAATGAGCCGGTGACGGATGAGGGCTCGGAGCTGCGCGACTCCCTGTGGAGCCGCAATCTCGGCCAGGACGGCCACTTCATTCGCGCCTTCGAACTGGCACACGAGGCCGACCCGAACGCCATCCTGTTCACCAACGACTACAACCTCGAAAGCAATCCGACCAAGCGGCGGACCTTCCTCAATCTGGTGGAGCGGATGATGAGCCGGGGCGTGCCCATCGGCGGCATCGGCACCCAGTGCCACGTCTCGGTCGACCTACCTGCCGGCGCCCTGACCACGGCCCTGCGCGACATCGCCAGCCTGGGCCTGCCGGTGCATGTGTCGGAGTTCGACTGTTCGCTGGTGCCCGATGGCATTTTCCGCGGCTCGCAGCGCGAGCGTGAGGCCGCCCAGATCCGGCTCTATGAAGAGGCGATCGACAGCTTCGCCGCCCTGCCGACGCGCCAGCAGTACGGCTTCACCGTCTGGGGTGTGCGCGATACCGAATCCTGGCTGCGCCGAACCGACTACGGCGGCGATGCGAGCGACCGGCCTTTGTTGTTCGACGACCAGGGCCGGCCCAAGCCAGTGTTTTGGGCCGTGGCGGAGGCGCTGGGGGCTTAGAGCCCCGCCCCCTCATCCAGCCCGAGCATGAGGTTCAGGTTCTGAACCGCCGCACCCGACGCGCCCTTGCCCAGGTTGTCGAGCTGGGCCACCAGCCGGGCTTGATCGCCGGACGGGTCACCGAAAACGAACAGGCGCATCTGATTGGTGCCGTTCAGGGCCTCGGGCTCGATCCCCGCCATCGCCTGGCTTTCCTCCAGCGACGCCACCGAGACGAACCGCTCACCGGCATAGGCCTGTTCAAGGGCGGCATGGACATCGGCAACGGACGACCGGCCCGGCAGGGCCCCGAGTTGCAGCGGCACCTCGACCAGCATCCCTTGGGCATATCGACCGACCGCCGGGGCAAAGAGCGGGCGGTGGGCGAGGCCCGTGTAGGTTTGCATCTCGGGGATGTGCTTGTGCTTCAGCGTCAGGCCGTAGGCACGGAAGGCGTCGCCCCCCTCCCCTTCGAACTCCGCGATCATCGCCTTGCCACCACCGGAATAGCCCGAGACGGCGTTCAGCGTGACGGGCCAATCGGCGGGAATGATCCCGGCCTCGACCAGGGGCCGCACCAGCCCAATGAAGCCGGTCGGATAGCAGCCGGGGTTCGACACCCGCTTTGACGTCGCAATGGCGGCTCGCTGGTCCTTCGACATCTCCGCAAACCCGTAGGTCCAGGCGGGGTCGACGCGATAGGCGGTCGAGGCATCAACGACCCGCGTGGTGTCATTCTCGATCATCGCCACGGCTTCCTTCGCCGCCTCATCCGGGAGGCAGAGGATGACGAGGTCGGAGGCGTTCAGGAGTTCAGCGCGGGCCGAGGGGTCCTTGCGCCGCTCCGGGTCAATGGAAACGAGCGTGAGGTCAGAGCGGTTCAGGAGTCGCTCGCGGATCTGCAGGCCCGTGGTGCCGGCTTCGCCGTCGATGAAGAGGGTGGGGAGGGTCATGGGCGTCCCCTAATCCCTACACGTCCGAACATAAAGTCTCCTCCCTGCCGCGAAGCGGTGGGGAGGGGGACCGCGAAGCGGTGGAGGGGAAATCAGCCTGTCCGCTGCTTCACCTCCGCAAGGATCGCATCAAGCACGCCATCGAGGTTCACCCGAACGTCCTCGGCCACGATCCGCATCACCTCGACGCCTTGTTCCTCTAGCCATCGGGTTCGTCTTTCATCCGCGTCGATTTGATCCGGATGTTCGTGCCCCTGCCCATCCACCTCGACTGCGAGGCGCGCCGCCGCGCAGTAGAAATCGAGCACATAGGGGCCGATGGGATGCTGGCGACGGAACTTCACGCCTTCCAGCTTTTCGCCCTTCAGTGCGAACCAGAGCCTGGCCTCCGGCGGCGTCAGTCGGCGGCGAAGGTCGCGGGCCTTTTCGACGGTTTGACGTGTCGGCACGAGTCCCCTCCACCACTTCGTGGTCCCCCTCCCCATCCAAGATGGGGAGGAGACGGGTTGGCAAGCCCGCCTGCGTTTAGCTGAATATGGCCCGGATTTCGCTGACCAGCCATGCCAAGCCCGCGAACGAGCCCGCCAGTCCCGCAGAATAGATCAATGCGATCACGGGCATGACGAACACGGCCATTCCCTCGCCACGCATGCTGAGACGTGCTCGCTTGAACTCGACTTCGAGCGTCGAAGGGTTGGGCTTGCGATTTTTGGAGCCGGGCACCGGGCACATCTCCGCATTGGCGAAATCGATGTGCAGTCCCTCTTTGAGGGGAGCCGTCTGAAAGTTCAGCGTCAACCCAGAATCGACACCGACAAAGTCGGAAATCCTAAGTCGGAAATCGCACTAAGCCACTGATATTTCGTAAGACGGCTGTAAACTTCTAGTTTACCCGACCGGGACACTTTTTCGTGACAAGAAAAAAGCGCTCCGGGTTTCCCCGAAGCGCCTTTTGTAATCCCACTGCCGGGATCGGCAGTTAGCGCTTCGAGAACTGGAAGCTGCGGCGGGCCTTGGCGCGGCCGTACTTCTTGCGCTCGACGACGCGGCTGTCGCGGGTCAGGAAGCCGTGCGGCTTCAGAACCGGGCGCAGCTCGGGTTCATAGTAGGTCAGCGCCTTGGCGATGCCGTGACGGATGGCACCGGCCTGGCCCGACAGGCCCGAACCTTCGACGCTGACGTCGACGTCGAACTGGGTCCGGCGGTCGGCGATTTCCAGCGGCTGGGCGATCATCATGCGCAGGACCGGACGGGCCAGATAGACCTCCTGGTCGCGGCCATTGATGGTGATCTTGCCGGAGCCCGGCTTGAGCCAGACGCGGGCGATGGCGTTCTTGCGCTTGCCGGTGGCATAGGCGCGGCCTTGCGCGTCGACGATGCGCTCGCGGACCGGTGCCGGGGCGTTGGTGCCCATGCCGGCCAGGGCGTCAAAGCCCTTGCCTTCGACGGCTTCCGGGGTGGTTTCAGTGATCGGCGTATCGGTCATGTCTTACTGGCCCCGGGCGTTCTTGGCGTTCAGGCCGGCGAAGTCGATGACTTCCGGCTGCTGCGCCTCGTGGGTGTGTTCGGCACCGGCGAAAATCCGCAGGTGGGTCATCTGGGCGCGGGCCAGCGGGCTTTCCTTGGGCAGCATACGCTCGACGGCCTTTTGCAGGACGCGCTCAGGGTATTTGCCTTCCAGCACCTTGCCGGCGACGCGCTCCTTGACGCCGCCCGGGTGACCGGTGTGGCGGTAGTAGATCTTGTCGGTCAGCTTCTTGCCGGTGAACTTCACCTTCTCGGCATTGATGACGATGACATTGTCGCCGCAATCGACGTGCGGGGTGTAGTCCGGGCGGTGCTTGCCGCGCAGACGCATGGCGATGAAGGAAGCCAGACGACCGACAACGACGCCCTCGGCGTCGATGAGGATCCACTTCTTCTCGACATCGGCGGGCTTCAGCGAAGCCGTCGTGGTCTTGAGCATGGTGAGGTCCAAAAAAATCGAAAGCGGTCGGGAGGGCCCCAACCGCGACGGCGGGCTTATTACCGGACACCACCCCAAGCGTCAACGCATATCGAATTCTCGAATGCCGCTCATCCTATTGTTTTAATGCTTTTTTTTGAATACGGTAATATAATACCGTACAAATTTTCACCCAATCCTTCGTCCATTCTCCCCACCTGTCCTGGTCAGGGCAACCTCATCGGGTCGTGGCGGGCCAGAAGCCCTGTCAGTTTGTCTGCCTGTGTCGGTCCCCCTGAACGGACAGGGCCCATCTTCATTCAATCGTCGCAACCGGGCATTAGGAGCGCACTCAACTCTGGTAGGATTGCGTAGATGAGTTTTTCCCGGCGTCACGTTCTGGTGGGCAGCACTGCCCTGGTTGCCTTTACCGGCCTCGCCCGGCGCGCTCTGGCTCAAGAGGCGCAGGCCACCGAGAGCTACGCCAACCAGGTCACCGGCTACGGGCCGCTGGTTCTGGACCCCGAGGGTATTCTCGACCTGCCAGCGGGCTTTGCCTATCGCGTCATCCGTCAGTCGGGCGAGACGATGGACGACGGCCTGCTGATGCCCGGCAAGCCGGACGGCATGGGGTGTTTCGCCGGCGAGGGGTCGCAGATGATCCTGGTCTGCAATCACGAGGTCAAGCCGCGCCACCGCGATCTTGGCCCCACCGGCATCGGCCATCGGCTGCGCGATCAGCTTCCGGCCGACAAGGTCTATGACACCTATCTCGATGGGCATCCCATGGGGGGCGGCACGACCACAGTGGTCTATGACCTGGCGGAACAGCGTGTGGTGCGCCAGCATCTCAGCCTGACGGGTACAGCCACCAACTGCGCCGGCGGCGTCACCCCCTGGCGGTCCTGGCTCTCTTGCGAAGAGATCGAGCTGACCGCCGGCAACGGCGTCCAAAAGGACCATGGCTGGGTGTTCGAGGTTCCAGCGGATGCGCAAGGGCTCGTCGATCCGGTTCCCCTCAAGGCCATGGGCCGCTTTGAGCACGAGGCGGCCTGTGTCGATCCGGCGACCGGCATCGTCTATCTGACCGAGGACAAGGAAGACTCCCTCCTCTACCGCTTCATCCCGACGACGCCGGGCCGATTGGTCGACGGAGGCCGGCTTCAGGGACTGGTGATCGACGGGGCACCCGGGGCTGACACCCGCAACTGGGACGGCGCGATCCTCTGGCGGATGGGCGACTGGCTCGATGCGCGCTGGGTTGATCTGGACGACGTCGAAAGCCCCAACGAAGACCTTCGCATCCGGGGCCACGCCGCCGGGGCCGCCCTGTTCGCGCGGGGCGAAGGCCTGACCTGGGGCAACGGCGACCTGTTCTTTACCTGTACTTCCGGCGGTGCCAATCGATCTGGCCAGATCATGCGTCTGGTTCCCGGTCGGGACGGCGCGGTCGACCGCCTCCAGCTCTTCCTCGAGAGCGCCGACGAACAGATCTATGACTACGGCGACAACCTGACCGTGGCTCCTTGGGGCGATCTGCTGGTCTGCGAAGACCGCTATTCGGACGAGCGGACCCACCTGCGCGGCGTCACGCCTGAAGGTCAGGTCTATACGATCGCCCGCAACGCCCATGCCGAGAACGCCGAATTCGCCGGCGTCTGCGTGTCGCCGGACGGGTCGACCGTCTTCGTCAATGTGATGGAGCCGGGCTACACTCTGGCGATTACAGGGCCGTGGCACTCACGATAGAGCTGGAAAACAGCCGCGGGTGGCTGCGGCGGACGCACCACAGGAGCCAGGTCGCCAGTCCCAGAACAATCACGCCGCCGGCCTGATGCAGGCCGGCCAGCCAGGGATTGAGCGCCGTCATCAAGGTGGCGATCCCAAGCACGGCCTGGATCACCACAGCCCCGAACAGGTCCATGGCAGCCCGTGGCACGCCATCTGCCAGCCGGGCTCGCAGGCTCTGAATGACGAAGACGAGGACCGCCAGAAACACCGTGTAGCCGCCCATCCGGTGCATGAACTGAACCAGGCCCTGATCATGCAAGAAGGCCGCTGCGCCCCGGCTCCAGTCAACGGGTGGGAACAGCGCCCCCTCCATCAACGGCCAGTCGGTGAAAACCCGACCGGCGTCATTGCCCGCAACCAGCCCCCCCAGGAGACACTGGACGAATACCAGCCCCAGCAACGCAGCCGCCGCGCGGCTCCAGCCTGCGGGAGCCCGCGATCCGTTCTCGCCGTTCGCAGCCTCCAACGCCGTCCAGACCAGGCCGACAAAGATGATCAGTGCCAGCCCGAGATGGATGGTCAAACGCTCAGGGGCCACCTCGACGCGCCCTGCCAGGCCCGACACGACCATCCACCAGCCGACCGCGCCCTGAAGCCCCCCAAGGCCCAGCAGCACCCAGCACCGCCAGATCAATCGCTGCGGAATGCGCCGCATGGCCAGCAGCACAAAGAAAGGAAGCGCAAACGCCACACCGATCAGCCGGCCCAGCAGCCTGTGCGCCCATTCCCACCAGAAGATGCCCTTGAAGGCCTCCAGGCTCATGCCCGCGTTCAGCTGGGCGTACTGGGTCGTTTGCCGATAGGCCTCGAACTGGCGATTCCACTCGGCATCGGACAGCGGCGGCAAGGCCCCTGTGACCGGCGCCCATTCGGTGATCGACAGGCCGGATTCGGTCAATCGGGTGATGCCGCCGACCACAACCATGGCCAAAACCAGCAAGGCCACAAAGCCCAGCCAGATAGCCGTGGCTGATGAACGGTCTTGGAGACTTTGAAAACGCAGCATACTGTCCAGCTCGGGAGGAGCAGATTGATCGAGTCGTTGGGCTCTAGCCCAAGGAACCCATGCTGCGCCACCCGCATTGTGATCCTTGAACCCGGCGGGAGGGCCGGTGGTCTGGAAAGGGACTTCTTATGGGAATCTTTGAAACGAACGGCTGGCTCGTCGCCATCATCGTGGGTATCGCCGCGGGGTGGATTGCCGAACAGGTGACGGGTCGCCGCCATGGCATCCTGACCAACCTGATCGTCGGTCTGCTGGGTGCCATCCTCGGCTGGTGGCTGTCTGAAAACGTCCTGGGCATCCCGATCACGGGTTGGCTCGGCTCGTTGGTCGCCGCGACTGGCGGTGCGGTGATCCTGTTGTTCATCTTCGGCCTCATTCGCCGTCGATAGGATCGGACAAATCCGATAGGAGAGCGCCGCGGGCCCCGGTCCGCGGCGTTTTTCATCCGGGAGATCAGGCTTGGGACCGCGTACACGAAAAGCCATTGCCACCGTAGGCGTGCTGGCCTTTCTGGCCTTCTATGTCTGGCTGGTGGTGACCCTGGCCGGCTTCATTCCCGAGGTCTGGTGGGCCCAGGTCGCCTTTTTCGCCGTAGCCGGCCTCGCCTGGGGCGTGCCCATCCTGCCGCTCATCAAATGGGCGGAAAAAGGCTGAGGTATCTGAACCGGGTCAAGGGAATGGTCGGAGCGACAGGATTCGAACCTGCGACCCCTTGACCCCCAGTCAAGTGCGCTACCAGGCTGCGCCACGCTCCGAGAGGCGCCCGTATAGACAAGGGCCGGCTGAGCCGCAAACGGAAATCGCTTAACCGCCCAAAGCGGCATCCAGCCGGCGCTTGGCAGCCTCGACTGCGGCCAGGGCAGCGCGCAGCCGGGCCTTGTCCGGCACCGCCGGCGCGGTCGGGCGCGAGGGCGCTTCGACCTCTGAAGTCGGCACCAGCGCCCCGCCGTCAACGGCACCGGTGATCCGGGCCATCCCTTGTTCGCGGTAGAGTTTCTGAACGCCCCGAATGGTGACGCCCTCATCGTGCAGTAGCGTCTTGACGCCACGCAGGACGGCCATGTCGGCGGGCCGGTACAGGCGACGCCCGCCCGCCCTTTTCATCGGCTTGATGAAGGTAAACTTGGTTTCCCAGAACCGCAGGACGTGCTGCGGCACGCCCAGTTCGTCGGACGCCTCCGATATGGTGCGGAAAGCGTCAGGGCTCTTGGTCACGTATTCGCGCCGTCAACCTTGGCCTTCATCAGCTGGGAGGCCCTGAAGCTGATGACCCGTCGCGGAACGATGGCGGCCGGCTCTCCGGTCTTGGGATTGCGGCCCATGCGCGCGCGCTTGTCACGCACCTGAAAGACACCGAAGCCTGACAGTTTCACGGTTTCGCCGCGCTCAAGCGTCTCGACGATCATGTCGAGCACGCGCTCAACAAGCCCGGAGCATTCTTGTCGCGACAGACCGATCTCTTCGTGAAGCGCCTCGGACAAATCCGCCCGCGTCACCGTCTTGCCAGCCATGTCAGCAGCCCTCCCTCTCAGGCGCTTGAATGCACAAATGTGTTACGCGAACGCGATCTCTAACGAAAGGCCCGACTTCCCGCTAGAGGCGAATGGCGCAGGCCCCCCAGGTCAAACCGCCCCCCATGGCCTCCAACAGGACCAGGTCGCCTCGCTTGATGCGACCATCGTCTATAGCCACGCTTAATGCCAGCGGAATTGACGCCGCGGAAGTATTTGCGTGGTGGGCCACCGTCGAGATCACCTTGTTTTCGTCCAGGCCCAGGCGGTCCCCGACCCCCTTGATGATGCGCTGATTGGCCTGATGGGGAACGAACCAGTCCACATCACTGACGGCGACACCGGCCGCCGCACAGGCGGCTTCGACGGCCTCGGCAATATTGACGACGGCATGGCGGAACACCTGATTGCCGGCCATGCGCAGGTGGCCGACCTCGCCCGTGGTGGACGGGCCACCGTCAACATAGAGCAGATCGCCCTTGGTCCCATCGCAGCGCAGGGCAAAGCCGAGCAGGCCGCGGTCTGCCGTCGAACCTTCGCCCTCAATGGGCTCCAGCACCACGGCCCCGGCACCGTCACCGAACAGCACGCAGGTTCCCCGATCCGACCAGTCCATCAGTCGGGTCATTTCCTCGGCCCCGATGACCAGGGCACATTTCGACAGGCCGCGCGCGACAAAACCGTCGGCAACACTCAGCGCATAGACGAAGCCGGAGCACACCGCCTGGACATCAAAGGCAACTCCAACCCCAGCCCCCAGCTTGCGCTGAACGATGGCCGCCGTGGCCGGAAAGGTCAGATCGGGCGTCGTGGTCGCCACCACGATCAGATCAACGTCAGAAGCCTCGCGCCCCGCTGCCGCCAGCGCCCGGCGGGCGGCTTCGGTCGCCAGATCGCTGGTCGGTTGATCAGGGCGGGCGCGCCGGCGCTCGCGGATCCCGGTGCGCTCCTGAATCCACTCATCAGAGGTGTCGACGATCTGGGACAGGTCGGCGTTGGTCACCACCTCATCCGGGAGGTAGGCCCCGACCCCGGTGATCGCGCTTCGCGTCACGCTCATTGGGCGGCCTCTTCAATATCCGACACGACCTCTTCCACATCCAGTCGAGCCATGTTCTCGGCGACCTTGGTCATATAGTCGCTTTCAGCCAGGTCGATCGCGACACGAAGGGCTGAGTTGAAGCCGCGCGCATCGGCACCACCATGGCTCTTGATCACCAGCCCGTTCAGACCAAGCAACGGACCTCCGTTGATCGAATTGGGATCAATCCGGCTACGCATGGCCTTGAGTGCCCCATAGGCCAGCATCGCTCCGACCCGCGACAGGGGCGACGACAAGAGGGCATCCTTCATCAAGGTCGAGATGAAACGCGCCACCCCCTCGGCCGTCTTGAGGGCGATGTTGCCGGTAAAGCCATCCGTGACGACGACATCGACCACGCCACGCGACAGGTCGTCACCTTCGACGAAGCCCTTGTAGTTCAGGTCAAGCCGCCCGGACCGCAGAAGCACCGCGGCCTCGCGAACCTCGTCGTGACCCTTCATTTCCTCCGAGCCGACATTGAGAATGCCGATGGTCGGCTTGTCGACGTGGTGGACCGCCCGGTGGAAGGCCTCGCCCATGATGGCGAATTCGACCAGCTGCTTGGCGTCCGAGGACACATTGGCCCCGACGTCCAGCACCGCGGTATGCCCGCCCTTGATCGTCGGCCAGCTGGCCACGATGGCGGGACGATCCAGGCCCGGAGCCGACATCCGCAAGATGAGCTTGGACAGCGCCATCAAGGCCCCGGTATTTCCCGCCGAGACGATCGCATCCGCTTCACCGGACTTGACCGACTGAATGGCGTTCCAGAGGCTGGAGCCCTTGCCCCGCCGCACCGCCACAGCCGGTTTCTCGTCCATGGCGATGACCAGGTCGGTGTGACGAACCTCGCTGGCGGCGCGCGCCAGGGGGGCCTTCGCCAACTGAGCCTCGATCGCCGTTTCATCGCCGTGCAGGACAAAGCGAGCCCGACGCGGGCCGTGGCGCTTCAGGAAGGCCTCGACACCGGCAATGGTGACGGCCGGCCCGTGATCTCCGCCCATGGCGTCGACCGAAATGACGGTTACTGAAGATGAAGACACGTTGATCAGATCGCCTCCGCCGCGCGCCGCGCATATCCGCGCGCGGTCTGGAAATTGAGCGCGGACGATAGCGTCCGGCCCGCCCGATGCAAGCCGGGGCACCGCAAAACCTGCCGTTGCGTCATTCGCGCGGCTTCAGATCTTTCAGGACATCGAACGGTGAAGGCTCTGGTGGCCCCTCCGGAGCCTCGAAGACGGCACCGGGCTTGCGGGGCCAGGGGTCGATCGACAGCGCCAGATGCTCAACGACATAGGCGGCCAGATCGATGCCGCCGTCTTCGATCGTGTCCGGACCGTCCGGAATCTCCACATCGAACTCCAGGTCGTCCTCCTGGGGCTCGAACTCGCTGGCCTCGACCAGATCCACCGAAAACTCGCTTTTTGCCTGACTCGGCAAGGGTTCCAGCGTGATCCCGCAGGTCTGGACGAGGTCAGCCGCCACCTTGCCGCTCAGCCGCCAGCCGGCCCCGTTTGGGCGGACCTCGATGTCCGCTTCCAGTCGGCTGAGGTCGGCCAGATCAAGCGCCCTGGCCACACGGGTGCGGGCCTCAGCATCGGCCTCCAGATGCCGGGTCAGGCCCTGCCCGATCTGGTCCAGCCGGATGCGTTCACTCCAGGCGAGATCGGCGCTCACGACAGCACCTCCGGCCAAACGACGCGGCCGCGCAGGATATCCTCGGCCCGCATACCCTTCAGCGCCTGGTCCATTCGCAGGGTGTAGTCGACCAGCCCTGACGCCTGTTCGGCCTTGCTCTCCTCGGCAAAGACCGCACGGGCCAGCAAGCCGCTCAGAGCCTCTCGATCCTGAGCCTCAACGGCCTTCTGATAGCCGAGGATGCGCCCATAGACAGCCTCGCCCAGCTTGCGCATCTTTTTGGCCACCGACAGATCGCCGACTCCGAGTTCGCGCAAGGCATCATCCAAGGCCCCGACAAAGGTATCGAACACCGCCTGACCGATCTCTGCTCCGGCCTCGCCTTCTCCCTTGAGACGGGCCAGGAGCAGGCTGAGATGCAGCACATAAAGCTCGAAGCGCGCATCAATCCGGTCGGCGACACCCAGGTCGCGATACAGGGCCGGGCGGCGGGCCTGATCGACCAGGCCGGCGTAGAGAGTTTCGCCGGCGATGCGCGCCTGGCGAGGTCGGAAAAGGCGTTGTAGCACGCTTGGATCGCCCCATTTCGGTCTTGGCGTTGAACTAATCCTCCGTGCGCGCTAGGTCAAAGGCCGTTCACTTTCGGAAGTTCTCATGTCCGTCGCATTCCGTGTTGTCTTCCTGGCCTCCGCCGCCCTGGCTGCCGCTGCCTGCTCGCCGCAGGTTTCGCGCCATGGCTTCCAGCCGGTTGATGTGCAGCCTGCCGATATCGTCGTGGGCACCGATACGCGCGACACGGTGCGGGCGCGCCTGGGATCGCCATCCGTGGTTTCGACGTTCGAGCCCGATGCCGTGTGGTTCTATGTTTCGCAGACGACGGCCAAATATACCTTCAACCTGCCCGAGGTGACCCAGCGGTCGGTGACGCAGATCACCTTCGACGAATCGACCGGACGCGTCATCGGCGTTGAGAACCTGGATCTGGAAGACGGCCGGCAGGTGGCGTTCAGCCGCCGCGAAACGCCGACCCGTGGCCGCGAACTGACCGTGATCGAACAGCTGCTCGGGACCGTCGGTCGCCAGCCCCTGCCCGGCAGCGAAGAAGACCTGCCGCCGAACCAGCGCCGCCGCCAGGAGTAGGCGACGGCCTGCGACCGCACGCCAGACCGGGCCCGACAAGGGCGACATTCCACGGTGGACGAAAAAGTCCGATGTCCACAGGCGCGGATATGGGGATATTCGGCGCGATCATCGCCGTTTCCCAAAGCCCGACGCACGGCTGACCCGCCCTGCGCGAAACCCCACAATGTCAAAGATCATAAGGCAGGCCGAAGGTTTGGCCTGTGCATTCCTTGATCATAACGGGCCGCAAAGGCCGGAGGATGCAGGTCCGCTGCGGTCGGCCCATTCAGTATCCAGAAGGGCGAGATTACACGGTCGAAAGTCGCGTCTATCCGTCCCCCTCGGTGGCCCGTTTTTGGCGGATGCAGATCGATCAGGACGCGGGGTGTGCGCCGTTTGCGCGGTCTATCCTTGATGGTCGTCATCCTCGGGCTTGACCCGAGGATCGGGCGTCGGGTTGGGCGTCTCGTCCGGGGAGCCTGGGCAGCGGAGGGTCTGGCCCTCGGGTCTTGGCCCGAGGGTGACGAGAGGGGTGGAGATCGGCGGAGGGTCTGACCCTCGGGTCGAGCCTGAGGGTGCCGACGGTGGGCTAGAGTTCCTCAATTCCCCGGTTGGCCAGGGCATCGGCGCGTTCGTTGAGTTCGTGCCCGGCATGACCCTTGACCCAATGCCAGCTCACACGGTGGCGGGTGCGGGCCTCATCGAGGCGACGCCAGAGGTCTTCATTCTTGACCGGCTTTTTGTCGGCGGTCTTCCAACCGCGTGATTTCCAGCCGCCGATCCACTCGGTGATGCCCTGCATGACGTATTTGCTGTCGGTATAGAGGTCGACGTCGCTGGGCTTCTTCAGGGCCTCCAGAGCCATGATGGCAGCGGTCATCTCCATGCGGTTGTTGGTCGTTTCCGGCTCTGCGCCCCACAGTTCCTTTTCGTGGGCACCGGACTGGAGGATCGCACCCCAGCCGCCGCGCCCGGGATTGCCCTTGCAGGCACCGTCGGTGTGGATGATGACGTGCGGCACGCTCAGCTCTCGGACAGGACGCGCGGGAGCTTGAAGGTGACGGTTTCGCGCGCACCCGAATCTTCGACGACCTGGGTGTCGAACCGCTCGGCAATGGCGGCGACCAGAGCCTCGATAAGCGGCTCGGGTGCGGAAGCCCCCGCCGTGACCCCGACGGTCTGGACCCCATCGAACCAGGCCCAGTCGACCACGGAGGCATCGTCAACCAGGTGGGCCATGCGGGCACCGGCCCGACGCGCGACTTCGACCAGACGCACGGAATTGGACGAGTTGGGCGATCCGATCACCAGGACCAGGTCGCATTGCGCCGCCACCCGTTTGACCGCTTCCTGGCGGTTGGTGGTCGCATAGCAGATGTCTTCCTTGTGCGGGTCCGGCAGGCCTGGAAAACGCCGCTTGAGCACCCCGATGATCTCGGCGGTATCGTCCAGCGACAGCGTCGTCTGGGTGACATAGGCCAGGTTTGACGCCTCGCGCGGCTCGAAGCGTTCGGCGTCTTCCGGGGTTTCAATCAGGGTCACGGCCCCCTCCGGCAGCTGGCCCATGGTGCCTTCGACCTCTGGATGGCCGGCGTGGCCGATCAGGACGATCTGTCGGCCCGCAGCGAAATTGCGCTCGGCCTCCACATGGACCTTGGACACCAACGGACAGGTCGCATCGAGATAGAACAGGGCGCGGCGCTCGGCTTCAGCCGGAACCGACTTGGGAACCCCATGGGCCGAAAACACGACGGGCCGGTCGGCCGGGCATTCATCCAGCTCTTCGACGAAGACGGCCCCCAGGTTTCGCAACCGGTCGACCACATGTCGATTGTGGACGATCTCGTGTCTCACATAGACCGGAGCCCCATATTTCTCGAGCGCACGCTCGACAATCTGGATGGCGCGATCAACGCCCGCACAGAAGCCGCGCGGCGTGGCCAGGCGAACCTGAAGAGGGCGGCGGGAAATCGAAGCATCGGTCACCGCGCCTAGGTAGCGACCCTGTGAGGCGAACACCAGCTTTCGGCGCGTTGCGATGCCTCGGTTTAGCCGCTATCACGCGCAAGCGTCGCGGCTTCGCCGTCCGGCGGTCCGTTTCGCCTGTTTGTAAGGTCCCTCATGCGTCGTTTGCTCCTGCCCCTGATCGCTTCGGTCATCGCCGTATCCGCCCTGGCCACGCCGGCCATGGCGCAAACCCGTGGTGACGAGCAGGATCGTGAGCGCGAACGCGCCGCCCGCCAGCAGCGCGACGAGGAGTTCAACAATACGCCGGCCCCGCTGCGCGAGCGGCCCAACGCAGGCCCCTGCCCCTTCGTGCGTATTCTCTACGACGCCGCGCGCTATGTTGAGTTTGAGGGCGGCCAGCAGACCATCTCGGCCGTCGGCTACACCGGCGAGATCGAGGGCATCGAATCCGAGTGCGTGTATCGCGAAGCCGACCCGATCCGCATCGACATGGACATTCTGTTCCAGCTGGGTCGCGGCCCCCAGGCCGAGAGTGGCCAGCGCACCTATCGCTATTGGGTCGCCGTCACCGAGCGGAACTCGGCGATTCTGGCCAAACAGTATTTCGACCTTCCGGTCGACTTCGGCAGCAGCGACCGAACCTATGTCACCGAACAGATTCGCGGTCTGACCATTCCGCGCCGAGACATCACCGTGTCGGGAAGCAATTTCGAGGTTCTGGTCGGCTTTGAGGTGACCCCCGAGATGGCCGAGTTCAACCGCGCCGGAGCCCGGTTCCGCGCCAATTCGAGCGCACAAGGCGAATGACGGACCTCAGGAGCCGGCTCAGCGAAGCGGTCCGCGCCGCCTTCGCCGCCGAAGGCTTGCCTGAAGATCTGGCGCGGGTAGTTCCCTCGGATCGTCCTGATCTGGCCGACTTTCAGTCGAACGGGGCCCTGGCGGCCGCGAAACAGGCCAAGGCCAATCCGCGTGAGCTGGCGGGGCGACTGGTCGCCCACCTGGAGGGCCGACCCGAGATCGCGTCAATCGAGATCGCCGGGCCGGGCTTCATCAATATCCGGGTGACCGATGCCATCCTGGCGGACCGTGCCCAGGAGATTGCGGGCGGTCCGATGGTCGGAGCGTCGCTGGTCGAAGCACCGCGCCGGGTCGTGATCGACTACGGCGGGCCGAACGTGGCCAAGCCGATGCACGTCGGGCACCTGCGCTCATCCATTATCGGAGAGAGCCTGAAGCGGCTTTTCCGGTTCCGCGGCGACACCGTCTGGGGCGACGCCCACTTCGGTGACTGGGGCTTCCAGATGGGGCTTTTGATCGCAGCGCTGGAGGACGAAGGCCGGGCGGCGGAATTCCAGGGCGCAGGCCCGTTCCCGACCGACAGCCCTGTCAGTCTTGAAGACCTGGAGCGGCTCTATCCGGCGGCGGCAACACGGGCCAAGGAAGACACGGCCTTTCGGGATCGCGCCCGAAAGACCACCGCCGAGCTTCAAGCGGGCAACCCCGGCTATCGCGCCCTGTGGAAGCACATGCACGACGTCTCCATGGCGGCCCTGCAGCGCGACTTCGGCGCGCTGGGCGTGACCTTTGACCTGTGGAAGGGCGAGGCCGATGCCGACCCGCTGATCCCCGGCATGGTCGAGACGCTCGAGACGAAAGGCCTGCTGGTCGACGATCAGGGCGCGCGCGTCGTCCACGTCGCGCGCGAGGGCGAAACGAAATCGAAGAAGCTGGCGGACGGCACCGTGGTGACCGTGCCCAGCCCGGACCCGCTGCTGGTCATCTCGTCCGAAGGGTCCGCCATGTACGGCACGACCGATCTGGCGACGATCCTGGATCGGCGTCAGGAACAGGACTTCGATCTGGTTCTCTATGTCGTGGACCAGCGCCAGGCCGAGCATTTCGAACAGGTGTTCCGCGCGGCCTATCTGGCCGGCTTTGCCCAGCCCGGGCAGCTGGAGCATCTGGGCTTCGGCACCATGAACGGGCCGGACGGAAAGCCGTTCAAGACGCGCGCCGGTGGCGTGCTGAAGCTGGCCGACCTGATCGAGATGACCCGCGAGAAAGCGCGCGCGCGCCTGCATGAGGCGGGTCTGGGCGAGGATCTGTCACCCGGGGAGTTCGAAGACATCGCCGCCAAGGTGGCGGTGGCGGCGCTCAAGTTTGCCGATCTGTCGAACTGGCGCGGCACCAGCTACATTTTCGATCTGGACCGGTTCACCAGCTTTGAGGGCAAGACCGGACCCTATCTGTTGTACCAGGCGGTGCGGATCAAATCCCTGCTGCGCCGGGCCGCGAGCGAAAACGTTACCACCGGCGAGATTGCCATCGTCGAACCGGCCGAACGTGAGCTGGCTCTGGTGCTGGATGCCTTTCAACAGGCGGTCGAGGAAGCCTACGATCGGCGAGGACCGAACGCCCTGGCCGAACACGCCTATCGACTGGCCCAGGCCTTTTCGAAATTCTATGCCGCCTGTCCGATCCTGGCGGCAGGCCACGAAGCCACGCGCGGATCGCGCCTGGCCCTCAGCGAGGCCGTGCTGAAGCAGCTGGAAACAGCGCTGGAGTTGCTCGGGATAGAGACACCGTTGCGGATGTAGTGCTTGATCGCATTGAGCACCGCCCTGTACCTCGTCACCGCATGGAGGATATCGGTATGAGAATTGCCGCCCTGACCCTGCTTGGAATAGCTCTCCTGACCAGCCCGGCTCATGCCCAGCAACGGCGCATCTGCGAAGGCACCATCCGCGGCCCAGCTGGAGAGCACATCGTGCAGATCCTTCTGGAAGATCGCGAGCCCGTCTATGCTCTGGCAATGTGGCGTCCGCCGAACCAGACGGCCATCAGCGGCAATCCGCTGCCCATGATCGTGATGTATTATCGCGTACTCAACATTCCGTCCGGGGAACGCGGACCTCTCTACTTTGTACATGTGATCCACGCAGCGCGCATGAACGGCCTGCAGGGAACTTCAGCCGAGGTTCGTATCCGCCGCTATGGCGAAACAGCCTGGTTCGCTCGCCAGGACTGGCCGACGTTTGCTGAAGCGCAGGAGGAAGACTACGACAGCTTCATTCGGTCTGTCGGTTTCAACTCGCCCGAGGTCCTGGAGCTATTTTCAGTTGCTCCGCAAGTGGAGTCTCATGCGGTCACGGACGACAACGTCCGGGTGTCAGCCGGGATCTGGAATCTGAGCTACCGAACCGCACTGGATGCGTTGTTTGATCGCGCGCATGCCGAAGCATTGCGCCGGGCAAGTCACCCCAGCGAGAGCATAAGGCCAAACGACGCGCTTCACGGGTCGATTATCGGTGCTTGGGAACGGGCCAACGCCAATCAAAACGAATAGAGGTAGTCGGCCCCGGATTCCGCCTCTCTCCCACGGCAGAGGTTCGTCATGCCGCACGAAACGGCATTTGAACGTCTTCGGATAGAAACGCGAGATCAGATGTCGTCAGGGTTGTCTGTTCGGACGGTTGCTGGTCTTATTGGTCCCAGCCTGGAGGCAAGGATGAACGGCATCGGGATTTCGGTAGCGGCTGCGGTCATTTTGGCCGCCGGTTCAGCCCAGGCTGATGTGCGAATCTGCGAGACGACCCTCACTGGGCCCGCTGGTCAGCACACTATCTACATCGAGATGGACGGTAGTCAGATGGTCTATGGCGAAGCCATCTGGGCTCCGCCACGTCAGAACGCGAGAGCGAATATCGACTTTCCTCGCATTGAACTGAACTATGGCATCACCGACGAAACGACGGGCGCGAGAACGTCCTTGCGTTATGTTGTTGTGTCTCAAGGCGTTCGCACCACTGGAACCCGGGCCGTGTCAGCAGAGGTAACCCTGTCACCCTACACACAAGAGGGCGAGCGCCGCGATTGGCCGTTCTTTGCCCGTGCGAGAGATCCTGCAAACACACGTATTCGAAATTCGGATGCCATAGCCGGGCAGGTCGTCTTCAGCTCGCCGGCGGCTCTATCCATGGCGCAGACCGCACCGCAGCTGGAAACGGCCGTCATTACCAACCTCGATGAACGACTAGCGAGTGGCGTGTTTCTGATGACGCACCGACCCGCCCTGGACGCTCTGTTCGATCACGCCTTCAATCAATTGCGGCCGGCTCTGTCAGAGCCAGCAAGGCGATGCCGCTCACCCCGCCACGACGAGCGGCTGCGCTCAGAATAGGCCCGGTTGGAAAGGCGCGCAGGTCCAGGCGCGATCACTCAGTCCTTCTTGCCGAAGGCCTCTTCGACTTCTTCCTTGGTGATGCGCTTGGACGGATCGCCCGGCTGGCCGAGGTTCTGTTCCTCGGTGCCGTCGCCCATGACGCCCGGCGTCGTGTTGATGATGACTTTCTTGTCTTTTTCGTCGGTCATGCCGATGCTCCTTGCTGGCGTTGATCGAACGCGCACGCCCAAACAATGTTCCGCAAGGCGAGACAGGAATAGATGACCCAGCCCAACGCCACCGACGCCTACATCTCCGGCCTGCCCAAGGCGGAACTGCACCTGCATATCGAAGGCTCGCTCGAGCCCGAGCAAATGTTCGAGTTTGCCCAGCGCAACAAGGTGGCCATCCCGTTCTACAGTGTCGAGGCCGTGCGGGCGGCCTATGATTTTTCGAACCTGCAGGACTTCCTGGACATCTACTACGCCGGGGCCAACGTCCTGCAGACCGAGCAGGACTTTCACGACATGGCGCTGGCCTACTTCCGGCGGGCGGCGGCGGACAATGTGCGCCATGCGGAGATCTTCTTTGATCCCCAGACCCATACGGATCGTGGCCTGCCATTTTCGGTGGCGGCCGAGGGTTTGCTAGCCGGGATGAAGACGGCCGAGGTCGAACTGGGCGTCACGTCGAAGCTGATCCTGTGCTTCCTGCGGCATCTGGATGAAGAGGCCGCTTTCGAGACGTTGAAGGCGTCCGAGCCGTGGCTGGACCGGATCGTCGGTGTGGGCCTGGATTCGTCAGAGGTCGGGCACCCGCCGTCAAAGTTCGAGCGGGTGTTTGCGCGCGCCGGTGGCATGGGGCTCAGGCGGGTCGCCCACGCCGGCGAAGAAGGGCCACCGGCCTATGTCCACGAGGCGCTGGATCTGCTGCACATCGACCGGATGGATCACGGCAACCGGTCGATGGAGGATGAAACCCTGATCACTCGGCTGGCCGACAGCCAGATGACCCTGACGGTCTGTCCGCTGTCGAACCTGAAACTGTGTGTGGTCCATGATCTGAAGGACCACCCGGTGCCCGAGATGTTGCGGCGCGGTCTGCACGTCACCCTGAACTCGGATGATCCGGCCTATTTCGGCGGCTATGTGAACCAGAACTACAGTCAGTTGGCCCAGGCCGTCGGCCTGACCCGCGACCAGGTCACACAGATCGCCAAGAACAGCTTTGAAGGTTCGTTCCTGACCGAGGCCGAGAAGGCCGAACGGATCGCTGAGGTGGACGCCTACGCCGCCGCGACCTGATCGATTTCGTTGGCCGAACCGAGCGCAATCGGAATGCGCTGGTGCAGCTGGGTCGGCTCGACGTCGAGAATTCGCTGAACACCGTCCGTCGTGGCCTTGCCACCGGCCTGCTCGACCAGCAAGGCCATGGGATTGCCCTCATACATGAGGCGCAGCTTGCCCGGCTTGTTGGGCTCACGCTTGTCCCAGGGATAGAGGAAGACTCCGCCACGCATCAGAACGCGGTGAACATCGGCGACCATGGCCGCGACCCAGCGCATGTTGAAGTTCTTGCCCCGATGCCCTTCGACACCCGCCAGGCAGCCATCGATGTAGCGTTGAACGCCTTCGGCCCAGTGACGCCGGTTCGACATATTGATGGCGAACTCCTTGGTGTCCGCCGGGATCTGGATGGCATCGTGGGTCAGCCGCCAGGTGCCGTCACCGGCCAGGGTGAAGCCAGCGACCCCCTGCCCCGTCGTCAGCACCAGCATTGTCTGGGCTCCATAGAGGACGTAGCCCGAGGCCAGTTGATCGCGGCCCGGCTGGAGGAAGTCGGCCTCGGTCGGCGTGGCGCTCGGCGACTTCAGAACCGAGAAGATGGTCCCGACCGGGGCATTGATGTCGATGTTGGACGAACCGTCCAGCGGATCGAACAGCACCAGCCACGCTCCGTCTGCGTTGGTCGCCGGCTGGACGGTGTCCATTTCCTCAGACGCCACCCCGGCCACGACCGGACAGGCCAGAAGCGCATCGGTCAGCATGTCATTGGTGATCAGGTCGAGCTTCTTCTGCTCTTCGTCCTGGACATTGACGACGCCAGACGCACCGAGCACGCCGGTCAGGGCACCCCCCGCCACGACGCTGGAAATCTCCGCGCAGGTCCGGCCCAGCACGGTCAGAACCTCAACGACGCCCTCCGGCGCATTGGAGCTGGCGAGCCAGTCGTCGAAGGCGGCGGGCATGGTCATGGTCGATTTCCTGAGCGGCAGTCTTGTTGTTGCGCGCTTCTCTAGGGTGCGGCGCTTGACTCTGCAACGGAGTCAGGGCCTTTGGAGCCGCTCTCGCGGGAGAGATCGGGGTGGCCTGTTCCAACCTCGGAGCCGAAGGCGCAACCGCCCCGGAAACGCTCAGGCAAAAGGACCGCGAGGCACGTCAAACGCTGGAAAGAACCCGGCCGGGTTCGCCGACGGAGCAAGGGACCGCGTATCGGTTCCGGAATCTCTCAGGCATCGAGACAGCGGGGGCTCTGGACGGGTGCAGCACACCCGATGGAGGAGCCGACACCGATGAACGACGAAACCCTGAAGACCACGCCGTTGAACGCCAACCATCGCCGTCGCGGCGCGCGAATGGTCGGTTTCGGCGGCTATGACATGCCGGTCCAGTACGAAGGCGTCCTGGCCGAGCACCGCTGGACCCGTGAACACGCGGGCCTGTTCGACGTGTCCCACATGGGCCAGTGCAAGATCACCGGGGCCGACGCCGTCGCCCAGTTCGAACGGTTCGTGCCGGGCGACTACGCGATCCTCAAGGAGGGCCGTCAGAAGTACTCGCTGCTTCTGAACGACCAGGGCGGCATCATCGATGACCTGATGGCCGGCAAGCCGGACCATGACGGCCTGTTCGTGGTGGTCAACGCCGGCAACAAGGATGAGGACTTCGCCTTCTGGTCGGCCAACCTGTCTGGTGACGCCAAGTTGACCGTGCTCGGTGATCGCGCCCTGATCGCCATCCAGGGACCGGAAGCCGCCGAGGTCATGGCCCAGCATGAGCCGCTGCTGGCCGAGATGGGCTTCATGGACAGCGCCCGGCTGATGCTGTTCGGCGTCGACTGCTACGTTTCGCGCTCGGGCTACACCGGCGAGGACGGCTATGAGATTTCAGTTCCAGCCGACCAGGCCGACCGCATCTGGGACGCCATCCTGGAAGATGCCCGGGTCAAGCCGATCGGCCTGGGCGCGCGCGACAGCCTCCGCCTCGAAGCGGGCCTGCCGCTGCACGGTCACGACATCGACCCGGCGACCAGCCCGGTCGAGGGGTCCCTGACCTTCGCCCTGTCGAAGTCGCGCAAGGAGGCGGCCAATTTCAACGGGGCGGACCGCATCCTGAAAGAACTGGCCGACGGCCCGTCGCGCGTTCGTGTCGGCCTGATCGTCAAGGAAGGCGCCCCGGCCCGCGAAGGTGCCGAGATCGCTGACGCTGACGGCAATGTCGTCGGCAAGGTGACGTCCGGCGGCCCCTCGCCGACGCTCGGCAAGAATATCGCCATGGGCTATGTGCCGCCGGCCTTTTCGGAACTGGGAACGGACCTGCAGGTCATCGTGCGCGGCAAGGCCGCCCCCGCCGAAGTCGTCGCCATGCCGTTCGTGGTGCAAAGGTACTACAGGAAGCCGAAGTAGCCGGTTTTCATCATCGTCACCCTCGGGCTTGACCCGAGGGTCGGACGCTCCGCCGCACGGAGCAGAACAGTTTGAACCGACCTGCAAGCCGCGGGTCTGATCCTCGGGTCAAGCCCGAGGATGACGAGACAGGGAGAGGAGCTTCCCATGAAATTCACCCGTGACCACGAATGGGTCAGCCTGGACGGCGATGTCGTCACCATGGGCATCACCGCTCACGCCGCTGAAGCGCTGGGCGATGTGGTGTTTGTCGAGGTGCCGGAGGCCGGCAAGCAGGTCGTCGCCGGCGACAGCTTCGCCGTGGTCGAGAGCGTCAAGGCGGCCTCGGACGTCTACGCGCCGGTGTCCGGCGAGGTCGTCGAAGGCAATGCCGAGCTGAGCACCGCGCCGGAAACCGTCAACGCCGACCCGCAAGGTGCGGGCTGGTTCGCCAGGATCAAGGTTCTGGATACCGCCCAGCTCGACGGCCTGATGGATCAGGCGGCCTACGACGAATATCTGAAGACGCTCTAGAAGGGGTCGTCACCCCGGACGCGCGAAGCGCGATCCGGGGCCGAAGCGCGATGGCACCGCCTGCGTTTAGGTCCCGGCTCTCCGCCTGCGGCTCCGGCCGGGATGACGGATAGATTTATGACTGACCGCTACAGCGCCACCGTCACCTGGACCGGACCGGCCGAGGATCATCGCTCGGGCCAGTACAGCCGTGTGCATGAGTGGCGCTTTGACGGCCACACCGTGGTGCGGGCCTCCGCCGGACCCAGCGTGCCGGGGTCTGATCCATCGGCGGTCGACCCTGAGGAGGCGCTGGTTGCCTCGGCGTCGGCCTGTCACATGCTGTGGTTCCTGGCCATCGCCCGCAAGAAGGGGCTGACCGTCACCGCCTATGAAGACCAGGCCGACGGCGAGATGGGCAAGAACGAGAACGGCAAGGACTACATGGCCGTCGTCACCCTCAGACCCCACGTCACCTTTGAGGGCGAGGCCGACCCCGCCCTGATCGTCGAGTGCCACCGGCTGGCGCACGAAGAATGCTACATCGCCAACTCCCTGCGCGCCGAAATGCGCGTCGAACCCCGCTGAGAAACTGATGCGCTATCTGCCCCTTTCCCCTGACGACCGGACGGCCATGCTGGCGGCCATCGGTGCCAAGTCGATCGACGATCTGTTCGTGGATGTGCCGCAGGCGGCGCGCCGTGCCGGCCTGGTTGATCTGCCGCGCGTGGCCGGCGAGCTGGAGGTCGAACGGGCGCTCGGCGCGATGGCCAACAAGAACACCGTGGCGGGAAATGCGCCGTTCTTCTGTGGTGCCGGTGCCTATCGCCACCATGTGCCGGCGACGGTCGATCACATCATCCAGCGGTCGGAGTTCCTGACCAGCTATACGCCCTACCAGCCCGAGATCGCGCAGGGCACGCTGCAGTATCTGTACGAGTTCCAGACCCAGGTCGCAGCCCTGACCGGCATGGAGGTGGCCAATGCCTCCCTCTATGACGGCTCGACCGCCATGGCCGAGGGCGCGCTGATGGCCACGCGCGCCACGCGCCGCAACAAGGCGGTGATCTCCGGCGGCGTGCATCCCCACTATGTCGCCGCAACCGAGACTGTGGTTCACGCCGTCGGCGTCGAAACCGAAGTGCTGGCCCCCGCCATCGACGGTGAAGCCGAGGTCATCACTCGCATCGGACCGGACACGGCCTGTGTCGTCGTTCAGACCCCCAACGTCTTCGGCACGGCCACCGATGTGACGAAGATCGCCGAGGCGGCCCACGCCGCCGGCGCGCTTCTGATTGTCGTGGTCACGGAAGCGGTGTCGATGGGCCTGTTGAAATCGCCGGGCGAGATGGGTGCCGACATCGTCGCGGCGGAAGGCCAGTCGATTGGCAATGCCCTGAACTTCGGAGGCCCCTACGTCGGCCTGTTCGCCACCCGCGAGAAGCTGATCCGCCAGATGCCTGGCCGCCTGACCGGCGAGACGGTCGATGCTGAGGGCGAGCGCGGCTTCGTCCTGACCCTGTCGACGCGCGAGCAGCATATCCGCCGCGACAAGGCGACCTCGAACATCTGTACGAACTCGGGCCTGTGCACCCTCGCCTTCTCGATCCACATGAGCTTGTTAGGCGAAGCGGGCCTGAAGCGGTTGGCCCTGGTGAACCACGAGAAGGCGGTGGCCACGCGCGATGCGCTGGCGGAAATCCCCGGCGTGGAAATTCTGACGCCGCGCTTCTTCAATGAGTTCGCCGTGAAGCTGCCCTGGAATGCCGAAGAGGTGGTTCAGCGCCTGGCCGACCATGGCGTGCTGGGCGGTGTGCCTTACAGCCGCCTGAACCCGGATGCCGGAATGGACGATGTGCTGCTGGTCGCGGCCACCGAGACGACGCTGGATCACGATATCAAGATACTGGCCAAGGCCATCGAGAAGGCGGTGTCGGCATGAGCTATCCTTTTGAGACCACCCTCGCCCAAGCTCGCGCAGACCTTGAGAAACACGGCTTCCAAGAGGTGCATAGCAACGTCAAGGTTATCCGGTTCCAGCACGCGACAAGTGGTCAAGAGATCTACATTGATCGGGATGGCAAACCTGGCCAGCAGAAGGTGTCTTTCTCCTTCTTGCCTCGCGACCTGGCGCCTTTTGAAGGACTTCCTGGCGCATCGAAGATCGCCAACAAACATAGTTCGAACTACAGCGCGTTCCCCAAGACTCTTAGTCGCAAGGGAGAGATGCAGCATGAGGGTGGGCGTGTCGTGCTCGAGCCAGCAGCAAACTACAGTTCGATCATCAACGAAATTCAACGCGGATCATGACGATGAGCACCATGAACACCGTCGGCCGTCCGACCACGCCGAACGAAGTCGCCACCAAGCCCGCCACCCTGACGGGCGGTCGCGGCCTGTTGCAGAACGAGCCTCTGATCTTTGAAGGCGACGGCTGGGGCAAGACGGGCGTCGATCTGCCCGAACCCGCGGGCACCGGGGCCGATCTCGGCGATCTGGTTCGCAAGGACCCGATCGGCCTGCCGGGCCTGTCCGAGCCGGAGGCGATGCGCCACTATGTGCGCCTGAGCCAGAAGAACCACGCCATCGACCTGGCCATCTATCCGCTGGGCTCGTGCACGATG
>CAZYFY010000004.1:0-40809 GCA_964647275.1 uncultured Brevundimonas sp.
ATGATGGTCAGCGAGCCGCCTTCCTCGATGTTGCGCGCCGCGCCGAAGAAACGCTTTGGACGTTGCAGGGCGTTGGCGTCGACACCGCCGGTCAGCACCTTGCCCGACGACGGGACGGTGGCGTTATAGGCGCGGCCCAGACGGGTGACCGAGTCCAGGAGGATGACGACATCCTTCTTGTGCTCGACCAGTCGCTTGGCCTTTTCAATGACCATTTCGGCAACCGCGACGTGACGGCTGGACGGCTCGTCGAAGGTGGAGGCCACGACCTCGCCCTTCACGGTGCGCTGCATGTCGGTGACTTCTTCCGGGCGCTCGTCGATGAGCAGGACCATGAGGAAGACTTCGGGGTGGTTGGCCTCGATCGACTTGGCGATGTTCTGCAGCATCACGGTCTTGCCCACGCGCGGCGGGGCGACGATCAGGCAACGCTGGCCCTTGCCGAGCGGGGCGACGATGTCGATGACCCGGCCCGAGCGGTCCTTCAGGGTCGGATCCTGAATTTCCATATGCAACCGCTCATCGGGATAAAGCGGCGTCAGATTGTCGAAATTGACCTTGTGGCGGACGTTCTCAGGGTCTTCGAAATTGATCGAATCAACCTTGAGCAGGGCGAAGTAGCGTTCGCCCTCGCGCGGACCGCGCACGGTGCCCTCGACCGTGTCGCCGGTGCGAAGGCCAAAGCGTTTGATCTGGGAGGGCGAGACATAGATGTCGTCCGGTCCCGACAGATAGTTGGCGTCCGCCGAGCGCAGGAAGCCGAAGCCGTCCTGGAGCACTTCTAGTACGCCGGCGGCAGAGATCTCGACCTCCTCGTCGGCCAGGGTCTTGAGGATGGCGAACAACAGGTCCTGCTTGCGCAGGTTGGAGGCGTTTTCGACCTCCAGGTCCTCGGCGAAGGCAACCAGCTCGGCGGCGGTCTTGTCCTTCAGCTCGGACAGGGCAATCCGCTGGGGAGCCGCGTGTCCGTCTTCATCGCCGTCAGCGACGGTATCGAGGTCGGATTCGATCAGAGAGTCTTCGGTCATGGGGTCTTGGACTTGTGTGGCGACCCACAGAGCCCAACAGAGTCGGAATCCGGGTGTCGGCAGAAATTCTGGGGCCCATCAGGGCGTTAGTTTTCGGATTCGACCGCGCCGCAAATCAGGGCGATGCAGGTCTGAAGAAGGGTGGGAAAGCGCCGAACCGCCGAAGCAGGACCCGTCGCCTGTTCCTAGCGGAACCACACCGGGCCTCATCCGTCAAGGCAAAGCCGCTATCCGAAGGTCCATTCGGTCGTAACAGACAAGACCATGACGATGGCCAACAGGAACGGAACCTCATTGGTCATGCGCCAGAAGCGGCCCGTCCGAACCGAGGTTCCGGCGGCGATCCGCTTCTTTTCGACGGCCAGATAGTGATGCCAGCCGGTCAAGGCCAGAACCCCGAGGAGCTTCGTCACCATCCAGGGTTCGTGGAAGACACCCCAGCCGCGCAATACCGCTCCGTCCAGCCAGATCAACCACGCCCCGAAAGCCCACGCCGCGATCATGGCCGGGTTGAGAATGATCTTGAGCAGCCGGTGCTGCCAGGTCCTCAAGAGGCCACGCATCTCCGACTTGAGGGGTTCAGGCTTTTCAACCTGTTCGGCGTCATAGGCGTACAAGCGCGGCAGGAACAACAGCCCGGCCATCCAGGCGATAACCGCCAGAATATGCAGGCCGCGAGCGAGATCGTAGGCAGTCATGCGGCCCTCCGACGGGTCTGACAGGGGCAGGTGGCGAAATCGCCGCTGCAGCCGGGACCGAATGGCTGGATCGCCGTCCCGCGGCGGGCCACGCGCACAGCTTCGGCCAGGGCCCCGATAAAGCTCCGGTCTGTTCCCGGTGTCCGGGCCCTCAAGTACGGGCTAACGCCGAGCTCCTCAGCCAGATGGGCATATTCGATATCCAGCTCGACCAGGGTTTCGATGTGTTCGGAGACAAAGGCGATGGGAACGACCAGCATCCCGACTGCGTCGCGGGCCGCCTGTTCGATCGCCTCTGGCGTGGACGGACCCAGCCATTTCATCGGCCCGACCCGGCTTTGGTAGCAGATGGACCAGTCGGCGAGGCCCGCCGCCTTGGCCACAGCCGCACATCCGGCCTCAACCTGGGCCTGATAGGGGTCGCCACGCCCGGTAATGACCTTCTCGGGCACTCCGTGGGCAGAAAAGAGGACACGGATCGGTCGGTCGCCGGCCTTTTTCAGTTCGGCGCGAATCGCCGAGACCTGAGCCTCGACCCAGCCGGGTGCTTCCGGATAGCAACAGACGGCATGGACCCGCCCCGGGCCATCATAGGCTTCGGCCCAGGCCTTGAGCGACGACGCTGTCGTGGTGGTTGAAAACTGAGGATAGAGGGGCAGGAGGATGACCTCATCGGGAGCAAAGTCGGCAACCTGACGCGCCGTCTCGTCCGTCAGCGGTCGCCAGTACCGCATGGCCACGAAGACCCCGACTTCATCGGCGTCATCGGACAGGGCATCCTGGAGCGCCCCGGCCTGTTTAAACGTCTCAGGCAAGAGCGGAGAGCCGCCCCCCATCAGGGCATAGTTGGCCTGGGCCGATTTTTCGCGACGATGGGCGATGAAGCGGGCCAGGGGCAGGCGCAGAAAGGCCGGCAAGCCGATAATCGCCGGGTCGGAGAACAGGTTCTGGAGAAAAGGCCGCACATCGGCCGGACCGTCGGGTCCCCCCAGATTGAACAGGACGACGGCCAGCCGGCTCATGCACCAATCCGGGCCAGGGCCTGCTCAACGTGCGCGATCGGCGTGTCCGGCAGGATCCCGTGGCCGAGGTTGAAGACCCAGGGACCGTCCCCCCAGGCCGCGCGCAGGTCGTCGATGCGGCGATCAAGTGGCGCGCCACCTGTCCGAAGCAACATGGGATCGAGCGCGCCCTGGATGGTCTTGAGCTTCTGAACCGCCTGTCCGACCGGCAGAGGACAGGCTGTATCCAGACCGACCGCCTGAACCGCACAGCGCGCCGCATAGTCGCCGACCAGGGCCGCCGATCCGCGCGGAAAGCCGATAAGAGGCACATCCACACCCAGCTCTCGCAGACGCGCAATCAGCATCTGGTGAGGATTGACCACCAGTCGCTCGAACAGGTCGTCCGGCAGGCCTTCGGCCCAGCTTTCAAAGATCTGCAGAGCCTGGGCACCGTTCTGCGCCTGCATTTTCAGATACCAGGCACTGGCTTCGACAAGGACGCCCAACAGGGCATCGACCCCTTCAGGATCGGCATAGGCATAGGCCCGGGCGGCCGCTCGCTCTCCCTTGCCGATGGTGCGCGCCATTCCGTCGAGCATATAGGTGGCAACCGTCCACGGAGCACCGCAAAACCCGATGAGGGCCCGCGACGGCTCGAGTTCGGAGCGAACAATCGAGAGGGTTTCGCCGACCGCCTTCAGGGCCTCGCCAGTCGAAGGCGCGAGATCACGCATCGCGCGAAGATCCGGCATCTCTCCCAGACGCGGGCCTTCGCCGGCCTCGAACCAGACCGCCTGACCCAGGGCCTTGGGAACGAGCAGAATATCGGCAAAAACGATGGAGGCGTCGAACGGATACCGCCGCATCGGCTGCAGCGTCGCCTCAGCGGCCATTTCCGGGTTCAGGCAGAAATCGATGAAGTCGGGGGCCTTGGCCCGTAGCTCCCGGTATTCCGGCAGATGTCGTCCAGCCTGGCGCATGAACCAGACCGGCGGCCGCGCCAGGGCTTCACCCGCGAGGGCTCTCAGAAAATCCGGTTGATCCGTCATCAGGGCGTCCTAGGCCGTCCCCGCCCATGGCTCAATCCCTCTCAAGAAAAGAGGATTCAAAAGGAATTGAAGACAGTCGTAGGCGGGCTGAATCGCGGGGGAAGATTCCAATGATCCTGCAGTGATACGCCCTGGATTCACAGAAATGTCTGGCCGCTCAGCGACTTTTCCACCGGTCTGGGGACAGCGGGGAAGGTTAAGAAAGGGTTAAGGATTCCTTTCCAAATTCCTAACGAAGAGTCTGGGATCGGTCTGGGTATGGTTTACGCGACACCGATTTTCTCCACGCCTGGGGGAATCCCATGCGGGCAGTCCGGACAGGGTTGGGGACATTCGGCATATTTCTCCACCGCCATCCCAGGTGCGTTGGTCGCCAAGGCGCGCTAGGGTTCTTTTGTCTTGTCGTCACCCCCAGCCGAGGGCCGTTTGTCCACAGACCTCCCACCGCGAACCGCGAACGCTCCCCGGCGGATCTCGACCTATTTCCACGTTCACCTTGTTTCGGATTCAACCGGAGAAACCCTGAACGCCATGGCCAAGGCGGTGGTGGCGCGTTTCGAGGGCGTGATTCCGATCGAGCACATCTATGCGCTGGTTCGGTCCCCCAAGCAGCTCGAGCGCGTTCTGGAAGAGATCGAAGCGGCTCCAGGCATCGTTCTGCATACGCTGGTCGACCCGGAACTGAGGGCCATGCTTGAGCAAGGTTGCCGAATTCTGGGGGCCCCTCAGCTCGGGGCTCTGGACCCGCTGGTGACGGCCTTGTCCGGCTATTTGGGGGCCTCCCTGTCGAGCCGGGTCGGGGCCCAGCATGCGCTGGATTCGGACTATTTCGAACGCATGGGGGCCCTGGATTTTGCCATCCATCACGATGACGGTCAGGGCCTGGCGGAGCTCGAACGCGCAGATGTTGTTCTGGTCGGAGTCAGCCGGACCTCCAAGACGCCGACCTGCGTGTATCTGGCGCACCGCGGCATTCGGGCGGCGAATGTGCCGTTGGTCCCGACCCAGGATCCGCCCGAGCTTCTGTCGCGTCTCAAGAATCCACTGGTGGTCGGCTTGGTGGTGTCGCCGGACCGGTTGGTGTCGATCCGACGCAACCGGCTTCAGCATCTGGGGGTGGACCCGAACACCGATTATGTCGACACCGATCTGGTGCGCGAAGAAACCATCCGGGCGCGGCGTTTGTTCGAGCGGCTGGGATGGCCGGTGATAGATGTGTCCCGCAGATCCGTTGAAGAAACCGCAGCCCAGGTGATCAACCTGGTCAATGAGCGCCGGTCCGGCCGATTGGGAGCCTCGCAATGAACCTGATCCTGGCCAGCCGGAGTTCCGCCCGGCAAACGATGCTGGTGGCCGCGGGTCTGGCCGTCGCCCTTGATCCCGCTGACCTGGACGAGACGGCTTTCACGGGCCGGCTGATCAGCGAGGGGGGCGATGCCCGGGCCGTGGCCCAGGCTCTGGCCGGAGAAAAGGCCATGCGCGTTTCCAGCCGACATCCGGGTGCCCTGGTGATCGGTGCCGATCAGACACTGGAACAGGACGGCACCCTGTACAGCAAGGCCGCCAACCTGGACGAGGCGAGAGCCCGGTTGCGGCTGTTCTCGGGGTCCGTCCACCGGCTGCATTCAGGCGTGGCCCTGGCCCAGGACGGACATTTGCTATGGAGCACTGTGGAGACGGCGGTGATGTCCGTTCGTCGTCTGTCGCCGGGCTTTGTCGACGGGTATCTCGACCGCAATCAGGTCGCCGCCCTCTCGGCAGTTGGTGGATATTGGCTGGAAGGTGAAGGGTCCCAGCTGTTCGATCGGGTGGAGGGGGACTATTTCACCGTTCTGGGCTTGCCGCTGTTGCCGCTGCTGGCTGAGTTGCGCGCTCGCAGCGTGCTGGCCTCGTGACCAACAGCCCGACCGGCGTGGCAGCCGTGATTGGCCGGCCGATCCACCATTCTCTCAGTCCGGTGATCCACGGAGCCTGGCTGGAGGCGGCAGGTCTGAAAGATCAATACATCGCCCTGGCCCCGGAAACGCCACAAGCCGTCTGGGAGCTGCTGGATTCCGATACCCTTCTCGGCTGCAACGTCACGGCCCCCTACAAGGAGGTCGCCTTCGACTGGGCGCAGGCGCGGGGCATTGTCGCTGGACCGGAGGCAGCGGCGACCCGGTCGGTCAATCTGGTCCGGCTGGGGGATCGCCCGCGCGTCGAAAGTACGGACGGCACCGGCCTGCTGGCTGCCGTCCGCGAGCAGGCACCTCATCTGGATCTCGCGGCGGCGGCGATTGTGGTTCTCGGGGCGGGCGGCGCGGGAAGGGCAGCGGTTCAGGTGGTGAAGTCTGCGGGGGCGACGGATATCCGGGTGGTCAACCGAACCCGGACCCGGGCCCTGGAGCTAGCTGGGGAACAGGGAGCGGGTGTGGCCGGATTTGGCCTGGACGAGGTTGAGACCGCCTTGAAGGGCAGTCATCTGTTGATCAACGCTGCATCGTCGCTGGAGGCGCTCGACCTGGCCCCCATGTCAGAGGGGGCGGCTGTCATGGACATGACCTACAGGCCGCTCGAAACCCCGCTTCTGGCCAGGGCTCGAGCCCGGGGCCTGACCCCGATCGATGGACTGGCCATGTTGATCGGTCAGGCCCGGCCGAGTTTCGAGGTTCTGTTTGGCCGGCCAGCGCCTGAGATCGATGTCCGCCGACGATGCCTTGAAGCCCTGGAGGCGCAGGGATGATCATCATCGGTCTGACCGGCTCGATCGGCATGGGCAAGTCGACAACGCTGCGCCTGTTTGAAGATGAAGGCTGTTCCGTCTGGGACGCCGATGCAGCCGTACATCGTCTGTATGCTCCGGGTGGACGGGCGGTTGCCCAGGTCGAGGCCCTGTTCGAGGGAACGACATCATCGAAGAGCGGTGTTGATCGATCCTTGCTGGCAGATCGTCTTCGCGCCGACCCGGCGGGGTTTCCCACCCTGGAGGCCGTCGTGCATCCATTGGTTCGCGAAGATCGTCAGGCCTTTCTGGCCACGGCCCAGACATCCGGTTCGGCCTTTGCGGTGGTTGATGTGCCACTCCTGTTTGAAACCGGCGCAGAGACGGAGGTGGACGTTGTGGTCGTCGTCTCGGCCCCCGCCGATGTTCAGCGTCGTCGGGTCCTGGCCCGGCCAGGCATGACGGTCGCACGTTTCGAACAAATCCTCGCCCGGCAGATGCCGGATGCGGACAAGCGGTCCCAGGCGGACTTTGTCGTCGATACCGGACGTTCGATAGCCGTCGCGCGAGATCAGGTTCGGGCTATTCTTGAAACCCTGTCCACACCGGATTGGCTGTTGCAGCGCCCGCCAGGCCTTCACAGGCGCTCCGAACGCGGCGAGTAAGGACCATGCGTGAAATTGTTCTGGATACCGAAACGACCGGCTTCAATGCCCGGGGCGGCGACCGGATGGTCGAGATCGGCTGTATCGAGCTGGAAAATCTGACGCCGACCGGCCGAACCTTTCACAAGCTGATCAACCCCGAGCGGGTCATTGGGCCTGAGGTGGTCCGGGTTCACGGCATTACCAACGAAAAGGTGCGCGACGCGCCTCGCTTTGCCGAGATTGCCGATGAGCTCCTGGCCTTTGTCGGCGATGCGCCTGTTGTTGCGCACAATGCCGGGTTCGACCGGAGCTTCGTGAACTTTGAACTGGAGACGGCCGGCCGTGCCGTGATCGACGACGCGCAATGGGTCGATACGCTGCAGTTGGCCCAGAAACGCTTTCCGGGGATGTCGAACTCGCTGGATGCCCTGTGCAAACGGTTCAAGGTGTCCCTGACCGAACGGACCCTGCACGGGGCCTTGATCGACGCCCGGCTTCTGGCGTCGGTCTATCTGGAGCTGAGGGGAGGGCGCGAGCGGGTTCTGGACCTTTCGGCCCCGGCGTCCGGTCCGGTCCGCGAGACGGTTGGTCAATCCACCTACGGTGAACGGCCCAGACCCCTCGGTCCGGCTTCAACCGAGGATGAGCGCGCCCGTCACGCCGCCTTTCTCAAGGCGACGCTATCGGATCTCAGCTTGTGGACGCGCCTGGAGCCGGACCTGGCCGACTAGAGCAGGATGGTTCTTGTTGGCACCGAGACGCGGTGCCAACAGCAGACTCTAGGCTTCTCCGGCGGGAGCCGCTTGATCCAGCTGGGCGGCCTGGGCTTTGCGGGCGTTGTAGATGCCGGCGAAATCCAGCGGATCGAGCTGGAACGGCGGATAGAAGCCGCCGTCTGCGGACGCGCGCGAAATGATCTCGCGCGCAAACGGGAACAGATAGCGCGGGCATTCGATCAGCAGGAACGGCTCCATATCGGCTTCGGCCACGCCGGCTATCTGGAAGACGCCGCCATAGACCAGTTCGATCTGGAACATGGGCTGGTTCTCGACCGAGGCTCCAACGGAAAGTTTCAGCTCGACCTCGTAGAGGTCATCACGGCGACCGCGGGCATTCATCTCGACGGCCATGTCGATCGCCGGCTTGCCGTCGATCCTCAGGGAATCTGGCGCGCGCGGGTTCTCGAACGACAGGTCGCGAACGTACTGGACCAGGACGCGCATCTGCGGACCCATCGGGGTGCCCTGCGGCGGGCCTTCGGGCGTAGCGCCGGTGTCGGCAGGCGGTTGATCGGTCATGGCGAGTCTCTGGCAGAAGGGAAACTAAGGCGGCGGCGCCTATCATGTGCGGGCGGTGCGCGCAATGTTGCGACCGTGCCGTACCTTGCGAAACGGCATGCGGATGCTTACTCGATAGGCTGCGTATCAAAGGAACTCTGTCTGTTGGATCCCGCCCTTATCCAGATGATTGTCTTCGCAGCCGTGGCCGCAGTGCTGCTCGTGCTGCTCTATAATGTTCTCGGCAAGAAAGTTGGTCGCCAACCCGAGGACCGGCCGGCCGTTGCCGCGCCCCCCGGGAACGAGGCCCAGGCCGAAACCGGTCGTCCCGACTGGGGCGTAGCGATGGATCCCGCCGCCGCTGAAGGAGCCGCCCAGCTTCGCAGCCGCGATCCGGGATTTGACCCGGCTCGTTTTCTGGATGGCGCGCGACAGGCCTATGAAACCATCGTGCGGGCCTATGCTACCGGGGATCGTGAAACCCTGAAGCCGCTGCTGGCAGGTCCCGTGATGACCTCCTTTGAGGAGGGGATTTCGCGCCGCGAATCCGCCGGCACGACCGAGATTGTTGAGCTTCCCCATCCGCCGCGCGCGGATCTCGACCATGCCGAGGTTCACGGAGATCTGGCGCGTGCGCGCGTCCGGTTCCTTGCCGAGATGAAGAGCGAGATCACCCACGAAGGTGTGTCGACGACGGAAGAGCGCCGGACGGCGGAGCTCTGGACGTTTGAGCGCCGCATCGGGTCGGGCGACCCGAATTGGGTTCTGGCCCGCGTGGAGGAGGCCCGCGCGTGAGACGTCTGATGGCCCTGGCTGCCGCCCTCAGCCTGGCCGCCTGTGCAACGCCAGCGCCGGGTCCGGTCAATCCTGGACCGCCCCCGCCTTCACCCGCTACGGGTTCAGGGGTGAGCCCGGCCAGCCTGCCGGGGTGGGATCAGCAAGATCATCTGGCTGCCGTCGAGGCCTGGGCTGACGTCTGTCATGTGGCCCGCGACCAGAGATACGCTGCCGCCTGCCAAGCTGCTCGGGTTCTGCCCCCGGGCCACGCCGCGGCGGCGCGTCAGTTCCTGGAAACCTGGTTCGTGGTTGAGCGAGGGGACCAGGACGGCCTGCTGACCGCCTATTTTGCACCTGAATACGCCGCCCGTTCTTATCGGTCCGACGCCTTCAGCGCACCGGTTCTGGCGCGCCCGCTTGATCTGGTGGCGGACGGAAATACGGTTCAACAGCGGCTCGATGACGGACGGCTGGTGCCGTATCCGCCGCGCGCTGAAATCGATGAGACAGATGCCGCCCCGATTGCCTGGATGCGACCGGAAGACCTGTTTTTCATGCAGATTCAAGGGTCGGGCTATCTGACCTTCGAGGACGGTCGGACGGCGCGAGCCGCCTATGCGGCCCATAATGGCCAGACCTTTGTCGGGATTGCCCGACCGATGGCCGAGAGAGGCCTCCTGCCGGCGAACGGGACCTCGGGCGAGGCGATCCGCGCCTGGCTGGCCGGGCACCGAGGGGCAGAGGCGACCGGGATCATGAATCTCAATCCCCGCTACGTCTTTTTCCGGCTCGAGGATGACGATGGGAGAGGCCCGGCGGGTGCCGCGGGGGTACCTCTGATCGCCGGTCGGTCGATTGCGGTCGATCCGGCCTATTGGTCCTATGGCGATCTGATCTTCATCGACGCCCCCCAGGGCAATCTTGTGGGGGCCGACCGGGGCTATCGAGGTCTGGTGACCGCCCTGGATACCGGCGGGGCCATTCGCGGGGCCGTCCGCGCCGACTTCTACGTTGGGCGCGGAGACGCAGCCGGCCTGCAGGCCGGTCGGGTCAGGCATCCCTTGAGGATGTGGCGTCTGACGCCGCGGACCTAGCGCCGGGTCAGACTGCCGAGGATCCCTCTTACCAGGGCGCGGCCAACCTGGGAGCCGATCGAGCGGGCGACGGATTTTCCGAAGGCCTCGGCTGTCGATTGACGGTTGGAACGACGCGGTGCGGCAGGCGCGCGGGTGCGGGATGCGCCAGATGAGGACGACCGGGAACGACTGGGGGCAGGGGCGTCGCGCGCTTGCTGTCGGGCTTCCTCGGCCTCGGCAGCCTCGGCGGCGGCAACAGCCTCGTTCGCCCGTTTCTGCAGGAGTTCGTGGGCAGATTCGCGGTTGGCCGGGGTGTCATAGATGCCCTTGACCGGACTGGCGGCCATGACGGCGGCCCGTTCGGTGTCCGTTGCGGGTCCCAGGCGAGAGGCCGGGGGCCGGATCAACGTCTTCTGAACGACGGTCGGGGCCCCCTTCTCGTCGAGGGTCGACACCAGGGCCTCACCGACACCGAGTTCCTGGATGGCCGTGGCGGTTTCAAAATCGGGATTGGGGCGGAAGCTCTCGGAGGCAGCCCTCAGGCCTCTCTGCTCGGACGGCGTATAGGCCCGCAGCGCGTGCTGGATACGGTTGCCGAGCTGAGCCAGAACAGAATCGGGAATGTCGGCGGGATTCTGGGTGACGAAATAGATGCCGACGCCCTTGGAACGGATCAGGCGCACGACCTGTTCCACCTTTTCCATCAAGGCCTTGGGGGTGTCGCGGAACAGCAGGTGGGCTTCATCGAAGAAGAAAACCAGCTTCGGCTTGTCCGGGTCACCGACCTCGGGGAGCTGTTCGAACAGTTCCGACATCAGCCACAACAGGAAGGTGGAATAGAGCCGAGGGCTGTTGATCAGGGTGGTGGCATCCAGAACCGAGATCATGCCTCGCCCATCGGTCGAGGTTCGCATCAGGTCCGAAAGCTGAAGCGCCGGCTCCCCGAAGAAGCCGGCCCCGCCCTGATCTTCGACCTGCAACAGGGCGCGCTGGATCGCCGCCACGGTCGCCGGTGCGACATGGCCGTATCGCTTGCCGATCTCCTCAGCGTTTTCAGCCACATGGGCCAGAACTGCGCGCAGGTCTTCGATGTCGAGCAGAAGCAGCCCCTCGTCATCGGCAACACGGAAGGTCACCGACAGGACCGCTTCCTGAACGTCGTTGAGTTCGAGCATCCGGGCCAGCAACAGCGGGCCGACTTCCGACATGGTCGTGCGGATCGGATGACCCTTGCGGCCAAAGAGGTCCCAGAAGATGGTCGGTCCCGCCTCAGGCACGAGATTCAGGCCGATCTGCTCGGCGCGAGCCAGGAGTTTTTCGTTCGGCGTGCCGATCTGGCTGATCCCGGACAGGTCGCCCTTCACATCGGCGGCAAAGACAGGGATTCCCGCATCGGAGAAGCCCTGCGCCATGATCTGCAGGGTGACGGTCTTGCCGGTGCCGGTGGCTCCGGCGACCACGCCGTGCCGGTTGGTTCGCCGAAACAACAGGGTTTCAGCCTTGGTCGATTGCCCGAGATAGACGCCGTCGCCGTCCGTATCGCTCATATTCGCAGATCTCCAGAGTCGCTGACGCAGACCTAGCGCGCCACCGGGTCAGAGACCAGTGAGATTGACCGCAAGGCGCGTCGCGGCCAATGCTCCGCCCATGGCGATCAAACTTCCGCAATTGAACCGGGGAAAGCGCGCCCCGACCCCGGAGCCCCAGACGGCTCTTCCGGCGACGGCTCCACACACAGAGGGATCGACCGTGGTTCGGAACTCTGTGGCCTTGGTGGCGGTCATCCTGGTGGGGGCCGCTCTCTACTTCATGCGCAGTATCGTCGTGCCGCTGGCCATGGCGGTTTTCCTTCTGATCATGATCGAAGGCCTGACCCGCTGGGTGGCGAGCCGCTTGCCGGTTCCCAAGCAGGCAGTTGGCTGGGTTTCGGCCATTCTGGTTTTTCTCAGCCTGTTCGGCTCGATCTGGGTGATTGTCGATGGCCTGTCCGGAATCGTCGCCCAGGGCCAGGGTATCGGAGAGCGGCTGGACCAGATCATTGCCGACGTGGCCGGCATGTTCGGAATCCAGACGCCGCCGGCCCTGCGTGACCTCGTCGCGGGAATGGATCTGACCGGCTATGCGGCCAGGGCGGCGTTGACGACACAATCCGTGTTCAGCGCGGCCTTCTTCACCCTGGTCTATCTCGGCTTCATGATGGCGTCGAAACGCAGCTTCATGAAGAAGGTCGTCGCCCTGTTTCCGCTCAAGCGGGAGCGGTACCAGGCCACCCAGGTCTTCGAGCGCGTGCGAGGTGGGGTCGAGGGCTATCTGATGGTCCAGACGGTGACCGGCCTGATGATTTCAGCCACAGCCTGGCTGATCATGGTCGCCGTGGGGCTGGAAAACCCGTTGTTCTGGGCCTTTTTGATCCTGCTGGTCGGCTACATCCCTGTGGTGGGGGGGGCCATCGCCGCTGTCGGACCGCCGCTCTATGCCCTGGTCCAGTTCGACACCTATTGGCAGGCCATTCTGCTGTTTGCGGGCCTTCAGGTGATCCTGCAGGTGTCGGGCAACTATATCCAACCGCGCATGCAGGGGGACAATCAGAACATCGACCCGGTCACGGTGATGCTGTTTCTGGCGCTGTGGACAGTGCTTTGGGGCATCCCCGGCGCATTTCTGTCCACGCCGATCGCCGTCATGGTGATGGCGATCACGGCCCAGTTTGCCGGAACGCGCTGGATTGCCGTGCTGTTGTCAGGAGATGGCGACCCCTATCCGGTCCCGCCTGAACAGCGGAAACTGATTGCGGAGGCCAAGGCACGACGAAAGCTGACCTCACCGATCAAGTTTTCGTGATGACCCCTCTTACATCCCGACGACGGCTTCCTACATTCAGATCACACGGCGGCTCACTCCCCCTCCCCTGGAGCCGCCGGTCAGGCGATCTGGACCCGTCCCCCCGATCCAGTCGCCCATAGACGACCCGGACCGCCCCCTTGTCGGTTCGGACCCCCGTCCGGGTCGCCGGTGATCTCAGGATCGCCGGCGGCTCTTGTTTTTCAGCCAGTCACCAGACCGCATTTCGTGCAGACGCGAGGCCGTGCGTTCGAATTCGAACGCTCCGATTCCGTCGGGATACAGCGCGTCTGGTTCCGCTGCGGCGAGGACGACCAGCCGGGCGTGGGCCTCATACAGGGCGTCGATCAGATTGACGAACCGCCGCGCCGCCTCCTTGCGGTCGGGCGATAGCAAGGGAACATCTTCCAGAAACAGGGTGTCGAACCGCGCCGCCAGGGCCAGATAGTCGGACGCCCCGAGCGGTTGGTCGCAGAGCTCGTCAAAGGTGGCCCGTGCCATCGAGCCCGCGGTCCGGCGAATGACCACCTTGCGACCCGCGACCTCAAGGGTGTCCGGTGCCTCGTGGGCATTGGCCTTGAGCTCGTTCCACAGGTCATCGAATCCGGCGCGGTCGGTCGGCGCAAACCAGACCTGGGCCGCTCTCAGCCGCTCGAGCCGCCAGTCGCGGGCCCCGTGAAGCTCCAGAACCTCGCATCGGTCCGTGATCATCTCGATGAAGGGCACGAACAGCTGCCGATTGATGCCGTCCCGATAGAGATCATCCGGGGCGCGGTTGGAGGTGCAGACCAGAACCACGCCATCCTCAAACAGATGCTCGAACAGGCGGCCGAGGATCATGGCGTCGGCAATGTCGGTGACCTGGAGCTCATCAAAGCAGAGTAGCCGCGCCTCGGAGGCAATCAGCTTGGCCAGGGGCGCGATCGGATCGTCTCCCCGACTGGTTCCGAACAGGGCTTTGCGCGCAGCCCGATCGCCGGAGCGCCAGACCCGGATCCGGTCGTGAACCTGCGCCATGAAGGCGTGGAAATGGGCCCGGCGCTTCTTTCGAACCGACACGGTCCGAAAGAAGAGATCCATCAGGAGAGACTTGCCGCGACCGGGCGGCCCCCAGAGGTAGAGCCCGCGAATATCGCTCTGGCGGAACAAACGGCGCCGGGGATGCTCTTCAAGTTGGGTTTCCAGCCGCAGCAGGGCGTCGACCGCCGGGGTCTGGTTTGGATCGGGCGTAATCCGGCCCTCGGCGATCAGGGATTGATAGGCCTGGGCGATGTCTGCGGGCATGACGCGGGCTTAGCGTCTGACCGAGCGCCGCGCAAAGCGATTGCGATTTTGCCGTTTGAGCCTAAATGCGAAGGCGCGGCGGCTCCTTCAATCCCTACCCGCCGCTTCAGGAGATGATCATGGGCTATCGCGTCGCCGTCGTGGGCGCCACTGGCAATGTCGGTCGCGAAATGATGGCTATCCTCGAGGAGCTGGAGTTTCCGGTCGACGAGATGCACGCGGTGGCCTCGCGCCGCTCGCAAGGCCTCGAGGTTGCCTTCGGGGATCAGACCCTGAAGTGCCAGAACCTCGAAACCTTCGATTTTTCAAAAGTTGACATTGTACTGATGTCGGCGGGCGGCGAGGTTTCGCGCGAATGGTCCGAGAAGATCGGCAAGGCCGGCCCGATCGTCATCGACAACTCCTCGGCATTCCGCATGGATCCCGATGTGCCGTTGATCGTGCCGGAGGTGAACCCGGACGCGATCCACCTGGCCAAGCGCAAGAACATCATTGCCAATCCGAACTGCTCGACGGCCCAGTTGGTGGTGGCCCTCAAGCCGCTGCATGACGCCGCCCGGATCAAGCGGGCGGTCGTGGCGACCTATCAATCGGTTTCGGGCACGGGCAAGGCGGCCATGGACGAGCTGTGGAACCAGACCAAGGCCCTCTACGGACTTGGGGACGCGACCCCCAAGGTCTACCCCAAGCAGATTGCGTTCAACGTCCTGCCCTTTGCCGGCGACCTCAAGGACGAGGGCTACACCTCCGAAGAAGAGAAGATGTGGCGCGAGACGCACAAGATTCTCGATCCCGATATCAAACTGACCGTGACCTGTGCCCGGGTGCCGGTCTTCGTCGGCCATTCCGAGGCCGTCAACCTGGAGTTCGAAGAGCCTTTGGATGCTGAGGACGCCCGCGAAATTCTGCGTGATGCGCCCGGTGTTCTGGTGGTCGACAAGCCTGAGGAAGGCGGCTGGGTATCACCGGTTGAGGCCGCAGGAGAGTTCGCCGTCTTTGTTTCGCGCATCCGCAACGATCCGACGGTCGAGTACGGCCTGAATCTCTGGGTCGTGGCCGATAATCTGCGTAAAGGCGCAGCGTTGAATGCCGTTCAGATCGCCCAGCTTCTGGACGAACAGGGCCTAATCACGCCGCAAGGCGGCTACCGGACGATCACGGTGTGACCTATCTGGCTCGTCACCCTCGGGCTTGACCCGAGGGCCAGACCCTCGGCTGCTGGTCGCGCATCGTCGTGGTACCGTGGCGGTCCTGCCTTCAGCATCGCGCGACACCGCCCTGATCCTCGGGTCAAGCCCGAGGATGACGAACAAAGGAAGGTCATGACCCCACAGCCGGTCCATCAGTCCAGCCAGGCCCGCACGGCGTTGGTCGCCGGCATCAGCTGCTATCTGATCTGGGGATTTGCGCCCCTGGTCTTTCAGCAGATGGGGGCCGTTGGGGCCGACCCGTTCGAGGTTATGGCGCACCGGGCGATCTGGGGTGTCCTGTGGGCCGGATTGCTGGTGGTTCTGGCGCATCAGTCAGGACAGGTCCGCGCCATTCTGGCTGACCGACGCACCCTGGGCTGGCTGGCCCTGTCGACGGCCCTGGTTGCGATCAACTGGACGGTCTTTGTCCTGGCGGTGAACACCGGGCGGATGCTGGATGCGTCGCTCGGCTACTATCTCAATCCACTCTTGAGCATGGCGGCGGGGGCCTGGTTCTTTCAGGAGCGTCTGGACCGGTTCGGCATCACCGCCATCGGCCTGGCGTCGATCGGAGTGGTCCTTCAGGCCTTTGCCTTGGGTCACCTGCCGTGGATTTCCCTGGTCCTGGCCTTTTCGTTTGCCGCCTATGGGGTGATCCGCAAACGGGTGTCAGCTGACGCCCAGTCGGGCTTGTTTGTCGAATGCCTGCTTCTGACCCCCTTGGGCGTGGCCTGGGCGGTATGGCTGGGCGTCCAGGGGACCGGCCATTTCACCGACAGCCCTGCCAGCGTCTTCTGGTTGATGGTCGCGGGTCCGATCACCGTTCTGCCTCTGGCCCTCTTCGCGTGGGCGGCAAGACGCATGCCGCTGTCAACGATGGGATTTCTTCAATTTATGGCCCCATCCATCGCCTTTGTAATCGGCCTGATCCAGGGCGAGCCCTTTAGCTGGCTGCGCGGCATCAGCTTCGCCTTCATCTGGGTGGGGGCGATGGTCTATGCGGCGGGCGCGGTCAGGCGGACACGGGCGGCGCGGGTGCTGGCCCCCGAGCCCGGCTTGATTGATCCACCGGCGGAGCGGCCCTAAAGGGCGGTGTAGAGCGCCTCGATCAGGGCGACAGGTCGCGGGTCTGCGACCAGGTGCACCGACTGTTTGTTCATCACATAGGCGACCGACAGGTTTCGCTCCGGGTCGGCCATGGCCATGGAGCCGCCCCAGCCGTAGTGGCCGACCGCCTGTTCGCCCGGTCCCAGACCATTGACGTGGCTGTTGCGCATGGGTCCGGCGGCCCAGATCAGGTCGAAGGGCACAACCTTGTCGTGCCCCCTCACCTGTTCGGCCAACAGGGCCTTGAGCGCTTCTGGCGACAGGATCGTCTGGCCGTCGAGCGTGCCGTCGCCGGCGATCGCCGACATCAGGCGCGCCAATCCCAGAGCCGTCGCGTGGCCGTTGGCGGACGGGATCTCCATACGCCGCCAGTCCGCCGAGCCGCGTCCGCCGGGGGCCGACCCCTTGTCGAGGAAGGCGGCGCGTTTGATGTCGTCAATGACGCCGAGATCCGGCACCGCCGGGGGTTTGCGCATCTGGGCCACGCGCCCGTGCTCGCTGTCGGGCAGGCCGATCCAGATATCCAGCCCGAGCGGTTCGGCGATGTCCTCCCGGAAGGCGGCGCCGAGCGTCCGCCCCTCAAGGCGGCGAAACACCTCGCCGGCCAGATAGCCGATGGTGATGGGGTGATAGCCTGACCCGGTTCCGAGTGGCCACAGCGGGGCCTGGGCCGCCAGTCGCTCACAGACGG
Source organism: uncultured Brevundimonas sp. (assembly GCA_964647275.1). Classification (GTDB taxonomy): domain Bacteria; phylum Pseudomonadota; class Alphaproteobacteria; order Caulobacterales; family Caulobacteraceae; genus Brevundimonas. The sequence continues at coordinate 17,371 of CAZYFY010000004.1, forward strand.
CGGGCGGATCGAACCAGATTTCAGGCTCTGCCGGTGGGACAAATCCCGGCAGGCCCGCCTGATGGCTCATCATCTGGCCCAGCGTCACCGGTTCTTTTCCGGCCTGACCAAAGGCTGGCCAGACATCGGCGACGGCGGTGTCATAGGTGACCAGCCCCTGATCGACGAGCCGGGCGATCATCAGGGCGGCAACGAGCTTGGTTGTCGAAAAGATCGGCGTCAGGGTCTGGGGGCCGAAGGGCGTGGTGCGGGCGGCGTCAGCAAAACCGCCCATCAGATCGACGACAAGCTCGCCGCCGATACAGACGCTGAAGCGGGCCCCCAGCTCCTCGCCGACTTCGAAACTCGCGGCGAAGCGATCCTGGACCGCAGCAAATCGGGGCGGACAGATACCGGATATCTCAACCATACAAACCGGCTAGGCCAGGGGGGCGGGGCTGTCCAGTCGAACTAACCGAATGGTGACGCTTGTGCGGTATCCAGAGAGCGAGCCAGGAGAGCCCGTCGCCGTGCCGAACAGTCCCATTCGAAATCTGTCCCGTCTACAGAGCTCGGCCTCGACCTCGCGCGTCCTGAATCTGCTGACGGTCTGGCGGCATCATCGTGACGATCCCGAATGGATCGAGCGACCCCTCTTTCTGAACGCACACCTGAACCGCGCCCTGATCATCAAGCACCGGTTGCGCCGGGACGAGTTTGATCTGTTCCGAAGCCGCCGCCAGGTGGCGACCAAGGTGATCATCCCCGTCGATCCGAACGACCTCAAGCTTGGTGGTCGCTATGTCTTCGTCGGACAGTCGAACTTCAAACGGGTGATCAGTCAGGTTTTTGGGGCCTCCATGCCTGAGGAGGACATTGAGACGCTGCAGATGATCGACGATCTGCCGTCGTTGGATCCATTTCTGGTACGCGAGCAGCTGGCCCGTCACGGACGGACCCCCGGGCGGGTCTATTTCGAACTGACCGAAGCCGACCGCCGCCGGATGTTTGCCTTTGCCCAGGCCGAAATCTCGCCGCTGGTGGCCATGAGCATGGGAGCCGATGCCCGGACCGCAGATCGCGCCGGCGTCCTGGTTGGCAAGATCCTGTCGAACGCGGACGGCGAAGAGATGGAGCCTCTGCGGCTGACCCTTCGTCTGGCCAAGGAAGAGTACGCCGAAGGTGTCTTCTGCTGGAAAGGCTTCCTCTACTACAAATGGTCCATCGCCTCGGTCATGAATGACATTGGTCCGGTGCTCGCTGAAATCAGTCGCCTGCGCCCATCGGGGAAGGTGACCCCGGAAGACCAGGCCGAACTCTCTTCCGCGCGCGATGTCCTGTGCCGCCGGATTACCAGAACGCTCTCAAAGGCCTCAGCCACCCTGAAGATCTATGACGATGCCTATCGCCAGCTGACCCAGAACGGCCAGCCGACGGCGTTCCGCGAATTTCTGCTGGAAGCCCCCCACCTGTTCACGCGGCTGGGCGAGCAGGTCGGTGCCTTGCAGCATATCGTCAGCTTCTGGCGTTACAGGGTGCGCGGCGGGTTGATCGCGCCCGAAGAAATGCACGACATCTACGCCGACTTTGTCGGGTCGCTGGCAGAGCGGGACGACGTCGCAACCGCCCAGGCGGCCTGACACCATCGGGCCAGGCGGGATCTAGAAGCGGAAAATCGTCTCGAGCCGCACGCGCGGCTGATCGCGATCGTTGGTCTGGGGACGCGCGGGGTCGGGACGGCGCTCGCCCAGGCCGACGGTCCCTTGCAGACGCAGGGACGGCGACAGACGGTAGGACGCCGACGCATCAACATCATTCCAGTCAGCCTCACGGCCGACAGGCTGGTCGACATTGAGGTTCAGGCCCCAACGACCGTTCTCGTTCCACTGAAGGCCGCGACGGTTCTGACGCTGGGCGGTAGAATCGACAATCTGGGAACCAGACAGCGATTCCGAACGGGTCCGGTTCTGGGCGTGCGACATCGTGGCCAGGCCCGAGAGGGCCAGGCCGACAGCCAGGGCTGCGATGATCGTCTTGTGGCGCATCGGCCTCAAATCACTCCCACGTCGATGAAACCCACCGACAAACTTCAGATTGCGCGCCTGGATAGAGCCCAGCCGTGACCTGATTATGACAATAGAGACTCCGCTTGGTTTGAAGGTCAACGCCGATGAGGGCCTGGGTTCGTCCCAGAGGCGAATCTTGCCCAGCCTGTGTCCCCTGCGACACGCGGCCGCAGGGGGGCGGGACCCCGGCCATCGTTCTGCCCCTTTGCGAGCCGCTTGTCAGACCGCTAAGGGCGCGTGCTATAGGAGCCGTTCGGCCCACCGGCACGACATTGAGGCGGAGAATTACCCCATGAAAGCATCGCGCGGCCTTTTCGGCGTGACCCTGGCCCTGGGGCTGGTCGCCGGCCTTTCGGCGTGTGGAACGGTCAGCCGTGTTGTCGGGGGCGGTGATGATCAGCCGCAGGCCCAGGCGGTCGGCATCGGGGTCAACGGCTATCTGTGGCGCGCCTCTCTGGATACGCTGTCGTTCCTGCCGCTTGAAACGGCGGATCCGTGGGGCGGCATCATCAACTACGGCTGGCACTCCACCCCGACCTCACCGAACGAGCGGATCAAGGCGACCGTCTACATCCTCGATTCGCGACTTCGGGCCGATGCTCTGAACGTCACCATCAACCGCGAAGTCCGCAACGAGGCCGGCCAGTGGGTCGCCGCCCCGGTGGCAGCTCAGACCGAGACGGACATCGAAAACGCCATCCTGACCCGAGCCCGCCAGCTGCGTCTGGCCGGGACCGGAGACTGAACGAAGCCCCATGTCCCGATATGATCCCAGGGCGGCCGAGCCCCGGCGCCGTGCCCAGTGGGAGTCCGAGAACGTTTTCCGGGCAGACCTCAATTCGGGGCGACCGAAATACTATGTCCTTGAAATGTTTCCGTACCCCAGCGGAAACATCCATATGGGACACGCCCGCAACTATGTGATGGGCGACGTGGTGGCGCGCTACAAGCGGGCCCGAGGTTTCGAAGTTCTGCACCCGATGGGCTGGGATGCCTTTGGCATGCCGGCGGAAAATGCGGCCATGGAACGGGGCGTTCACCCCGGCGAATGGACCTGGTCCAATATTGCCACCATGCGCGATCAGCTCAAACTGCTGGGTCTGTCGCTGGACTGGTCGCGCGAATTCGCCACCTGTGACCCGGCCTACTACGGCAAGCAGCAGGCCTGGTTCCTGACACTTTGGCAGCGCGGTCTGGCTTACCAGAAAGAGGGCGTCGTCAACTGGGACCCGGTCGACAACACCGTTCTGGCCAATGAGCAGGTCATCGACGGTCGGGGCTGGCGTTCCGGGGCCGTTGTCGAGAAGCGCAAGCTGAAACAGTGGTTCTTTCGGATTACCGACTATGCCGACGATCTGATCGACGGTCTGGCGGGGCTCGACCGCTGGCCCGACAAGGTTCGCCTGATGCAGGAGAACTGGATCGGACGCTCCAAGGGCCTGACCATGACCTGGGCCTGGTCGGGGGAAGCGCCGCCGACGTGTCCCGATGGGCTGACCATCTATACAACCCGGCCCGATACTCTGTTCGGGGCCTCATTCATGGGCCTGGCACCGGATCATCCCGTCTCTGTCGCCCTGGCGGCGGACAATCCCGAGATAGCGGCCTTCGTGGCGGAGTGCCGCAAGGGGGGTGCCTCCACCGCCGACATAGAACAGGCCGAGAAAATCGGCTGGGATACGGGTCTGACGGTGATCCATCCGTTCACCGGAGCCGAGATTCCGGTGTGGATCGCCAACTTCATTCTGTCTGACTACGGAACGGGGGCGATTTTCGCCTGTCCGGCCCACGATCAGCGCGACCTGGACTTTGCGCGCAAATACGACCTGCCGGTGATCCCGGTGGTTCGCCCGGATGGGGCCGGGGATGACTTTGGTGTCGCCGACGAGGCCTATGTCGGGCCCGGCACCCTGTTCAATTCCGACTTCCTCGACGGTCTGGAGATCGAAGCGGGCAAGGCCGAGGCGATCCGCCGGATCGAGGCCGCCGGCCAGGGCGAGGGCGCGACCGTCTATCGCTTGCGCGACTGGGGGATCAGCCGTCAGCGGTATTGGGGTTGCCCGATCCCGATCATCCACTGTCCGGCGTGCGGGCCCGTTGGGGTGCCGACGACGCAGCTTCCTGTCAAACTGCCTGAGGACGTGAATTTTGACGTTCCGGGCAACCCCTTGGCGCGCCACCCGACCTGGAAACATGTCGACTGTCCCCAGTGCGGTCGCGCGGCAGAACGGGAAACGGACACCCTGGATACCTTCGTGGATTCCAGCTGGTATTTCGCCCGCTTTGCCGACCCGTGGGCCGAGGCGCCCATCGACAAGGCCGCGGCGGACCACTGGCTGCCGGTCGATCAATATATCGGCGGGGTCGAACACGCGGTTCTGCACCTGCTGTATGCCCGCTTTATCAGCCGCGCCCTGACCGATGCCGGGTTGATGGCGGTGAAGGAGCCGTTCGCCGGCCTGTTCACGCAAGGCATGGTGGTCCACGAGACGTATCGGTCCCAGGCCGGACAATGGGTCGAGCCCACGGATGTCGAGCTGGTTCAGCTGGAAGGGCACCGCAAGGCGCGTCGGATTTCGACCGGTGAGGACCTGATCATCGGTGACATCGAGAAGATGTCCAAGTCCAAGAAGAACGTGGTCGCCCCGCAGGAAATCGTTGACCAGCATGGCGTCGATGCGGGTCGCCTGTTCGTTCTGTCGGACAGCCCGCCCGAGCGTGACGTTCAGTGGACCGCAGGCGGTGTCGATGGGGCCAGCCGGTTCGTGCAGCGCGTCTGGGCCGAGGTCGACGGGTTTGTTGCAACCGAAATCGCGTCACCGGACGCCGACGCCGAAGCCCTGGCTTTGCGAAGGGCGACCCATAAGGCGATCAAGGCGGTGACGGAGGGCGTGGAGGGTTTTCACTTCAACGCTGCAATCGCCCGCCTGTACGAATTCCTGAACACTTTGCGCGCCGTGAAGGTCGAGGCGGCGTCACCGGCCCTGCTGGCAGCCAAGCGCGAGGGTCTGCTGGCTCTGACCCTGCTGATTCAGCCATTCGTCCCGCATCTGGCTGAGGAATGCTGGGAGCGTCTGGGGCAGCAAGGCCTGGCAGTGAATGCCCCCTGGCCGGTTTTCGATGCCGCCCTGGCCACCGACGATCAGGTCGTCCTTCCCATTCAGATCAACGGCAAGCGCCGGGGTGAGCTGAGTGTGGCCAGAGGTCTTGATCCATCAGCTGTCGAGAAGATCGTGCTTGCAGACGCTGAGGTTCAGTCCAAACTGGAGGGACAGGCGGTTCGCAAGATCATCGTCGTGCCGGATCGCATCATCAATATTGTGACGGGGTAGGGCATGAGCCGTCTGACCGGGCCGATCCTTGCGGTGTTGTCTGTGCTGATGACGGCCTGTGCCGGGTTTACGCCGCTGTATGCCGAACCCGGTGTGACGGCGGGCCTGCAGCAGATCGAGGTTCGCGCACCGGACACGCGCACCGGATTTGTCCTGCGGGGGCATCTGGAAGACGCCCTGGGGTATCGTCGCGAGGAGGCATCGGCCTATCGCCTGACAACCCAGGTCCGTGAACGCCGCACGCCGCTGGGAAGCCGGGCCGATGACACGGCCACCCGCTACGAACTGACCCTGACGGTGGCCTATGCCCTGACAGAGATTCGTGGAAACCGTCGCCTTCACGAGGACATTGTCACCGTGTCGACGACCTATGCGGCGGCGGCGCAACCCTATGCGGGCGTTGTTGCCGCTGAGGATGGGTCTGATCGCGCGGCGGCCCAGGCTGCGAGCCTCATCCGGGAGGATCTGGCGCGATGGTTTGCGGAGCCGGCGGGGAGCCGCCCGGAATGATCCTCAAGCGGCGGCCGGATATCGACCGCTTTCTGGCCCGACCGGATACGGGGATGCGGGCGACCCTTATCTACGGGCGGGATCGAGGGGTGGTTCGCGAGCGGGCCGAGCAGCTGGCGCGGGCGCTTGTGCCCAATATTGACGATCCCTTCGACACAGCCCTGCTGACGGACGGTGACCTGGAGGCCGATCCCGCACGGCTGGAGGGCGAACTGGCTGCCCTGTCGATGATGGGGGGCCGACGTCTGGTACGTCTGCGCCTTCACGGCGAGAAATCGACGATTGACCGGGCCGTCGCCGAGGCCCTGGCGGCGCACGTTGAGGGGCGGCTCAACCCGGATGCGTCCTTCGTGATCGAGGCTGGAGCTCTGGGGCGCGAATCCGGTCTTCGCAAACTGGCCGAGAAGTCCGAAAGCGTCTGCGTCATCCCCTGTTACGAGGATGAGGTCGGTGATGTGGCGCGCATGACGCGCGAGGCCCTGCGAGACGACAATGTCTCCCTCACGTCGGAGGCTCTGGAGATCTTTCTGTCTCGGTTGCCCAAGGAACGCGGGGTGGCGCGTCAGGAGATCGAGCGCCTGGCGCTTTTTATCGGGCCCGGATCGGGCGCGTCACTCGGCGTTGCTGAACTGGAGGATTTTCTGGGGGTCGAGCCGGACGCCTCCCTGTTTGAGGCGGCGAATGATGCCTTTGGCGGTCGCCCGGGGCCGGCGCGCAGCAGTCTGGTCCGGGCTCTGGAAGAGGGAGAAACCGGACCGGCGGCGGTTCGGGCCGCAAGTCAGCATCTGGGCAAGCTACGCCGGATTGTCACCCTGGCTAGGAGCGGGGCGGACATGAAGGAGGCCGCCAAGGCCGCCGGCGTCTTCTGGAAACAGGAACGCGAGATGCAGCGTCAGGCGCGTTCATGGTCGCTGTCCGAGCTGGACGGCGTTCAGGCCGACCTGCTTGAGGCGGATCGGGCCTGTAAGCGCGCCGGATCTCCAGATGCTCTGATCGCCGAGCGCGCGCTGTTGTCGGTGGCGGCACGGGCGCGTCGGCTGGGACTTTAGACAGGCTGAATCAAGCTTGATTCAACCGCGCATCAACCGCGCATCAACCGCGCATCAACCGGCGACAGAGCTCGTCCAGCTGTTCGAGGGTGCCGTAGCGCAGGGTCAGGGCCCCCTTGCCATCCTTGTCGGTCAGGTCGACCTTGAGCCCCAGGCTGTCAGAGAGATCACGCTCAAGCGCAGCGATATCGGGGTTTCGATCCGCTGTGTCGCGGCGCGCCGGGGTGCGGGCCGGGCGCTCGGCGGGGCCCTTGGCCAGGGCTTCCGTCTGGCGAACGCTCAGACCCTCGGCAATGATCCGTTCTGCCAGAGCTTCGGCATTGTCGGCCGTCAGCAAGGCGCGCGCATGGCCTGCCGAGATGAGGCCCTCCTCAACATGAACCCGAACGCCATCCGGCAGGCTGAGAAGGCGAAGGGTGTTGGCCACATGGCTGCGGCTCTTGCCGACGATCTCACCCAGACCTTCGTGCGTACGTCCGAACCGTTCGATCAGGGCTCGATAGCCGAGGGCCTCTTCAATCGGGTTCAGATCGGCGCGCTGGACGTTCTCGATGATGGCGATTTCGAGCACCTGACGGTCATCGAGTTCACGAATAACCGCCGGGATTGTGGCCAGGCTGGCGCGCTGGGCCGCCCGCCAGCGACGTTCGCCGGCAACGATCTGATAGCCGTCGCCGTCCGGAGCCGGACGGATCAGGATGGGCTGGAGGACCCCACGTTCCTTGATCGAGGCGGTGAGGGCCTCAAGCTCGGCCTCGGTGAAGGTACGCCGGGGCTGGTCGGGGTTGCGACGGATCAGTTCGATCGGCGTATCCGTCGGCGCGGAGGGCGGGGCGGTGTCGTGGGTGTCTGACGCGGCTTCACTCAGAAGAGCCGACAGACCTCGACCAAGACCTCTCTGGCGTTCGGACATTTACTCTGCCTTTTCGAGAATTTGTGTTGAGCGGCGACGCGCACGCTCGCGGCGGACCAGCTCACGCGCCAGCTTGAGATAGGCCTGGCTGCCGGCGCATTTCAGATCATAGATGAGGGCGGGTTTTCCGAAGGACGGAGCCTCCGACACGCGCACATTGCGCGGGATCATCGTCTCATAGACGGTGTCGCCGAAGTGCGCGCGAACGTCGGCCTCGACCTGGCCGGACAGGGCGTTCCTGCGATCATACATGGTCAGGACGATGCCCTGGATATCCAGGCGCGGATTGAGGCTGGACCGAACCAGATCTACCGTTCGCATCAGCTGGGTGAGGCCTTCGAGGGCAAAGAACTCACACTGAAGCGGCACCAGAACGGCATCGGCGGCGGACATGGCATTGACGGTCAACAGATTCAGCGACGGCGGGCAGTCGATCAGCACATAGGTCGGCTTGAGGGTGTCCTTGAGCTGCTTCAGCTTGTCGACGCCGTCGCGCAGGCGAAACGACCGGCGCTCGGCCTGACCAAGCTCGATCTCGATGCCCGAGAGATCGGGATCAGAGGGCACAAGCCACAGTTTCGGAACCAGGGTTTCAACGGCCGCCTCATGCAGCGGGCGTTGGTCGACGATCACGTCATAGATGGTCACACGCCGTTGTTCGCGCGGCACCCCCAGGCCGGTTGAGGCGTTGCCCTGGGGGTCCATATCGATCAGCAGCACGCGCTCGCCGACGGCGGCCAGGGCCGTCCCCAGGTTGATGGCCGTGGTCGTCTTGCCGACGCCGCCCTTCTGGTTGGCAATGGCAAGGACGCGGGGCGGTGGAACTTCACGCGACACGCTGGGAACTCCGGATGCGTAGGATGCGACCTCGAGGGTCGCTGGCGGACGGTAGGACCTCGACATCAAACCGGTGGGACCGGCGTGCCGCGGCTATTTCTTCTTCGGCCTTTTCGCCCTTCAGGAACAGGGCCTCGGCACCTCTTTTGCGATAGGGCGCGGCGAATTGCAGCAACCTGTCAAGCGGGGCGCAGGCGCGGGCGGTGACGATATCGACCTGTAGGGCAAGGTCTTCAGCCCGGGCATGGACAACCTGGGCCGGTAGAGACAGGGTGCTGACAACCTCGTTCAGAAACCGAATTCGTTTGGCCTGGCTGTCGATCAGCCAAACCTGACTCCCGGGGCGGTCCTTCAGGAGGATCGCCAGGACGATGCCGGGCAGGCCGGCTCCCGCACCGAGATCAGCCCAGGTCCTGGCTTCCGGGGCCAGGGAAAGGAGTTGGGCACTGTCGAGCGCGTGGCGGTTCCAATAGTCCGGCAGGCTGGCCGGCCCGACCAGATTCATGACCTCGTTTCCGACGACGAGCATCTCGCGATAGCGTTCGAGATCCGTCATGGCCGCGACGGACGCTCGGGTCTGTGTCTGAAACTCTTCCGGGGTCATACGATCAGGCCGCGGCCTCGGACCGGGCCCGGCGAACGTGGGCGAGCAACGCGGTCAAGGCACCGGGGGTGACCCCTTCAATCCGAGCGGCCTGTCCCAGCGTTCGTGGCTGGACGGCGATCAGCTTCTCACGGACCTCATTCGACAGACCGCCGATTGAGGCGAAGTCGGTATGGGCCGGTATGACCAGATTTTCGTCGCGGCGAAGCGCCTCGGCATCGGCAGCCTGGCGTCCTAGATAGCCGGCATAGGCAGCATCGATCTCAACCTGCTCAACGACCTCTGAAGACCAGCCGCCGATCTCGGGCCAGGTGCCGGCGAAGGCCGCAAGCGAGCCTCCGGGATAGGCCAGAAGCTGGCTGAGTGAGCGCCGTTGACCATCCTGATTTACGTTTAATCCAAAGCGGTTGGCCTCATTTGGCGTCAAACGCGTGTCGGACATCAGTCGGCGGGCAGCCATCAGGGATTCGGCTTTGGACTCAAAGGCTCGGCGTCGCTCGGCACCGACGAGGCCATGATTGATTCCGAAAGGAGTCAATCGTTGATCGGCATTGTCCGCGCGGAGGGTCAGGCGGAACTCTGCGCGGCTGGTGAACATGCGGTAGGGCTCGGTCACCCCTCGGGTCACCAGGTCATCGATCATCACGCCGATGTAGGCCTGGTCGCGCCCCAGGACCACGCCGTCCTGTCCGCCCGCCGCGCGGGCGGCATTGAGGCCGGCGATCAGGCCTTGTGCCCCGGCCTCCTCATACCCGGTCGTACCGTTGATCTGACCGGCGAGGTACAGTCCCGGCAACGACCGCAGTTCGAGGGTCGGGTGCAGACTGGTCGGATCGACGTAGTCATACTCGATGGCATAGCCGTAACGGCGGACCCGGACCTCCTGGAGTCCCGGCATGGTCCGCAGGAAAGCCAGCTGGGTCGCTTCGGACACCGACGTCGAGACACCATTGGGATAGACGGTTTCGCCGTCCGGATTTCCCGGCAGCCCCTCCGGCTCGAGAAAGACCTGGTGGCTTGTCTTGTCGGCGAAGCGAACAACCTTGTCTTCGATCGACGGGCAGTAGCGCGGCCCCTTGCCCGACAGTCTCCCGCCATAGACGGCAGATTCCGCGAGGTTCTCAGCGATAATCTGGTGGGTGGTGGCGTTGGTGTAGGTGACCCCACAGGCGATCTGGTCGAGAACGGGGCTGGTTTCCAGGAAGGAGAAGCGCGACGGCTGATTGTCAGCGTGCTGCATCTCGAGTTGATCCCAGGCAATGCTGTCGGCCTCAAGACGCGCGGGGGTCCCGGTCTTGAGGCGCCCCATCCGCAGGTCCAGGGCGTAGAGGCGTTCGGACAGGCCAATCGACGGACGATCTCCAATACGCCCCGCCGCGATCCGCTCATCGCCACGATGGATAACGCCCTTCAGGAAGGTGCCGGTGGTCAGGATGACAGATCGGCCATACCAGGTCTGACCGCGATCATCGACGACGCCGACGACGCGGCCTTCCGACACGATCAGGTCCTCGACGGCCGCGGCCTCGATGTCCAGGCCCTCACTCTCGGACAGGGCCTTCTGCATGGCTTGGCGGTAGAGGCCACGGTCGATCTGGGAGCGGGGGCCGCGCACGGCGGGGCCCTTTGAGCGGTTGAGGAGGCGGTACTGAATGGCCGCGCGGTCCGAGATCCGCCCCATCAGACCATCCAGGGCGTCGATCTCGCGGATCAGGTGGCCCTTGCCGAGCCCGCCCATGGCGGGATTGCAGCTCATTTCCCCAATGGTTTCGAGCTTGTGTGTGAGAAGGAGGGTGCGCGCGCCCGTCCGCCAGGCGGCATGTGCTGCCTCGCAGCCGGCGTGGCCGCCACCGATCACAATAACGTCCCAGGATTGGGTCAAAGCACGGCTCCGCAGGGGGAGGCGGGCCTATAGCAGACCGATGGGCTCGACGAAACCGACGTCGACCTGTTTCACGTGAAACAGATGATCACTTTCCGATGCAAAAGCTGGAAAAGATCACATCGAGGACCGCTTCCACATCAACGCGCCCCGTGACGGCTTCCAGGGCACGAATGGCCAACCGGACATCTTCGGCCGCCAGTTCGGCCTCGTGGAGGTGCTGGCCGGCGCGTTCCAGATGCTGATGAGCGTCCTTTAGTCGGACCGCGTGGCGGGCCTGGGTGGCAGCGGGGAATTCGGTGCCTGACGTCGCCGCCACGACAGCCGCCGTCAACGCCGCGCGCAAAGCCGCAAGGCCCTGACCGGTCGCGATGCTGATTCCGTCGCTGCCGTCCGGATGAAGATCGGCCTTGGTTCGGATCAGCCAGACGCCCGCGCGAACCTCCGGGGGCATTTCATCAACAGGAACGAGATGGAGCTCCAGATCGGCCGCAGCGGCCCAGGCCCGGGCCCGCGCGACGCCTTCGGCCTCAATCACATCCTCCGTCTCTCGAAGGCCGGCTGTATCGGCGATCAGAACCTTGCGACCGCCCAGCACCAGTTGCCCCTCGATCACGTCGCGGGTGGTGCCGGCGATCGGGGTGACAATGGCGGCGTCACGCTCGACAAGGGCATTGAACAGGGACGACTTGCCGGCGTTGGGCGCACCGATCAGGGCGATGCGATATCCCTCGCGGATGCGGGTTCCGCGCGCACTCTCGGACAGGGCCTGCCCCAGGTCACGCAGGAGGGTGTCGAGGTCGGGGCGGGCGCGGTCTGCCACATCTTCCGGGAGCTCTTCATCGGGAAAATCGACGGCGGCCTCGAGCATCGCCAGGACGTGAATGAGCCGTTGGCGCCAGTCTTCGTATCGCCGACTGAGCGCCCCACCGAGCTGTTGAAGGGCCTGATCCCGCTGAGCCGAGGTTTCTGCATCCACCAGATCGGCAACCGCCTCAGCCTGAGCCAGGTCAAGTTTGCCGTTCTCGAAGGCGCGGCGCGTGAACTCTCCGGGCTCGGCGAGACGTAGGCCGACGGCAAGCAGAGTTGCAGTCACCGTCTCGATCACCGCCAGGCCACCGTGCAGGTGCAGCTCAGCGCTGTCTTCACCCGTAAAGCTGCCGGGGCCGGGGAACCAGAGCACAAGGGCCTGATCGATGTCTCGCCCTTCACCGTCGACCAGTCGGCGCAACGAGGCTCGCCTCGCCGTCAGAGAGGTGGCCCCGATATGAACGAGCGCGCCCGCAGACGCCGGCCCGCTGATGCGGATCACGGCGACCGCTCCACGGCCGGGCGGAGTCGCGAGGGCAAAGATGGTGTCGGTCATCTGGACGGTGGCATGTTGGAGAGCGGAGGGTCGCCTATCCGCAACGCAAGAGGCTCGGGTCTAGCCCTTGGTCGTTCCGGTCGTGGCCATGTTCATCATCGACCGAAACTGCTCGGTCGCCTGAACGCCGAACGACGCCCAGGTTTTCATCAGCTCCTCGGGCTGCATCCGGGCCATGTTCTCGTCCATGCGTCGTTGCATCTCGGCGACGAGGTGGTCGTTGAGGGGGGCGACGTCGGGCAGTCCGAGAAAGGTCCGGGCCTCCGTTGGGGTGCAGTCGATCTCGACATTGATCTTCATGGGGCGCTTCCTTGTTTCACGTGAAACAGTGGCGATATGCGAAGGGGGCCGCAAGGGCCCCCTTCCAGTTTCCGTCGATGTCGGCCCGACCTATTCGGCCGAAGCCTTTTCGCGCTCGGCGGCCAGCTTGTCGGTGATGTCTTCACCGGTTTCCTGATCGACGACCTTCATCGACAGCTTGGTCTTGCCGCGATCGTCGAAGCCCAGGAGCTTCACCTTCACGGTGTCGCCCTCGTTGACCACGTCAGAGACCTTGGCGACCTTGCGCGGGGCCAGCTGGCTGATGTGAACCAGACCGTCCTTGGCACCGAAGAAGTTCACGAAGGCGCCGAAGTCGACGACCTTCACGACCTTGCCGGTGTAGATGGCACCGGGCTCCGGCTCCGAGGCAATCGACTTGATCCAGTCGCGCGCGGCGTCGATCTTGGATTGCTCCGAAGCCGCAATCTTGATCGTGCCGTCGTCGCCGATGTCGACCTTGGCACCGGTCTTTTCGACGATCTCGCGGATCACCTTGCCGCCCGAACCGATAACTTCGCGGATCTTGTCGGTAGCGATCTTGATGGTCTCGATCTTCGGCGCGAACTCGCCCAGCTCGGTGCGGGCACCGTCAATGGCCTTGTCCATCTCATCGAGGATGTGCAGGCGGCCCGCCGAAGCCTGGGCAATCGCCTTGCGCATGATTTCCTCGGTGATGCCGGGGACCTTGATGTCCATCTGCAGCGAGGTGATGCCCTCACGGGTCCCAGCGACCTTGAAGTCCATGTCGCCGAGGTGGTCTTCGTCACCCAGGATGTCCGACAGGATGGCGTATTCGCCGGACGGCTCCAGGATCAGGCCCATGGCGATGCCCGAAACCGGACGCTCCAGCGGCACGCCGGCGTCCATCAGGGCCAGAGACGAACCACAGACGGTGGCCATGGAGGACGAACCGTTCGACTCGGTGATCTCCGACACCAGACGGATGGTGTAGGGGAAGTCTTCCTTGGTCGGCAGCATCGGACGGATGGCCCGCCAGGCCAGCTTGCCGTGGCCGATCTCGCGACGACCCGGCGATCCCATGCGGCCCGCTTCACCGACCGAATAGGGCGGGAAGTTGTAGTGCAGGAGGAAGGACTCCTTGTAGGTGCCCTGCAGGGCGTCGATCCACTGCTCGTCCTCACCGGTGCCGAGCGTGGCCACGACGATGGCCTGGGTCTCGCCGCGCGTGAACAGGGCCGAACCATGGGTCCGCGGCAGGATGCCGACTTCCGAAACGATGTCGCGAACCTTGTCGAGCGCACGGCCGTCAACACGATGGCTGTTCTCGATGATGTCGCGGCGCAGGACGTCGGCTTCGCATTCCTTGAAGGCGGTGCCGAACTTGGTGGCGTCCACGCCATTGGGATTTTCGTCCGAGGCGACGAGAGCCTCGGCGGCCTTCTTCTTGGCCGCGCCGATGGCTTCGTGACGGTCCTGCTTCTTGGTCAGGGCGTAGGCGGCCTTGATGTCGTTGCCGACCAGCCCCTTGATCGAGGCGACGATGTCGGAAACATCCGCCGGCTCGAACTCGAACGGGTCCTTGGCGGCGTGTTCGGCCAGCTCGATGATGGCGTCGATCACCGGCTGCATCGACTGGTGCGCGAACACCAGGGCACCGAGCATGGTGTCGTCCGGAAGCTCCTTGGCTTCGGACTCGACCATCATCAGGGCGTCCTGCGTGCCGGCGACCACCAGGTCCAGACGGCTGTCGGCCATCTGGTCCAGCAGCGGGTTCAGAACGTACTCGCCATCGATATAGCCGACGCGGGCCGCGCCGATCGGGCCCATGAAGGGCACGCCCGACAGGGTCAGGGCGGCTGAGGCCGCGACCATGCCCAGGACGTCGGGATCATTTTCCATGTCGTGCTGAAGGACGGTCACGACGACCTGGGTCTCGTGCTTGAAGCCCTTGACGAACAGCGGACGGATCGGACGGTCGATCAGGCGGGAGACCAGGGTCTCCTTCTCGCTCGGACGGCCTTCACGCTTGAAATAGCCGCCCGGGATCTTGCCGGCTGCGAAGGTCTTTTCCTGGTAGTTCACGGTCAGGGGGAAGAAGTCGACGCCGGCCTTGGGCGACTTGTTGAAGACGGCGGTGGCCAGAACCACGGTGCCGCCGTAGGTGGCCAGGACCGCGCCATCGGCCTGACGGGCGATACGTCCCGTCTCAAGCGTCAGCGGGCGACCGGCCCATTCGATGGTCTTGCGTTTGATATCAAACATGTTTTTCAGCTTTCTGGGGCCCACGGGCGAATTCCTCGCGGGCGACGGACGGGAGGGATTTCAGTCCTTCAGTCCAGTGAGCCGCCGGTCCCATGACCGGCGATTTGGAAGTTGAGGACCGTTAGGGCCCTCGCGAAAACACCGACCTGAACGGTCGATGGAAATGCGAAAGGGGCCTGACGGCCCCTTTCTGGTGGATCCGGCCTTAGCGGCGCAGGCCCAACTTGGCGATGAGGGCCTGATAGCGGGCCTCGTCGGTCTTCTTGAGGAAGTCCAGCTGACGGCGGCGCTGGGAAACCAGCTTCAGCAGGCCGCGGCGGCTGTGATTGTCCTTCTTGTGGGTCTTGAAGTGCTCGGTCAGGTTGACGATCCGTTCAGTCAGGATCGCGACCTGGACTTCAGCCGACCCGGTGTCGCCCTCTTTGCGGGCATTGTCGGCGATGACGGCGCTCTTGCGCTCGGCGGTAATCGACATCGAAAACTCCTTAGGTCTGGAGATTGAAAACGCGGTCCGGCTCGAGCCGTCCGGCCTTCAGGCTGCACAGGGCCACCGGTTCATTTCCCTGGACGGCGGAAACGGTCTGCGAGCCGGCCGAAAGCCGGGCCTGGATCGCTTCCATTTGCCGGGGAAGGAGAACGATGGATCGTCCCTGCCTCAGCCGGAAAGCATCTTCATCGGTCACGGCCAGGTCCGGGATGTCGTCCAGAGCGGTCGTGATCGGAAGCAAGCCCTCCGAGGCGGCGCCCCTATGCACCAAATCCTCGAGGAATTCCAGCCCTACTGCGTTTTCCAGGCTGAACGGGCCAACCCGTTCGCGCCGGAGCAGCGACACATGACCCTCGGCACCGAGAGCGTTGGCCAGATCGCGCGCCAGCGACCGAATATAGACGCCCTTTCCCGTCAGGACGGTGATCTCGACATGGTCAAGGTCAGGAACGGCCGTGATCGATGCCTGGTGGATGGTGACCGATCGGGATTTGAGTTCCACCGTCTGGCCGTCACGGGCCAGATCATAGGCACGGGCACCATCGACCTTGATGGCCGAAAAGGCCGGCGGCACCTGATCGATGTCGCCGACGAAGGCGGTCAGCGCCGCCGCGACCCGTTCCGGCTTCGGTCGAACGTCGGAGCGGGCGATGACCTCGCCTTCCCGGTCCTGGGTTGTGGTGGACGCCCCCCATTCGATGACAAAGCGATAGGTCTTCCGGGCGTCCTGCATGAAGGGCACGGTCTTTGTCGCCTCGCCCAGGGCGATGGGAAGGATGCCGGACGCCAGGGGGTCCAGGGTTCCGGCGTGTCCGGCCTTCTGGGCGTCGAAGAGGCGCCGGACGCGACTGACCGCCTGGGTCGAGCCCATCTCAAGGGGCTTGTCGAGACAAACCCACCCATGCACCGGCAGACCGCGTTTGCGGCGGCCCATCAGTCCTCGTCGCTCCGTTCGAGGTCGGCCCGCACCCGCGGATCATTGAACAGACGGTCCATATGGCTCGCGGCATCAAAGCTCTCGTCGTGCCGGAAGCGCAGATCGGGGGTGAACTTCATGTCGATGTGTCGACCCAAGGCCCCCCGGATAAATTTGGCATGATTATTCAAGGCCTTGATAATCTCGCCGATATGATCCCCGACCTCGGCATCTGCCACGCCCGCGCCAAGGGGTTCAACGAAACAGGTCGCATGCTTGAGGTCCGGGCTCAGGCGAACCTCGGTCACCGTCACCGACACACCCTTGAGGGCGGGATCGTGAATCTCTTCCTCGCGCAGGACTTCCACCAGCGCATGACGGATCAGTTCGCCGGCGCGCAACTGGCGCTGCGAGGGGCCGGTGGTGTTGCGATCATGATGGCGATGGCGGCTCATGGCACGCTCCGTAGACGGGCGGCACCGGTGATCGGACCCGGTTGACGCGGAAAAAGGGGCGGGGTCTAGGCCCTGGGCGACGACTTGTCCAGTCAGCAGCCTGACAGGCGCGGTTGACCCGAGGCCCGATAGGTTCCCGCGTCGGTGAGAATCCAGGTCGCCTTGGCGTCCGAGGCCCCGGAATACTGGACCGCGAAATCGCGCCCGGCCCGTCCGGCTTCCGGTTCGCCCTGCCAGCCCTGGCCCGAACCGGATGCCTCAAAGCCCAGTGGCAGATTGACAACGCGCAGGACCGGCTGGCTCGGCGCGAGCTCAACGATCTGAGCGACGGAACAGGCTCCGCTGCGGCCCTCGGTCCGTGTGGTGACCACAACGGCGGGGGCGGGCATCAGGTCGCGGTGGACGGTGAACGTCGGCGGTTGGCCATTGACACCGCCGGCAATGAACAGAGGCTCGGCCCCAACGCGCCGGAAACCGTCCGCTGTCCGGGTCAGATAATGAAAGGCGAGGACGCCCTTGCCGGTGCTGCCCTGGCCATAGCCGCGTGACACCAGCGCATACAGGTCCGTCGAGAGCTGTATGACGTCACCATCGCGAAATTCGTAGCTACCGGTGGTGGGCTCGGGCCAACGGACATCCTCCTCGTCATTCAGACGGGGATCAGAGGCGGTTACCGGAGCGGCCGCCTCCCAGGCTGCGAAAAAGGCGCGGGTGTCTGCCTCTTCGGCGGTCAGCTCCGGCGTCGCGATCTCGTCTTCGGCCGCCCCGGTCGAGATGGCTTCATCTTCCTTGGCCTCGGATTGTGCCTGACAGCCCGCCATACCAAGGGCCAGGACCAGACTCGTCAGGACTGCCAGACTACGCATCGGATCAGATTTTCTCCCCGGTGTGGGCCCCGTCGCTTCCGCAATAGTCACTATGCGACATCCAGCCCATCGAGATAGTGATTTCTACCCGAAAGCGACGGATCGACGCAGAATGCGCCGGATCTACTGGGGCGGGCGTGCCGGGATCAGGTCAGGCCGTGTCGGTGCGCGGGCGTCCCACTCGCCTCGATAGCGATACTCCATCGTCCGGCACAGAAGCACCTGACCACTGGCACCTTGTCCGACGGCATGAACCGTGAGGTCCCTGACCGCCCGGACACGTCCCATGATCAGCCAGACCGTGGTTGCACCGGGGCACAGGGCCCGGCCCAGCGCGGCCCCCTGACCGTCCGGCATGACACGATAGACGTTTGACTCCTCGGCTCCGTCCGGCAGGACGGCGCGCGTGCCGCCGGGCAGCTCCTCACGCTCAAGACCGGCAGATCCGGCCCCGACCGTAGAATACAGGCGTTCCGCCCGCACGCCGCCGAACAGGCCTCGCTCGACCTGAAGCGTGATGCCGCGCGTCATCAGCCTGGCGGCGTCATTGGCGGGATCAAAGGCGAAATAGCGGTCTTCGGCCCGAGCGGGTGCAGCCAGGGCGATCAGGGGCAAGACCAGGAACAGCAAGCGGCGCATGAAAGTCCCCATGCCGCCCTCTCGCGGCGAGAATGGGGCCGCCGAAACGGCCCCTAGTCGAGCGTCCGGGCCACTTCCTCGAGGTTGAAGCACTCGATGAGATCGCCGACCTTGATGTCCTGGAAGCCCTGGAAGTGCATGCCGCACTCATAGCCGTTGGTGACTTCCGCCACATCGTCCTTGAACCGCTTGAGCGTCTGCAGGGTGCCCAGTTCAAGCACCACGACATCGTCGCGGACGATACGGACGCGCGCGCCCCGGCGAACAACGCCCTCGGTAACGCGGCAGCCGGCGATGCGACCCACCTTCGAAATATCGAAGACCTGAAGCACCTCGGCATTGCCCAGGAAGGTTTCGCGCTGGATCGGAGACAGCAGGCCCGACAGCACGCCCTTGAGGTCGTCCAGCAGGTCGTAGATCACCGCATAGTACCGGATTTCAACGCCTTCACGCTCAGCCAGCTCGCGCGCCTGTTTCGACGCACGAACATTGAAGCCGATGATCGGGGCTCCGGCACCCTTGGCCAGGGTGACATCGCTTTCGGTGATGCCGCCGACGCCGGACAGGATCACGCGGGCGCGCACCTCATCCGTCGCCATCTTGTCCAGCGAGCCGATGATCGCTTCGCCCGAGCCCTGAACGTCAGATTTCAGGATCAGCGGCAGCTCTTTCAGCTTGTTGGTCTGGAGCTTGGACATCATGTCCGACAGCGACACGGCGGCAACCGGCGAAACGGCCAGATCGCGGCGCTTGCGTTCGCGGTGATCGGTCAGTTCACGGGCGCGCGCCTCGTTCTCGACCGCAGCAAAGGCATCGCCGGGCGACGGGGCTTCATCCAGGCCCAGGATCTCGACCGGCGTGGCCGGACCCGCCTCGGTCAGCTGGGCATTGCGTTCATCCAGCAGGGCGCGAACGCGGCCCCAGGAAGATCCCGCCACGACCACGTCGCCGCGCTTGAGTGTGCCACGCTTGACCAGAACCGTCGCCACCGGGCCACGGCCCTTGTCCAGCTTGGCCTCGATGACCACGCCATCGGCGCTGCGATCCGGATTGGCCCGCAGGTCGAGCATTTCGGCCTGGAGCAGGATGGCGTCGACCAGATTGTCCAGTCCCTGACGGGTCTTGGCCGATACCTCGATGATCTGGGTGTCGCCGCCGAGGCTTTCGGCCACGATTTCGTACTGGAGCAGTTCATTGACCACGCGGGTGGAGTCCGCACCGGCCTTGTCGATCTTGTTGACCGCCACGATCAGGGGAACCCCGGCCGCCTTGGCGTGCTGGATGGCCTCGATCGTCTGGGGCATGACCCCGTCATCGGCGGCCACCACCAGAACAACGATGTCGGTGATGTCGGCCCCGCGGGCCCGCATGGCCGAGAAGGCGGCGTGGCCGGGCGTGTCCAGGAAGGTAATGCGCTGGCCGTCCTTCAGGCGAACCTGATAGGCCCCGATATGCTGGGTAATGCCGCCGGCTTCACCCGAGGCCACATCCGTGGTCCGCAATGCGTCCAGCAGCGATGTCTTGCCGTGGTCGACGTGGCCCATGATGGTGACCACCGGCGGACGGGGCTCCAGGGTTTCGTCGGCGTCGACGGTTTCGTCGATGAAGCCGTCTTCGATGTCGTCTTCCGAAACGCGCGTGACCTTGTGGCCGAACTCCTGGGCGACCAGTTCGGCCGTGTCGGAATCGATCACATCATTGATCTTGAGCATCATTCCCTGACCCATCAGGAAACGGATGATGTCGACGCCGCGCGTTGCCATACGGTTCGACAGTTCCTGAACCGTGATCACGTCCGGGATAATGACGTCGCGCACGACCTTGGGGGCCTCGGTCTGGCCACCACGACGCTTTTCCTTTTCCCGCTCACGGGCGCGGCGCACCGAGGCCAGCGAACGCATGCGTTCGGCGGCATCCTCATCTCCACCGGCCAGGGCCTGGATCGTCAGGCGACCTTCGCGGCGCTGGGGCGCGCCCTTCTGACGGCTGACGGCGCGATCGTCACCCCCCGACGGACGGCGACGAACGTCGCGGTCGCTCTCGGTCGGGCGACGGTCTCCGCTCGTGCGGCCACCGGCACCCCGTGACGGGCGAGCCACCTCCGGCGTGGCGGGGGCGTTCTCAGGGGTACTGCGATAGCCGCCACCGTCGCGCGAACGCGGAGCCGGGCGCGGGGCCAGGGCCGAATAGCGGACTGTTTCGCCACCGCCGGCACCACCACCGGCGCCGCCCGGGCGGGGCCGTCCGGCCGGACGCTCGCTCGAGGATTTGCCGGCCAGGTTGCCACCATCGGTGCGCATGGCGTGGCTGGGCCGCTCGCGATCACCCCCCCGGTCGGGGCGCGGCGCGCGCTGGCCAAAATTGGGCGATTTTTCCCGCGGCGCGCGTTGACCGAAGCTGGCGGTCGGGCGGCGTTCCTGACGCTCGACGGGCTCGGCAACAGGGGCCTCGGTCTTGACCGGTTCGGTCGGCGGGCTTTCGACCGGTTTGGGCGCTTCGGCCTTGACCGGTTCGGCGGCCTTGGGTTCAGCAACCTTCGGCGCTTCAGCAGCCGCCTTGGCCGCCGCAGCGGCAGCAGCTGCCGCCTTGGCGCGTTCGTTGCGCTCGGTTTCCTGGCGGACCCGATCCTGTTGCGCGGCCTGAGCCGCCTCAATGGCGCGGACGCGAGCGGCCTGTTCGTCGCGCGACAGGCCGCCGGTGTCGGCGGCCGGAGCGGCGGGCGCAGCCGGCTTGGCCGGGGCGGATGCGCTCGGGCGCGGACGCGCGACATCAAAGCCCTGGGGCTGGGGGCGCGGGCGCGGGCCGGCACCGGCGCGGCGCTTGACCTCGACCTCGACCGTCTTGGAGCGGCCATGGCTGAAGCTCTGGCGAACCACGCCGCTGGCCACGGAGCCCTCCTGGCGCGGACGCAGGCTCAGCGGCGCACGCGGTCCGGTGGCGCTGGGCTTGGCTCCGTCGGTCTTGGGCTTATCGTCGTTCGTATCGCTCATTCGGTCGCTTCGTTCGGCCCGATAGGTAGGGCCATTCTCCAACAAAAAAATCGGGCCGGGACGACAATGTCCCGCCCGCCTCTAGTCTCGTCCACGCCACTCCAAAGGAAGGAGAGGACGAAATCCCGCCAGACGCCGAGCCTCAAAGGCCCACCGTTCAGCCCGCCGTCCCACAGGAAGGACGTGGTGTATCGCATTTTCGAGGCCCAAGGCCAAACCCAAATCTGAACTGGAGAAAACCCCGCAGACCTCGACGGGTCTTTCAGACTTGTCGACGGCGCCCAGAAGTTTGGTTCTCCCGTCCCCGGATCCGTCGCTCGCCTCGATCAGCCAGGCGGCTTTTCCGCCCTTGAGCGCCTGATGGCACTTCTCGAAACCGGAAATAAGCACGCCTTCGCGCCGCGCCAACCCCAGCTGGTCCAGGCAGCGCCGCATCAGCAATCGTTCGACCCGGTCCGAAAGGTCTGTCGGGGCCTTGAGTTGGGCCTTGGCCGCCCGGGCAAACAGCCCCTTTTTGGCGGCGGTATCGACGGCGTCGCGCGTGGCGGCAACCCAAAGACCCCGTCCGGGTAGCTTGCGCCCGACATCGGCAACCACCTCACCATCAGGTCCAGGCACGAAACGGATCAGGCACGCCTCATCCAGGACCTGGCCGGAGACCAGATCCTTGCGTTCGCGTTCGGTTGCCGGCGTCTTGCGATCCAAGACGGGCACAACGAAGAGGCCTTAGGCCTCTTCGTCCTCCTCGGCGTCTTCGACGACGTCGTCGTCCAGGGCTTCGGTGTCCTCAAAGACCGCTTCGGCCTCGTCGTATCCTTCATCTTCGACGTAGGTTTCTTCGTACTCCGGCTCGGGCTGAGGCAGGTCGGAGGCGTCGATCCAGCCGGCGGCCACGCGCGCCTGAAGGATCAGCATCTCGGCATCCTCGGTCGACAGGGCGGCCTGTTCCAGAACACCCGGAACGCGCACGCGTTCGCCGTCCTTGAACTCAAAGCCCCCGCGCAGTTCGTCGGTGGCCAGTTCCGCCAGATCCTCGACGGTCTTGACCCCGCCCTCGCCCAGCCAGACGGCGATCTGCAGGGTGACGCCCGGAACGTCCATGACGGCATCCTCGACGCCCAGTTCCTTGCGCTTGGCATCCATTTCGGCGGCCTGACGCTCCAGGAAGTCGGTGGCCCGCGCCTGGATTTCGGCGGCGGTATCCTCACCGAAGCCTTCGATCTCCGAGATTTCGTAGGCCTCGACATACGCAACATCTTCCACCGTCGCGAAGCCTTCGGTCACCAGCAGCTGGGCGATAACCTCGTCCACATCCAGAGCTTCCTGGAACAGGGCGGTGCGTTCGGCAAACTCCTTCTGGCGGCGCTCGGAGTCCTGGCTCTCGGTGATGATGTCGATCTGCCAGCCGGTCAGCTGCGAGGCGAGACGCACGTTCTGACCCCGACGGCCGATGGCGAGCGAGAGTTGTTCGTCCGGGACAACGACTTCCACGCGGCCCTCGTCCTCGTCCATGACGACCTTGGACACCTCGGCGGGGGCCAAGGCGTTGACGATGAAGGCGGCTTCGTCGGAATTCCACGGAATGATGTCGATCTTCTCGCCCTGCAGTTCGGCCACGACGGCCTGAACGCGAGACCCGCGCATACCGACGCAGGCCCCGACGGGGTCGATCGAGCTGTCATTGGACAGAACCGCCATCTTGGCGCGCGAACCCGGATCACGCGCCGCGGCGCGGATCTCGATCACACCGTCATAGACCTCGGGCACTTCCTGGGCGAACAGCTTGGCCATGAAACCCGGGTGGGCACGGGACAGCATGATCTGCGGGCCCTTGGTCTCGCGCCGGACGTCGTAGATGTAGGAGCGGATGCGGTCGCCCATGTTGAACTGTTCACGCGGGATCGACTGATCGCGGCGCATGACACCCTCGCCGCGGCCCAGATCAACGATGACATTGCCGTATTCGACGCGCTTGACCGTACCGTTGACGATCTCGGTGACGCG
>CAZYFY010000004.1:40819-127182 GCA_964647275.1 uncultured Brevundimonas sp.
GCCGTGCCGCTGAGACGGGGGCGGCTGATCGATCCTGTGACGTTTGGATTCCGAGTCGCGACCGTTACGTACTGGCGCTCGCGCTCGGCCTCGCGGACCTTATGCATGACGACCTGACGGGCCATCTGAGTCTGGACGCGACCGAACTCGAACGGTGGCAGATCCTCGACATATTCCTTGCCGACCTCAGCCTCGGCATCGGTCTTGCGGGCGATGGTCAGGCGGACCATGGCGTCGTCATTGAACTCGGCAGGCTCCAGCTCGCCCTCGGCGGCTTCGGGCTCCCAGTCGTCGGCCACGACGGTGACATGACGGGTCAGGGCCAGCTCTCCGGTCTTGGGATCGATCTTGGCGCGAATGTCGTGATCGGTGCCGTAGCGGGCCTTGGCGCCCTTGACGATGGCGTCCTCGATGGCCTCGATCACGATCTCCTTCTCGATGGACTTCTCGCGCGCGACGGCGTCGGCGATCTGGAGCAGTTCGAGACGGTTTGCGGAAATGCCAGTCAGGCTCATGTCCGTCAGTCCTCTTCAGTCTGATGTTCGGCGGGGCGTTTGGCGGCCCCGAGTTTCATAAGTTCGTCGTTCAGCACCAGCTTGGCCTCGGCCAGCCAGGCAAAGGGGATCAGGGCGGTGTCGTCCTCGCCTTCGAGATCGACGAGGATGTCCTCGCCCTCGACACCGGCGAGCCGGCCCTTGAAGCGTTTGCGGCCTTCGACCAGGCGGTCTGTCTCCAGGCGGGCTTCCAGCCCGGCGAAGGTGTCGAAATCCTTGATCCGGGTCAGGGGCCGGTCGATCCCGGGCGACGACACCTCCAGCATATATTCACCGGCGATCGGGTCGGACGCATCCAGAACCTCGGACACGGCGCGCGACAGGGCGGCGCATTGTTCGACGTCGATCTCGTGGTCGGACGGGCGCTCGGCCATGATCTGCAACCGGCGACGCTGGGTTCCCCCCATCATGCGCAGGCGCACGATCTGAAGCCCCAGGCCCTCGGCCACGGGCTCGAGCATTTCGAGCAGTCTGCGATCTTCGCCGGTCTTGGCTTTCACGATCAACCCAACAAAAAAGCGGCCGGCCCGTGTCGGGACCGCCGCTCTCAGGAGCGCCGTCCGACGCCCGCCGATAACGATGTGGCCGTGCATATAGCGAGGCGGGAAGGGTTTGTCAGCCCCTTCGTGCCACAAGCGGTCACACCAGCGCGATGTGCCCCAGATAATCCCGCTTGCCGATCTCCACGCCCCGGCTGCGGAGAATGGCGTAGGCCATGGAGACGTGGAAATAGAAGTTCGGCAGGGCGAAGCTGGTCAGATAGCCCTCCCCGACGAAGTTCAGATTCATCGACGGCACCTTTAGCGTAATCGGTCGGCTTTCGGCACCATCCAGGGCATCCGGCGGCATCTGGGAAACGAACTCCCGTGTCAGGACAATCGTCGCGCGCAGATCACGGATCGTGGCCTCCGCGTCGTCTGTGACGGGCCAGTGGATTCCGGCCAGCCGCGCCATGGTGCTGCGCGCCGCGAAACTGGCCATGCGAATCTGGTCGGGGAAGGGGCGCATATCCTGCGCCAGACGGGCTTCAAACAGTTCGGCCTCGCTCAGGCCCGAACCTTCCGCCTTGTCGAGTAGGCCCGACAGGACATCCAGGCCCCGAATGAACATCGGCGCTGAAGCGTCATAGAGAGAAAAGGTCATGCCAAGGGTCCTTTCAGCGCGCGTGCCCGGCCCTGTGCACCGGACCGTCAGAACAGGTCATTCTGAAGACCAATCCTCCACCCCTTTTACAGTGGATTCTCGCCCGTCTCGATACCGAAAGACCCCTCACCCCCCGTCCTTGGTCCCCGCTGTCGGCGAGCGGGCTAGGATGTCTGGAGACGTCATCCGGATATTCGGTTCGGTCTTGCGGTCTTTGACAGTCCGGCTTCAGGCGCGCCGCGTCCCAGCGGCTCGCCAATGCGATGAATGCGTCCCTGGCTGCCCCCATCCTCGGCGTGGAAACGGCATATTTCGATCGCGGGTGGATTCTGACGCTTCGCGTATCGATTAGGATCGCACGAACTCCAGAAAGATCGGCGGTGTGTCGCCCAGCTGTTTTTCCTCATAGCGGGTGACGACGTGATCGCCCGGTGCGGTGCGCCAGTCATCGGCATGCTCCGCTGCCCAGGCCAGACCGGGGGTTCGGTTCAGGATCTCCAGCGCCCAGTCGGCATAGGCCTTCCAGTCGGTGACGAACCGCAGACGACCACCGGGTTTGAGCAACCGGACAATCTCGGCCGCTGTCTCCGGCTGGATGAAGCGGCGCTTGTTGTGCCGGGCCTTGGGCCAGGGATCAGGAAACAGGATCATCACCCGGTCCAGCGAGCCGTCGGGCAAGGCGGCCATGACGGCGCGCGCGTCGTCCGCATGCAGGCGCACATTCTTCAGGCCGCGCTCATCCACATGGCGCAGGGCCGAGCCGACGCCGTTCAGGAACGGCTCGCAGCCGATCATCAGGGCGTCTGGGTTTCGGGCGGCCTGTTCCGCCAGATGTTCGCCGCCGCCGAAGCCGATCTCCAGCCAAGCCTCCCTGGCTTCGGGCATCAGGGCGTTGGGGTCGATCGGACCGTTCGCCGGATCGGGCACGGCAATGCTCGGCAGCAGGCTGTCAAACAGGGCGGCCTGGCGGGGTTTGAGCGTTCGGGAGCGGATGCGCCCAAAGGACCTGAGCGGTCCCCAGGTTGGGGTGTCGGACGGGGTCATGGAGAGGAGGTTCTAGGGGTCAGGTTCTAGGGTCTAGCGAGGACGTCCCTAGCACCTAGTCCCTAGACCCTAGAACCTTTTCAATCAGGCCAGGGCCTTCAGCCGCTCAACCAGATCCGTCTTCTCCCAGGAGAAGCCGCCTTCGGCATCGGGCGTCTGGCCGAAATGGCCATAGGCGGTGGTGCGCGCATAGATGGGGCGGTTCAGGCCCAGGTGCTCACGGATCGCCCGCGGTGTGGCCCCGCCGATCATGCCGGGCAGTTCGCGCTCGAGTACCGCCTCATCGATCCGGCCCGTGCCGTGCAGGTCGACGTGAACCGACTGAGGTTCGGCGACACCGATGGCGTAGCTGAGCTGGATGGTGCAGCGGTCGGCCAGACCGGCGGCGACGACGTTCTTGGCCAGATAGCGGGCCGCATAGGCCGCAGACCGGTCTACCTTGGTCGGGTCCTTGCCTGAGAAGGCCCCGCCGCCATGCGGTGCCGCGCCGCCGTAGGTGTCAACGATGATCTTGCGGCCGGTCAGACCGGTGTCTCCGTCCGGCCCGCCAATCTCGAAGATGCCGGTCGGGTTGATGTGCCACACGGTATCATCGGTGATGAAGCTGGTCGGAAGAACCTCACGAACCACCGGCTCAACCACCTCGCGCACCTGGGCCTGGGTCAGGCCGGCGGCATGCTGGGTCGAGACGACGATGGAGGTGGCGCGAACGGGCTTCCCATTTTCATAGAAGAGGCTGACCTGGCTCTTGGCGTCGGGCTCAAGCCGGGTTTCGCCGCCGTGGCGCAAAGCGGCCAGTCGGCGCAGGATGTTCTGGCTGTACTGAAGCGTCGCCGGCATCAGCTCTTCCGTCTCGTTCGACGCATAGCCGAACATGATGCCCTGGTCGCCGGCCCCCTCGTCCTTGTTGCCGGCCGAATCGACGCCGACGGCGATGTCAGCCGATTGCGGATGCAGGTGGTTGTGGAAGGCGAAGGTTTCCCAGTGGAAGCCGGACTGGGCATAGCCGATGTCCCGCACAGCCTTGCGGACGGCGGCCTCGATCTCTTCCTCGACGCCCGGTGCCCAGTTCCCGGCAGTATCCATGATGCCCTTGCCGCGAATTTCGCCGGCGATCACGACCAGATTGGTCGTGGTCAGGGTTTCACAGGCGACACGCGCTTCCGGGTCCTTGGACAGGAAAAGATCGACGATCGTATCCGAGATGCGATCCGCGACCTTGTCGGGGTGGCCTTCCGAAACGCTTTCGGAGGTGAAGATAAAGGACGTTCGGCTCACGCGCGCGCTCTCCTGAGGCTAGGGCGCGCGGAACATATAAAGATATCTTTATATCCGCAAGCGTGTGGACGACGAGATCAGTCGTCGTCGTCGGCCAGGGTCCGAACCAGTTCCAGAATCCGCCGGCGCTGCTTGGGGGCGAGACGCGGGAAGAGCGACGCCAGCTCCACACCTTCGGTCGTCATCAGGAATTCATGCGTATAGCGTTCGGACTCGCTCTCGGCGAAGCCGGCGGCGGGATCACGGTTCGCCAGCCCGTCGAAGAAGTAGCTGACTTCGACGCCGAGAAAATTCGATGTCTCAAAGAGCTTGGAGGCCGACACACGATTGACGCCGCGCTCGTACTTCTGAACCTGCTGAAACGTCAGCCCCAGGGCCTCGGCCAACTTTTCCTGGCTCACCCCCATCAGCTTGCGGCGCATCCGCACCCGCGAGCCGACGTGAATATCGATAGGATTGGGCTTGCGCTCGTTGGCGGCTTCGGTCGTGGTCAAGGTTCTCATTCCCCCCGATCAGCCGACACGCCGGCGGCATCATGCTCACCCCCATCAGCTTGGCGGGAAGAAATGCGCGTTTTCATGCTGAATCTCAAGCCAGAAATCAGCATTCCGAACATTAGAAGAAGGAAAGCGAAATCGCCAATTTTTGCATAGAGGGTCGGCGGGGCCGGTTCGGGCAGCCGAACATCCAAAACCCCACTCTCGCCCGGCTCCAGATGGGGGCCAACACGTCCCCATGGATCGACGAGGGCGGAGATGCCAGTGGGCGTCGCGCGAACCATAGGTAGTCCGGTTTCGATGGCCCGATAGGCCGCCAGATTGAGGTGCTGGCGGGGCCCGGACGTGCGCCCGAACCAGGCATCATTCGAGATGTTGACGATCCAGCCTGGACGCCCTCCGACGCTCGAGGTGAAGCCGGGATACAGGCTTTCGTAGCAGATCAGGGGCTGGGCCCTCGGGGCACCGGGAACGTCGACGGGCTCGGGGCGCGGCCCCGCCGAGAAATCGGCTGGAACATGAACCAGCGATCGAATCCCGGTCGCCGACATGATGCCGCCCAGCGGAAGGAACTCGCCGAAGGGCACCAGGCGGTATTTGTCATAGACGTCCGCGACGTGAAGCTGGCCATCATCGCGCATCACGAACAGGCTGTTAAAATAGCGCGGCGCACCATCCGGCCCGGCTTCTGCGCGGCTGAAGCCGGCGATGAGGGTTTGGCCGGGCTCCAGCGCCTGATCCATGGCGGACCCGACCCAGGAGGTGAAGGCCTCGTTGGCGCTGATCGGCAAGGCTCCCTCTGGCCAGACAATAACGTCTGGCCGCGCCCCGCTCTGGCTGGCCGAGAGATTGGTGTAGCGCCGAACGACGGCCTCGAACTGGTCCGGTTCCCATTTGGCCTGCTGATCGACGTCGGGCTGAACGATCCGCACCACGGTTGGTGTCAGTCGCAGATCGGAATGGGACAGGCGTTCGGCACCGCCCAGGAAAAGCCCGGTAATCAGCAAGGCCCCGCCGACCAGATAGCCGGTCTTCACCTTCCAGCGACCGGGTCCGATGGCCAGGCCCAGGATCGACACTGCCAGCACCGTCATCAGCCCGAGCCCATAGACGCCGACATAGGCGGCAATCTGTGACGGTGCGGATCCGGCGGGCCAGACGGCCCCCGCCGGGTTCCAGGGCATCCCCGTCAAGACGTGGCCGCGCAGCCATTCGAACAGGCCAAACAACGCCGCGAACAAAAAGACCCGCTCTACCCCGCGGTTGGGAACAAGCCATCGATAGGCGGCACTGGCTCCGCCCCAGAACAGCGCCAATCCAGCCGGCAGCAGGGACCCGGCGAAGGGAGCCATCCACGCCTGCTCGGGATTGACCAGAAAGGCCTCGGCCACCCACCAGCAGCTGATGAAGAAATAGCTGAAGCCTGCCGCCCACCCGACGCCAAACGCACCTCGAACCGTTGAGGTGCGCTCCGACAGACCCATCAGCAGCGGGTATCCGAGCAGGCCAAGCCAGATTGACCACGGAGGGTGCGCCAGGGCGGCACCGGTCCCGGCCAGCAAGGCCAGGGCCGCAACCATCAACCGGAGAAGGCGCCCACGCGGGCGAAAACGGAACGCGGATTCCGCCGCATCCTCGCTCATCTCCTCGGGGGTCTGGTCGTCAGCCTGGTTCATCTCGGAACGCATAGGGGTCCTTCAGACCCAGCTGTGCAAGGATCATGCGTTCGCGCGATTCCATGATCTCGGCCTCGTCCTCGTCCATGTGGTCATGGCCCAGCAGGTGCAGGACGCCGTGCACGACGAGGTGTTGCATGTGGTCGCTCAGAGACTTGCCCTGTTCACCGGCCTCCCGCACGCAGACCCCATAGGCCAGAATAACGTCACCCAGAAAGGGGCGGGCTGTTTCCGGGGCGGGAAAGCTCAACACATTGGTTGGCCCCGCCTTGTCGCGAAATCGCTGATTCAGATCAGCGACCGTGTCGTCGTCCGACAGGCTGACTGTAACAACTCCGGCTTCTTCCAGCGCAAGGGCGGCAGCAGTCTCGACCCGGCTCTGAACGTCGAAGAGCCGCTCGCTCCAGGCCTCGTCGTCGATCTCGACCTCGATCATGCACCCTCAAGGTCCGGGCCGGGCCGGCGCGCCTCGGCATCGGCGTCGTAGGCGCGCACGATGCGGGCCACCAACGGGTGACGAACAACATCATCGGCGGTGAACCGGGACACGCCCACGCCCTCGACGCCGCTCAGCAGGCGGATGGCGTGAGACAGACCGGAATCGCGCGGATTCAGAAGATCGACCTGGCTGGGATCGCCGGTGACGACCATGCGGGCACCTTCGCCCAGACGCGTCAGCACCATCTTCATCTGAAGGCGTGACGTGTTCTGGGCCTCGTCGACGATGACGAAGGCATGGGCCAGCGTCCGGCCGCGCATGAAGGCCAGGGGCGCGACCTCGATCTCGCCCTTGTCGCGGCGGCGACGCACGGCGTCCGCGCCGATGATCTGGTCCAGCGCCTCCCAGATCGGCGCGAGGTAGGGATCAACCTTTTCGTTCAGATCGCCCGGAAGAAAGCCGAGCCGTTCCCCGGCCTCGACCGCCGGTCGGGTGATGACCAGTCGGTCCACCTGGCCCTTGAGCAGAAGGGTTGCCCCATAGGCGGCGGCCAGAAAGGTCTTGCCGGTGCCCGCCGGACCGACCCCAAAGGTCAGGTCGCAACGCTCGAGCATGTCCAGATAGGCCGCCTGGGCGGCAGTCTTGGGCGCGATCGGTCCCCGGCGTCCCGAAATCAGGGCCTGACCACCCGGCCCGGACTTTCCAGCGTTGGTCAGTGACAGGCTGGTGCGAACATCGGCCTCGCTGAGGTCAATGCCGGCATCGGCACGCTCGGCCAGCGACAGAATGACCCGTTTGGCGTCGGCGCGTTCTCGCGTTGAGCCTGTGATGGTCACGCCCCCGCCGGGGCTCTCGATCAGGACGTTGAAGGCGTTCTCGATCAGCGCCAGATGGCGGCTGCCCGATCCGATGACGGCGCGCAGGGCGGCGTCGGACAGGGCGACGAACTCTTCGCCGCGCGCCACTCAGGCCGTCTCCAGAACGAGCTCGCCCGCGAGCGAGTTCTGTTGGCCCGTGGTGATCTTCACCGGCACGATCCGGCCAATCAGCCCCCGAGCATCCTCGACATGGACCGATTGCAGATAGGGAGACCGGCCAATGGCCTGATCACGATGGCGACCGGGCTTTTCGAACAGGACGTTGAGGGTCTTGCCCGCCTGGCTGGCGTTGAAGGCGGTCTGTTGCTCGAACAGCAGGGCTTGAAGGCGTTGTAGCCGCTCCTCGGCGACCTCGTCCGGCACCTGGCCCGGCATGGCGGCGGCGGGCGTGCCGGGCCGGCGCGAATAGCGGAAGGAGAAGGCCGAGGCGTGATTGACCGCCCGCACCAGATCCATCGTGTCCTCGAAATCGCGCTCCGTCTCGCCGGGGAAGCCGACAATGAAGTCGCCCGAGATCGCCATGTCGGGCCGCGCCGCGCGGACCTTGTCGATGACCTTCAGATAGCTATCCGCCGAGTGTTTGCGGTTCATCAGCCGCAGAATCCGGTCCGACCCTGACTGCACCGGCAGATGCAGATAGGGCATCAGGGCGTCCAGCTCGCCGTGGGCGGCGATCAGGTCGTCGCTCATGTCGTTGGGGTGGCTGGTCGTATAGCGGATACGGTCCAGGCCTGGGATGTCGGCAATGGCGCGCGCCAGCTTCGCCAGGGTCCAGACCGAACCATCAACACCCGCGCCGTCGTAGGCGTTGACGTTCTGGCCCAGCAGGGTGATTTCGCGCACGCCCTTGTCGGCCAGCGCCCGCGCCTCTTCGAGAATGGCACCGGCCGGGCGGCTCCATTCGGCCCCGCGGGTATAGGGGACCACGCAGAAGGAACAGAATTTGTCGCAACCCTCCTGCACCGTCAGGAAGGCCGTCACACCCTTGACCGCCCGGTCCGCAGGCAGGCTGTCGAACTTGGCTTCGGCCTCGAACGCGGCGGCCAGACGCTCGCCCTTGTCGCGTGCGGCGCGGGCCAGCAGCTCGGGGATCTGGTGATAGGCCTGGGGCCCGACGACCATATCGACGGCAGGCTGGCGGCGAATGATTTCCTGACCTTCCGCCTGAGCCACACATCCGGCGACCGCGATGGTTGAGCGTGGCAGGCCCTGTTCGATCCGCTCAGCCCGGATGGCCTTGAGGCGGCCCAGCTCCGAATAGACCTTCTCCGCCGCCTTCTCGCGGATATGGCAGGTGTTGAGGATGACGAAATCGGCGTCCTCGGGCCGGTCTGCGGCGGCATAGCCCAGCGGGCGCAGGACATCGGCCATGCGCTCGGAATCATAGACATTCATCTGGCAGCCGTAGGTCTTGATGAACAGACGCTTGGTCGGCTGGCCGGTCGGCTGATCGGTCATGGCGGGGCTTATGAGCGCCCCTTGCGGCGGAGGCAAGGCGAGGACGTTACCCCACCACCGACCGCTGCAGCGCGAACAGTTCGGCACAGCCATATTCCGCCAGCTCGAACAGGCGATTGAATTCGTCCCGAGAGAAGCCGCGCTTCTCGCCGGTGGCCTGAATTTCAACGATGCCGCCGGTCCCGGTCAGGACGAAGTTGGAATCGGCCTCGGCGGAGGAATCCTCGTCGTAGTCGAGGTCGAGCACCGGCTCATCCTGGAAGATGCCGCAGGAGACGGCCGCGACCTGATCGAGGATGGGGTTGGCGGTCAGTGCGCCCTTGTCCTGCAAGGCCTTGACGGCCAGCGCCATGGCCACCCAGGCGCCTGTGATGGAGGCGGTTCGGGTGCCGCCGTCGGCCTGGACGACATCGCAGTCGATCAGGATCTGGCGCTCGCCCAGAGCCTTCAGATCGACTACGGCCCGTAGCGAGCGGCCGATCAGCCGCTGGATCTCCTGGGTGCGGCCCGACTGCTTGCCGGCGGCAGCTTCTCGCCGACCCCGTGTGTGGGTGGCGCGCGGCAGCATGCCGTATTCGGCCGTCACCCAGCCCTGACCCTTTCCGCGCAGCCACGGCGGCAGGCTTTCTTCGACCGAGGCGGTGACCAGAACCTTGGTATGGCCGAAGCTGACCAGACAGGAGCCCTCGGCATAGCGATTGACGCCGGTTTCCAGCGTCACGGCCCGCATCTGGTCGGGGCGGCGTTGAGAGGGGCGCATACTACTGACCTTCGAGATTGATCGTGAAAACAAAGCTTGCGCCTGAACGGTATTGCGACAGAGTCTGTTGAGAGACGCGAGCTTCGCCTAGCGATGCTAGGACTGCTGGTCCAAACCCGACGCCCTGTGGTTGCTCGGAGTGGACGGAGCATTCGGAGAGCCGTCCATCAGGATTCGGGTAGCAGACCACGACAACGGAGCCGGCTCGAATGCCGGTCGCCGATGCCTCCAAAGGGAATGCGGGCTCGGGCGCGCGCGCCCACTGCATGTCTCTAACGATAACAGGCGGCCCCATGTTCGGGCGCTGGTCTTGGGGGGGTGCCATCACAACGACGGGAGGGTTTGGTGCGTCCGGTGACTGGCGGGCAACGAAACCACTCGCCAGAGCTCCACAAGCCAATAGAACACCAAGCGTGGCTCCCTGAACAAGGGCTGGCGCGTGTCTGGGAAGCTTCATTTGGAAAATCTTGCAGGCATGGCAGGAAGGCACGTTACAACGGTGAGGCGGTCGCCAAGCCGAACAAATCTACGGCTTTGATTGCCAAGGTTTGAAGACGAGACAGAGCGGCTTATCCTATCGGGGTGACCATCGCCACCATCAAGACCCGGATCGGCAGAGTGCGCGGCGCGGAGGCGCGGGCATGAGCGGCTTCATCTCACCGGCAACGCCGTCGGCCTCGGGTCTGGCCGGACTGGATGCGCGGGCGCGCGACATTTTTCGGCGGATCGTCGAGTCATACCTGGAAACGGGCGAACCGGTGGGGTCGCGGACCCTGTCCAGGGGGGGAATTCAGCTGTCGCCCGCCTCGATCCGCAACACCATGCAGGACCTGACACACCTGGGCCTGTTGGCAGCACCGCATGTGTCGGCGGGGCGGGTGCCGACCCATGCGGGCCTGCGCCTGTTCGTGGACGGCTTGCTGGAAATCGGTGACCTGTCAGCCGAGGAACGCCGCGCGGTCGACGCCCGGCTGATCGGCAAGGGCCGGGGCTTCGATGAGGCGCTGGAAGCGGCGTCTGACCTCCTGAGCGGACTGGCCGGGGGGGCCGGGGTGGTGGCAGCACCCGTGCTGGAAGCGGGCGTGCGCCATGTCGAGTTCGTCTCCCTGTCGCCTGAACAGGCCCTGGTCGTGCTGGTGTTTGATGACGGCGCGGTCGAGAACCGTTTGATGAAGCTGGCTCCGGGCGTGACGCCGTCGAGCCTGCAGCAGGCCTCGAACTTTCTGAACACGCGCCTGCGTGGGCGGACGCTGGGAGAGGCCCAGACGGAAATGGCGGCCGAACTCGCCGCTGCGCGCGTGGCGCTGGATGCGACGGCGGCGGGGCTGGTTGAAGACGGCCTGGCGGCCTGGTCCGGCGGCGAGGCCCGGGACCGCGCCCTGATCGTGCGAGGTCGGGCCAATCTCTTGCAGGACCCCGACGCGCTGGCGGATCTGGAGCGGGTGCGCCAGCTGTTCGAAGATCTGGAAGAGAAGGAGCAGCTGATCGGCCTGCTCGACGGCGTGCGCGAGGCCCAGGGCTTGCGCATCTTTATCGGTTCCGAGACACGATTGTTCTCCCTGTCGGGTTCCGCTGTGGTCGCAGCGCCCTATATGACCGGGCAACAGAAGGTGGTCGGGGCGATCGGCGTGATCGGACCGGCGCGCCTGAACTATGCTCGCGTGATTCCTCTGGTGGACTATACGGCGCGGGTGCTGGGACGAATGCTGGACAGACAGGACTGACGTGACCGAGACCCCTGAGACCCCGATGGACGAGACCGACCTCGAAGCGGCGATGGACGGTGATGATCTGGCACCGCTCGACGCGGTCATCGCAGAGCGGGATGACTGGAAAGACAAGGCCATGCGCCTGGCCGCCGAGGTCGAGAACATCAAGCGCCGGGCCGAGCGCGAGGCCAATGATGCGCGCGCCTACGCCATCCAGCGGTTTGCAACGAGCCTTCTGGGCGTGGCCGACAACCTGCAACGCGCGCTGACGGCGGCACCGCAGGGCTCAGCCGATGCGGGTGTGCAGGGGTTGGTGACGGGCCTGGAGATGACCGAGAAGTCGCTGATCCAGGCGTTTGAGGCCAATGGCCTGACCCGTGTGGCCCCGGAACCCGGCGACCGGTTCGATCCGAATATCCATCAGGCCATGGCCGAGCAGCCTTCGACCGAGGTGCCGGCCGGCACGGTGATCCAGACCTATCAGCCGGGCTATGTCCTGTTCGGGCGGACCGTGCGACCGGCCATGGTCATCGTCGCGGCGCGCACCAGTGCGGCGGCCCCGCCCGGATCATCCGTGGATACGCAGGCCTGAGCAGGGGTTGGGAGCCGGGGAGGAACACCTCTCGCCCGGAATCTGAAACCTAAAAGGCTTCGCCCAGATAGACCCGACGCACCTCGGGGTTGGCGATGATCTCGGTCGGCGTGCCCTCGAACAGAACCTCACCGCCATGAATGATTGAGGCGCGGTCGATGATGTCGAGCGTCTCGCGCACATTGTGGTCTGTGATCAGCACGCCGATACCGCGTGTGGCCAGATAGACAATGACTTCGCGGATGTCGGCAATCGCCAAAGGGTCGATGCCGGCAAACGGCTCATCCAGAAGCATGAAGCTGGGTTCAGAGGCGAGCGCGCGCGCGATCTCTACCCGTCGACGTTCACCGCCCGACAGGGCCATCGCCGAGGCCTGGCGAAGATGGCTGATCCTCAGCTCTTCCAGCAGGCGGGTGGTGTCGGCCATGGCCTTGGCGCGGTCGTGCTCTCGCAGCTCGACGACCGACAGGACGTTCTCTTCAACGGTCATTCCGCGAAAGATCGAGGCTTCCTGAGGCAGGTAGCCGACGCCCAGGCGCGCGCGCTGGTACATGGGCTGGCCGGTGATGTCCTCGCCGTCCAGATAGATGCTGCCGTACTCGACCGGGACCAGCCCCGTGATCATGTAAAAACAGGTGGTCTTGCCGGCTCCATTTGGCCCGAGCAGTCCGGCAACCTCGCCGCGGCGCAGGCGCAAGGACACGCTTTTGACGACCGCCCGCCCGCCGAAGGAGCGACCGATCGAATCAACGAACAGGCCCTCGTTGTCGACCTCGACGCCGGCGGGATCTGGATTCAGGGTCAGGGTGCTCAAGCGAAAATCACTCGTCGGGATAAAAGACGCCACGCACCCGCTGTCCGGCGGAGGAGGGCGCGCCGTCCATGACGGCATTGTTGGTGGCCACCACGACGGTCAGGCGGCTGCCGGTCATGACGTTCTCACCCTGGGTCAGGATGACGTCTCCGGTCACGACAATGGTGTCGCTGGCGGCGGTGTAGACCGCACGATCCCCACGCACGACCTGGGTCGGGGTGACGAAATAGACATTGCCGGTGGCAACGACCTCACGGACATCACCACCGCCGCTTCCGTTGCGGCCGGGCGTGGTGAACATGTCGATGGCGTCGGCACGCAGGCGGTTCTCGGCCTGAATGAGTTCGGCGCGACCGATCAGCTTGAGCAGGCCCTGAGCCTCCACATATTCGGTTCGGTCCGCCCCCCAGGCGACGGGTCCGCCGCCGGGCGCGATCTGGGCTCCGGCCGGTCCGACCAGCAGAACGGTTGAGGCCGCCAGGGCGACCGGGAGGCTGCGAATGAGAAACCGCATCACGAAATCCTGTTCAGTCGGCCATATTGATGACGCCGGTAACCTTGCGGTCGCCGTCGCCTTCGAAAACGAGACGAGCACCCTGATCGTAGATGGCATAGGACGCGGCGTCGATGGTTCCAAGACGTCCGCGACCACGGATGTTGGACTGGCCTGAAATGACGCCCGTGCGGGTGTCAATCACGGCGGCCCCGGTATCGAACCTGAACCCCGTCCCGCCATCAATGACTGTGACCTCGCCGGACAATTCGATCCGGTCCTCCCGCTCATTGTAGATTCCCGTCAGGGCCGCGACCTCGGTGGGGCGTTCGCCTGTGGCATTCAACCTCAGGGCCGGGCGGGTCAGGTGAACCAGGGTCGTCTCGCCTCGGTCCTGAATGGCTTCGGCCGCGGCCAGGACGAAGGATTGGCCCTGAGCGTCCTGACCATAGAAGCGAGGATTGGTCATGCGGATGTCGGACTGCTGGGCCGCCTGATCGGCCATGTCGGCCAGAACGGTTCGGGCAATGACCCAACCCACCGTTCCCACGGTGATCACCGCCAGGGCAATCGGCAGGGCCCGGCGAAAGAAATGGATCATGCGCGACCGCTTGCGCCAGGCTTCCATGGCCTCCACGACGCGCCGGGCGTCCTCGCGCCGAACCGTGGCCAGATCGGTCGGGGCCTGTTCGAGCAGGGAGGGGACGGGGCCGGCGCGTTGGGTCATGCGTGAGCGAAGATATCCATCTCTTCCCATCCGCCAAGATCAAGGCGAGCGCGGGTCGGCAGAAAATCGAAACAGGCCTGAGCCAGTTCGGCGCGGCCTTCGCGGGCCAGCATCAGGTCCAGCTGGTCGCGGATGCGGTGCAGATAAAGAACATCCGAGGCGGCGTAGGCCAGCTGGTCCTTTGAAAGGGTCTGGTTTCCCCAGTCCGAACTCTGCTGGGCCTTGGACAGTTCGACCCCGGCCAGTTCGCGCGCCACATCCTTCAGGCCATGGCGGTCCGTATAGGTGCGCGCCAGCTTGGACGCGATCTTGGTGCAGTAGAGCGGCCAGGTGTCCACACCCAGGTAGAGCTGGAACATGGCGATGTCGAAACGGGCGAAGTGGAACAGCTTCAGCACCGCCGGATCAACCAGGAGCCGCTTGAGGTTCGGGCAATCATAGTCCGGCCGGTTCAGGCGCACGATATGGGCGTCACCGTCCCCCGAGGACAGTTGAACCACACACAGGGGATCGCGCCGATAGCGCAGACCCATGGTTTCCGAATCGACAGCCACCACCGGCCCCAGGTCGAGGTCGTCGGGAAGGTCGCCGAGGTGAAGATGGGTGGCCAAGGTCAAGCGCCCCTGTGAATCGTTGTGGACCATATACGCGAACGGCGCCGGTCCAAAGAACCAGCGCCGTCTCGTGGGCTGTCGCCCGAAAAATTGGTGCCCAGGAGAGGACTCGAACCTCCACGACCTTTCGGCCACTGGCACCTGAAGCCAGCGCGTCTACCAATTCCGCCACCTGGGCCCGACCCGCTCGGGGTCGAAGGCGCGGACACATAGGGCGGAAGCCGGGGCGGGTCAACGGGTCTGTTGGCTTTCTCCGCATTGCCGTTCGCCGACACCTCAGCTATCCCCGGCCCGACTTCCCCTCGGTGAGAGATTTCCGGCAATGGCGCGTTCCGATTCCCTGGTCACAGTGTTTGGCGGTTCAGGCTTTCTGGGTAGCCAGGTGGTGCGCGCCCTGTTGCGCGACGGCCATCGGGTTCGGATCGCCGTGCGTCATCCCAGCCTGGCCTTTGAAAGCCAGACCCAGGGCCGGGTCGGGCAGATCCAGCGGGTTGCATGTGATGTGCGTGACGATACCCAGGTCGCGGCTGCTCTGGAGGGGGCGACGGCTGCGGTCAATCTGGTCGGCGTCCTGTTTGAAAGCCCCTGGCAGAGTTTCCCGGCCCTGCATGGTGATGCCCCGGAACGGATCGCCAAGGCCTGTGCCCGGCGCGGCATCAGCCGTCTGGTTCATGTGTCGGCTCTGGGGGCCGATGCCGGGTCGTCTTCGAAATATGCCAGAACCAAGGGCGAGGGTGAGATCCGGGCTCGCGCGGCCCTGAAATCAACTACCGTGGTTCGCCCCTCGGTGATCTTTGGCCGCGGCGACGGGCTTTTGAACCGGTTCGCCAGTCTGGCGACCCTGTCCCCGGCCCTGCCGATGCCCGGCGGCGGCGAGACTCGCTTCCAGCCCGTCTATGTCGGGGATGTTGCGGAAGCTGTGGCGCGGATGGTCAACGACCCCGCCACGGCTGGAAAGACCTATGAGCTCGGCGGGCCCGAGGTTTTGACCCTGCGCCAGATCCTCGAGCTGGTGAATCAGGAAACGCGGCGTGACCGCGCCCTATTGCCCCTGCCGACGGCGGCTGCGAGCGCGCTCGGCCTGATGCTGGAGCCGCTGAGCTGGGTCGGCCTGGCTCCGCCTTTGACCCGCGATCAGGTTGCCTTGTTGAGGGCCGACAATGTGGTGAGCCAGGGCGTGCCCGGACTGACCGATCTCGGCATCGAGGCTACCGGGATCGAAGCGATCGCGCCGACCTATCTGTGGCGCTATCGTGTGGGTGGCCAGTTCGCCGACATGGCCCCCGCCTAGAGTCGGCCGTGCGACAAACCCTATCGCCGGAAGGTCTGGCGCGGTTGGAATGGGGAGATGTTGATCGCCCCGTCGACCTGGTCTTCGTCCACGCCAATGGTTTCAACGCGCGCACCTATCGCAACCTGCTGGCACCCCTGGGCGATGCCTGGCGGGTGCTGGCCCCGGATCTTCGTGGCCACGGCCTGACCGATCTGCCGACCACACCAGCCAACCGGGCCAGCTGGAACGACATGCGCGGCGATCTGATCGATCTGGTCACGAGCCTGAACGGCCCCCCCGTCGTTCTGGCCGGACATTCGATGGGCGGAACCCTGGCCTTGCTGGCGGCGGCACACATGCCTGGGCGGGTTCGTGCCGTGGTCATGCTGGATCCGGTGATACTGACACGCTCGGCGGCAACGGCGATGCGGCTACCCGGCGGCTGGCGAATGGCGAAACGGCACCCGTGGGCCGTCGCTGCGCTCAAACGTCGGTCCCGCTTTGAGACTCTGGACGCGGCTTTTGCGGCCTATCGGGGGCGGGGCTCATTCAAGGGCTGGCCCGATGCGACCTTGCGGGACTACGTCGATGGCGGATTCCGACCCACGCCGGATGGGGCGGTCGAGCTGGCCTGTGCTCCGGCGTGGGAATCCTCGAACTATTCTGCCCAGGCCAATGATGCGTGGGGGGCTCTGCGGCGGCTGGATCGTCCCGTCCATATCCTCAAGGCCGAGATCGGCTCGACCTGCGCGGTGACACAAGGCGACGCAGCCCGCGTGCCCCAGCTCAGCGTCGCGGCAATGGAAGGCGGGACGCATTTCTTTCCGATGCTGATGCCGGACCAGGCCCGGACAGCCCTTGAGACGGCGATCACGAGCTAGAGCATGATGGTTTTTGTTGGAACCGCCCTGCGGTCCCAACAAAAAGCTGAATCATGCTCGCGCTTTCATCTGGAGCCTGATTCACGCCTGAGATGAAATCGCGAAGCGATTCCACCTCAACCGATCAGGCTCTAGAGCCAGCGCCGCTTCTTGAAGTACCAGAGCGGGAACAGGGCTGAGACAACCATGGCCAGCAGGGCCGCCGGATAGCCCCAGATCTGGGAGAGCTCGGGCATGTGATGGAAGTTCATTCCATAGATCGAGGCGATCAGGGTCGGCGGCATGAAGGCCACCGCCGCCACCGAGAAAATCTTGATGATGGCGGACTGTTCAATGTTGATCAGACCCAGGGCGGCCGACAGCTGGAAGCTGATCGCCTGGACCAGACCGCCGATGTGTCCCTGCAGGGACTGAATATCGCGCGACAGCGACCGATGATGCTCCCCAGCCTCGGGGCGCAGGTCGAACCGGGGGTCAAGCTGGATGAAGGTGAGGGCGCGTTCGATGCCGGTCAGACTGTCAGAAACGCGAGAGGAGGCATGCTGGGCGACCCCCAGGCGTTTGATGGCGCGCGCATAGTTGGTCTTTCCGGGGTCGACAAAGATGTCGTTGGAAACATCATCCACCTCGCGAGACAGCCGCTCGATGACATCCGCCGTCCGGTCAATGATGGCCTCGAACAGGTGCATCAGCACCATGACGGCTCCCGAACAAAGATCGGGATCGCGGTCAAACCGCTCACCCAGGATCTTGAAGGCCCGGGGTTCAAAGTAGCGGACGGTGACCAGGGGCCCTTCGGAGAGGATGAAGGTAACCGGCCCAACCAGCGGCAGGAGCGCGTCGGTGTTGTACAGAAGGTCAGTCGTCAGATAGGTCGCCTGATCCTGGCGATAGAGGCGCGACGAGGCCTCGATTTCTGCCATCTCATCCGGCGTCGGGACGGGGCGACCCAGAATCCGCTCGATGGCGAGTTCCTCGGTGCGACTGGGTTCAACCAGATCGATCCAGACCGTCCCGTCCGGCACCGTCCAGCCTTCCGGAGGGTCGGACACTTCGGTCGGAGACGGTTCGCAGGACTGGAAAAGTCGGATCATGGGCGGCCCCGGTCTGACGCGAACCCGACCTCAAGCCATTCGGAATGTAAAGGGGTCAGGTGTCAGGGCTGGCCGGAGGCGGCGCTCAGCGCGGCGGTCTGATAGCCACTGGCCTGCATGCCTTCGGCCTGGGCCGAGATGCGCTGCATCGCGGCGGCGTCGTCCTGGTAGATGAAGCCATAGGTCGGATAGACACTGACGCCCAGGCCGTTCGACGGGTTGTGCCAGACGCGCACCTGGCTCCAGTCATTGTCGGGCGAGACATCGACAACGGTGACGTCACGCTCGATCCGTCCGCGCGATCCACCCCAGTTGGCGTGGCTGATTCGCATGACGCGCTCGGTCAGAATCTGGCTGACAACAGCCACGTGTCCGCGGGTCGAGGCCCCATGGGGCTGAAAGACGAGAACTGCCCCGACCTCGGGCGCGCGACCGGTCCGCAGTCCTCGGGTCTGGGCCGAGGCCCACCAGGTCCAGGCATCGCCATAGATCTGAATGCCTGAGAACTCCCGGGCGAAGCGCACGCACTGATAGTAGGTGTCCTGCGCCACCGCGGCTGTCGCCGGCACCAGGGCCGACACGGCAACAACGGTCGCAAACAGGGCGGTGCCCAGGCGCTTGAACATGGAAGGTCCCGACGACGTTTATCCGAGGACCTGATCTAGCGGGGAGGTCTTAAGATCGAAAAGGCGTCAGGTCGCCGCAGGCTGAATTTGCCTGCGACCTTTCGACGCGCGCTGTTCAGCCCACCGCCGCATGGCCGCCCGCGCCGGGCGTTCGATCAGGTGGTGGGTCAGGCCGGCCAGCGGCACAATCGCCAGAACGGCCGGCACCCACATCCACCAGGGCAGGTGCTCGGACCCACCATTCAGACGCGACAGGCCATTGATGGCCAGGAGCTTCCACGGAACGCAGACCATGTAGACGGAATAGCTGATCTCACCGAGCCAGACGCCGGTCTTCGATTCCAGCGGGCCACCGCGGCCTGCCAGGCCGGCCAGGGCCAGGATCAGAACGCTGAACAGGGTAACGGTAATTCCGTCCCAAAGCTGGAAGGCGGCACAGGCCAGGATGAGGGCCGTGGCCACGACCGCCCACACGCCCGGTCGACGCAGTCCACCGGACCGCCAGACCAGATAGGCTGCGCAACCCAGGGCGAAACAGGGAACGATCCTCAACGCCCCCCAGTCGATCGTCGCCTGGGTCAGGGGGAAGCCCGCGACAGCTTCAAAAACGGCGTAGGTCGCGCAGAGGCCACCCGTTGCCATAACCAGCGCCAGCCCAGGGCGAGACCGCAGTCGCCACGCCGCCCAGGCGAAAGCCGGGAAGCAGAGATAGGCGAACCACTCTGCTGAAATAGACCATGACGGATGGTTCCAGGCGGCCTCGGGGGCCAGACCCCAGGCCTGGGTCAGGGTCAGGTTCGCGGGCAGAGATGCCCACGACAGGATGCTGTCGTCGATTGATATTCCAGCCAGGGCGGCGGCCAGTCCCAGAAGGCCCACCCCGATCAGGGTCGCCAGATGCAACGGATAGACACGGGCCAGTCGCGCCCACAGGAAGGAGCCGTAACGGAACGAACCGTCTGCCGTGCTGGCCAGATAGACGTGGCACAGGATGAAGCCGGACAGGACGAAGAACAGTTCAACGCCGAGGTAGCCCTGGGCGACGAGGCCAGGCGTCCAGCCGGTAGCCGCGCCCAGGTCGAGCTTGGGCCAGTAGTGGAACATGACCACCCAGAAGGCCGCCAGGAACCGCATGGAGGTCAAAGGCTTGAGGTTTTCCGGCGTCATGGCGGTGGTCCGACATCCCGATGATTGACACGGCAAACTACCGTAGAGGCGATGAGGAACCGTTAAGCGACCGACATTGACCGCAAGAGGCGGGACGCCGGGCCCGTTTTCGGCGGGCAAGACGGCCCTGCTGAAATCGGAGAGATGGCCTATGTTGATGGCGATGGATCGTTCCCAGACAGATGACAGTCGGTATGCGGCGTTGGCGCGGCGAGACGCGTCTCAGCGGTTGGCCTTTGTCGTCGGCGTTACGACAACGGGCATCTACTGCCGAGCTGGCTGCCCGGCTCGAACACCACGGCGCGAGAATCTCGAGTTCTTCGACACGGTGGAACAGGCCCGGTCGCGCGGATACCGGGCCTGTCTGCGTTGCAAGCCGGACGAAACGGCGCCCCAGGCCGACAGGATCGCCGCAGCCTGTCGAATCATTGAGGCCGCAGAAACGCCGCCCTCACTGGAGGTCCTGGCTTCGAGCGCGGGGCTGTCGCCGCATCATTTTCATCGGCTGTTCAAGGCAAAGACGGGCGTGACCCCGGCGGCCTACGCCCGACAGATCCGCGACGACCGAGCCAAGGCGGCTCTGACGGATGGGGGACGTGTGACGGATGTGATCTACGATTCCGGCTTCGGTGCGCCCAGCCGCTTCTACGATTCAGCGGATCGGCGCTTCGGCATGACCCCAACGGCCTGGAAGAAGGCGGGGGCCGGAGAGCGCATCCGGGTGACGGTCGCACCCTGTTCGTTGGGCCAGGTTCTGGTGGCGGCGACAGACAAGGGCGTGTCTTCGATCGAGCTGGGCGATGATGCCGAATTCATGCTGGCGCGGTTCAAGGCCCGGTTTGCCGAGGCCGAGACACTGACCGAAGACATGTCTCTTCAGGCGCTGGTCAAGCGCGTCGTCGAACTGATCGACGATCCGAAGGACCCGGGTGCCGATCTGCCGCTGGACGTTCGCGGCACAGCCTTTCAGCAAAAGGTCTGGCAAGCCCTGCGGACCATTCCTGCCGGCCAGACCTGGACCTATGGAGAGCTGGCGGCGGCCATTGGTCGTCCCGGCGCTGCGCGCGCCGTCGGCGCGGCGTGCGGGGCCAATCCTGTGTGTATTGTTGTGCCTTGTCACCGTGTTGTCGGGGCCGGCGGTTCCTTGGCCGGCTACGCCTGGGGAACGGACCGCAAGAGAGAGCTTCTGCGCCGCGAAAGGGGCTGATGTGCTTTTTTGAGGTGGCCCGGTCAGGGGTGTCCCGGCTAGAGACGGGCCATGTCCGAGCTTCAAACCCTGACGGGTCTTTCCGAGATCGCCGACCGCTATGATGTCGTCCTGTGCGATGTCTGGGGGGTGGTGCATGACGGCAAGGTGCCGTTTGCCGCCTCGGTAGAGGCTCTGCGCCGCTTTTCGGAGCAGGGCGGCGCGGTGGTGCTGATCTCCAACTCGCCGCGCCCGCGCGAGAGTTTCGTCGTCCAGCTGGATGATATCGGCGTGGATCGTAAAGCCTGGGCCGCCGTGGTGACGTCGGGTGACGCGACGCGCGCGGAGCTGGTCAAACGCGCGCCGGGCCCCGCCTGGCGTGTTGGCCCTGAACGGGATGCGGGCATCTATGACGGCACAGGCGTTGAATTGACCGATGACCTGTCCGAAGCGGCCTTTATCTCCTGTACCGGTCTGTTCGATGACGATGTGGACCAGCCTGAAGACTACAGGGACGGCTTTTCTGATTGCGCGCGGCGCGGGCTCGAAATGGTCTGTGCCAACCCGGACAAGGTCGTCCACCGTGGCAAGGATCTGATCTGGTGCGCCGGTGCCCTTGC
The DNA here is from genome assembly GCA_964647275.1 of uncultured Brevundimonas sp. Lineage (GTDB taxonomy): Bacteria > Pseudomonadota > Alphaproteobacteria > Caulobacterales > Caulobacteraceae > Brevundimonas. The sequence continues at coordinate 62,343 of CAZYFY010000004.1, forward strand.
CGATGTCTATGCGGCTGTGGGCGGAACGGTCGTCATGGCCGGCAAGCCTTTCTCCCCCATCTATGAGCTGGCGTTGCGCGAGGCAGCCCGGCTGCGGACTGGGGGCATCGACAAAAGCCGCGTCCTGGCCATCGGAGACGGCCTGCCCACCGATGTCCTGGGGGCGAACCGCCAGGGGCTCGACTGCCTGTTTGTCGCCGGTGGGATCCATGGGGCCGACGTCGTAGACTCTGCGGGCCGTCTCGACCCGTTGCTGGCCGAAGCCCGTCTGGCACAGTCCGGGGCCACCGCCCGCTATGTTCTCAAGGAGCTGACCTGGTGAGCGCGAACGCAACCCCGGACGGGGGCTATATTCTCGACGAGTTGTCGGTCGGCATGATGGCGGAGTTGTGCGTACCGATCACGCATGAGCGCATCATGGCCTTTGCCGAGGCCTCGGGGGACTTCAATCCGCTCCACGTTGATGAGGACTTCGCCAATGCCAGCGCCTATCGGGGCCGCGTCGCCCACGGCCTGTTGTCGGCCTCGTTCGTCTCTGCGGTTGTCGGCACCATCCTGCCGGGGCCGGGCGCGATCTACCTTGGACAGACGCTGAACTTCCACAAGCCGGTGCGTATCGGTGATGTCGTGACCGCGCGCGTCACGGTTCAGTCTATCGATCCCTCGGCCCGCGTCATTCTGCGGACCGAATGTCTGGTCGATGGCGAACCGGTGCTTGAGGGCGAGGCCACGATCCGGGTCCCGCGTCGACGCAGGCGGACCTAGGTGCCGGTCGAGATCATTGAGGGCTGGAAGGGCCTGACCGCGAAACAGCGGGGCGCGTCCCTGGCGCTGGGCAATTTTGACGGCGTGCATCAGGGCCATCGGGCCGTGATTGAGGCGGCTGTGGCCAAGGCCCGCGCCCTGGGGGTGCCCGCCGGGCTGGTCAGTTTCGAACCCCACCCGCGCCGCTACTTCCAGCCGGATGCCGAACCCTTCCGGCTGATGACCGCCGGGCAAATGGCGCGGGCCCTGGAAGGGTGCGGGATTGATCGCCTGTATCTGCTGCCTTTCGATGCCGAGATGGCGAACCTGACCGATCGAGAGTTCGCCGCGCGCGTTCTGGCGGACGGGCTCGACGCGCGCCATGTGGCGGTCGGCTTTGATGTGACCTTCGGCAAGGGGCGGACCGGTTCGCCGGAGGCGCTGGCCGACTATGGGCGATCATTTGGCTTCGAGGTGACGGCCATCCCGGAACTGTCCGCCGACGACGGGACCAAGCTGTCGTCGTCCGGCATTCGCGAGGCGCTGATGGGAGCCCGACCCGACCGGGCCGCCGCGATTCTGGGTCGGCCTTTCGCCATCGAAGGCGAGGTGGTTCACGGTGACAAGCGCGGTCGGACCATCGGCGTGCCGACAGCCAATGTCCGCCTGGGCGACTATGTCCGGCCGGCCTACGGTATCTATGCAACCCGGACGCGCCTGCCGGATGGTCGGGTGTTCGACGGCGTGGCCAATCTCGGCGTGCGTCCGATGTTTCAGACCGAAGAACCGCTGCTCGAGGTCTGGCTCTTCGATTTCGACGAAGACATCTACGGTCAGGTCATCGAGACCGAACTGATCGCGTGGATCCGTCCCGAGCTGAAATTCGACGGGCTCGACGCCCTGAAAGCCCGCATTGACCAGGACGCCGCCGAAGCGCGCCTGGCCCTCGCAGAGCGCCCTGCGCAAGGATAGAATAGCCGCATGACCGATCGCCCCATCAGCCAGGCCGAAGCCGAGGCCGCCGTCCGAACCCTGATCCAGTGGGCGGGCGATGATCCGATGCGCGAGGGCCTCCTGGACACGCCGGCCCGCGTCGCCCGCTCCTATCGAGAGCTGTTTGCCGGCTATGATGAGTGCCCCCGCTCCTATCTGGAGCGGACCTTTGAAGAAGTCGCCGGCTATGACGAACTGGTCGTGCTGCGCGACATCCGGTTCGTCAGCTTCTGTGAGCATCATATGCTGCCCGTCGTGGGCAAGGCCCATGTCGGCTATCTGCCGACCAACCGGGTTGTCGGGATTTCCAAGCTGGCGAGGGTGGTCAAGGGCTTTGGCCGCCGCCTCCAGATCCAGGAAAAGATGACCGCTGAAATCGCTCGGGCGATCCAGGAGGTGCTGGAGCCACAGGGCGTCGGCGTGGTCATCGAGGCGGAGCACTCCTGCATGACCCTACGCGGGGTCGAGGTGCCGGGCGCGTCCTTGAGCACCAGTTGCCTCCTGGGTGTCGTTCGTGACGATCCGCGGACCCGCGAAGAGTTTCTCAGGCTGGCCCGCGGCGGATGAGGTCTGACGATCAGCTCGATCGGGATCATACGCCCGAGGTGTTGATGGCCGAGGCCGATGCCGGCGACGCAGAGGCGGCGCATCATCTGGCGCTGATGTCGGCGGCCGGGCTGGTCCGGCCTCAGGACTGGTCGGAAGCCTTCCATCGGCTGGATCAGGCGGCTGCCAATGGCCACGCCCTTGCCGGCGAAACCCGTCGATTTCTCGGATCGGCCCCCGATGTGGCGAGTTGGCTTGGTTCGCCGCCGCCGCGGGTTCTGGCCCAGGAGCCCCATGTTCTGGCGATTGACGGCTTTGTGTCGCATGAGGTGTGTGACTGGTTGCGCGCCCGGGCCCAGCCGCACCTCGAAAAGGCCCCGGTCTATGACCCGGATACCGGCCAGCCTCTGATCAAATGGAGCCGCTCAAACTCGGCGACCAGTTTCGATATCCTGGATTGCGATCTCGTGATGATGCTGGTGCGCGAGCGCATCGCCAGGGCCACAGGATTGCCCGTCGTCGGGCTGGAACCCGTTCAAATCCTTCACTATGCGGTCGGCGAGGCCTTTACGCCGCACTATGACTGGCTGGATCCGGAGAAACCCGGACATGGCGCTGATCTGGCAGAGCGCGGGCAGCGAGACGTGACCTTCCTCACCTACCTGAACGACGACTACGAGGGTGGCGAAACTGAGATGGAGGCCATCGGCCTGATGCATCGCGGGCGCAAGGGCGACGCCTTCCTGTGGGCCAACGTCAAGCCTAATGGTCGAATCGATCTGGCCACGCGCCATGCCGGACGTCCCCCGACAACCGGTGAGAAATGGGTCTATTCGCAGTGGCTCAGGAACCGGGCACCGCGCGGTCTGGAGACATCCTAGATCGGCATTCTCATGATCTCCTGATAGGCGGAGATCACCTGATCGCGGACGGCGACAACGGTTTCCAGCGAGGCTTCGGCCGAAGCGATGGCGGTGACGACATTGACCAGATCCGTCTGACCCGCCGAATGGGCCGCCATCTGGGTTTCGGCGGCGCGCGTCGCTTCGCCGGCCTGCCCGATGAATCCGGCCAGCAAGTCGTCGAAGCCGGGCGCGGCGGCTTCCTGCGGCCCCGATGTCGGCGCGGCGCTGCCTTGAGCGGCCGAATAGGCGCGGATCGCGGTCAGGGCATCCATGTCCTAGAGGTTCCTATCGCTTGAGCAGGTCCAGCGTGCGCTGTTCCATGGCGCGCGCTGTTTCGATGACGTTGAGATTGGCTTCATAGGCGCGCTGGGCTTCGCGCATGTCCATCGCCTCGACCAGGGTGTTCACATTGGGCCGGCGGACATAGCCCTCGGCGTCTGCGGCCGGGTGGCCGGGCTCGTAGTCGAGACGGAAATCGCCCTGGTCCTCTCGGACCCGGGCCAGCTCGACCCCGGTGGCACCGTCGATTTCGCGCGTCTGGAAGACGGGAACCTGACGACGATAGGGATCGGCCCCATCCACGGGCGCTGTCGATTCCGCATTGGCGATGTTCTCGGCGATGATCCGCATGCGCGATTGCTGGGCGCGCAGGGCCGAGGCGGCCACCGCCATGGTCGAGTTTCTCGGGGCAACGGGATCAGTCATCTGTCACGCCTCCAGGATCATCCGCCGGGCTTGCGCGAAGCAAGCCGCAGCATGTTGAGGGACTTCTGATAGAAGCCGATGGCCGCGTCATATTCCATGCGGCTTTCGGCCATGCGCAGCATCTGTTCTTCGACCACGACCGAGTTACCGTCAGGCGTGGTCTCGGAATCCGGTGTCCGTTCGATGATGAACGGTGAGGTCGTCGCTCCGGGAGCCGTCGGAATATGGCTGGCAGAGGTTCGGGCCATGGCCAGCCGGTTTGCGCCGCTCAGCGCATCGGCAAAATCTGTCGGCCGGGCCAGGTCTCGCGCGGCATAGCCGGGGGTATCGGCGTTGGCGACGTTCTGGGCGACCACGCGCTGACGCTCTGCGAGCCAGCCGAGCCGGCCGCGCAGGTTCGAAAACAGCGGGATGTCGTCGATGCCCATGGCGGGCCCTTCCTAATCTACCGGGCATAAAATGCCGCAGCCATGGTTAACCGGACCTTTCAGCAAGACGGCGTTAACCATGTTCGAAGAGGTTAGAGCCTTGCCCGGAACGGGTGCGTAAGGCCGGTTCGCCACATGAATTTTCTGAATTTCGCCTGGGCCGTCTTCAGCCTGGCCATCACCCTGGGTCTGATCGGCCTGGTGGCGGTAGGCCTGCGCCGGTATGCGCCCCAGTGGCTCGAGAAATTGCAGGCGGATCGCGGCGAGCGTCGCCTCAAGGTCACCGAGACGCTGGTGCTTGATCCCGCACGGCGCCTGGTTCTGGTCCAGATCGACAATGAAGAGCGGCTGCTTCTGCTCGGCGAAGGCAAGGAGCTGACCGGCCCGCAGACGGTCCGATCGCTGCGCGCCATGCCCTCGGGCGACCGCATAGAGCGGGGGGCCTAGGCCATGGGCCGTTGGCTCGCCAAACCCACGCGAGACGAGCTGATCCGGGCGGCACGCCTGTCATTGGTCGTGACGCTTTTCTGTCTGGCCTGGCCGGTAGCGGCCCTGGCCCAGGACCTTGTGACCCAGTCAGGCCAGGGATCGTCCATCAATATTGATCTGGGCACCGGTGCCGGCCTGTCCGAGCGGGTCGTCCAGCTCATTGGCCTGATGACGGTTCTGTCGCTGGCTCCCTCCATCGTCATCATGACCACCAGCTTCGTGCGGATCGTGGTGGTGCTTAGCCTGTTGCGGACGGCGCTTGGCCTGCAACAGTCGCCGCCCAACGCGGTGCTGGTGTCCCTGGCGCTGTTCCTGTCAGCCATTGTAATGGCCCCGACCTGGACGGCGGCCTATGATTCCGGGATCCGCCCCCTGCTGGATCAGCAGATGGAGCTGCCCCAGGCCTTCGATCTGGCAGCGGAGCCGGTCAAGACCTTCATGCTCAGCCAGGTCGGAGAGGCCGATCTGGCCCTGTTCACGCGCTTGTCGAATGTCGAGGCCGGAACCACGGCCCAGGACCTGCCCCTTCGCGTCGTCACCCCGGCCTTCATGATCTCGGAACTCAAGCGCGCTTTTGAGATCGGATTTCTGTTGTTCGTGCCGTTTCTGGTCATCGACCTGGTGGTGGCCAGTGTCCTGATGTCGATGGGCATGATGATGCTGCCGCCGGTGATTGTGTCTCTGCCGTTCAAACTGATCTTCTTTGTTCTGGTCGACGGTTGGCGGCTGGTGGCGGGATCTCTTGTCGAGAGTTTCCAGCGAGGTCTGGGCGGCGGATAGCCGCCCGCCCCGTCTGCCGCTAAGGTCGCGGCATGATCCGCCTGTTTGTCGACCACCCCCTGTCATCGGGCGTTGTGCTGGAGCCGTCTGCTGATCAGGCGCGGTATTTGACCGGCGTCATGCGCAAGGGTGTTGGGGACGACCTTCTCGTCTTCAATGGCCGCGATGGCGAGTGGCGAGCCGAGATCACAGAGGTATCAAAACGCGCCTGTGTCCTCACCGCGCTGGAGCGAACGCGCGAACAGGCGCTCGCCCCGGACCTCGAGCTGATCATCGCCCTGGTGAAGCGCAATCGGCTCGAAACCATTGTCGAAAAAGCCGCAGAGCTTGGATGTCGCCGCGTCCGACTGGCGATCACCCGCTACACCCAGGCGGACCACGCGCGCACGGACCGGCTCTCCGCCATCGCCATGGAGGCGTCCGAACAGACCGGCCGGCTTGATGTGCCGCAGATCATGGCTCCCGAGAAGCTGGATCAGATCCTCGACCAATGGCCGCAGGGGCGCCGTCTCATGTTTTGCGACGAGGGCGGTGGCGTTCAGCCGGCGATCAATGCCCTGCCAAACGACGAGGCTCCCTGGTCGATCCTGATCGGCCCTGAAGGGGGCTTTTCGCCAGATGAGCGGACGCGGCTTCGCGGTCTGGATTTCGTCGTACCGGTTGGGCTCGGGCCTCGAATCCTGCGGGCGGACACCGCGGCGATCTCGGCCTTGACGCTCTGGCAGGCCGCCAAGGGAGACTGGCGCTCTTGAGCCGGAGGCCGGAACGGCCCATCTAGCGGCCACGACAGGGGCCCGACTGATGAGCGAACCACTTTCCCGCAATGATCTGGTTTCTGCCCTGGACAAGGGCATGAAGCCTCGCGACCAGTGGCGGATCGGGGCCGAGCATGAAAAGTTCATGTTCGAGCGTTCGGACCTGCGCCGGCCCTCCTACGACGAACCGGCCGGAATCCGGGCCATGCTCGATGGCTTGACCCGGTTTGGCTGGTCCCCGGTGCGCGAAGGTGAAAACGTCATCGCCCTGGAGCGCCGAAACGCCGAAGGCATGAGCTCGTCAATCAGTCTGGAGCCCGGTGGTCAGTTCGAGCTGTCCGGTGCGCCGCTGAAGACCGTGCACGACATCTGCGATGAGACAGGCCGTCACCTGGTTGAGGTCAAGACCGTGGCCGACGAGCTGGGACTCGGGTGTCTGGGGCTCGGATTTGATCCGCTGTGGCGGCGCGACCAGATCCCGATCATGCCCAAGGGCCGCTATGACATCATGCGCGCCTATATGCCCAAGGTCGGGACGCTGGGCCTGGACATGATGTTACGCACCTGCACCATCCAGTCGAACCTCGACTTCGAGTCCGAGGCAGACATGGTGCTGAAATTCCGCACCGCCCTGGCCCTGCAGCCGATCGCCACGGCCCTGTTTGCCAACAGCCCCTTCACCGAAGGCAAACCGAACGGCTTTCTGTCGGCCCGTGCCAATGTCTGGACCGACACCGATCCCGACCGCACCGGCATGATCGACTTCGTTTTCGAGGACGGTTTCGGCTTCGAACGCTATGTCGACTATGCGCTCGATACGCCGATGTATTTCGTCAAGCGCGACGGTCGCTATGTCGATGCCTCGGGCCAGTCATTCCGGGATTTCCTGGAGGGCAGGCTGCCGGCGCTTCCGGGCGACTATCCGACCATGAAGGACTGGGAGGATCATCTGACCACCCTGTTCCCCGAGGTGCGGCTGAAATCCTATCTGGAAATGCGAGGGGCGGATGGCGGTCCATGGAGCCGAATCTGCGCGCTGCAGGGGCTGTGGGCCGGGGTGCTTTATGATGCGCCGTCGCTGGCGTCATGCTGGGACCTGGTCAAGGGCTGGGACATCGAGGATCACGAACGTCTGCGCCGCGACGTCACCCGCCTGGGCCTCAAGGCCGAGGTGGCCGGGCGCTCCGTGCGCGATGTCGCCCGCGACATGGTCGCGCTCGCCCGCATGGGCCTGAAGAACCGCGGGCAGTTCTCCGGCGGCATGGTCGATGAGCGCGGCTATGTCTCGGAGTTGGAAGATATCGCCGACAGCGGCGTCACGCCGGCCGAGCGCCTTCTGGACCTTTACCATGGTGACTGGCAGGGCGACGTCACCCGCGTCTATCGGGATTTCGCCTACTAGATAGGCGGCGACGGCTCCTGAGGCGTGTCATCGCCGTCGATCCGATAGTAGTCGCCCTTGTCGGCCGTGAAGATGTGAACACCTAGCTCGGTTTGCGTCGGTCGGTCGAAACAACCCATCGCCACAGCGAGGCTGGCCCGCGCCGGTGGGTCCCAGAACATCACCGAGCCACAGGTGCCGCAAAAGCCTCGGCGCACCTTGTCCGACGACTGAAACCAGCGAATCTGGTCCTCGCCATGAAGGGTCAGGCGATCGCGCGGCACGTCCGTCGAAGCCCAGATGTGGCCCGACCAGCGCCGACACTGGCTGCAATGACAGGCATCTGGTGCGTGCAGATCGCCCTGAACCTCGACGCGGATGGCTCCGCAAAGACATGACCCTGTGTGCATGTGACCGTCTTCCTGATGGCTCAGACCCTAAAGGTCGAAGCGGAAATGGCCAGCTTGCTGTTTCAGCAGTTGTCAGACGCGCGGCATCGGCGCTCAATCAGTCCATGTCAAACCGCACCCAGATCTGGACCTTCCTCAGCCTCGTTGTCGTGGCCTCCATTGTCTTCAACACCCTGATTATCGGCGGCGGTGGCCTCGGCAATCCGGCCACCCATAAATGGGTCGTCTACATCATGTGGGCTCCCGGCCTGGCGGCCATCGTGACGACGTTGTTGGCCACCCGATCACTGCGGGGGTTGGGCTGGTGTCCCCGGCCCCTTGGCCAGCTCGCGGTCGGCTGGGCGGTGCCGGTGATCTATGCCGTGCTGACCGTCGTCGGTGGCGTTCTCCTTGGGGCCGGGGCGTTCAATATCTCGGGATGGCAAGAAGCGGCGGCGGCCCGGCTGGGCCTGGACGTCGGGCCCTGGGTCGGATTGCTGGCCCTGGCGGTCGTCGGCACCGTCACCAGCCTGACGCGGGCCATGGGTGAAGAGATCGGCTGGCGCGGATTTCTGGTCCCGGCGCTCGGTCGCGAAATGGGCTTCTGGCGGCTCAACCTGGTGTCCAGCCTGATATGGCTGGCCTATCATCTGCCGGTGCTGCTGTTCGGCGGCTATGCGGGAGAGGGGACGCCGGTCTGGTACAGCCTGATCTGCTTTGCCGCCCTGATCTTCATCATCACGCCGTTCTTCAACGCCATCCGCCTGCGCTCCAACAGTTTCTGGCCGGCGGCCCTGGGCCATGCCTCGCACAACCTGTTCATCCAGGGGATTCTGGTGGCCGCCTTCATTCCGGGACCCCAGGCCAAGTGGCTGACCGGGGAGTTTGGTGTCCTGACCCCGCTGGTAGCCGTGGCGGTGGTGGGGATCTATTTTGTCGTCGCGGGTGTGCCACACACGGTGCATGAGCAGGCCTCAACCGGAGACGACACCCCATGACCCACCCCATCCGTATTGGTGTCGGCGGCTGGACCTATGAGCCGTGGCGCGGAGTCTTCTATCCCGAAAAGCTGAGCCAGAAGAAAGAGCTGGCCCATATGGCCGGTCGCCTGACCTCCATCGAGATCAACGGTACCTACTATTCCGGCTTCAAACCCGACACCTGGATGAAGTGGCGCGACGAGACGCCGGATGATTTCGTGTTTGCGGTCAAGGCCAGCCGGTTCTGCACCAATCGCAAGGTGCTGACGGATGCCGCCGGGTCGATTGAGATGTTTCTTAACCAGGGGCTGACGCACCTGGGGCCCAAACTGGGGCCGATCAACTGGCAGTTCATGGCGACCAAAAAGTTCGACCCGAAAGACTTCGAGGGTTTTCTGCGGCTGCTTCCCCCAGAGAAGGATGGTCTGCGGCTGCGCCATGCTCTGGAAGTTCGCAACGGCACGTTCGAAGGCCCGGCCTTCTACGATCTGGCCGCCAGGTACGGTTGCGCGATTATCTATGCCGAAGACCCCGAGGCCCCGGAATGGCCTCGCATTGATCAGCCGACGGCGGACTTCCGATATGCGCGCCTGATGACCAGCCGTGAAGACCAGCCCACCGGCATGACGTCGGAGGAATTAGATGCCGTCGCCACGCGGGCTCGGGCCTGGGCACAAGGTGGAGACGTCTTTTCCTACTTCATTTCCGGGGCCAAGCTGCGCAATCCGGCCGCCGCCGAGGCCCTGATTGAAAAGTTGAAGGGCTGACCTGGACCGGCCCTTAGTGCACCGACACCGGGGCCAGCTCATAGGCGACGGCGGCCGCAAAGGCCTCTTCGCGCTTGAGCAGGACGGCCAGCCGCTCGCCGTCCGCGCCATAGACGCCATAGATGATCTGGTCCGGGCGGATGGTTACGCCAGGCCGCGTTTGAATACCGGCTTCCTGCCCGAGATCCCCCGCGCGCAGCGGGCGGACATAAACGAGGTTTGGGGCCCCGAGTTCGGCAAAAGCCTTTCGTGAAAATGCAGTCGTCATCGTGTCTGGTCCCTGACCAAAGGAACGCCCATGCGGCCGACGGGTTCACGCCAGCCGGACATTCCGGGTTTCAATTGTCCTGTGAAAAGGGGCGGAAGTAGGGACTCTATCCGGCCCGGATGGGAATCTGCCGCACCACCTGGCTCGCCGGGGGCTGAGTCAGATCGACGTGTAGCAGGCCATGTTCCACCGTTGCGCCGACAACCTCCATCCCGTCCGCCAGCACAAAGGCCCGCGTGAAGCCCCGAGCCGCAATGCCGCGATGCAGATAGGCCCCGTCTGGCGACGAGGTGTCTGCGTCGCGCCGGCCCGAGATCGTCAACTGGCGACCCTCAATGGTGACCGACAGCTGATCCGGCGAAAAGCCGGCAACGGCCAGAGAAATGCGAATGCCATCGTCCGCAACGGCCTCCACATTGTAGGGCGGATAGCCTTCTGCCGCGATCTTGGCCGCACGCTCGATCAGGGATCGGGTTTGGTCAAAGCCAAGCAGAAAGGGGCTGTCAAAAACGACAGTGCGGGACATGAGCCCTCCTAGGGAAGCGACCCTTGCACAGGTGAGGCCCTCGCAAGAAGCGCCTCGTTGGGCCCTAGGTGGGGTCCACGGCGCTTTCGGTCAAGCCGCCGAGCCCGCGCTCGGGCATGGCCGGACATGGCAAAGGCCCGGCGGGGGTCCGCCGGGCCTTTGATGGTGGAGCTAAGCGGAGTCGAACCGCTGACCTCTTGAATGCCATTCAAGCGCTCTACCAACTGAGCTATAGCCCCGATCGTCTCGGGTTTGCGGGATGGCCTCCCGCAAGGCGGCGGAACCTAGTCGGACCCGTGCGCCCAATCAAGCCCCGTCGAAGGTGAAATTCGACGGGGCCGATTCCAGGGATCAGTCCTCGTCTTCGTCGTCACCCAGGCCGTCGATGTCGTCGTCGAAATCATCGTCGTCGTCATCCTCGAGGAACGGCACGGAATCGTCGTCGTCATCGCTGACATCATCGTCGTCATCCGCGTCGCCCATACCTGGCACGACCTTGTCGGACCCGTCGTCATCGCCGTCGTCATCATCGTCGCCGGCGGGGATTTCGTTGGCGGCCTCGTCAATTTCGGGCGTGGCGGGTTCGTCTTCCTCGTCCTCTTCCTCGTCCTCCGAGGTGTTGGGCTTGGACTTGACCTGATCCTCGCTGTCTTCGTCCTCGTCGGTCTGATCATCGTCAGCGACGCCCGGACGACCGCGACCGCGGCGCAGGCGAATGGCCTCTTCGGCCTCAAATTCGGTATCGCACTTGGGGCAGTGCGCGGGACGACGGTTCAGGTCGTAAAACTTGGCCTGGCAGTTCGGGCAGATCTGCTTGGCGCCGAGCTCGGGATTAGCCACGGTCAAAGCCTTGCTGTTCATGGGCGGGGTCGAAACCCCGGGCGTATCGGGCGGCTCCCTTGCCACCGGATTGGGCCGCTGTCAAAAACGATTTCATTGTCACGCGTTGAGAGGCCCATGGCCCGGGATCAGATGGACCGCCCAACCCTGACCGCCAGGCCCTCGACAGCCCTGTCTGGAAAGGTGCGCGCGCCGGGCGACAAGTCGATCTCGCACCGGGCCTTGATCCTGTCGGCCCTGGCGCTCGGAGAGGGTCGGATCGACGGCTTGCTGGAGAGCGACGACGTCCTGGCCACGGCCGCCGCCGTCGCAGCGATGGGGGCTGAAACAGAGCGGCTGGGGCCGGGCGTTTGGCGCGTTGTCGGTCAGGGCGGCCTGCGACAACCCACGGGGACGATCGACTGTGGCAACTCCGGAACGGCTGCGCGCCTGCTGATGGGCGCGGTTGCCGGCTACCCGATCGAGGTCCGGTTTGACGGCGATGAAAGCCTGAGGGGGCGTCCGATGGCGCGGGTCAGCGAGCCCCTGGTTCTGATGGGCGCGCGTGTGTCTGCGGATCGTCTGCCGCTGACGGTGGGCGGAGGTGGGCATTTCGGGGCACCGTTGACTGCTATCCAATGGAAATCTCGAAGCGCCTCGGCCCAGGTCAAATCCGCCATCCTTCTGGCAGGCTTGCGGGCAGACGGCGTGACCTCGGTGACCGAGTCCTCGGCCAGCCGGGATCATACCGAGCGGATGTTGCCCCTGTTTGGCGTGGACGTTCAGCGCAACGGGCTGACGGCGTCGGTCCGGGGCGGTCAGGCCTTGTCGGCGACGGACCTGAGTGTGCCGGGGGATCCCTCGTCGGCCGCCTTTCCGTTGGCGGCAGCCTTGCTGATCCCGGGCTCGCGCGTGACCGTTGAGGGGGTGATGCTCAATCCGGCCCGGACCGGCCTGTTTGATACCCTGGTTGAGATGGGAGCCGACCTGACCATTACGAACCGGCGCGAGCAGGGCGGCGAGACGGTCGGTGACATGACTGCGCGGGGATCGCGGTTGCGGGGCGTGGACGTCCCGCCCGAGCGTTCCGCCTCGATGATCGACGAATACCCGATCCTGGCAGCCCTGGCGTCGGCCGCCGAAGGGCCGACGGTCATGCGGGGCCTTGAGGAACTGAGGGTCAAGGAGAGCGATCGGATCGCCGGGACGGCGGCGATGCTGCGGGCCTGCGGGGCCAGCGTCGAGGAAGAACCGGCGGGCCTGATTGTTCAGGGACAGGGCCGCGCGCCTTCCGGTGGCGGTCGCGTTGAAACCCACGGCGATCACCGTCTGGCCATGAGCGCCCTGGTCCTGGGTCTGGCGGCCTCGCGTCCCGTCAGCGTGGACCGGCCCGACATGATTGCGACCAGCTTCCCCGGCTTCGTCGACCTGATGACCGGCCTGGGCGCGCAGATGGGGCCGTCATGAGGCTGGTGACGGCGATCTGTGCGACGGCGGTGGGCGGCTTGATGTGGCGCGGGCTCAGCGGGGCCATGCAGAATGGCGAGATTATCGCCTTCTCGCGCCGGCGGTTCGTGGACATGGTGTCGATGGCGGATGATCCCACGCGGTTCGGCTTCAGTCTGGTCGCCCATGCGGTCATCCTGATCGCAGCCGTGGTGGTGACCTTTCGGGCCCTGGTCGAGAAGCCGAGCAACCGGATACGACGACGTCCTTGATGGCGTGCTTGGCAAAGCCACACTTCGGCGGCTAAGGGCGAGGTGTGAGCACCGACCTTATCATCGCGGTTGATGGCCCGGCGGCGTCGGGCAAGGGCACGATCGCGGCCCGGCTCGCGGCGCACTATGGGCTGCCGTATCTGGACACCGGGCTGCTCTACCGGGCGGTCGGCCTGGCGGTTCTGGCGGCGGGTGGTGATCTTGACGATCCCGAGCAGGCTGCCGTCGCGGCCCGTTCACTGGATCTGGCGGCTCTCGATGACCCGGCCCTGATCGGGCGCGCCGCCGGCGACGCGGCCAGCCGTGTGGCGTTTCATCCGCCGGTGCGAGAGGCGCTCCTGGCCCTCCAGAAGGACTTTGCCGCCCAACCCGGCGGCGCGGTGCTGGATGGGCGTGATATCGGCACGGTGATCGCGCCCGAGGCCGATGTGAAAATCTATGTCACCGCCGATCCTGAGGTGCGTGCCGAGCGCCGCTGGAAGCAACTGGTGAACCGGGGTGAGACGGTCGCCTATGAGACCATCCTGCAAGACATCCGCGAACGCGACGCCCGCGACGCCGGACGGGATGCGGCTCCGATGGTTGCGGCGCAAGACGCGGTCTTGCTGGATACGTCTGACTTGGCTATAGACGCCGCCTTCGAGGCGGCCTGCCGCATCGTCGAAGAGGCGCGAGTCCGCAAGGACTGAAATCAAACGCCCCTCCGCTCGACGGCCGCAGGCGTTCGGGACCCCCGGTCCCCGTCCGAGACCTTTTCAAACCCTAACCGAACGAACGGGCGGAATCCCTGTGCAGCAAGCTGCACGCCCGCCCCTGGAGCAACCTCAAACATGACTGATACCCTCAACCCCACCCGCGACGATTTCGCCGCCCTGCTGGACGAACAGCTCACCGGCCGCGACTTCAACGAAGGTCAGGTCGTTCACGGCCTGGTCGTCGGCGTCGAAAAGGACTTCGTCATCGTCGACGTCGGCCTGAAGACCGAAGGCCGGATCTCGGTGCGTGAATTCACCGGCGGCGACGCCTCGACTGCGCCCAAGGTCGGCGACACCGTCGAGGTCTATCTGGAGCGCGTCGAGAACGCGATGGGTGAGGCGGTCATCAGCCGCGACAAGGCCAAGCGCGAAGAAGCCTGGAACCGCCTGGAAGGCGTCTTTGCTTCGGAAGAGCCGGTCATGGGCACCATCGTCGGCCGCGTGAAGGGTGGCTTCACCGTTGACCTGGGCGGGGCTTCGGCCTTCCTGCCGGGTTCGCAGGTGGATATCCGTCCGGTTCGCGACGTCGGCCCGCTGATGGGCAAGGAACAGCCGTTCCAGATCCTGAAGATGGACCGTCCGCGCGGCAACATCGTCGTCTCGCGTCGCGCCATCCTGGAAGAAGCCCGCGCCGAACAGCGCACCGAGCTGGTCAGCCAGCTGGCCGAGGGCGAAATCCGCGAAGGCGTGGTCAAGAACATCACCGACTACGGTGCGTTCGTGGACCTGGGTGGCATCGACGGCCTGCTGCACGTCACCGACATGAGCTGGAAGCGCGTGTCGCATCCGTCGCAGGTCCTGGCGGTCGGCGACACGGTCAAGGTCCAGATCGTCAAGATCAACCCCGACACCCAGCGCATCTCGCTGGGCATGAAGCAACTCCAGACCGATCCGTGGGACGGTGTCGAGGCCAAGTACCCGGTCGGCGCCAAGATGACCGGTCGCATCACCAACATCACCGACTACGGTGCGTTTGTTGAGCTGGAAGCCGGTGTCGAGGGCCTGGTCCACGTCTCGGAAATGTCCTGGACCAAAAAGAACGTCCATCCGGGCAAGATCGTCTCCACCTCGCAGGAAGTGGACGTCATCGTGCTGGACGTCGACGCCTCCAAGCGCCGCATCTCGCTGGGCCTCAAGCAGGCCCAGGCCAATCCGTGGGATGCCTTCCTGGAAGCCCATCCGGTCGGGTCCACTGTCGAGGGCGAAGTCAAGAACGCCACCGAGTTCGGCCTGTTCCTGGGCCTGGACAACGACATCGACGGCATGGTGCACCTGTCGGACATCGACTGGAACACGCCGGGTGAAGAAGCCATCCAGCGTTACCGCAAGGGCGAGATGGTCAAGGCCAAGGTGCTGGACGTCGACGTCGAGAAGGAACGCGTCTCGCTCGGCATCAAGCAGCTGGGCGGCGATCCGCTGGAAGGCGACGCCTTCGTTCGCGGCCAGACGGTGACCGTCACCGTCACCGAGGTCACCTCGGGTGGGATCGAGGTCAAGTTCGGCGACGACGATGCGCCGGCCACGGCCTTTGTCCGCAAGTCCGACCTGTCGCGCGACCGCGCCGATCAGCGTCCCGAGCGTTTCGCCGTCGGCGATCGCGTGGACGCGCTGGTCACGGCCGTTGACCGTGCGACCCGCCGCATCTCGGTGTCGATCAAGGCGCTGGAGATGAAGGACGAGAAGGAAGCCGTTGAGCAGTACGGCTCGCAGGATTCGGGCGCTTCGCTCGGAGACATCCTGGGTGCCGCCCTCAAGGAAAAGGCCGACAAGTCGTAAGACTGCAGGCCAGCGTCACGAAATTGCCCCGTCCGGTCCGCCGGGCGGGGTTTTTTCTGAATCGACTTCAGGTCGAATCCCCCTTTTTCCCCCGCACGGTGAAGGCTAGTGTGAACGGATAGATCGGGGCCCGATCGAGGGGAGGGCTGCGCGAGCGGCGAAAACGAGATGATCAAGTCCGAGTTGATCGACCGCCTGGCGGCCGAAAATCCGCACCTCACGCAAAAGGACGTCGAGCGCATCGTCAATGTCATCCTTGACGAGATGACGGACGCGCTGGCCGACGGGGGTCGGGTGGAGCTGCGCGGGTTCGGGGCCTTTTCCGTTCGCAGCCGTCCGGCGCGTCAGGGGCGCAACCCGCGGACCGGCGACGCCGTGCGCGTGCCGGCCAAGTCGGTTCCGTTCTTCAAGAGCGGCAAAGAGCTGCGCGAACGGCTCAACGCCGACTAGATTGAAAACTGAAGACAGGGGACTTCAACAGGCATGAGCGTCTTTTCCGAGTTTCGAGAGTTCATCTCGCGCGGCAACGTCATTGATCTGGCGGTGGGCGTGGTCATCGGTGCGTCCTTCGGCAAGATCGTGACCAGCCTGGTCGATCAGGTGGTCATGCCGCCGATCGGCTGGCTGATTGGCGGTGTCGATTTCACCGCCTTGAAGGTGGCCCTGCCGGAGAACCCGACCAATCCGGGCGCTGATACGGTCTATATTGAGTACGGTGCCTTCCTGAACACGATCATTCAGTTTGTGATCGTGTCCTTCGTCATCTTCATGGTGGTCAAGGGGATCAACAAGCTGCGACGCCAGCAGGCCGCCGAGCCGGATGCGACGCCCGAGGCCCCGACCCCGACCGAGGCGCTTCTGGTCGAGATTCGCGACGAGCTTCGCGCCCGCAAATAGGCCGGTCAGGCCGCCAATCCGGCGGCCTGCATCAGGGGCTTGAGCGTTTCAACCGCCTCCCGGTCGCCGGCCAGGACCTGGCGGAGTTCGGGGCCTCTCAGCAGACGCAGGGCTTCGGCGCGCGCCCGGTTGGAAGCCGGGCCAACCGGACACCCCTGTCCGCAGGCCATGCGGAGCAGCAAGGCCAGCTTCTGAAGCAGGGGGACCGGAGCGCGGGCGATCTGGGCCGTGACCTTGCCCTGGGCCTCCACCATGTCTCCGATCCGACCCAGGGTGTCGTGAATCTCGGTCTGATCCTTGGGGCTTAGGCCACAGGCCTGGGCACGCGACTGCAGGTCCGCCAGACTGGCCAGTTTGCTGCCGGGGGACGCGTCCCCCTCACGCAAACTGCGCTCAAACCGAAGGGCCGAGACGCAGGCAATCAACCAGCGTGCCGCACTGCGTTTGGCAGAGTTGCCCGTCACATTCTCACACAGCCGGACCAGCATGTCGGCCTCAATGAGTGGATTGCCGACAGTCCCGACATAGGCCTCGACGAAGTCGGCCCCGACCAGCGCCTTGGATCGTTCGGCAAAGGCGAGTTGAGCCTCTTCAAGCGTCAGGAACTTGCCGGCTGACGCTGTCAGGACCATGGCCATGGCCCGCAGGACATCAATCTCGCCGGACGGATCGCCGGGCCGCAGGCGCCTGGGGCCCATCAGCTCGCGCAGCACCCGCCGGGACAGACTTGTGGCCAGCAGCCGATACTGACCGCGCGCCATATGTTCGCCCAGCCGCAGGGCGGGGCCGTCCAGCGGCGGCAGGACGGCGGCCACCCGCTTGTCCGCCTGAGCCAGGAGGTTGGCCTCGACCGGGACGGCGAGACGAACCATGGCGGCCAGCTGCCCTCCGACGTCCAGCGTCGCGCCCAGAACCTCGGCGCGGCCCTGTCGGACATTGAAGATTTCGCCCATGATCTGTTCGATCGCGACATGAACCAGGGCCGCCGGTTCGGCTTCTTCGGGCGCGGTGTCGGCCAGATTCATGAGAAGTTCGAACTTGGCGCGCCAGCCGCGCACCTCGCCCATGGCGGCGGCGATCGCCCCCCCCATGAGAAAGGCCCGGTCTGGCTTGCTGGCAAGACGTCGCGCGACGTCGGCAATGGGCTCAGCCCCAAGGTTGGGGAAGCCGTCATTGCGGCCGGTCCGCACCACACGTTCGATCGCCTGATCGGTCAGCCGCTGATAGTGGCGGATGATCTCGTGGACGGCCTGTCCCGTTGACTGGCTCTCAGGGACGGCGACCTTCTGCAGAGCGTGCTGGAGCTCGATGCCGGAGGCCTCAAGCTGCTCGACCAGATCGGCCCGATGCAACAGCTCAAAGGGGATCAGACCCTGGCGGTCCAGCCAGCCGTCCAATACACGACCAATGAGTTCGCGCGCGTGAACGGTATAGAGGTCCGGCGGGGCCGTGCAGACCATCAGGGACTTGTCGTCGCGCGCCGCCTTGGGGCGCGGAGGCTCAGGCACGCCCTTGGTGACGATGGTGACGCTGCGAAACTCCATCGTCTCGACGTCGAGCGTCTCCTTGGTCACCCGGACCGAAACCGCCCGCTTGTCCGCCAACATGTCATCGGCCAGCTGAACCGCCTGCTCGCGAGATTCCAGAGCCGTCTGGAGGACCCATCCGGCCTGGGGCGTCTTGCGCGCAAAGACTTCGAAATGAACGGGACCCGCCATTCAGCCTTGATGACACGCCCCCTGTTAAGGACGGGTAATCGCCATTACTCAGCGTGACCCGGATCGGGTCACCACAAAAGCCGGTCCGATCAGGTCCTAGAAGGCGCTTTCGCCGGTGATGGCGCGGCCCAGGATCAGGGCGTGGACGTCGTGGGCGCCTTCGTAGGTGTTGACCGTTTCCAGGTTCATGGTGTGGCGCATCACGTGCATCTCGCCGGTGATGCCGGCCCCGCCGTGCATATCACGCGCGACCCGGGCGATATCCAACGCCTTGCCGCAGTTGTTGCGTTTCATCAGGGAGATGGCCTCCGGCACCCAGGCGCCGGTGTCGAGCAGGCGACCGAGCGCATAGGCCCCTTCAAGACCCAGGAAGATCTCGGTCTGCATATCGGCCAGCTTCTTCTGGACCAGCTGGCGGCTCGACAGGGGCCGTCCAAACAGCATCCGGTCGGCCACATAGTCGCGGCTGGCGTGGAAGCAGAACTCGGCCGCGCCCATGGCCCCCCAGGCGATGCCGTAGCGGGCCTTGTTCAGGCAGGAGAACGGTCCGCGCAGGCCCTTGACGCCCGGCAGCAGGTTTTCCTCCGGGACGAATACGTCGTTCAGACCGATGTCGCCGGTGATGGAGGCCCGCAACGACAGCTTGTCGCCGATCTTGTCGGTGGTGAAGCCGTCAAAGCCGCGCTCGACGATGAAGCCGCGGATGACGCCGTCCAGCTTGGCCCAGACCACGGCCAGATCCGAGATTGGCGAGTTGGTGATCCAGTATTTGGCACCGTTGAGTTTGTAGCCGTTGGGAACGGCCTCGGCCCTGGTCTTCATCGAGGCCGGGTCTGACCCGCCGTCCGCCTCGGTCAGGCCGAAACAGCCGATCAGCTCGCCGGCGGCCATACGCGGCAGAAAACGGCTCTTCTGTTCCTCGGAGCCGAAGGCATATATGGGGTACATGGCCAGGGAGGACTGGACCGACATGGCCGAGCGATAGCCGCTGTCGATGGCCTCAATCTCGCGTGCGATCAGGCCATAGGCGACGTGGCTGGCACCCGAACCGCCGTACTGCTCCGGCAGCATCGCCCCGAGGAAGCCCATGTCTCCCATCTCGGTCATGATGGCGCGATCAAACGTCTCATCGCGGAAGGCTTCGACGATGCGCGGCAGAAGCTGTTCGCGGGCATAGGCGCGCGCGGCGTCGCGGATCATGCCTTCGTCGTCGGTCAGCCGGCCGTCCATGTCGAACGGGTCTTCCCAGCGAAAGGTCTTGGCGGGGGCCGCGTTGCCGTCGTGGGCCATGTCGAATGTCCTGTTTGGTCAGCGCAGATGTCCGCGCGGTCTGTGAATTGCGGGCGTGATACGGCAGTATGGCCCAAAGCACTAGCGGCCAGGGTGATCCCTTCCCGATGTCCAACCTGTTCAAACGTCTTTTTGTCGAGCATCCGCGCCAGGTCGAAGAGAGCTATCTCGAGCACATGGCGGCCTCCGGGCGCTTTGGGTTCAAGCTGTTGCGGCTATCGGCCTGTGCCTTTGCCCACGCTTTGGTCCCCGGCATTTTCGTCACGACGGTGTCCGACGAGATCAAGGCCACCGCCAAAACCATGGGCACGCGCGCGGACGAAGCCCGCGAATGCCGGATGAAGGACGCCGGGGTGTGGGATCCGGGGCTTTAGGGCCTGACGATCGTTCCGTTTGCAACGCTGAGACGCTAGAGGCCGGGTATGACCACTTCCAAAGGCCCTCTCGACGGCGTTGTCGTGCTGGATCTGTCGCGCGTGCTGGCCGGGCCGTGGGCGACCCAGGTGCTGGCCGATCTCGGGGCCCGCGTCATCAAGATCGAGCGGCCCGGGGCCGGGGATGACACCCGCCAATGGGGGCCTCCCTTCACGACACAGTCGAACGGCGCGCGGGGCGATGCGGCCTATTTCCTGGCGGCGAACCGCAACAAACGCTCTGTGACGGTCGACATGGCCCAGGCGGAGGGCGCCGAGCTGATCCGGCGGTTGGCGGCAAAGGCCGATGTGGTGGTCGAGAACTTCAAGACCGGCGGACTGGCCAAGTATGGCCTGGACTATGCGGGCCTGAGCGCGGTCAATCCGCGGCTGGTCTATGCCTCGATCACCGGTTTTGGCCAGGACGGCCCCCTCAAGGACAAGGCCGGATATGACTATATGATCCAGGCCATGGGCGGGCTGATGTCGATTACCGGCCAGCCTGACGGGGCACCGGGCGCCGAGCCGATGAAGGTCGGGGTGGCGGTGGTCGATCTGTTCACCGGCCTGTATACCGCCAACGCCGTCCTGGCGGCCCTGTTGCACGCCCGCGCGACCGGCCAGGGCCAGCACATTGATGTGGCCCTGTTCGATGTCCAGGTGGCCATGCTGGCCAATCAGGCGACCAATTTCTTCGTCTCGGGAGAGGCCCCGACGCGGATGGGGAACGCCCACCCCAATCTGGCCCCCTATCAGCCGTTTGCCACGACCGATGGAGCGGTGGTTATCGCCGTGGGCAATGACGGACAGTTCAGGGCTCTGTGCCGGGCCATCGGGGCCGAGGACCTGGCGGCGGACACCCGTTTTACGACCAATGCCCAGCGGGTCGAGCATCGGGCCGAGCTGGTCCAGGCCCTGGCTCCATTTCTGGCCTTGCAGAGTACCGACGGCTGGATCGAGACGCTGGAGGCGCATGGCGTGCCGTGCGGACCGATCAATACGATCGACCGGGTCTTTGCCGAGCCGCAAGGCATCCACCGCGGGCTGATCGTCGGACAGGACCGGGGCGACCTGGCCGAGCGTGTGCAGACTGTGGCCAGTCCCATGCGCCTGTCACAGACGCCGGTGTCCTACCGTTGGGCCCCGCCGGCGCTGGGGGCGGACACCGAGGCGGTGCTGGGCGAGGAATTGGGGCTGACCCTGGAAGAGATCGCGACCCTGCGCGACGGCGGTGTGCTCTGAGCCGGGTCGATAGTGCACTGTGAATCGGGTGCAATTAGTGCAAAAGGTGCACTAAATTCTGTGGATAGCTTCCTGGTTTTCCTGCACGAATGGCCGGTATGGAAAGCATAGTCGCGTCGCCGGCGACGGGGACAATTCCGCCAGACTTTCCATAATTCTGTTTTGTATCAATGTCCGGCTTGCTTGAGAACGAGCGCAGGCCTAGTCGTTCTGCACCGCGAAGGTTCCAAAGGCGGCGATCACCCGCTCATAGACTTCGCGTTTGAACGGGGCGGCGACGTCGATCACCCGCGTCAACGTCTCCCAGCGCCACTGGTCAAACTCCGGCTCGCCGTAGCCGTAGAGATTGATCTCGGCCTCCGTGCCGGTGAAGCGAAAGGCAAACCAGATCTGTTTCTGGCCGAGCCAGCCCTTGCGTCCCAGCCGCTTGTCGCGCGCGATCACACCCGCCGGAAAATCATAGGTGATCCAGTCTTCGGTCCTGGCCAGATAGTCGACGGATCGAATGCCGGTTTCCTCGGCCAGCTCGCGGCGGGCAGCGGCTTCGAGATCCTCGCCGGGGTCGACACCGCCCTGTGGCCATTGCCAGCGACGGTCGTGCGGCACATCGGCGCGTCGCCCGATCCAGGTCAGACCCTGATCATTGAACAGGACGATGCCGACGTTGGGGCGGTGCTGGGGAAAGGCGTCAGGCTTGCTCACGAGGCGCGGCGGACGCCGGAGCGGGCCACCAGGGCGGACGCCGGGGCTAGCTGGATGCCGCGATCATTCAAGCCCTGGGTCCAGCGCACGGCCGTCGCCACCGTCACGGCAAAGCCGTATCCGGAGCCCAGGGCCTGGCCGTTGGTGCGGGCGGTGGCTTCCAGCGCATTGAGCGCGGCCAGGATGGAGGCGGCGTCCTGGGCCTCGTCGACCACCCGGTTGGCACTGGCACGGCCATAGGCCCCCTGGCGATTGCGGGCCTGCCCATCGTCGATGAAGGCCAGCCCGCGCGACCGCAGCCGCTGCATGAAGGGGGTCATGGAGGTGTCGGAGGCGATGAAGGCCGAGCCGAAATAGTTGGTCACACCGAAATAGCCGGTGGTGCGGCCCAAAAGCCAGTTCAGGCGACGGTCCAGCTCGTCGATGTCGGAGTTGGCCAGCAGGGTATAGGGGCCGGTGTCGTTCTGGGGGTAGTCTTCCGGCTCCATCGGCAGTTCGAGCAGGACCTCGTGGCCATCGGCGCGAGCCAGGTCGATCCAGGCCTGAAGGCCTTCGGCATAGGGAACAAAGCTGAGAGTGACTTCAGGCGGCAGGGCCTCGATGGCCGCACGCGTCGCCGGGGCGTTCAGGCCCAGACCGCCGACGATCAGGGCCACGCGCGGGCGGCCATCGGGGGCGAAGGGCCTGGCATAGGCCGAAAACGGCGTGCGCCCGTCTGTGGCGATGACCGGCAAGGGGCCGTTCGGACCGGGCTGGGACAGTCCGGCAATCGGGGCGGCAGCCAGGGGCGCTGCGGGGGCCTGACGCACGACCGGCCCGGTCAGAACCTGGGCGGAGCCCGGCAGGGTGATGACGGCCTCGCCGCCCGGCGCATCGACGTCGCCCGGTGCGGTCAGATCCTGATAGGCCCCCAGGGTGTCGATGCCGAAGACCTCAGCCCCGCTGATGGGCTGGCGTTCAACCGGCGCGGGGCGCTCGACATCCGCCCGTCCTGTGGGTGTTCCGGCGCGCGGGTCGCCGATGGCCAGGATGAGAAGACTTGCGGCTCCCACAAAAGTCAGGCCGGCGACGGCCACCGCCACCGGTGGCTTCTTGAGGTGGGCCAGAAGGGCGCGCAGACTCGGCTTCGCCCGCTCGGAGGGGGGCGAACCGGCATGGGTGGCCAGGGCAGACTGACGACGCGCAAACATAGTGGCGCGGAATCTGCGGCCCTCGTGGTTAACAAAGACTAAGGGGTAGCCGGGGTCGCGGCCGAAAATCGCATCAGGATCAGGCCGCCGACAATCAGGGCTGCGGCGGTGACACGCATCAGGCTGAGCGGCTCGTTCAGGACCATGGCCCCGACGATGAAGGCCCCGACCGCACCGATGCCGGTCCAGACGGCATAGGCGGTCCCCAAAGGCAG
Organism: uncultured Brevundimonas sp.; assembly: GCA_964647275.1. Lineage (GTDB taxonomy): Bacteria > Pseudomonadota > Alphaproteobacteria > Caulobacterales > Caulobacteraceae > Brevundimonas. The sequence continues at coordinate 85,734 of CAZYFY010000004.1, forward strand.
GGTCCGCATCGATAGCGCCAGCAGGGAAAAGCTGACGATCATGGCCCCGATGGTGATGACGCTGGGCCACAGGCGGGTGAAGCCTTCGGACTGTTTCATGGAGAAGGCCCAGACGACCTCCAGCACGCCGGCAATGAACAGATAGATCCAGGCCATGGGTCGGCCCTCCTTGCAAAGGGCCGGGCCGTCCCGGACTTGTCACCGCCAATAGCGGGGCGAGGACGTGGCCTCGTCTTACCGGCGGCTATCTAGGGCACCGGGGGCACGGGTCAAGTCTGGGGGATCAGATCGTCTTCGCGGATCGGCGCCACAGCGACCGCGTCGCGGCCGTCGCGAAGGGCGAGCTGGAGGCGGAAGGCCTGGGCGATGTTCAGCGCCCGGTCGAGGAAGAGATCGGCGACCAGTGGCGGGCAGAGCTCGCGCACCGTCTGGCGAAACAGGCTGAGCCAGCGGTGGAAGTGGGCGTCGTTCAGCTCGGGCAGAGCCATGTGCTTGGGCATGGGCCGGCCATGATAGCGGCCCGTCCGCATCAGCACGGACGACCAGAAATCGCACATGGTTTCAAGATGGTGAGGCCAGGCCTCGGGGGCGATAACGGCGTCGAACACCGGGGCCAGCTCGGCATCGGCGCGCACCCGGTCATAGAAGCCGAAGACGACCTTGCGGATCATCGCTTCATCGAGGCCGTCGGGGATATAGGGCGGGAGCGTCGGCATGGGCTGGATATCGGCGCAGTCGGACAACGGATCAAGCGCGCTGTTAGCCGGCGCGGGGTCCGAACAGGATGATGGCGGCACCGGTCAGGCAGACGGCGGCACCCAGAAGGTCCCAGCGATCGGGCGTGCGGTGCTCGACCAGCCACAGCCAGGCCACCGAGGCGGCGATATAGACCCCGCCATAGGCCGCAAAGGCCCTGCCCGCCGCACTGGCCTCAACACGGGTGAGGAGGAGGGCGAACAGGATCAGGAGCGCCGCGCCCGGCACGGTCCACCAGATGGACTTGCCCAGCCTCAGCCAGGCCCAGAAGGCGAAACATCCCCCGATCTCGGCGGCGGCGGCCAGGAGGTAGATGAGGGCGGTCATCGGGTCGGCTCGCGGAGGGTCACAATCACGATCTCCGGCGGCGCGCGGAACCTGACCGGCAGGATGGAGACGCCGACGCCTCCGGTGACGAACAGGGGCGTTCCCCGGTCAGTGTAGAGGCCGCAGGGCCAACGATATGACCCTTCGCCCGGTAGAATGAGCCGGCCGATCAGCGGGAAGTTGACCTGGCCGCAGTGGGTATGGCCCGCGAGAGTCAGGGCGACCCGGGGCGGCACGTCCTCGTAGGGATCGGGCCAATGCGTCATGACCACGACAGGCTCGTCGGCCGGGACCGAGGCCAGGGTCGCCGGAACGGAGGCGATCAGGCGTTCGGAATGCAGGTCAGCGACGCCGCCGATCCAGAAGGTGCCCTCGCTGCGATCCACGCGTGCTGACTGGTTCTGAAGCACCTGGACATTGGATTCGCGCAAGGCCTGAGCCAGGATGCCTTCGTCGAACCAGCTATCGTGGTTGCCGAGGACACCGTAGGTCCCCAGGCGACTTTCGAGATCGGCAAAGGCGCGCACTCCGGTGAGGATTTCCTCGCGCTCCTCGACGCTACGCTCGTCTGCCGGCTCATGACTGCCCGCGTAATCGCCGAGCAGGACCACCAGGTCGGGCCGTTCGCCGTTCATGGTCTGCACAAGTCGGCGGACACGCCCGGGGTCTGTATGGGGCGCAGCGACGTGGGTGTCCGAGATGACACCGATGCGAAGCGGCGGTCCGCGCCACTGGGCGCTTTCGATCTCGATGTGTCGAACGCGGAGGGTCGCCGGCTCCGCCAGAAAGGCCCAGACGCCGAGCACCCACCAGAAACCGACAAAGACCGCGAGCGCCAGCGCCTGGCGCTTGCGCCCCTGTCGGACAAGTCGATGACAAAGGAATGCGGTGATGAAAGGTCCGATGATCGCCGCGACCCAGGCCAGTAGCAGGATCACGGCGGGACCTTTCATTCAGCGGCTCCGATCAGGCCTCGGCGGCTTCCGAGGCTTCTTCGGCGAGGATGGTCAGGCCTGCCGGGGTGACGTCGGCGAAGCCGCCCTTGACGGAGAAGGTGCGGCGGTTGGCCCCGATATGGACCGTGACCGGGCCTTCGCGCAGGGCCGTCATGAACGGCGCATGGTTCGGCAGGACGCCGAAGTCGCCCTCGACGCCGGGGGCGTCAACCTGATCGACCTCGCCCGCGAAGACCTCGCGCTCGGGGGCGACCAGGGAGAAGTGGAGTTTGTCAGCCATTACGCCTCAGCCGCCATCTTTTCGGCCTTGGCGACGACTTCGTCGAAGTTGCCGACCATGTAGAAGGCCGCTTCCGGATAGGCGTCGCCTTCGCCGTCGCAGATGCGCTTGAACGAGGAGATGGTGTCTTCCAGCGAGACGAACTTGCCCGGCGAGTTGGTGAACTGCTCGGCGACGAAGAAGGGCTGGGACAGGAAGCGCTGGATCTTGCGGGCGCGGGCCACGACCAGCTTGTCCTCTTCGGACAGCTCGTCCATGCCGAGAATGGCGATGATGTCCTTCAGAGCCTTGTACTGCTGAAGGATTTCCTGAACGCGACGGGCCACGGCGTAGTGTTCGTCACCGATGACCAGCGGGTCCATGATCCGGCTGGTGGAGTCCAGCGGGTCCACGGCCGGGAAGATGGCCTGGGCGGCGATGTCACGCGACAGAACCGTGGTGGCGTCCAGGTGGGCGAACGAAGCGGCCGGGGCCGGGTCGGTCAGGTCGTCGGCGGGAACGTAGATGGCCTGGACCGAGGTGATCGAACCCTTCTTGGTCGAGGTGATGCGCTCCTGAAGATTGCCCATCTCGGTGGCCAGGGTCGGCTGATAGCCCACCGCCGACGGGATACGGCCCAGCAGAGCCGACACTTCCGAGCCGGCCTGGGTGAAGCGGAAGATGTTGTCGACGAACAGCAGCACGTCCTTGCCTTCCTCGTCGCGGAAATATTCCGCGATGGACAGGCCGGTCAGGGCGACGCGGGCGCGGGCGCCGGGGGGCTCGTTCATCTGGCCATAGACCAGGGCGCACTTGGAGCCTTCGGTCGAGCCGTTGTTCTTGGCAGGGTCCACGTTGACGTTGGACTCGATCATCTCGTGATAGAGGTCGTTGCCTTCGCGGGTCCGCTCACCGACGCCGGCCAGCACGGAGTAGCCGCCGTAGGCCTTGGCGATGTTGTTGATCAGCTCCTGCATGGTCACGGTCTTGCCGACGCCGGCGCCGCCGAACAGGCCGATCTTGCCGCCCTTGGTGTAGGGGCACATCAGATCGACGACCTTGATGCCGGTGACCAGGATTTCCGCCGAGGTGGACTGTTCCTCGAACGACGGGGCTTCCTTGTGGATCGGGCGATGCAGGTCGGTCTTGATCGGGCCGGCCTCGTCGATCGGATCGCCGACGACGTTCATGATGCGACCCAGGGTGCCGGGGCCGACCGGAGCCTGGATCGACGAGCCGGTGTCGGTCACCGGCTGGCCGCGGGTCAGGCCCTCAGTGGTGTCCATGGCGATGGTGCGCACGGTGTTCTCACCCAGGTGCTGGGCGACTTCCAGGACCAGACGGAACTCTTCGCCGGTACGCTGGTCGGTGTTGGTGGTTTCCAGGGCGTTCAGGATCGCCGGCAGATGGCCGTCGAACTCAACGTCGACGACGGCGCCGATGACCTGGGAGATGCGGCCCGTGGCCCCCTTGGCGGGCGCGGCCTTCTTCGGCGCGGCGGTCTTGGCGGCAGCAGCCTTGGGCGCAGCCGGCTTCTTGGCGGCGGCGGGTTTCTTGGCGGCGGTCTTGGGGGCGGTAGCCATGGTGTTCAGGTCCGTTTTGCGTGCGGGCAGGTCGTCAGAGAGCTTCGGCGCCGGAGATGATTTCAATCAGCTCCTTGGTGATCTGCGCCTGGCGTTGACGGTTGTAGGAAAGGGTAAGCGCCGCGATCATGTCGCCGGCGTTGCGGGTGGCGGAATCCATGGCGCTCATCTGGGCACCGAAGAAACCGGCCTGGTTTTCATAGAGCGCCGCCAGGATCTGGACGGCGATGTTGCGCGGCAGCAGCGTCTCGAGGATGGCCTCTTCCGAAGGCTCATAGTCATAGGCGGCCCCGGCCAGGTCGACCGGCTCGGAGCCGTCATCCACCACCGCAGGAATCAGCTGCTTGGCGGTCGGGACCTGCGAGATCACCGACTTGAAGCGGCTGTAGAACAGGGTGACCACATCGGCGTTGCCGGCTTCAAATTCCGACAGGATGCGGTCGGCCACCGGCTGGGCCGCGGCCAGCGACAGGACCTTGTGATCCGACAGCAGGTGCCGGTCGATGATCTTGTCACCGTACAAGCGGCGCAGCTGGTCGTTGGCCTTGCGGCCCACGGCGATGATCGAGACATCCTTGCCCTCATTGATGAGGAACTGGATGCGCTCACGCGCGGCCCGGACGATCGAGGTGTTGAAGCCGCCGGCCAGGCCTTTGTCGGCGGTGGCCACGACGATCAGGTGCTTCTTGTCCTGGCCGGTCCCGGCCAGAAGACGCGGCGCGCCGTCCCCGGAGACACCGCGTGCCAGGTTGGCGATAACGGCGCTCATGCGCTGGGCATAGGGGCGCGCGTTCTCGGCCTGCTCGGTCGCCCGCTTCAGCTTGGCGGCGGCGACCATTTGCATGGCCTTCGTGATCTTCTGCGTGGCTTTCACGCTTCCGATCCGATTGCGCATTTCCTTCAGGCTGGCCATGGCGGGCTACCGGTCTCCGATCAGGCCGCGAAGGTCTTGGTGAAGGATTCCAGCACCGACTTCAGCTCGCCTTCCAGCGTGTCGTCGAGCGCCTTCTTGGTGCGGATGCCGTCCAGCAGCTTGGCATGCTTGCCGCGCAGCAGAGCCAGGAACTCGGCCTCGAAGCGACCGACCGAAGAGGTCGGGATACCGTCCAGATAGCCACGGGTGCCGGCGTAGATCACGCAGACCTGCTCTTCGACCTTCAGCGGGGCGTACTGGGGCTGCTTGAGCAGCTCGGTCAGGCGCTCGCCGCGGGCCAACAGCTTCTGGGTCGAGGCGTCCAGGTCCGAGCCGAACTTGGCGAAGGCGGCCATTTCCCGATACTGGGCCAGTTCGCCCTTAATCGGTCCGGCGACCTGCTTCATGGCCTTGATCTGGGCCGAGGAGCCCACGCGCGACACCGAGATGCCGACGTTCACGGCCGGGCGGATGCCCTGGTAGAACAGGTCCGATTCCAGGAAGATCTGGCCGTCGGTGATCGAGATCACGTTGGTCGGGATGTAGGCCGACACGTCATTGGCCTGGGTTTCGATGACCGGCAGGGCGGTCAGCGAGCCGGAGCCATTGTCTTCGTTCAGCTTGGCAGCCCGCTCCAGCAGGCGGCTGTGCAGATAGAAGACGTCGCCCGGATAGGCTTCACGGCCCGGCGGACGGCGCAGCAGCAGCGACATCTGGCGATAGGCCACAGCCTGCTTGGACAGATCGTCATAGATGATCAGGCCGTGCATGCCGTTGTCACGGAACCACTCGCCCATGGCGCAGCCGGCGAACGGGGCCAGGAACTGCAGCGGGGCGGGCTCCGAGGCCGTGGCGGCGACGACGATGGTGTATTCCATCGCGCCCGATTCCTCGAGCGTCTTGACGATCTGGGCCACGGTCGAACGCTTTTGGCCGACGGCGACATAGATGCAGTAGAGCTTGGCGCTCTCGTCATCGGTCTGGTTGACCGACTTCTGGTTCAGGATGGTGTCGACGGCCACGGCGGTCTTGCCGACCTGACGGTCACCGATGATCAGCTCGCGCTGGCCACGGCCGATCGGGATCAGGGTGTCGATGGCCTTGAGGCCGGTCTGCATCGGCTCATGCACCGACTTGCGGGGAATGATGCCCGGTGCCTTGACGTCCACGCGGCGACGCTCGGTCGCCTTGATCGGGCCCTTGCCGTCGATCGGCTCACCCAGCGGGTTGACGACGCGACCCAGCAGACCCTTGCCGACCGGCACGTCCACGATTTCGCCGAGGCGACGGACTTCGTCGCCTTCCATGATCTGGGCGTCCGAGCCGAAGATCACGACGCCGACGTTGTCGCGCTCCAGGTTCAGGGCCATGCCCTTCACGCCGGCGGCGGGGAAGGAGACCATCTCACCGGCCTGGACCTGGTCCAGACCGTGGACGCGGGCGATGCCGTCGCCGACCGACAGGACCTGGCCGACGTCCGAGACGTCTGCCTCATCGCCGAAGCCGGCGATCTGTTGCTTGAGAATGGCCGAGATTTCGGCGGCGCGGATGTCCATGGTCGTTACGCTCTCTTGAGGGCGAATTTCAGGGTGTCGAGTTTGGTCTTCAGCGAGGCATCGAAGAGTTTTGAGCCCACCTTGACCTTGAGGCCACCGAGGATCGACGGATCGACCCGGGCCTCGAGTTCAGGGTCAGCGCCCAGCGCGGTACGCAGGGCGGACTTGATGTTCTTGAGTTGGGCGGCTGACAGCGGCTGAGCCGAGACGACCTCGGCGCTGACGATACCGGTGTGGGCGGCCCACAGTTTGTCATAGGCGACAATCACGCCCGGCAGGGCCGCGGCGCGCTGGTTCTGGGTCAGAAGGCCCAGGAACTTGGCCGTCAACATATCGAACTTGGATTTGACCGCGAGCGCGACCAGGGCCTTGCCCTTGTCTTCCGCCGAATAGACCGGCGAGGTCACGGCGCGGCGCAGTTCGGCGCTGTCGGCCAGCATGGCCTTGAGGGTCTTCAGATCGCCACGCACGGCGTCGATACGGCCCGCCTCATCGGCGAGATCAAACAGGGCGCGCGCATAGCGTTCCGAGACTTCGTTGGCCTTGAAATCGTCCGCCACTTCGGGTCCGCCTAGAGGGTCAGCGTTTGGGTCATAGCCGGAAGCGAGGATTCGCCACCGTCAAAGGCTTGAAATGCTTGAAAAAGCACAAGACGGGACCGGTCCAAAAGGACAGCCCCGTCCGAAGCCGGGCGCCTGATAGCACCGAAGTTTCAAAGGAGCAACCGGTGTGGCGCGCCGGATCACATTGCCCACCAGCGATAGTTGAGAGAGAGTTGGGTTATCTGAAAGGGCATTTGGCTGAGGATGGGTCTTGGCAGAACTTAGTGACTCTCTTCTCAAGCATTTGAGTGACGCCATTGAGATGGCGAAGGGCAACACACGAGCGACACGCAGAGCCGCGTTGGTTGAAGCGCGGGCAACGGCAGAGCGTCTGTTACTCGACCTTGCGAAAGACGCGGGCATCAAATTCAGGCGAGGGACCAAAGCTCAGGTAGTCGCTGATAGACTTAAGGATGAAGGGGTAATTGATGACTACCGAATAGGGGTCAAACTACAAGGCGTCCGAGAGATTGGAAACGAAGCTGCGCACCCAGACTTCAGCCCTACAAATCAACAGGTTACAGAATCTCTCATAGCTCTTCGAGAATCCATAGCTTGGTACGCGAAGCGTATCGGAGCAACAAACGCTAGTAAGGCCGATGTTGCAGAACCGGACGGAACGTCGTCGCCCGACCGGGCTGATGAAGCGGAACGGCTGCGAGCCATTGAACGGGCGCGGCAGGAGCAGCTTCAGCGTGATGCGAACCGCCGCAAGCGGGAGCAGGAAGATGAGCAACGCCGCCGGGCAGAAGAAGAGCAGCGGCGTCGAACAGCCGCCTTCTGGCGCTGGGTGCGCCTGGCCGCTGTGCTGATCGTCGCCCTTTGGGTGGGCAAGGCGATTTGGGAACGCTTCGAGATAGGTCCGCAAAATAGTGACGAGTTCGAGCATGTCCCTTCAGTTCAGCCTGACCTCGCCGCGCAAGCCGAATCTATATCGTCATTGGCGGAGGTGTCCTGCCGGAGTCAAAACGCCATTGCTGCGACGATAGCTCCCGGCCAATCGGTACTGATGCCTACAGAAGACGGTCGATCATACGACTTCACACCCTACACCAGCGCGGGGACCATTTCAGCGTGTGATGCAAATTATCCGTCCCGCTGCGCGTCTGGAGGGAGAGGGCTTTCTGGCAACTTAGACGGTCTCATAATCACCAATATATCGTCGTCGCCGGTGGAATTCAGATGCTGGTATTTCGTGCCCTCAGCCGCGCTTCGCCAGGAATCGCTCCGGCGCGAACCAACCGAAACAGCGGAAACTTATCGCCCACCTGCCCGCGTCACACCACCTGAGCGCTCAGTTCAAAGAGCCGCGCCAGTACGAACCGCACCGGCGGCGAGCAGGGTATGTCGCTCAGAGAATGGAGAGGTTATGTGTAGAAACCCTGAGACTCTGGTTTGGGAACGACAAGCGTCATCAGGCCCGAGCTCCCAGCCACCAGACAACCGAGCTTCGTGTATTCTGCCGTCCGGGACTGCGGTTGACCTGTCGTACCGTGACTGCCGTGCCCAAGGAGGCTCGTTCAATGGGTGAAATAGAATCTAAAAAGCGAAACCTGTCGGTTGCGATGAGAATAGCATTAGCCTTCGGCTCAGCGGTATTTTCCACTGCCTGTGCCAACGTCACCCATATGGCGGACGGCCAGCCAGATATTCTCTGGCAGGAAGATGAGGTCGTAAGGGAAGCTCTTGCTATTCGGTCTGAGCGGCCAGCGCGTCCATTGGCGTATCGAGCCTTTTCGCGCTGCCAATATCGAGGCGATTACTATGCTGGAGCCGGCGCTCGTCAATATCAGTTCTCGATGGCGGCCACAGTTATCGGTGAAGACAGAATACTGCTATCCACATCCATAGAGGGTAGGGAGGGAACCATACTGATCGGAAACCTTGGTGAATTGCGAGACTACAATTTGTGGTCCCCAGAACATCAAACTCACATGTACTCAGATGGTTTTGGACTTGGTGATGGTGACAGAAGGGACGTTATGATATTTCAAAGGTCCACGTTTCGGCGAGATATTATCGCCCTTTTGCCCCATCTAATAACAAACGCCCCAGATGTTGGGGAAGTTGTTGCCATCGTTCCTGATGGCGAAAACGACAATTGGGCTCGTTATGTTTATCGAGGCTTAACGCGATTTGAGGGGCGAGATGCAGTTGTATTTGATCTTATTCAAACCATGCCCTCCGGGGGAGCCGCCCGGGACGTCCTCATTGGTTTTAACATACTTTCGGCAGAAACGCTTGCGCCATTGTATCAGGTGGTGACGGTTCCTGGAGACCCTCAGCGTGCTCAGGTGGTCAGATGTCATTAGCGTTCCAATCGTAGGCGGAGCCATTTGCATCGCGAGACAAGCTAGCTAGAAACGGCCTGTCACAAGGGATTTTTCATGGACTCCATTATTCCCCTCCTTTCCGACCCGGCCGCCTGGGCGGCGCTGATCGCCCTGGTGGTGATGGAGGTGGTGCTCGGGATCGACAATCTGATCTTCATCTCGATCCTGTCGAACAAGCTGCCGGAAGATCAGCGCCAGCGCGTGCGCCGCATCGGCATCGGCCTGGCCCTGATCATGCGTCTGGCCCTGCTGTCGATCATTGCCTGGCTGGTCGGCCTGACCCAGACGGTCTTCACCATCGCCGGTCACGGTTTCTCGTGGAAGGATCTGATCCTGATCGCCGGGGGGCTGTTCCTGGTGTGGAAGGCGACCAAGGAAATCCACCATTCGGTCGATCCGGTGCCCAGTGAGCATCACGACCTGCTCGACAAGAAGGATGTGGTGATTTCCAACGCCGGGGCGGCGATCTTTCAGATCATCCTGCTGGACCTGGTCTTCTCGATCGATTCCATCCTGACGGCGGTGGGCATGACCGAGCACCTGCCGATCATGGTGATCGCAGTCATCGTTTCGGTGACCGTCATGCTGCTGGCAGCGGACCCACTGGCCAATTTCATCGCCAAGAACCCCACCGTGGTCATGCTGGCCCTCGGCTTCCTGTTGATGATCGGGATGGTGCTGATCGCCGACGGCTTCGGCTTCCATGTGCCCAAGGGCTACATCTATGCCGCCATGGCCTTCTCGGCAGGGGTTGAGGCGCTCAACATGATGGCCCGCAAACGCCAGGCGAAGGCAGCGGCCAAGGATGACGGCGGCCACTGATGGACGGCTCTGCATCTTTGCGCCGCGATCCGGCTGAGGTCCGCCATGACTGGACCCTGGCCGAGGTCGAGGCCCTGTTCGAGCGGCCCTTCATGGAATTGGTGTTCGAGGCGGCGTCGGTTCACCGCCGCCGCTTTGATCCGTCCGCCATTCAGAAGGCCCAGCTGCTGTCGATCAAGACCGGTGGATGTGCCGAGAACTGTGGCTACTGCAGCCAGTCGGCGTCGTTTCAGACGGGTCTGAAGGCGTCCAAACTGATGGACGCCGAGGCCGTCATCGCCGAGGCCAAGGCCGCGCGCGACGGGGGGGCGGACCGGTTCTGCATGGGGGCCGCCTGGCGCGAGTTGAAAGACCGCGACCTGCCGAAACTGGCGACCATGATTTCAGGCGTGAAAGCCCTGGGTCTGGAAACCTGTGCGACGCTGGGGATGTTGACCCCGGCGCAAGCCGATGAGCTGAAGGCGGCGGGCCTGGACTATTACAACCACAACCTGGACACCGGGCCGGAGTACTACGGTGAGGTGGTGACGACCCGCACCTATCAGGACCGGCTTGATACGCTTGAGTATGTGCGCAAGGCGGGCATGAAGACCTGCTGCGGCGGGATCGTCGGCATGGGCGAGACGCGGCGCGACCGGGCGGGCCTGTTGCAGGCCCTGGCCACCCTGCCGGAACATCCCGACAGCCTGCCGGTCAATGCGCTGGTGCCGGTGGCCGGGACGCCTCTGGGTGAAAAGGTCCGGCGCGAGGGCGAGATCGACCCGATCGAGTTCGTCCGGACCGTGGCGGTCGCCCGGCTGGTCTGCCCGGCCTCGGTTGTGCGCCTGTCGGCCGGACGAGAGGGGATGACGCAGGAACTCCAGGCCCTGTGTTTCCTCGCCGGTGCCAATTCGATCTTCGTGGGCGGGCGACTGCTGACGACACCAAATCCCGAAGAGGATGAGGACGCGGCGCTGTTTCGGGCATTGGACCTCAAACCCATGATCGCCCCACGGGTGGAAGCCTGATCGACATGGTTCGACCCGCCATCCTGTTGTCGGCCCTGGTTCTGGCGGCAGGATGTGCCTCTGCGGCGGCCCAGACGCCGCCGACGAGCCCGCCGGTGACGCCGTCCGCCCTGCCGCCCCATCCGCCGGTTGAGGTGTTCGAGGTGGTCAATGTCTTTCCCCACGACCCCGAAGCCTTCACCCAGGGCCTGATCTATGTGGACGGACGGATGTTCGAAAGCACAGGCCGCTATCCCTCGACGGTCCGAGAGGTTCGGCTGGAAGACGGTGAGATCCTGGCGCGCACGACGCTGGACCTGTCCCTGTTCGGAGAGGGGCTGACCGAAATCGAGGGTCGGCTGTACAGCCTGACCTGGCAGGGCGGGCAAGGCTTCATCTGGGATCGCGACGACCTGACCGACCCGATCGGCACCTTCCGCTATGAGGGCGAGGGCTGGGGCCTGACCGACAACGATGACCAGCTCATTCTGTCGGATGGAACGCCGGTGATCCGCTTTCTCGATCCCGAAACCTTTGAGGTGACCCGCCAGATCACCGTGACCTTCCGGGGCCAGCCGGTGTCCCGGCTGAATGAGCTGGAATGGGTCAACGGCCAGATCCTGGCCAATCTCTGGCTGCAGGACCTCATTGTTCGGATTGACCCCGAAACCGGCGAGGTCGTGGGCGTGATCGATCTGACCAACCTGTTCCCGGCGGCGCAGCGGGCGCGGCCGCGAGACGATGTGCTGAACGGCATCGCCTGGGATGCGGATGGCCAGAGGCTGTTCGTTACCGGCAAGGACTGGCCACATCTGTTCGAGATCCGGCTGGTGCCGGCTGAGCCGGTCGCGCCGTAAACCGATCCTTAGTCGGGATGTGGTGTGATGGCGGGATGAAGCGCCGCGACCTTCTTTCGCTCGGACTGATCCTGGCCGCCGCCCCGACGGTGGCACAGGCCGGAGGGCCGTCGGGTGGCTCGACGTCCCAACCTCGATTTACGACGTTGGGAGTGTTGACCGCGACCCTGGTTCGTTCGGGGGGGCGTCGTGGCGTGCTGACCGTCGAGGCCGGGATCGATGTCGAGAACGAGGCCCTGCGCGCCAGCGTCGCCCAGTCTGTTCCCCGGCTTCGTGCCGCCTTCAGTCAGGTTGTGCGGACGTTTGGAGCGGCCATGCTCCCCGGCGAAGTGCCCGACGCTGATCGGCTGGCGCGTGAGCTCCAGACGGCCACCAATGAGACGCTCGGTCGCCAGGGAGCCCGTCTGCTGATCGGGACCATCCTGACGCGCTAGGTTCAGTGGACCTCTGGACCTATTGGGCCAGCAGCCCGCCGTCGATCTTGATTTCCGAGCCGGTGATGAACTTGGATTCGTCCGACGCCAGATAGAGGGCCGCATAGGCCACATCGTCCGGCTCGCCGATGCGACGCAGGGGAATTCCGCGCATCAGACGTTCATGGGCCTTGGCCTCGTCGCCGCCGGCCATCTTCACATAGGGGTCCAGGATGGCGGTCTTGATGAAGACCGGGTGGATCGAGTTACAGCGCACGTCCCAGCCGTGTTTGGCCGCCTCCAGCGCGATGGTCTTGGTGTACATCCAGACCGCCGCCTTGGTGGCGTTATAGGCCCCCATGCCGGGTGCGGCGGCGAGACCGGCCACCGACGAAATATTGATGATCGACGCCGGGGCAGCTGCGCGCAGATGGGGCATGGCGGACTTGCAGCCCAGCATGACGCTTTCCTGATTGATGGCCTGCATCTTGCGCCAGTGATCCAGGCTGTCGTCTTCCAGCCAGCGCAGGTCGCCGCCGATGCCGGCGTTGTTCACCAGCACCGACAGGCTGCCCATGTCGGCGACGGCACGATCCACGACCTCAGCCCATTGAACCTCGTCGGTCACATCATGGCCGTAACCGAAGGCCTGGCCGGGGTGGGCGGCATTGATGGCGTCGGCGACGGCCAGGGCCCCCGGCGCATTGATGTCGGTGACTGCCACACGGGCACCCTCGCGGGCGAGCATCCAGGCGATGGCCTCCCCGAGGCCCTGGGCACCGCCGGTGATCAGGGCCGCCTTGCCGGCAACGCGCCCGCTCACGACCCAGCTCCGAAGACCGCGTCCATGAAGCGGGCCATCTCAAGATCCAGGCCCGTGACCCCATCGGCGTCATGGGTCGTCAGCAGGACCTCAACGCGGTTGTAGACGTTGGACCACTCCGGGTGGTGATCCATCTTGTCGGCCAGCAAGGCCACGCGAGCCATGAAGCCGAAGGCGGCATTGAAATCGGCGAAGACAAAGGTGCGGGAAATCGCCTCGCGCGGGTCATCGGCCCGCTGCCACTGCGCCAGATCCGCCAATGCCGCGTCCGCGCCGATGCGTGTTCGGTCCATGCCCGCCTCCCGTTCTGAGGCGTTGGGGTAACGTGCCTGATCCGGCCCTGCAAGGCCGAGGAAACAGGCATTTCACCGGCGCGCGACTAGAGTCGGGAGTTCTGGCGAGGCCGGACGACGCGGAAGGCGTCGATGACGCCGTCACGGTCTTTCTGGCGGGTCGGCTCGTCCAGATATTGCCAGCCGACCAGGCCGGGGTGCAGCTTCTGAACATCGTCGCGCGCGCCGGGCCGCCAGCCGTTGAGCAGTCGCTCGGCACACCAACGGTCGTGTTCGATCTCAGCCAGCCGCTCAAGCAGGTCGCGGTCGTCGCGGGGGTCGTTCCCGCCCGCTTCGGCGTCCGCCAGCTTGACCGGAATATGCGAGGCGGCAGCCCGATTGGCCGACCAGAGGGATTCCGGCAGAATCGACCAGCGCACACCGGAGGCCTCTGACCCCAGTTCGATGTAGCCTTCCTGGCCGCGGCTTTGATAGGCACCGTGCAATCTCTGGGCGCGCAGATCTACCTCTGGGAGAATGGCCTGGGCCAGGCCGGCCGAGAACCCCGACACCGCCGTATGGACGCCCGGCAGGGTGTCTCCCAGGTCCTCGTCGCCTGAGACAATGACCACGGGCCCCGGGGCCATGCGCGAGGCCATCAGGGCGGCCGCACAGGCAAGGCCGACGTCGCTTTCAACGACCCAGGCGTCGGCATCGGCTGTCTCGGACAGGAAGCCCCCGATTGAGGCGGACCGGGAAAACAGAATGCGAAAGGGTGGGCCGTCATAGATGCCCGACAGGTCCTCAAGCGCGCCGGGGGCCATGCGGGTCCAGCGATCCTCGACCTCTCCGGTTGGGTCCCAAAGGGTCACGCACGGGGGTGGGCGTCCGATGCGCCAGCCGAGAGAGATCGCCTGACGCACCATGGCCTGGGAGAACGGTCCCGAACCGACCGCCGCCACATGCAGACCCTTGTCCCGGTCCCAAAGCCTGAGCGCCTCATTGGCAGATCGGGCCGCGGCGGCAGCCAGGGAGAAGGGGCGAGGCGTCGGGCCGGTCATCGGTCTTTGCGCCGCCGACTGGCGCATCATCTCCAGCACGTCCTCGTCCTCGATCTGGACGTGCAGATCGGCACCGTGGGTGTCGAGCAAGGCCCCGGCCCGGCGTGCCAGGGACAGGTTGTGGGTGACGTTTTCGCCGACCACCACGACGCGCCGCGCCCGCTTGAGGCCCGCCTTGCGGGCGGCGACCGTCAGATCGTCGCGCAGCACCAGCACGCCCAGCTGATTGAGGTCTTCGGTCTGGGCCTCGGCCACCGAAGGGTCGATGAGAACGACCGCAGCGGCTTCGGCGCGCGCGGCCTCGGCGGCGTGAACGGCCTCAGCCCCCTCGCCGATGATGACGACATGGTCGGCCCCGTTCCACTGCATCAAGACCTCGGCCAGGGCGTCTCCAACACGGCGTGCGATCAGAAACACGATACCCAGCAGGGGGATGGCGGCCCCGAAATAGCGTGAGAGGTCCAGCGTCCAGTGGACGTGATTGCCGGCGACATCGCCCTGGGGCGTCAAAAGCCAGAGTGACAGATAGGGATAGTCGGTGCCGCGCCTGGCACAGAAGTCGACGCAGTCCGCACCGCCCGACAGCCGGGTCCATTCGCCCCAACCGATTATGCCGAACACCAGCCACAACAGGATCAGGGCGACCAGCAGAACCGTTCGGCGGGTCTGGGAGCGGGGGTGGCCCCAGCGCAGCATCTGGGCCGCGAGCCAGGCGGTCGGGTTGCCCTCTCCGAGGCCGGAGCCGCGCTCGGGCTTGCTGGACTGGGCCGCGTCGGTGCTCATGGGATCCCCTGGTTCGACGACCTGAGAGGGGCAAGCCGGGCCGGTCCTGTCAAGCGCGACGGGCACAGGCGTATTTGTGGAGATGGCGCACCCGACACGATTCGAACGTGTGACCTTTGCCTTCGGAGGGCAACGCTCTATCCAGCTGAGCTACGGGTGCGGACCGGCTGGGACGCGCTACCTATAGCAACGACGGGGATGGCTCAATGGCAAAGAGTAGGCGGCGGGACGGGATGGGGCAGGCGATCGGTATCGCCCTGGCCACAGGGGCGTTGATGTTGCTGGCGGCCTGCGCCGGATTGGCTGGGCCGACGCCGGAACCGCAAGGGCCTGAGGCCCGACTGAATGGGCTGGCGGAACGCTATGTCCGCATGAGCCTGGAGATCGGCCAGCACGAGGACGGCTATGTCGACGCCTATTACGGTCCACCCGAATGGGCCGCGGAGGCCGAGGCGGACCCGCGGTCGGTCGAGGAGCTGATCACTGCGGCGGACGGGTTGACGGCGGACCTGGAGGCGACGCCCATCACCGATGGCGATCCGATGCTGGCGCAGCGCCGTCGCTTTCTGCTGGCCCATGTTTCAGCGGCCCGGACGCGTCTGGGTATGATCCAGGGCGAACGCCCGGCCTTTGCCGACGAGGCCGAGGCCCTGTTCGGCATTCGTCCGCCACTGCGGCCCCTGGCGTCGTACGAACCGGTGGTGGCTCAGGTCGATGCGATGCTTCCCGGGACGGGAACCCTGACCGAGCGGATCGCGGCCTTCCGCGCCCGCTTTGTGGTGCCGCCCGAGCGCCTGGATGCGGTGATGACCGCGGCCATCGCCGAATGTCGTCGCCGGACCGCGGCCCATATGACGCTACCGGCGGGCGAGAGCTTTACCCTGGAGTACGTCGAGGGGCGTCCGTGGTCGGCCTACAACTGGTATCAGGGGGGTGCGTCCAGCCTGATCCAGGTCAATACCGCCCTGCCCTTCTCGATTGACCGGGCGCTCGATCTGGGCTGCCACGAGGGCTATCCGGGCCACCATGTCTACAATGCCCTGCTGGAACAGACCTTTGTGCGTGACCGGGGCTGGATCGAGATGAGCATTTATCCGCTGTTCTCGCCGATGAGCTTTGTGGCCGAGGGCACGGCCAACTACGGCGTCGACCTGGCCTTCCCCGGCGAAGAGAAGGTCCGCTTTGAGCGGGAGGTCCTGTACCCGTTGGCCGGTCTTGATCCGGCCTCGGCGGTGGAACTGGAGCAATTTCTGGCCCTGACGCGCCAGCTTTCGGGGGCGGAATACATCGTTGCCGACGACTATCTGGCCGGTCGTATCGACCGGGATACGGCGGTCGAGCGGCTGATGGCCTATTCACTGTCGACCCGTGAGCGAGCGGTCCAGCGGACCCAGTTCATGGACGCCTATCGCAGCTACATCATCAACTATGGGCTCGGCCGGGACACCGCGGCGGCCTGGGTGGCCCGCCAGGGTGGCGACCCCTGGGAGGCGCTGCAGAGTCTTCTGGCGTCCCAGACCCTGCCGGTTGATCTGCTGGAATAGGCGGGACGGTCGCGCGGCGCGGGTGTTCAGCCGGCGTCGCGCGTCGGATCGGCCTGGCCGGTATCGCCATAGGTCAGAGCCACGAACACGTCCTCCAGATCGGGGTCCTCGGTGGCGATGTCCTTGATACGAACCCCGGCGGCCCGCACGGCGGCCAGCACCTGTTCGACGCTGGACTGGCCGGTCTTGTAGGCGACGACGAAGGCATCGCCACGCGGTGACACGTCAAACCCGGCGATCTCGGGCAGGGCGGTCAGGGGTTCCTCGGGGGTGACCACGACGTTGCGGGTATCGAGCCGCTGCAGGAGCTGGGCCGTCGGCTCACAGGCCACGACCTCGCCGTGATTGACGATGGCGATGGTGTCGCACAGCTCCTGGGCCTCTTCGAGATAGTGGGTGGTCAGGAGGATGGTGACGCCACGGTCACTGAGCTCGCGCACATAGGCCCAGAGCTGGCGGCGCAGCTCGACATCGACGCCGGCGGTCGGCTCGTCGAGGATCAGCACCGGCGGATTGTGAACCAGGGCCTTGGCCACCATCAGGCGACGCTTCATGCCGCCGGACAGGGCGCGCACATAGGCATTGGCCTTGTCGGCCAGGCCCAGGGCGGCGAGCAGCTCATCGGAGCGCCGCTCGGCGGGGGGCACGCCGTAATAGCCAGCCTGGACCTCCAGCGATTCCCGCGGGGTGAAAAAGACGTCGGCGGTGATTTCCTGGGCGACGACACCGAGGGCTGCCCGTGCGCCACGCGGGTCGGTGTCTATGTCGCGACCCCAGACATAGGCCTCGCCGCCGGACTTGTTCACCACCCCGGCCAGGATGTTGATCAGCGTCGACTTTCCGGCGCCGTTCGGGCCGAGCAGGCCGAAGATCGAACCGCGTGGAACCACCAGATCAATGCCCTTGAGCGCCGTCTTGGGCGGAGCCTTCCTGGACCCGGCATAGGTCTTGGTGAGGCCGCGAACCTCGATGGCGTTGTCAGGCAGGAGGGGGTCGGACATGGGCGCTTTCGGATGGTGAGCTGGGGACTAGGTAGGGGGGAAAGGGCGGTTCGCCAAGGCGAGGTGAGACAAACTTGCACGACCTTTCGGAAAGGATGCTTGACACGAGGGGCGACAATGTCTAGGACGCTTTACATTCTGATTGGGTTCCTTGACGGAGAAGAACAATGACCCGGACGAAGTTCATCGGCGTTGCCGCCGTGACGGCCCTGATCCTGGGCTATGGCGGGATGTTCGCGACCATCGCCCTGGCCGGTTTCGATCTGATCTCGCGCGAGATGGCGGTCTTTTTCGCCATCGGACTGGGCCTGGTCGGAGAGGTCGGTCTGTGGGTCGCGGCCGGCACGCTGGGCTGGACGGTCTTTGCCAAGCGCAAGGCCATTCTCAACCGCCTGATGGGCCGCAAGGCGGTGCCGGCCGAAGAGGCGGTTTGACGCGATTGGGGCGGCGCGCCTAGACAGGGCGCGTCAACCCTGCCGGATCCCGACCCATGCCGCCGCGCCATTCGCCGACCTATTCGCCCAAGCCTGAAGAGATCAAGGTGACGACCGCGCGCGTCTCGTGTGATGGCGGCGGCGGGGCGCTGGGGCACCCGCTGGTCTATTTCGACGTGGGCGATGACGGCACGGTCGAGTGCGGCTACTGCGACCGCCGCTTTGTCTATGCCAAGAAGGGGTCGGGTTATCACGACCCGGCTCCGCGTCCCGAGGGTGATCACTAGGTCGTCCGGGTGTCAGTCAGCACAAGGACTGACAGGCTGACAAACTGACATTTCGTCCCCAGAGGATTTGGGCCGTGCCGTCCCCGCCGGAGGGTGAGCGCGCGAACCTGCACCAACTTGGCGGGCCGCGAGGCGGCGGGGACGCCGCGGGCCAGAATCCAAAAGATCATTCGAAAAATCAGTCGGCTGGTGCCGGCTTGGGCGGGAACTCCCTTCCGGGACGACGCGCCGCGCGACGGATCCTGTGAGTCCAGCGAGCAACGCTATATCTAGATTCTGTGGATACGCGGGCGCCAGATGTTGCGTCCGTTAATGAAAGATTTACGATAGATTGTGTGGCGACGACGTCGGAGGGGCGTCTTCCTACAAGATGTTGAATCAATTCTGCGGAGTGGCGCAATGGGCTGGACCGACGAGCGGGTCGCCGATCTGAAAAAGCTGTGGCTGGATGGCCTGTCAGCGAGCCAGATCGCCAAACAACTGGGCGGCGTGACCCGTAATGCCGTGATCGGCAAGGTGCACCGTCTGGGCCTGTCGGGCCGCGCAGCCCCGTCGCAACCGTCACGCCCGGCCTTCCGCGCCGCCCGCCCGCGGCCGACCCAGGCCCCGAGCGCCCCGCGTCGCATCGATCCGGCCCCGCGTCCGGTGGTCGCGGCCCAGCCGACTCCGCCCGCCCCGCGCCCGGCGGTGCTGGACCTGCCGGGAACGGCCACGGTCCTGACCCTGGGGGCCCATATGTGCAAATGGCCGATCGGTGACCCGTCGTCGGACGAGTTCAGCTTCTGCGGACGCCGCTCCGACGAAGGCCATCCCTACTGCGTGGAACATTCGCGCGTGGCCTATCAGCCGGCCCAGAAGAAGAACGGCGGCAAGGAATTGGCCCGCTCGCTGCGCCGCTACATCTGATTTCAGAGACGGTCGGGGCCGACAGGCCTCGACGGTGATCGCGCTCCGGTCCGCAGGATCGGGACGCGCGAGCGGGGCCGTGGTTGCAGTCCGGGTTGACGCGGCCCCCTCGTCCTATTCAGCCCGAGCATGATGGTTTCTGTGGGAACCGCCGTGCGGTTCCAACAGAAAGCTGAATCATGCTCGCGCTTTCTCCTGGAGCCTGATTCACGCCCGAGATGAAATCGCGAAGCGATTTCACCTCAACCGATCAGGCTCCAGGGCATAGACCCCGCTGCGCTTGACGGCCTGATGCTCAAGTTCGCGCGTCGTCGGAACCTCATATTCCGCCAGCTGCACGAGCCGTCCGGTGGGGAAATAGCTCCGGCGTGGATCCCCGATCAGCACCGCCGATCCCTGATGGCGCGCCTGATCCAGCCAGGCGATCACCCGCTCGGCCATCGGGCGTTCGTAAAAGACATCGCCGGCACAAATCACGTCGAACGCCGGCGGGGCATCCTCCAGCAGATTCTGGTCAGTGAAATCGAGGGCCACGCCATTGGCCTCGGCATTGAGGCGCACCGCCGCCTCGCAGAAGGGGTCGATATCGGCGCAAAGGACATAGGTGGCCCCCGCCTTCATGGCGGCGATCCCGACCAGGCCGGAGCCGGCGGCCAGATCCAGCACGCGCTTGCCGGCGACGCGTTCGGGGTGATCCAGCAGATAGCGCGCCAAGGCCTGACCGCCCGCCCAGGCGAAGGCCCAGAATGGCGGCGGCACGCCCATCTCGCCCAGCTCTTCTTCGGTCAGCCGCCAGATCGGAGTGATCTCATCGGCCAGCCACAGGGAAATCTCCGGCGCATGGCTGACCGGCTGCAGACGCGTCTGACTCAGGATGAAGGCGGCGGGGTCGGAGATCACTCCGTGATGACCGCTGGTGGTTCGACCTCCGTGGTCACATGCAAGGTCGCACGACTTCCCCAGCCATAGCCTGGAGCGAAGGGAAGCCCTTCGATTTCCAAACTGTAAATAGGTTCGGGATGGTTGCCGCACGGGAACGTATCGCCGTTGCGGTCATAGGCCGCAGCTTGCAGGCGTCCATCAGCGTTGCCGCCCAGATACTCGAGGGCCGGGGCCAAATCGAGATCGGGTCCCAAGTTCGCGGCCGAGATATCGTAGGCACCAGCGTAAATCACCTCGCCTTCCTCAACCTCAAACGACGGAGCGCCAAGGCAAAGCCCAAAGCGGCCAGCCCATGACAAGGCCCAACGGCCTGGCGGTACGGTGTACGAAAGCCAGTTGCCTTCCCGGCGAATGCCTAGCGAGCCGACGAAACCATGAATGACGTGGCTTGCTCGCGGAGATGACGTTGGGCTCATCCCGGGGAGTATTTCAGCAAACCGAATGCCCGGTCCGTACTCCGACCCCACACCCTTCACTCGAAAAAAGATCATCGCCATTCCGTTCGGCGGCGTGGTGGCGGGTCGTCGATCGCGGCGGATTTCGATCAACTCAGGCCGTGCTGCGGGGGCCTCGGGTTCTGGCTGTTGCGCCAACCAATGCCGAAACGACCGCATGGATAGCCCAGGTTCGGGCGGCGGCCGGAGGTCGCCAAAGGCAAAGATCCGGCCTTGCGGATGCGCTGCTTCATTGTTCCAGCGACGGAGAAACGATCCACGGGGCTCCGACGAGCCGACCAAGGAAGAAACTGCTTGGGCGACTTCGGCGTCGGATTGAGTTGAGAGCGACCGAGCCTCTTCGTCGCCGAGGCGATAGACGCGCCAACCGAGCGTCACCATGCAAGTCTCAATGCGACCGGCGTTGCCCCCCTCAACCCACCCACCTCCCTCTACCCTGAACAGCAGATATCCAACGAGGCTGTTGTCGACCCAGGCGGCATTCGCGATGCTTCCGAGAAACCGGGAGCAGTAGGCTAGATCCCGATTGTGATCCTCAAGGGTCGCGCCCGGCCGATTGAAATACGTTGGTCCTGGATGCGCCTCGTCAAACCTGACTTCATGCGCCGCCGTCGGTGAGGCAGCGACAAGGCAGGCCAGTAGGCCGACAACGATCACTCGCAAGGTGTGCCCCTCTCTTAGCAAGAGAGCAGAAGTTTGATGGAGGTCGAGTTCGCTAGCAAGCCTCCAGCGGCCTGAACCTCTGGATCAGAAACCGGTTCCAGCCCTTCCTGGTCTGGCTTTCGACGGCGAAATCGAAGCCGGGTCCACCGTCGTCACGCGGCCAGGCGATCATGCGGCCGGTTCCAGCGGGAAATTTGGCGACAAAGGCGATGGCCTGGTCATGGACGTCCGAGCCGTCGGCCAGACGACCTTCGGAGCGCCGACCATCATTGGTGAAGGAATAGAAGCCGAGCGTCCCGTCGTCGGTCGGGCCGTAAAAGGCGATCTCGACATAGTCCTTGCCCGGCAGGGTCCAGGCGGCGGTGAGCTTGATCCACCCCTTGCCCCACGGTTCGTAGGTCCGGATGACCGAGACAGCCTGGCCGTTGTGCTCGCCGGTGTGCGACCAGCTGCCGATCAGGGGTTTGAGCGGTCCCAACAGGCCGCGCCCGAACTTGAATGACATCCAAAGTGCTCCGGCCAATCCGCGAAAGCGTTACGCCGGTTTCGAGGCTGGAGCCAGCACACGCACGACGTGGCGCTCATCCTTGTGCAGGACGAGGTCGGCGCGGGCCTGCGTCGGCAGGATGTGGTCGTGCAGATTGGGGCCGTTGATCCGGCTCCAGATGTCTCCGGCCAAGGCTTCGGGATCGCCGCCGACCTCTGCAAGACGGTCAGCCAGGCGCGGCGCATCCCACCGCTCCAGGTCCATGAACCGCTCAATGTACCAGGTGATGAGGTCGTCCTCGTCAACGTCGAGGAAAAGCCCGAGGTCCACAGGCGCGACCCCGGGCTGAAGGGCGATCAGGCCCTCGATCAGAACCACATCCGGCCGGGCAAAGCTGCGCTCAGGCCCGACATCGTAGGCTTCGTGCGAATAGGTCGGTACCCTCAAAGGGGAGGTGCCGGACGTCAGCTGTTCGAGAAAGCCGGTCAGTCGCCCTAAATCATGGCTTTCGGGAAACCCCTTACGGTCCATGAGCCCGCGACGATCCAGGTCGGCGTTGGGAAACAGGAAGCCATCGGTGCCGACAGCCTCAACCGTCAGGCCGTCCTTGCGCAGGCGACTGGCCAGGGCCTTGGCGACTGTGCTCTTGCCGGAGGCGACGCCGCCGGCCAGCGCCACGACGAACGGGCGATCCAGGGAAGCGATGCGGCGCTGACGGACCTCTGCCGACAGGCGATCAAGCCAGGCGGTCACCCGCCGAAGGCGGCCTTGAGGCGATCCAGCTGGGTCTGGACGGCATTGGTAGGCTCGACCTCGGGGGCATCCACGAACATCCGGCGATCCAGATAGACCACCCGCTCCAGCAGCTTCTCGGCCTTGACCATCAGCTCGACCAGCGCAATGGGCAGCTCGGCATGGGTCGGCTGGTCGGCCGGGGCACGAAGTTTGAGCCGATACCGGCTGTCACAGGCTTGATCCGGGGACATATCGCCCTCGCGCACGGCGCGCTGGACCAGCAGCCAGGACGCGGCCTGCATGAGGCGGGTCGTCAGGGCCATGCTCTCGGCGGCATAGGCCAGGGCCGCGGCCCGGCTCAGCAGCTTGGCTTCACGGCGTCCCTCGCCGTCCAGATAGTCGGCGGTTTCCTCAACGAGCGCCATTCCGTCCTGGAAGGTCCGCTCGAACAGTTCCGACTGGGCAAAGTCGGCGACCTGACGCGCGCGGGCCACCGCGGCGTGTGTCGGGTCGGGGATCGAAGCGTCGGACGCTGCGAACTGGGACATTAGGGCTCCGTCAAATACGCGCGGCGCAACTGGCACCGTGGTCGAGGCGTTGCAACCCCTATGCCACGTTGAAAGTCGCCCGAGGTCAAGTCTGCGTCTTTCCGAAGGAAAAGAGAGCGTCGGCGTCTGATTTTTTCTGGAGTTTGGCCTTGGCGGCAGCCTCGGTGCGCTGGATCTCGGCCTTGAGGATCTCGACCCGCTCGCTCAGATCGGTCACCGAGTGGCCATCGAGGTCCTCGCGGACCAGATCCCGCAACGCATCCCCTCGGATCGGGCGGGGTTCGAGGTCGTCGATCATGCCAGGGCCCTCCTACCAACAGCGCGAACCCGCTATGGAACGCTTCTGGCCTCTGAATGGCAAGCCCGGAGCAGCTTTTATGACCGCAATAACCATGCGCGCGATCGTCGTGGCGAACGGGCGGGGTGGCCCTGAATCCCTTGAAATCAAAGAGGTTACGCGTCCAGAACCGGGGGCCGGACAGGTGCTGGTGCGGGTCCGCGCCGCCGGGGTCAATCGACCGGATCTGTTGCAGCGGATGGGGGCCTATCCGCCGCCGCCGGGTGCCCCCGACACCCTGGGGCTGGAGGTCGCCGGCGAGATTGTGGCGGTGGGGCTGGATGTGGCGCGCTGGGCGGTCGGGGATCGGGTCTGTGCCCTGCTGGGGGGTGGTGGCTATGCCGAATTTGCCGTCGTCGATTCCGGATCCCTGCTGCCTGTGCCGGAAGGAATCGAATTCACCCAGGCGGCGGCCCTGCCCGAAACGGTCTTCACCGTCTGGGCGAATGTGTTCGAGATCGGGGCGCTGAAGCCCGGCGAGACTCTGGCCGTTCATGGGGCCACCTCGGGGATCGGCACCACGGCCATCCAGATGGCCCGAGCGTTTGGTGCCAGGGTGGTTGGGACGTCGCGTGGGGCCGCCAAGACCGAAGCGACGCGGGCGCTCGGCGTCGACCTGGCGCTGGATTCGACCGCCCCCGACTTTGCCGCCCGCCTGGCAGACGCCGGCCCGGACGTTATTCTCGACATGGTGGGTGGGTCGTTTCTCAAGACCAATCTCGAAGCCCTGAACGTCGGTGGGCGGCTGGTCATCATCGCCTTTCAGGGCGGGGCCACGGGCGAAGCGGACCTGGCGCGGGTCATGCGCAACCGACTGACCATCACCGGATCGACCCTGCGGGCGCGCCCGATCAGCGAAAAGGCCCGGCTGGCGCGTGCCGTGGAACAGACGGTCTGGCCCTGGCTTGTCGATGGGCGGCTGCGACCGGTCATTGAGGCCGAGTTGCCGCTGGCCCAGGCCGGCGAGGCGCATCGACGGCTGGAGGCGGGGACGGTCACCGGCAAGGTTGTGCTTGTGCCCTGATCCGGGTCGGACAAAGGGCCGCACGCCGCAGCGGCGGATATAACACCACAATCTGGATGGATCGGTCATGCTGGACGTGACCCCACCGGGGTCGCCGGTGCGTTCAGCGTGGAGTGCGTGTGGTGTCGCAACACAATATTGTCGGGTCCGAAGCCTTTGGACGGCGGCCCCACGTCTATATTCGGACCCTGCGCCGGGGGGCCTATCACCGGCGCCGCGGGCGGCTGATCGCCGCCTTTGTCGCCGGTGCGGTGGTCGCGATTGCCGGGCTGGCCGCGCTCGGGCTAGGCTGGGGGACCCAGATCGGAGGCTGAGCCCCCATGAGCGACGACCTCGAACCCGAAGACGAAGCCGCCGATGATCGCATCGAGCGCGAGGGCTTCAACCCGCTTCTGGCGGTCGGCCTGATCATTCTGCTGGGTATCGCCGCCTATATCGCGTTCGCCGTCATCGCCTGAACGACTTGACCCCGAAGCGGGCGCGGGTCATGGGCCGGGCATGATTTTTCTTCTGGTTGGATCAGGCGGGCGTGAGCACGCCCTGGCGTGGAAACTTGCTCAGTCTCCGCTGACCGAGCGACTGGTGATTGCGCCGGGCAATCCCGGTATGGCCCCCCTTGGTGATCTGAGAAACATCAAGCCCACCGACGTGGAGGGCCTGGTGGCCCTGGCGCGCGAAATTCAGGCGGATCTGGTGGTCGTGGGGCCGGAAGCCACGCTGGAGGCAGGCCTGGCGGACCGACTGGCCCAGTATGACATCCCGTGCTTTGGGGCCTCCAAGCGCGCGGCCCGGCTCGAAACCTCCAAGGCCTTCACCAAGCAGTTCTGTGACCGGCACGAAATCCCCACGGCCGGTTATGGGGTTTATGAGACGGCCGCTGAGGCCCGGCAGGCCCTGTCGGTGTTCAAACCGCCCTATGTCATCAAGGCGGACGGACTGGCGGCCGGCAAGGGCGTGGTGATTTCCCCCGATGCCCGCGACGCCGGCCATGAGATCGATGCCATGCTGGGCGGTCGTTTCGGTCAGGCCGGTGCCCGGGTTGTGATCGAAGAGTTCATG
The DNA here is from genome assembly GCA_964647275.1 of uncultured Brevundimonas sp. Taxonomy (GTDB): domain Bacteria; phylum Pseudomonadota; class Alphaproteobacteria; order Caulobacterales; family Caulobacteraceae; genus Brevundimonas. Next base: position 111,458 of record CAZYFY010000004.1, read on the forward strand.
GAGGGCGAGGAAGCCTCGCTGTTCGCCCTGTCGGACGGAACCCGGTCGGTCCTGTTCGGCGGGGCCCAGGACCACAAGCGCGCCTTTGACGGGGATCATGGCCCCAATACCGGCGGCATGGGGACCTATTCGCCGGCCCCGGTGTTTACGCCCGAACTGGTTGAGGCGGCAGAGGCGCGGATCATCCGTCCGACGATCGCGGGCATGGCGGCGGAGGGGAACCCCTATCGCGGAGTTCTCTATGCCGGCCTGATGGCCACTGACCAGGGCCCGCGTCTGGTCGAGTTCAACGCCCGCTTCGGCGACCCCGAATGCCAGGTGCTGATGATGCGGCTGAAGAGCGATCTGGCTCCGTATCTGCTGGCCTGCGCCCAGGGCGATCTGGGGCGGCTGCCGTCTCCCGAATTCCATGCCGATACGGTGGTCTGTGTGGTCATGGCCGCCAAGGGCTATCCGGATAGCCCGCTGTCCGGCTCGATCATCCGGGGTGCCGAACAGGATTTCGGCCCCGATGTTCAGGTTTTCCACGCAGGGACCGCGCGCGACAAGGAAGGTCGTCTGACGGCAGCGGGGGGGCGTGTGCTCAATGTCTGTGCCCGCGGCGCGGATGTGACGCAGGCGCGCGAGCGGGCCTATGCGGCGATCCGCAAGATCGACTGGCCGGGCGGTTTCTACCGGTCAGATATCGGCTGGCGGGCGCTGGAGCGGGGCGAAACGGCCTAGATCGAGCGGGCGGCGTACAGAAGCCGGCCCTCGTCCATACGCGGGCGCAGGAAGTCCAAGGTCGCAAAGCTGGTTGCGAAACAGCCGAAGCTGCGGCCCAGCTTGCCCTCGCGGGCCAGCCATTCCGGCTCACAATAGTCGGCCGCATGGACAATGATGGCGCGCTCGCGCGCGGCGTTGTTGGTTTCTTCCAGGCCGTCCAGCAGGACGTTCTGGCCGTGACGCACGCCCCAGCCCATGCCCGATGTCCGATAGACACCCAGCGACGAGGCGTTGGAATCGACAATGTTCGAAAACCCGTGGGCATAACCCGAGTGGAACGGGTCCGAGCCCACGCCGTGGGCGGTGTGGAACATTCGCGCCTCGCCGGAAATCACATCCAGCTCGTACAGGCGAGGTTCGGCGGAATGCTGCGTAAAATTAACGATATAGATCCGATCGCGGTTCGGCAGCGACCAGGCGTGACGATCCAGGGCTGCGAGGGCCTGCTCGCGCAGGTCGCGCGGAACCAGACCGCGCGGGTCCAGAGGCGGTGCCGCCATACGCTGAACCGGTGTGGCCGGTGCCCAGGCCTGCTGAGCCGGGGCCGGCGTTTCGACCATCTGGGCGTTGGATGCACAGCCGGCAACGGCAATACCGGCCCCCGCGACCAACAGGCCGCGTCTGGATAGCGACATGGAGATACCCCCCGAGCACGCAGAACTAGATCGAAAGTTATCTGCAAACCTGGGGCCAGGATCAAGTCGCTTCCCGTGCGACGAGTCAGCGCGGTAGAGTAACCAAGACTCATTGGGGGGAGTAACCAGATGAAATCATGGCTTGTCGCGGCGGCGGTCGCGTTTCTCGGACTGACGCCGGCAGCAGCCCAGGTCGAGCCGGCGGAGGACGCCCTGACCTTTGTTCAGGCCGGGCATCTGCTGGCGGATCCCGCGACAGGCCGGGTCGCGACCGATCAAACGATCGTCATTCAGAATGGCCGCGTCGTTCGCATTGAGAATGGCTTCGTCGGCGAGGGCCAGGGCCGGGTTGTCGATCTGAGGGATGATTTCGTTCTGCCGGGTCTGATTGACAGCCATGTGCACCTGTTGGGTCAGCAGGGCCCGACCAACCGGATCGATGCAGTGACCATGACCCGGTCTGCCCAGGCGCTGGAGGGGGCCTACTATGCCCGGGTCACGCTGGAGGCGGGCTTTACCACCGTCGCTAATCTGGGGGCCAACTCAGAAGCCATCTTCGCCCTGAGGGACGCGGTAGCGCGCGGACGGGTGCCGGGCCCACGGATTATTGCGTCGGGAGCCGGGATCAGCGTCCATGGTGGCCACGGCGACAGCCATGGCTATCGCCCCGAGGTTCTCGAAATCCTGCGTTCCGAGGCCGTGTGTTCGGGGGCCGACGATTGCCGCCGGGCCGTGCGCGAGCAGATCCGCCTGGGTGCCGACGTCATCAAGATCACCGCCACCGGAGGGGTTCTGTCCAATACGGCGGCGGGCCTGGGCCAGCAGTTTTCGAATGCAGAGCTGGAGGCCATCGTTGAGGCCGCCCACAGCATGGGTCGGCGGGTCACCGCCCATGCCCATGGTGCCGACGGGATTACCGCCTTCCTGCGCGCCGGAGGCGATTCCATCGAGCACGGCACCTATCTGGACGACGAGGGCATCCGGCTGATGCGTCAGAACCGGGCCTGGTTGATCCCGACCCTTCTGGCGGGAGATTTCGTGGCCCGGATTGCTTCGGGCCCAAACAATTTCCTCTCTCCGGCCCAGACCGCCAAGGCACTAGAGGCCGGACCGTTGATGCTGGACATGTGCCGTCGCGCCCATCAGGCCGGGGTGCAGATCGCCTTCGGCACGGACAGCGGCGTTTCGGCCCACGGCGACAATGCCCAGGAGTTCGCTCTGCTGGTTCAATGCGGCATGACCCCGCTGGAGGCCATTCAGGCCGCAACCGTGCGGGCCGCCGATCACCTGCAAGTCGCAGACGAGGTGGGGGCCTTGCGTCCCGGCATGGCGGCGGATCTGATTGCCGTCTCGGGCGACCCCCTGACCGATGTGACCGAGCTGGAGCGCGTGACCTTCGTCATGCGCCTGGGTCGGATCTATCGCGGGCTGTAGGTCCAAAGAGACGTCTGTCGTTTCAAACGGTTGGGATTCACCGAATGACCCCGGACCAGGTCCTTCCGATTGCCATTCCGATGGCGATCCTTGTCATCATCCTGATGCGCAGCCGGCGGCCTCGGCGACTGCACCTGAACCGTATGTGGATCGTCCCGACCCTGGTGGTGCTGGGTATCGGCATGGGTCTGTACTTCACGCCCCATCGGCCATTTGGCCTGTGGGCCTATTCGGCCTTCGCCCTGGCGCTTGGACTGGGCGGTCTGGCGGGCTGGTGGCGGGGCCGGACCATCGACATCCACCGCGATGCCGGGACCGGGCAACTTATGGCCATGCCGTCGCCGCTAGGCTTGGTGCTGATCGTCGGTTTGCTGGTCGTGCGGCGCGGGCTGGATGCCTATCTCGTCTCCAACGCCGACAGCTGGCATCTGAATGCGGTGGCGGTGACCGACGCCTTCATGCTGTTCGCCATCGGTCTGGTCGTGGTTCAGCGCATCGAGATGTACATTCGGGGCCGCCGACTGATGGCGGGCGCAAACGAGGCCTCAGGTCAGTAGTCGCTCAGCGCCCTGCTACAGGCTGAAAGGTCGAAGTTCGTCCGCAACAACTGCGGCCGGCGCAGCTAAATCGACGCCAAGACTGTCGGGCGATTGACCGCCCGGCGCAACGCCCTATGTTGCGCGGCCTTGCCCCCGGCCCCGGTGGCGAAATGGTAGACGCGGCAGACTCAAAATCTGCTGGCCGAAAGGTCGTGTTGGTTCGAGTCCGACCCGGGGCACCATCCTTTGTTTCACGGCAGGTCCGCTGACGCGGACGCCTCCAACGGGGCGGAGCAGGGGCTCCGGCGTGCGGTCGCGCGCGGGGCGGCTCGGATGGCTTGGGCCTCGCCGCCGTCGATGTGTCTCACGGCAGGTCCGCTGAGGCGGACGCCTTCAAAGGGGCGGGGGGCAGGTGCCGCGGGTTCAGCCCGCGCGCAGGGCGTCCCAGTTACGGGCATTGGCCGGGGCGGCGGGTGCGGCGGCGTTTGACGCCTGGCGCAGCCAGGTCAGGTTCTGCTCGACCAGCTCAGGCGGCAGCTCGCGGCGCAGGATCTGCTCGGCCTCGGCCGTGCGGCCCTGCAAGCCGATCATCAGGGCCAGGTTCAACCGCATCTGGGGCGTAGAGCCCGGCAGGGCGACGGCCTGGCGCAGCAGGGCCTCAGCATCGGCGGTCTGGCCGTCGGCGGCCATGGCGAGGGCCATATTGGTCAGGACCGATGGGTTGTCCGGGGACAGGGCCAGGGCCTCAGCCCACGCCTGACGCGCCTCTTCGCGACGGTGGATCTGGTCGAGCGCCACACCCAGCAGGGATGCGGCTTCCCAGTCGCGGGCATCCATGGATCGGGCCTGCTCAAGGGGGGCGATGGCGTAGAAGGCCTGGCCTTCGGAAATCTTGGCGCGCGCCAGCTGCATCAAGGCGCGGCGGTCGTTCGGCGCGATCAGCAGGGCCTGGTGGGCGCTGTCGGCGGCTTCTGAATAGCGGCGGAGCTCGCGCTGGGCCTGTGACAGATTGAGATAGGCCTCGGCGTCCTGAGGCGCGATCGACACCTCCGCAGCCCAGAAGACCGCCCGCGACAGGGGGTCGAGCCGGGCCGCGCGGGCGCGGTCCTCGGCGCTGGCGACGCGTCGGTCGGATGGGGTCGACGGCGTGGCGGTCGGCGTCGGCGGGGCCGGTGTGGCAGCGGCTTCGCGGTCCCGTCCGAACGGCCAGATCTGGGCCTGAGCCGGCGCGGCAGACACGAGTGTCACCGCAGCAATGGTTGCGAAGGCGAGGGTCTTGGGCGACATGACAGACGGTTCCCGGTCGGCCTGGATGCCAAGAGTCTCATCCTGCGCCGGTCAAGGATTGGTTAACCCGCGAAAGGCCCAACATGCCGGATGTCCTGATCGAACGGTCCGAAGCCGCGACCCCCCTTCATCTCATTTCAGAGGCGGAGTTCGAGGGGCTGGCCGATGCCGGGCTCAAGACCCTGGGTGAGGGGCAGGGCTTCAAGGGCCAGGCGGGTCAGATCCTGTTTCAGACGGCCCATGACGGCGAGGTCCGCGGGGTCTGGGCCGGGACCGGAAAAGGGGCGGTCGATCCGCTGATGTCCCGGTCGCTGGCGGCACGTCTGCCCAGGGGCGACTATCAACTGACGGAGCCACCCGAAGGTCTGGATGTCCTGCTGTTCGCCCATGGCTGGGCAGAAGGCGGTTATCTGTTTGACCGCTACAAGACCCGGCCCGAGCGGGGTCGTGCCCGGCTGGTGGTCGGCAAGGGCAAGGCGGTGGACGATGTCCGCGCCATCGCCGCCGCCAGTCTGCTGGCGCGCGAAATGGTCGATACGCCCGCCGGCGATATGGGGCCGCTTCAGATCGAGACGATTGCCCGCGAGATTGCCGAGGCCCACGAGGCCTCCGTAACGGTGACGCTCGGGGACGCCCTGCTCGAAGAGAACTATCCGGCCATTCACGCCGTTGGCCGTGCCGCCACCGCAGACCGTGCGCCGCGTCTGATCGAGATCGGCTGGAACCTTGACCAGACCGACCTGCCGCTGGTCGCTCTGGTCGGCAAGGGCGTGGTCTTTGATTCCGGGGGGCTGGACATCAAGGGCGCGGCGGGTATGCGCCACATGAAAAAGGACATGGGCGGCTCGGCCCACGCCCTGGCTCTGGGCCGGTTGGTTATGCAGGCGGGGCTCAAGGTTCGGCTGGTGGTGCTGGTTGCGGCGGTCGAGAACGCCATCTCGGGCGATGCCTTCCGTCCCGGCGACATTCTCCGTTCGCGCAAGGGCCTGACCATCGAGATCGGCAATACCGATGCCGAGGGCCGGGTGATCCTGTCCGACGCCCTGGCCAGGGCGGGTGAGCATTCGCCGGACCTGACGGTGGACTTCGCGACCCTGACGGGCGCGGCACGGGTGGCGCTGGGGCCGGAGCTGCCGCCCTATTACACCGACGACGAGGATCTGGCCGAGGCGATCCGAGCGGCTGCGGCGGATCGCCACGATCCGCTGTGGCGGATGCCGCTGTGGGCCGGCTACCGCGAGGCCGTCAGCGCCGAGATCGCCGATGTCCGCAATGATGCGGCGGAATGGTCTCTGGCCGGGTCGGTGACGGCGGCCCTGTTCCTGCAACGGTTTGCGCCCGAGACGGGCAGCTGGGTGCACCTGGATATCTTCGCCTGGAACAATCGGGCGCGACCCGGCTGGCCGATGGGCGGGGCCGCGCAAGGGCTACGCGCCCTGTTCAAGGTTCTGTCGGATCGCTACCGGCGTTAACCCGGCTTTTTCGTCTTTGCGCCTATCGGACGGCGTGACTTCGGTTTGCGATCTTGATCCGCGTTTCCTGCTGGCGCGCCCGGACCTGGCTGAACAGGCCCTGGAGGGGTTGGTGCCTGCGGGAGCCTATCGCCCGACGGTGGCCCGCCGGTGTGTCCTGGGCTTTGCGCCGATCACGGACAAAGAAGGCGAGCCGGTGGGCGAGATTCTCTTCGGCGAACTCTTCGACGTGCTGGATGAGGTCGATGGTCGGTGTTGGGGCCGGGCGCGTCGCGACGGAACGGTCGGCCATATCGAAAGCGATCTGCTCGGACCTGTCAGAGGCCTGCCGACGCATCGGGTCGCCAGCGCCGAAGCAGATCTTCCGCTGAATGCCCTGGTCACGGATTCAGACCCGATCGAGGCGGAACTCTTGGCAGATTTTCAGGTCTTCGATCCTGATCTGGCGACGGCGGCGGAACGTCTGCTGGGCGCACCCTATCGGTGGCGCGGACGGTCACGAGCGGGCATCGATTGCGGTGGCCTCGTCCAGCAAGCCCTGTTGGCCTGCGGCAGGCCGGGGCCGCGCGTCTCGGATCTGCAGGCCGGCCTCGGTGAGGCGGTCTCGTCACCTCGGCGTGGCGACCTGACCGTATGGGTGGGCCACCATGCCGGTATCTTCGTGGACGACGACCAGGTGATCCACGCCTGTCCCGAGGCCGGTGAAGTCGTTATCGAAGCCTTTAATCAGGTCGATGCGCGCTGGCGGGCGCGCGGCGCAGGCCAGCCGGTCCTGCGCCGACTCTAGCCTGGAGCCGGATGGCGACGCAGGCCATTTGAGGCGTTTCTGAAGCCTAAGGCTATTCGGTTGCGCCGGGCTCGGTCGCCTGCACGTCCGAAACGGCAGCCGGATCAGCCGCCGTGGTGTCGGCACCGGCAGTGGCCTCAGCTGCGGCAGCGTCGCCCTCAGCCGCTGCCGCGGCTCCAGGCTGGCGGGCGGGGTCGGGGGCCGGGATCGGATAATTGGTCGAGCCCTGGCTGCGCAGATAGGCAATCAGATTGATTCGTTCTTCGGTGTTGCGAAGACCGCCGAAGGTCATCGCCGTGCCGGAAACATAACGGGCCGGGTTGGTGATGAAGTGATCCAGCTCGTCATAGCCCCAGGTCGGGGCCTCTGCCGCGTGGGCCTGCATGGCCGACGAATAGCTGAAGCCGGCCGCGTGGGTGACGCGATTGCCGACAATCCCGAACAGATTCGGGCCAGTGCCGTTGGCTCCGCCCTGATTGATGGTGTGGCAGGTCGCGCAGCGCGCAAAGGCCTGTTCGCCCGCCGCCAGGTCAGCCGTCGGCAGCACCGTGCCCCAATCCGGCGGCAGCTCGGCCTCGGCAGGCCCGCCGCCGGCCTCGGCGATCTCAACATGATAGCCCATCTTTTCAGGGGCTTCCTGATGATAAACCCCGTCAGCAATGGTGTTGACGACGAGAATCGTGAAGACCGTCGCCAGGCCCGCGCCCGCGATCTTGTTGAACTGGAGGTCGCCGCTCATGCCTTGAAGCCGCCTTGCCCTTGCTCTGGTTGCGTCGGCTCTCTTACACCGTATGGCCAAGGGCGCAACCGGCCCGGCGTCGAAACTGGAGTCGAAAGGCGTGTCTTCCGCCATTGTCATCCTTCCCGCCCGCATGGCGGCACAGCGATTGCCGGGCAAGCCGCTGGCCGATATCGGCGGCATTCCCATGATCGTGCGGGCCCAGCGTCAGGCGCAAGCCGCCGGCATCGGGCCGGTCGTCGTTGCCGCCGGAGATCGCGAAATCGTCGACGTGGTCCGTGCGATGGGGGGCGAAGCCGTCCTGACCGATCCGGCCTTGCCGTCCGGCTCTGATCGCGTGCGGGCGGCCCTGGACGAGGTCGATCCGGCCGGACAGTTTGAGTCTGTGATCAATCTTCAGGGCGACATGCCGTTTGTGGACCCGGCGACGGTCGGGGCGGTTGCGCGTCTGATGGCTGAAGAGCCCGCCTGCGACATAGGAACGGCAGTCGCCACCGAAGCGTCGACTGCGGACAGGACAAACCCGGATGTGGTCAAGGCCATCCTGTCGTTGACGGCGGCTGACCGGGGCAGGGCGCTCTATTTTACGCGCTCGACCCTTTATGGCGACGGGCCGGTCTGGCGTCATATCGGCATCTACGGCTATCGCCGGGCGGCCCTGGAGCGGTTCTGTGCTGCGCCGCCGTCGCCGCTGGAACGCCGTGAAAAGCTGGAACAGCTCCGCGCTCTGGAGCTCGGGCTTTCGATCTGGGCGGCCGTTGTCGATGAGGCCCCGATCTCCGTGGACAATCCCGAAGATCTGGAAGCGGCTCGCGCAAGGGCGGGCCAATGACAGCCTATCAGGCCGAAACCCAGGGCGTGGTCGTGCGGGTGACGCCGACCTTCCTGTCTCAACAATCCGACCCATCCCAGGGGCGGTGGGTCTGGGCCTATGCCGTCGAAATCGAAAACCAGCGCGAAGAAGAGATCCAGCTTCTGACCCGCCACTGGATCATTACCGATGCGCTCGGGTGCGTGGATGAGGTCAAGGGCCCGGGCGTCATCGGTGAGCAGCCGGTGATCCGGCCCGGCCAGACCCACAGCTATACGTCGGGCTGTCCATTGAGCACCTCGTCGGGGGTCATGGTCGGCAGTTACGGCATGGTCGATGCCAATGGACAGGTGCTGGCAGTCGAAATCCCGGCCTTTTCGCTGGATAGCGAACGTCCCGGAGCCCTGAACTAGGTGGCCGAGCTCGCCGAGGCGCGAGGGTGTGGCGAGTGCGGCATGTGCTGCAAGCTGTTGTCCGCCCCGTCGCTGAACAAGCCGCCGCGCAAATGGTGCGTGCATTTTCGCCGGCGTAGCGGTTGCGACATCTATGCCGACCGACCCGCCGAGTGCCGGGGGTTCAACTGTGGCTGGCTGCTGACGCCGTCGTTGTCGGAGGACTGGCGACCGGATCGGGCAGGATTCCTCCTGCATCAGGACGAAGGCCGGATTATCGTCGAGGTCGATCCGTCCACGCCCCAGGCCTGGAAGAAGGCCCCGTTCGAACAAACCCTGCGCGGCTGGGCGGCGGCGGGCACCGAGGTCGTGGTGCTGGTGGCTGACAAGGGTTTGCGGCTGGGGACTCCGGACCAGCCCGTGAAAGCGCACCGGACCTAGAAGCGCGGGTAGAAGTCCCGTGGTGTCCAGGCGAGGTCGTTGCGGGCCTCGGTGTCATCAAACACCAGATCCTGATCCATGCGCTCGCCCATCTGCGTGGTCGCACCCGGCAGCAAGGGTGAGGCCAGCAGCAGTCCGGCCTTCCAGATCAGAGGTGGCAGACCGACGATGTGCGCAGGCCGATCCAGCCCTTCGAAAATACGTGCGCACATATCCCGATAGGTGAGGGTCTCGCCACCGGCCAGCGCATAGGTTTTGCTAATCGATGCAGGTGCAGACAGGGCCGCGATCGCCGCACCGGCCAGATCATCGGCGTGGACGGGTTGGCGCCGACCCTCGCCTTGTCCCGAGATCGGCAGGACGCCGAACCGTCGCGCGATCGAGGCCAGACGACTGACGTTCCCGTCCTGACCTTCGGCATAGATCATTGTCGGGCGCAGGATGGTCCAGTCGACACCGCTGTCGCGAACGGCCGCCTCCCCGCGCATCAGATCGGCCACGACGCCCTGTTCATAGCCGCTGCCTGATGTCGCCTTGGTCACCACGCTGGTCGAGGAAAAGGCGATCAGGCGGGTCATGCCATTGGCCTGCAAGGCGGCCATCACCTCCGGCAACAGCCAGATCGGCGACAGGGACAGCACTGTGGCTGCCGCCGGCAGGGCGGCGCGTCCCTCCGGCGTCGTCACGTCTGCCTGCAACCAGCCCACCGTTGGCCGGCGTGACACCGGCACGTGCGCCACCCCCGCCGCCTCCAGCCGGGGCAGGGCAAAGCGACCGACCAGGCTGGTCGCGCCGAGGACGAGGATGGGGGCTTCTGTCACGCCCAAGCCTTCGGGCCTTGGGCCTGGATGGTCAAGTGAGAGGTGAGGGGCTAGCCGCCCGTCGCCGCCCCGTCCGGCTCGATCGTCTGCATGGCCGACTGGATATAGTTCTGCTCGCCCATCAGCTTGATCAGGCCGATCTGGTTTTCGAGGAAGTCGATGTGTTCCTCGGTGTCGGACAGGATCTCGGCCAGGATCTGGCGGCTGACGAAATCGCCGGTGGTTTCGCACAGCTTGATGCCCTCGATCTGGTCGGCGCGACCGGAGATCTCGACGTTGAGGTCGGCCTGCATACATTCCGGCACCGTCTCGCCGACCTTGAGCTTGTGCAGGTCCTGAAGGTTGGGCAGGCCCTCAAGGAAAAGGATGCGCTTGATCAGCTTGTCGGCGTGTTTCATCTCGCCGATCGATTCCTCGTAGATGATCTTGCCCAGGTGCGTCAGGCCCCAGCTTTCGAACATCCGCGCGTGCAGGAAATACTGGTTCACCGCCGTCAGTTCGTTGGTGAGCACGGCATTGAGCAGTTTGATGATCTGGGGATCGCCCTTCATGTCCCGGCCCTCCTGTCGGCCGCGGCGCACGAATCCGTCGGCGCCGATGTCCCTGTGTAACACGCTGAATCGTCAATGGTTCAGATGAGAGTGTTTCTCATCACATTGATATTGCGAATGATTTTTGCTCTGACGAGCGGGGGCTATTCGGCAGCGATGGCGAACATCTCACGCGCGTCCTGGATCATGCGGCGCATGTCACAGACGCATTTGGCGCATTGGGCCTGACAGTCGTGGGCGGCGAAGATGTCGCGCGGCCGCTCCGCGCCGGCCTCGATGGCGGCGTGGACTTCACGTTCACGAATGCCGTTGCAGTTACAGACGTACAAGGAACGCGGCCCGACTGGTTGCGAATGACTCTACATATCATGCGCGGGCCCGCGATTGCAAGGCGTTCGCAAGCGAGCCGCATGGCCCGATTTCTGCCGCATTCCGCGCCCGCCTGCGCCGCATTCGCCCGGCCCAATGCCTGCAGACGCGGAGGGGGCAATGCGGACAATTCTGGTGAGCCTTGGATTGGTTGCGGGTTTGGGACTGGCAAGCCCGGCTTTGGCCCAGACCGTCAGTTTGCAGGCGTTTCAGTCTGAAGATGAGCTCAAGACCTGGCTGGCTGATCAGGCCCAGCAGGATCCACCCGCCTGTGATGACCCCGATCCGGCCATGTGCCCAGGGGATGGCAGCGAGGTCGACGAAGTCGTCGTGACCGGTTCGCGAATTTCGGCACCCCAGTTCGCCTCGACATCTCCCGTGACCGCCGTGACGGAGACGCCTGACAGCACCGGCGAAACCACCATCACCAACAATCAGGCGCTCGGCGTTGACGAGGGCGATATCGTCAAGCTGCGTGGAAACACCCTGATCATCCTCAGGCGAGGGCGGCTGTTTACGGCTGACATTTCCGAGGGGGGCTTGCGGGCGGTCGACCGCGCCAACGCCTATCCGCCCGGCTTTCCCGTCGATCCGGGCTCCTGGTACGACGAGATGCTCGTGTCGGGCGATTGGGTGGTGGTGATCGGCTATCTCTATGACGGCGCGGTCACGGGCACACAGATCAATCGCTTCCGGCTGGATGCCGAAGGCCGGATCACCTTTGTCGACAGCCACCACATCGCCACCGACGACTACTATTCCTCGACCAACTACGCTTCACGGCTGCTGGGCGACGACCTGATCCTCTATACGCCGGCCTATGTCAGCCGCCGGGACCCGTTGGCCGATATTCCGATCCTTTCGCGCTGGGCCGGCAAGGATGAGGCGGCGGACGAGCGCCCGCTCGTCACGGCCCGTGACATCTACCGGGCCCCCGACAGCCTGGGGGAGCCGGAGGCGATCCATGCCGTGACCCGGTGCGAACTGACTGCGCCGGAACTGACCTGTCGCGCGACGGCGGTGATCGGGTCCGAGGCGCGGACCTTCTATGCCTCGGCGGATGCGGGCTATCTGTGGCTGACTGGTTGGCGACGAAGCGCGGATGCGGGTTTGCCGGAATCCATCGTCTATCGCCTGCCGTTCAACGAAGGCCGCCCGCGCGCCCTGCAGGTTCACGGGGCCCCCGCCGACCAGTTCTCGCTGGAGGAGGATACCGCCAACAATCGGCTGTATGCGCTGGTGTTCAGCAATGGCTACGGCGATGCCATGTGGAATCCCTGGTTCGTCGACGGCAGCGCGGCGTTGTTGACCCTGGATCTCAACCGCTTCGGCGATGGCTCGGGCCAGGCCAGGCCCCAGGACTATCGCCAGCTGCCGCCCCTGCCCGAAAACAGCGGCTATGGCGTCAGGAACCGGTTTGTCGGGCGGCACCTCTTCTATGGGGTGGGGGTCAGAAACGACCTGTGGCAGCCCGCCGGGGGCGTTCTGAACATCGTCTCGCTCGATCAGGGTGCCGTTCAGACCCATGTTCTGGATGGCGGTGTCGTACGCATCGAGCCGATGGGACGAGACGCCCTCATCCTGACCGAAAATGAAGAGGGCCTGTCCTTCAGAACCTACAACCTGACCCCTGCCGGGCTTCGAGCCCAGCCAGGCTTCGCCGGGTCCTATCTGATGGAGGACGCCGGTCAGGCTGAATACCGCAGCCATGCCTTCTTCTATCGTCCCGATCCGGGGTCGACGGATGGCGAGGTCGGAATTCTCGGTCTGCCGGTGTTTGAACAGTCGAGCGGCAATCGATACAGCGACGTCGATGCCAGCGTCGTCTTCCTGCGTCGCCTGAACGATCGGCTCACCGAACTGGGTGAACTGTACAGCTGGTCTGACGCCGAAGACGATCACTGCCAGGCCTCCTGTGTCGACTGGTATGGGGACGCCCGGCCCATCTTCATTGGAAACCGGATCTTCGCCCTGGTCGGCTATGATCTGATCGAAGGTCAGGTCCGCTCGGGTCGCATCCATTCGGTGCGGCGGATCGATCTGACGCCACGCGTGCCGACCAAGGATTGACGCCCGGGCCCATCGCGCGCACCACCCGTCCATGCCTGCACCCGAATGTCGTCTCTACCTTCTGACCCCGCCGGTGATCGCGGACCTGGACGCCTTTGCGCGCGATCTTGAGGGTGCCCTCGATGCCGGCGATGTCGCCTGCCTCCAGATCCGGCTGAAACCGGCGCAGGATGATGAAATCCGGCGCGTGGCTGCGGTCCTTGCGCCCATCGCCCAGGCGCGCGGCGTGGCGGTCATCCTCAATGACCGGCCCGACCTGGTGAAGCCCTTGGGTCTGGATGGCGTCCATATCGGGCAGACGGACGGCTCCTATGCGGCTGCCCGTCGGGATGTCGGGCCGGACCGGATCGTCGGCGTCACCTGTCACGACAGCCGCCACCTGGCCATGGAAGCGGCAGAAACGGGCGCGGACTATGTGGCGTTCGGAGCCTTCTATCCCACACAGACCAAGGAGGCTCTGACACGAGCCGTTCCCGAGATCCTGACCATCTGGCAGGAAACCATGGAGACGCCCTGTGTTGCGATCGGCGGCATCACGGCGGACACGGCGGCACAGCTGGCGGCAGCCGGGGCTGATTTTCTGTGTGTCGGATCCGGCGTTTGGGATCATTCCAGCGGGCCTGCGGCCGCCGTCGTGCTGATCAATACCGCCATTGCCGCGGGCCTTGCCGAGAGGGCCGTGTCTTAGGGGGATTTTAGGGAGCTCGGCCTTACGCTGCCCGCCTAGTCTGCATCGAGGCCGTCCCAATGAGCGTGAGCCCAGTGCTCAACCCCCCCGGAGCTGTCCGCCCCGCCCGCGCATGGCGGTTGGGATCGCGTCTGGACGACGGTGGCGCGGCGCTCTTCGTCTCCAAGCCGTTTGAGCCGATTGCAGCGGCCCTGGGCGTCATCGCCCTGGTCGTGGTGGCCGTGCTGTTTGCGCGCTCGGCAGGTCTGGTTGCAGCCCTGTGGGGAGCCGGCGGCCTGGCAGTCGGTGTCTGGCTCCGGCAGGATCGCGGACGAACCTGGGACCTCTGTTTCGCGGCCCTGCTGACCATAGCCATCGCGGTGGCCGAAATTCTGGTCGGGAACGGCTTCGAGCAGACGACCCTGTTCACTGTCGCCAACATGCTGGAAATCGTTCTGGCGGTTGGTCTGGCGCGTCGTTTCGGTGACGGCCTCAATCTGACGACCATCAATGGGGTGATGCGGTTTCTGGCGACCGCGGTCCTTTTGGCCCCCCTGCCTTCGGCGGTTCTGGCCGCAGCCGGACTGGCTGTGCTTCAGGGCGCCGACATCACCACGACGTTTCTGACCTGGTGGCTGGGCCACGCCCTGTCGATCGCAGGGGTTGGTGGTTTGATTCTGGGCCTGAGCCGGCCTGAAGCCTTGCGGCTTCGCCCTCCGGCGCGGGCGTTCGAGGCCGTGGTTCTGCTGAGCTTCGCAGGCCTGTTGTACTATTCGATCTTTTCACCCTGGGCGGCCCCCGTCGGGGTGTTGTCAGCGCCCCTGGCCCTGCTGGTTGCGGTGCGCCTCCGCTATATCGGCATGTCCGCTGTCATCATTCTGATCACCACCTTTGCCGTGGGTGGCAGCATGCAGGGGTATGGCCCCTATGCCGATCTGTTTGATGGTCCGGGTCGCGCCATCATGGCCCAGGTCCTGGCCCTCGTGGGCTATCTGCCGATCTTGATCGTGGTGGCGGTTCTGGAAGAACGCGACGGCCTGACCCGCAAGGCCAAGGCGGCACAGTTGCGGGCCGAGCGCGCTTCGGACGGCAAGTCGCGCCTGCTGGCCAACGTCAGCCACGAAATCAAAAGCCCCATCGCCGGCGTCATCGGGATCGGTGAGCTATGGCGTGACGGCAAGCTGGGGGCCACCACCGACACCCAGATCGAAATGGCCGAAATGCTGGTCAAGACCGCGCGGCAGATCGAAACCCTTGCCTATGATCTTCTGGACGTCTCGCGCGCCGAGGCCGGTGCGGTCTCTGTCGATCTGAAACCCGTGGACGTTCCGGCCCTGCTGGAAGACATTCGCCGTTCGGCGATCCTGCACCCCGAATCGCAGGGCATGCGCATCGAAATTCAGCCGGCTCCGACCCGTCAGGTCGTCACGGCGGATTCGGTGCGTTTGAACCAGATCCTGGCCAACTTTGTCTCCAACGGGCTCAAATATGGGCGCACCGGTGGGGTTGTTCAGCTCAAGGCCGGCCAGCGCGCTGACGGCTGGATTCGTATCGAGGTAATCGATCATGGCCCCGGTCTGAGCGAGGCCAAACAGGCCGAGCTGTTCGAGCCCTTCAATCGCCTGGGTATGGAGCGATCGACCGTAGAAGGGCACGGCATCGGTCTGGCCCTGGCCAAGCGACTTGTCGAACTGCAAGGCGGGCGGATCGGTGTCGATAGCCGCGAAGGCCATGGCGCGACCTTCTGGATAGAATTGCCGGCCGCCTGACGGCTGCCCGTGGTTGGCCGACAGCTTGCCCTTTTCGGCTGTCACCTGTAGGGAGCGCCGTCAAAAATTCTCGCGCGCGCCTGCAATCCGGCACGCCCAGCTTCCTGAGACCCAAATGGCCAAGATCAACGGCAACACCATCAAGCCCGGCATGGTGCTTCAGCATAACGGCGGCC